>DATHMT010000001.1:0-79293 GCA_035486855.1 Steroidobacteraceae bacterium
CAGGATGTGAATGACCAGCAGCGCAATGAGATATACGGATCCGGCAATCATGAACAATATCCGATATGAGCCCGTCAGCTGCAGGATCTGCCCGACGAACTGCGTGAACAGCATGCCACCCACCGCCCCCATCATGCCGCCGATGCCGATCACCGAGGCCACGGCGGAGCGCGGCAGCACATCCGACGGCAGGGTGTAGACATTCGCGGAGAACGCCTGATGCGCGGCGGCGGCCAATCCTATCAAAAGCACCGCCACCCACAGCTCCCGGGCGCCATCGACCCACAGCACCGGCAGCACCAGGAGCGCGCATACCAAGAGCGTCAGTTTACGCGCGAGGTTGACACTGACCCCGCGCTTCAGGAGCGCCGAGGATGAGTATCCGCCCAGCACCGAGCCGACATCCGAAATCAGATAGATCGCAATCAGGGGCGGCCCGAAACTACCGAGGTCGAGGTGGTAGGTCTTGTGGAGGAAGTCCGGCAGCCAGAAGAGATAAAACCACCAGATGGGGTCGATGAGGAAGCGGGCGCTGGCATAGGCCCAGGTTTCCCTGAGGCCCAGCAGACGCCACCAGCGCACCGATTCCACCGCCTCCACCGGGGCCGATTCGCGCCGATACAGGGCGAGCCACGCGATGAGCCACAGCATCCCCACGCCGCCGGTGACGAAAAACGAGGAACGCCAGCCCCAGGTCAGGGTCAGCACGGGCACGATGGCCGGAGCGATGATGGCGCCGAAATTGGTGCCGGCATTGAAGATGCCCGCCGCCAGGGCCCGTTCGCGCTGCGGAAACCAGTCCGCAACCGCCTTGAGGCTGGCCGGAAATGCGCCCGATTCGCCCACTCCCAGACCGACGCGCGCCAGGGTGAACTGCAGCGTCGTGGCAGCGAGACCGGCGGCCAGGTGTGACAGGTTCCACAGCACGAAGGCGATCGCATAGCCGGTTCGGGCGCCGATGCGGTCGAGCACCCGGCCGAAGGTCACATAGCCGACCGCGTAGGCCGCCTGGAACCAGAAGACGATATTGGCGAAGCCGACCTCATCCAACCCGAACTCGTGCTGCAGCGGACTTTTGAGCAGTCCGATCGTCTGGCGCTGGATGTAGTTGATGGCCATCGCGGCCAGCAGCAGGCTGCAGATCACCCAGCGGTAGCGTCGAGATGTCTCCGCTGCCGCGTGCGCTGTCGAACTCAAGGGCGCCACAGCGCACGGCCCCGCCTGAAACGATGCGGGCGGCCCTCCTGCTGGTCACCCGCGTCGCCCCTGACCCCGACACCGGCCACCGTCAAGGCACCCGGCCGATGCGGCGGATCAATGTCCAGGGGCCACCCCTGCCGGCAGCTCCGGGTGAGGCGCCTCAAGAAAGTGCTGCTGTCAGCCGATAACCGGGGTGCCTTGGTCACCTCCACCCCCACCGATGCGCCGCACCCTCGCGCCTGGCGATCCTGGGTGCCGTGGATCATCTTTTCGGCGGCCGCCATGTTCGTGCTGGGACTCGGTGTGCTCGTCACCGGCCCCACTCTGATGGGCAGCTTTGAAAATGTCGAGAGCGTCGCCGCCTCCCAGAAGGCAGTTCAGATCTATCGGGCTTTCGAGGCGGATCTGCGGCAGTTGGCCATCAGTAACCGCGACTACGCGCAGTGGGACGACTCGGTGCAGTTCGTGCAGGATCGCAACCAGCACTACATCGATGCCAACCTGGTGCGTGAGACGCTCAGCGGGATGCACGTCGACCTGGTGTGGATCGTGGACCGCGATGGCCAGGAAATCTACTCCGGCCTTTCCGATCGCTCCGGCGCCAAGATGATATCGCCGGCGCCGCGTGATTACCTGCAGGGACTCCCCCGGCTGCTGCCGACAGGACGCGGCAGGGATTTCATGCAGGTCAACGGCCTGGTGGCCACCAATCACGGGCTGATGGCGATTGCGGCGGCGGAAATCCAGCGCACCGATCAGACTCAGCCCACCGGCGCTACCATGCTATTCGCGCGCTTCATTGAAGACAGCGACATCGATCGGGTGCGAGAGACCAGTCAGTTGCCGGTGACGGTGACCTACCTGGTCGGGCCGGGCGCGACCCCGGCGAATCTGCCGGCGCGGGTGCGCGCGTGGCTGGCGACGGGTGATCTGTCCCAACCCACCCTTGTCGTCGTAGACAATGATCGGCAAATCACCAGCTACGCCGTGGTTCGCAGCACCGATGCGCGGCCGATCGCACTGTTCAGCACCACTTCCAGACGCGATATCTATGCCCTCGGAAGGCACACGACGGGACTGATGCTCGCCACCATTGTCGCCATGTTCATCGTCTTCAGTGGGCTGGTGATCTGGCTCGTCATGCGTCTGCGGCGCAGCTTCGCGACCCAGGACTCCGTCGAACAGCGCTACCGGAACATCGCGGCGCAGCTGCGTGAAGCCATTCTGCTGGTCGATGGCAGCTCATTGGAAATCATTGAAGCCAATGCGACCGCGCTGCGGGCAATGCACTGCACCCGCCAAACGGTCGACCGCTACCGGGTACAGGACCTCTTCCCGGAACTGTCGGCTCAGCTGCTGAACACGATCTTGAGTGAGCGCGCCGAACGATCCATCCACGAGTCGCGCGTGCTCAGTGCAAACGGCAGCTGGGTGGATGCCGAGATCACTGCCACCTGCCTCGATGTCCAGGGGCGCACCATCCTGATCCTGGTCGCGCATGACATCAGTCATCGCAAGGCGGCGGAGGACCGCGAGCGGGAGACGCGCCGCAAACTCTCCAAGCTGGCGCAGCACGATGCGCTCACCGGATTGCCGAACCGGCTGTATCTGAACAACAAGATGCCGCGGGTGCTGCAGAACATCGCGGCCGGGGACAATCTGCTAGCGCTGCTGTACGTTGATGTCGATAACTTCAAGAACATCAACGACTCTCTGGGTCATGCCCCCGGCGACCGCCTGCTGCAGATTGTGGCCCGGCGCATGCGCGCCGCCGTATCCTCCCATGATGTCGTCGCGCGCATGGGGGGTGATGAGTTCGTGGTGGTCGCACCGCTCATGTCCGATGCGGCAGCGATCGAAGCGCTGGCCACCCGGCTGCAGACTGCAGTGCGGGCGCCCATCACCCTCGACGGCGCAACCGTGACCGTCACCGCGAGCCTCGGGATCGCGGTGTTCCCGGCCGACGGCCAGGACTTCAAGGCGCTGCAGCAACACGCCGATATCGCCCTGTATCAGGCCAAGGAAGCCGGTCGCGACTGTCACCGGTACTTCTCGGCCGACATGGACGTGCGTTTCAGCGAGCATGTCGCGCTGGAGCAGGCCCTGCGCCACGCCGTGGGTACCAACCAGATCTTCATGGAGTACCAGCCGGTCATCGACCTGAACACGGGCTTGCTGTCATCGCTCGAGGCGTTGATGCGATGGCGCCATCCGGAACGCGGCATCATTGCGCCGATCCAGTTCATTCCGGTCGCCGAGAAAAGCGGACTCATTGCCGAGCTGGGTCTGCAGGCGCTTACCCAGGTGATCGCGCAGATCCGGGCGTGGCTCGATCGCGATGTCCCGATCGTGCCCATTGCGGTCAACGTCTCGCCGCTACAGTTCGAGCGCACCGACTTCGCGCAGCTGGTCGCGCAACTGGCCGCCAAGGATGGTGTCGATCCGAGGTGGTTACGCTTTGAGATCACCGAGTCGGCCATGATGAAGGAACCGGAGCGGTTCATCGACACGCTCAAGACACTGCGCGCAATGGGTTCGGAGGTGCTGATCGATGATTTCGGCACCGGTTATTCAAGTCTAAGCTATCTGAATCGCCTGCCCGTGGACACCTTGAAGGTCGATCGCACCTTCGTGCGCGACCTGGGCACGGAAGGCTCCAGGACCCCGCTCATCCACGCCGTGATCGACATGGCCAAGAAACTGGGTCTGAAGACCGTCGCCGAGGGCGTCGAGACGGCCGAACAGGCAGCGCTGCTGCGCGAGTACGGATGTGACTACGGCCAGGGATATCTATTCGGAAAGCCCGCCAGCGCACGCCAAAGCCGCGCCATACTGCGCGAATTGAAGCGGGTTCGGCCGCTCACTGAAACAGTGATCGTGCGCGCGATCGCTGCTGCCGAGCGCTCCGCGAAGCGACAGGAAGCGGCGGTCACCTTGAATCGCTGACCGCCGCAGGTTGCTACTGGTGCAACGCCGGAGCCGGAGCCGGGGTCGGTGCGGGGGCGGCGGCCGGCGGACCGCCTGGGCCACCGGGACCACCCGGGCCGCCAGGTCCCGGCGGCGGCGGCGGCGCATTCTTCGCGTCGTTCGAGACGGTCACCATGTAAGAGCGGATGGCTTCGGCGTCCTGCGGCGTGATCACCTTGGCAAAGGAGACCATGCCGTTCTCCTGCAGCGCACCGTCGATGACGATGGCCTTGAAGGCATCCGCGCTCCACAGCGCGCCCGCGTAGCGCAGATCCGGGAACAGGCTGCTCACCTGACGTCCCCCGGGCGCGTTGTTGCCATGGCAGCCCGCGCAGTGCGCGGTGTACTGTTTTTCGCCTTCCTCGTGCTGGGCGGCATCGCCGAAGTTCGCCGGCGGATTGAGCGTCGGCGGCGTGAAGGCCACCTTCTCGGGCAGCTGCGCGTTGCCGCCGAGCTTGTAGACCAGAAGACGCGCGTAGTTCGGCGCCCAGTAACCGCCGCCGCCGAATCCGGATTGGCCGGCGGCCACCACCGCGACGTACTGCTGGCCATCGATGGCGTAGGTGGCCGGACCTCCGGTGATTCCGGCCTGGGTATCGGCCGACCAGACTTTCTCCCCGGTGTCGGCCCGGTAAGCGTTGAAGTTGTGCTGCGCATTACCCTGGAAGACCAGGTTCCCGGCCGTCGTCATGGTGCCGGCGCGGCTGGTCCCCTCGGTCTGCCGCCAGGCCTCCTTGCGCTTCACCGGATCCCAGGCCACGAGGTATGAGCGCGGTCCCTCGAGCACCGGCGCGGTGCCCTCCGGGCGCTTGCGGATATTGATGCCGAGCAACTGGTTGCCCATCTTGGCGCCAAGCTCGGAAACGTACGGGTAGCTGCCGTAGTTGGTCGGCAGATAAACGAGTCCGGTCTGGGGATTGAAGGACATCGGATTCCACACGTGCGACTGGAAGCCGACCAGGTAGAACCCCTTGCCGGTCTTGGCGTAATTGGCCTGGGGATTCAGCATCGGGCGCCCGTCGGCATCGAACCCGGTCATCCAGTTCACCTTCGGCACGAAGGGCGTGCCGGAAATGAATTTGCCGGTGTGGGCGTCGAGGACGTAGAAAATCCCGTTCTTGGGGGCGTGCATGACCACATGACGCTTCTCGCCGTTGATCACGAGGTCCGCGGTCGTGATCTGCGCCGTACTGTCGAAATCGAAGCTCTCTGCCGGCGTCTCCTGGTAGTGCCAGACGTAGTGGCCGGTCTTGGCATCAATCGCGACGATCGAGGCGGTGAACAGATTGTCACCGCTGCCGGGGGAGCGATCCTCGGCCGGCCAGGGAGCGCCATTGCCGGTGCCGATGAACACGTAGCCCGTGGTCGGATCGTAGGTAATGCCATCCCAGGGCGTGCCGCCACCACCCGTCTTCCACCACTCCCCGCCCCAGGTCTTCGCGGCCATGGCCAATTCGGGCTGCTCGAAACCCTTCGACGGATCACCGGGCACGGACCACCAGCGCCACAGCTCCTTGCCGTTATCGGCGTTATAGCAGGCCAGGTAACCGCGCTCCTCGAACTCGGAGCCGGCTTCACCGATGAAAATGTGGCCGTCCGCGATCCGCGGCGCACCGGTGATCGACAGCCACTTCTTCGGATCGGTGGCCTGGATCTCCCACACCTTGCTGCCGGTCCTGGCGTCGACGGCGATCAGCCGTCCGTCCAGCGTGCCCCAGATGATCTTGCCCTTCGAGAATCCCACGCCGCGATTGACGATGCCGCAGCACAGCTTCACCGCATATTCACCGGGAACGTGTGGGTCATACTTCCACAGCTTCTTGCCGGTCTTGGCATCGTAGGCATAGACCTTGCTCCACGGCGAGGTCACATAGATGCGGCCGTCGACAATGAGCGGCGTCGTCTCGTAGCTGCCGCCGCGCTCGGACAGGTCACCGTACCAGGCGAGACCCAGCTGGCTGACAGTGCTCACATTGACCTGGGTGAGCGGGCTGAAACGCTGCTCGCTGTAGTCGCGGCCATAGGAAAGCCACTGGCCCGCATTCTGCGGCAGGTCGGCCGGATCGGTTGCGCTCGAACCGGCGCCCCCCTGCATGTTGACGCAGGCGGCCAAACCGGCTGCCGCGACCAAAGCGGCGGACAGGAAAGAAATCATCGGGCTACGCATCGTCATTGACCCCCGGCGCTCACGTGGCGCCTCTGGCCACGCATTGTACAGGGGGGGGCCTCTGGGGCGCAGGAATAGCTCTGTTGAACAGGCGTAGCCTAGTCAACAGGTTAGGCGCCGCAGGGCTGCGATCAACGTTTGAGTGAACTGTCGCGCCGGCGCCGTTTCCGGCGCGAGCCCGTCAAAGCCATGGTAGGCGCCGGGGGCGACATGAACCCCGACCGGCACGCCGGCTGCGATGAGCCGGCTTGCATAATCCAGGTCCTCTTCGATGAACAGATCGAGCGCGCCGACGCCGATGAAAGCGGCCGGCAGACCTGACAGGTCCTTGACCCGCGCGGGCACCGCGCCGGCGGGCACCTGCTGCGAACCGGCCGGCACGCCCAGGAGCGAACTCCATCCGAACTGATTGGACACCGCGGTCCAGATGTACTCGCCAATGAATCCGGAGACCTTGCGGCTGCTCCCGGTCCGGTCATCCAGCATCGGATAGACCAGAAACTGGAAGGCCACCGGGAACTCGCCCCGATCACGGGCCGCAATCGCCAACGCGGCCGCATGTCCGCCGCCGGCACTTTCACCGCCGACGCCGATGCGATGCGCATCCACACCCAAGGCTTCGGCATGCTGATGCAGCCAGCGCAGCGCCGCGTAGTTGTCTTCCAGCGAACCGGGGAATGGCGTCTCAGGGGCGAGACGGTAATCGACCGAAACCACGACGCAGCCACACTCCATCGCGTAGCGCTGATTGGCCGGATTCGAGATATCGGCCGTTCCGACGACGTAGCCCCCGCCATGGATATGCAGCAGCGCGGGCTTGTGGTTCCGGCCCGGCGCCGGATCGAAGATCAGCACGCGCACCGTCGAGTGCGGCTGGGGGCCGGGAATGAAGCGCTCGACGGCCGCGGGCGCGCCCGGCGGCGACTGCACCTCGCCGAAGCCCATGCCACGAAAGGTCCCGAGCGTCTGCGCCGTGATGTCCAGCGGCGGCCACGCGTCCAGAGCGGCCCTGAGCTCAGGCGCCACCAGGTGGAAGGAATTGCGCTGATTTGCTGCCGTCATGATGTCCTGATCCTCGAGGTCCCCGGCCGCGATAGTAGCGTTATGATGCGCACGTGGGAGATAACACGGAGCAGGCAACTTAATTGGACACACCACCCGCCGCCCCTTCCGCCGCGACGCTGGACCAGGCACTGAAGGCCATGACCGGCGTCGTCGGCCCCGCCGCGGTCTTCGCCACGGAAGAAGACCGGGACGCCTACAGCGACCGCTTTCCCATCGACCCGCACCGGCACCGGCCGTTTGCGGCGCTCGCGCCGACCTCGACGGAGCAGATCCAGGCACTGGTCAGGATAGCCGCGGCCCATCGCGTGCCGATCTGGACGGTCAGCCGTGGCAAGAACCTCGGCTACGGCACGGCGGCGCCGGTGGTCGCCGGATCGATCGTCCTGGACCTCTCGCGCATGCAGAAGATCGAAGTCGATCTCGAGAACGCGACCGTACTGCTCGAGCCCGGCGTCGGGTTCTTCGATCTGTACGAGTATCTGCAGACCCGCAACATTCCGCTGTGGCTCTCGGTGCCCGGCAACAGCTGGGGCTCCGTCATCGGCAACGCGCTCGACCGCGGTCTGGGCTACACGCCCTATGGTGAGCACACCCGCAATCTGTGTGGCATGGAGGTGGTGCTGCCGGATGGCGATGTCGTGCGTACCGGCATGGGGGCCATGCCGAATGCGCCGACCTGGCAACTGCACAAGTACGGGTACGGTCCGGCCTGGGATCAGCTCTTCGTGCAGTCGAACTTCGGCATCGTCACCAAGGCCGGCATGTGGCTGATGCCGCAGCCGGAGGTCGTGCGCGGCTTTGATGTCGAAATGGATCGCATGGAGGATTTGGGTCCGCTCATCGATGCCATCGGTCCGCTGCGCCGCGAGGGCGTGCTGCAGCAGTCACCGACCATCGGCAACTGGTTTCGCGCGGCCAACATCCTCACGACCCGCAAGCAGTGGACCGACAAGCCCGGTTCGCTGTCCGATGAGGTGATCAGCGCCATCCGCAAGCAGTTCGGTCTGGGCTGGTGGGGCGTGAGCCTGCGGGTCTACGGTCGCGAGACGGTTGCCCAGGCAAACCTCGACATCCTGGAGAAGGCGCTGAACGCCATCAAGCCGATGAGCATGAAGCCCTTCAGCTGGCGCCCCGGCGAGCCCTTCGCGGCGACCCAGGGCGGCTGGATGGGCGTGCCCATGACCTTCCCGATGCAAAGCGCGAACTGGTTCGGCGGACGCGGCGGCCATATCGGCTTCTCCCCGGTGCTGACCCAGTCCGGGAAGCTCGCCCAGGAGCAGTTCAACCGCACCTATGCGCGCTACAGGGAATTCGGCATGGACTATCAGGCGAGCTTCGCCTTCGGCGAACGGCACATGCTCAACGTCAACGCCGTGCTGCTGAATCTGGATGATCCGCAGTTCATGAAGCGCGTCGATCCATTCCTGCGCACCCTGATCGCCGACGCGCGCCAGCACGGCTACGGGGAATACCGCGCCCACATCGACTATATGGACCTGGTCTCGGACTGCTACGACTACAACAACCACGCGCTGCGCCGCCTGAACGAGCGCGTGAAGAATGCGCTGGATCCGGCGGGCATTCTCGCGCCCGGGAAGAGCGGGATCTGGCCGGCCGCACACCGCAGGGAGCAAAAAGCATGAGGCACGCGCTGCTGATCGGGATTGCTTCGCTGATAACCCTGGGCGCCCACGCGGCCGATTTGAACGGGCAGCAACTGTTTCAGCACAAGTGCGCCATGTGTCACGGCGCGGTGGGCATGGGCACGGGTCTGCTGGCACGCCGGATGAAGCCGGAGGTCGCGCCGCTGGAGAAACGCGAGGATCTTTCGGCCGCCTACGTGGAGCGTGCCGCGCGCATCGGCATTCTCAACATGCCGCCGATCACGCGCGGTGACGTGAGCGATGCGCAACTGGCGAGCATTGCGACGTATCTGTCGAAGGGCAAACCCTAGTAGATGAGCCGGTCGGGGCGAATGTCGCGCAGGATCGTCGCGGAAATTTCCTCGATCGACTTGTGGGTGGACGACAGCCACTGAATGCCGGTACGCCGCATCATCGATTCGGCATGACTGACTTCATAGCGACAGTTTTCCAGCGTCGCGTACTTGCTGCCGGGCATGCGCTCATTGCGCACCTGTGACAGACGGATCGGATCGATGGTCAGCCCGAAACACTTGCGCTTGAAAGGGGCGAGGCAGGTCGGAAACTGTCCGCGCTCGAAGTCATCCGGTATCAGCGGATAATTGGCGGCCTTGATGCCGTGCTGCATCGCCAGATAAAGCGAGGTCGGCGTCTTGCCGCTGCGGCTCACGCCCACCAGCACCACGTCCGCTGCCTTCAGATTCTCGGCCGACTGGCCGTCATCGTGCGCCAGCGTGAAATTGATGGCGTCGATTCGATTGGTGTAGGCCTCGCTGGTGCTGACGTCGGGTGAGCGTCCCACCCGATGATTGCTCTTGTAGCCGAGTTCCTCCTCCAAAGGCTCGACGAATGTCCGGAACATGTCCAGCACCATGCCCTTGCAGGACTCGGACGTGAGCACATCGCGCACATCCTCATCGACCAGCGTCACGAAGATGATGGGGCGCTTGCCTTCCCGATCGAAGGCCTGATTGATCTCCTGGACGACCCCCCACGCCTTGTCCACGGTATCCACGAACGGACGGCGTATGTGGCGGGGATTTCCCGGGAACTGGGCGAGGATCGAATTACCGAAAGTCTCGGCCGTGATACCGGTGCCATCGGAAACAAAAAATACCGTTCTATTCGGCATCGGACGATAATAATGTGTGTCGGGCTCGCCGGCCCATTTTTTGACAGTTTGGAGCGAATCCCATGCCCAATCCGACGGTCGCGGACTCGCTGGTACTGCCGTTCAGCCAACTTCGGATGTCGGACGTTGACTCGGTCGGCGGTAAGAATTCATCGCTGGGTGAGATGATCAGCCAGCTGTCGACGGTGGGCGTGCGGGTTCCCGGCGGCTTCGCGACCACGGCCCATGCCTTCCGGCAGTTTCTGCAGCACAACGGCCTTGCCGGACGCATCGAAAACCGCCTGGCATCCCTCAATATCGAAGATGTCCGCGCCCTGGGGAGTGCCGGCGAACAGATCCGGCAGTGGATCGTCGAGACGCCGTTTCCGCAGGCCCTGGAGCGCGCGATCCGCACGCATTTCGAGGGGCTCGTGGCCGACAACCCCCAGGCGAGCTTCGCCGTGCGCTCCTCGGCGACGGCCGAAGACCTGCCGGATGCCTCCTTTGCGGGCCAGCAGGAGACCTTCCTGAACGTGCAGGGCATCGAGCAGGTGCTGCACAAGGTCAAGGAGGTATTCGCCTCGCTGTACAACGACCGCGCGATCAGCTACCGCGTCCACAAGGGCTTCGCGCATGCCGAAGTCGCCCTGTCGGCGGGCGTTCAGTACATGGTGCGCTCCGACCTCGGCGCGGCGGGCGTGATGTTCACCCTCGATACCGAATCGGGATTTCCGGACGTCGTCTTCATCACCTCGAGCTACGGTCTGGGGGAACTGGTGGTACAGGGCGCCGTCAATCCGGATGAGTTCTACGTCCACAAGGCGATCCTCAAGGCCGGCAAATTTGCCGTCATCCGTCGCAGTCTGGGATCCAAGCTGCAACGCATGAGTTTCGCGAGCGCCGAGGAGCGGACCCGCTCGGGCGCGCTGGTCACGACGACCGACACGCCTGCGGCCGATCGGAACCGCTTCTCGCTCACCGATGCGGACATTCTTGAGCTCGCACGTTACGCCGTGCTGATCGAGCAGCACTACGGCCGTCCGATGGATATCGAGTGGGGCAAGGACGGCAGCGACAACCGCCTGTACATCCTGCAGGCGCGACCCGAGACGGTGAAGAGTCAGGCGGGCGCCCAGGTCGAACTGCGCTACAAACTCAAGGACACCGGAGCGGTGCTCGCCGAAGGTCGCGCCATTGGCCAGAAGATCGGCAGCGGCCCGGCGCGCCTGGTCGGTGGCATCGCCGATATGGACAGCGTCAAAGCGGGCGACGTACTGGTCACGGACATGACCGATCCGAACTGGGAACCGGTCATGAAGCGCGCCAGTGCCATCGTCACCAATCGCGGCGGCCGCACCTGTCATGCCGCCATCATCGCGCGCGAGCTGGGCATTCCGGCCGTGGTGGGCTGCGGGGATGCCACGCGGCGCATCGCCGATGGCACGGTGGTCACCGTCGTGTGTTCGGAGGGTGATACCGGATATGTGTACGAGGGCCGGCTCGCCGCCGAGGTGAGTGAAGTGCGCCGCGGCGAAATGCCCCCCTGTCCGGTCAAGATCATGATGAACGTCGGCAATCCGCAGCTGGCCTTCGATTTTGCGCAGATGCCCAACGCCGGGGTGGGCCTGGCGCGCCTGGAATTCATCATCAACAACAATATCGGCGTCCATCCGCGCGCCATCCTCGACTACCCCAGGATCGACGCGGATCTGAAGTTTGCGGTGGAATCCCTGTCCCGCGGCTACCCGAGTCCACGGGCCTTCTATCAGGACAAACTGGCGGAAGGCATCGCGACCATCGCGGCCAGCTTCTGGCCGAAGCCCGTCATCGTGCGGCTGTCGGACTTCAAGTCCAATGAGTACCGCAAGCTGATCGGCGGCACCCGCTATGAGCCGGAGGAAGAGAACCCGATGCTCGGCTTCCGCGGCGTCAGTCGCTACATCAGCAGCGACTTCGGCGAGGCCTTCGGCATGGAATGCGAAGCGCTCAAGCGAGTGCGCGTGGAGATGGGCCTGACCAATGTCCAGATCATGGTGCCCTTCGTGCGCACCTTGAATCAGGCCCGCACCGTCACGCAGATGCTGGCCGACCACGGCCTGGTGCGCGGCAAGGATGAGCTGAAGATCATCATGATGTGCGAGGTGCCCAGCAACGCCGTGCTCGCCGAGCAGTACCTGGAATTCTTCGACGGCATGTCGATCGGCTCCAATGATCTCACCCAGCTGACCCTGGGGCTGGATCGGGACTCGGGCCTGCCGCAGCTGGTGGCGGATTTCGATGAACGCGACCCGGCCGTCAAGGCGCTGATTTCACGCGCCATCAAGGCCTGCACGGCGGCGAACAAGTACGTGGGGATCTGCGGCCAGGGCCCGAGCGATCATCCCGACTTCGCCGAATGGCTCGCCGCAGAAGGGATTGCCTCGATTTCGCTGAATCCCGACTCCGTGATCGAAACCTGGAATCTGCTGGCGAAGAAGGGTCCCGGCTAGGTCAGATCCACGACGCAGACGCCGCCGTTCACCGGTGAGTTCTCGCCCTCGGGCACCAGGATTTCCAGGAGCTTTCCGGCGCCAGGCGCCAGCACCTCCTGGGTCACCTTCTCGGTCTCGATCTCGTACAACGCCTCATCCTTGGCAAACGATTCGCCCACCTGTTTGTGCCACTTCGCAATCGTCGCTTCCTGCATGTTCATGCCGACGCGGCTGAGCTTCAAGGTGATCTTCATCTCAGGCAGCCGCGGCCCGGCCGGTGAGCTCGCGACAGGTGCGGGCGATGCTCTCGGCATTCGGAATCACCCGCGCCTCGGCATTCGGTGCATAGGGAATGCAGACATTGGGCACGGCGACGCGCTTGATCGGCGCCTTCAAAAGCCCGAAGCCCCGATCGGCCACCATCGCCGCGATTTCGCTGGCGGCGCTGCAGCGCTCGCGCGCCTCATCACAGATCACCAGGTGCCCGGTCTTCTTGACCGATGCGAGGACCGCGGCATCATCGAAGGGCACCAGGGTGCGCGGATCGATGACTTCGGCGTCGACTCCCGCAGCCGCCAACTCCTTCGCGGCCTGCAGAGCCGGCTTGAGCATCGAACCGATGGCGACCAGGGTCAGATCCTTGCCGGCGCGGGCGATGGTCGCTTTGCCGAATGGCACCAGGTGCTCGCCTTCGGGCACTTCGCCCTGCTCGCCGCCGCGGCCGCCCGCCTCCATGAAGAAGCTCGGATTGCTGCCGCGAATGGCCGTCTTCAGCAGGCCCTTGGCATCGCCCGGGGTGGCCGGGGTCAGTACATTGATGCCTCCGAGGTTCAGCAGCGGCGGATAGGCGGTGTCGGAGTGCTGGGCGGCATTGGAGCCGCCGCCACCGTAGCTGGCGATGACGGTGATCGGCAGCTTCGCCTGGCCGCCGGACATCAGGCGCATCTTCGCCATCTGGTTGCCGATCGCGTCCATGCCGGTGTAGACGAAGTTCGAGAACATCAGATGCAGGATGACGCGGTGTCCCGCCGCCGCGGCACCGACCGCCATGCCGGTCAGGGTCTGCTCGCAGATGGGGGTATTGCGGATGCGGTTGCGCCCGAAGCGCTCGGTCAGGCCGCGACAGTCGCCCATGATCGCGAGTTCCACGTCCTCGCCGAACAGGATCACCTTAGGGTCGCGCTCCATTTCTTCGAACAGCGCTTCATTGATTGCCTGGATATAGCGTTTCTTGGCCATGGTCTGCTCCCTACGGTCTTTGTCCGTCGAACATGAGTGTGAAGGCCAGCTCCGGATCCGCCGGCGGACTGTCCACGGCGAAGCGCACCGCTGCGTCCACCTTGGCCATCACTCGCTTCTCGATTTCTTCCAGCTGTGCGACGACAGCGGGACCGCCGGCCGCAAGCTGCTTGCGCGTGACTTCGATCGGTCCCTTGGTCTTCCAGCTCTCGATTTCCTCGGGCGTGCGGTAGCGCTGGCCGCCCAGAAACAGGTCCTCGGCCTCGAGGTGCCCCTGGATGCGGTAGGTGTGCGCCTCGATGAAGCTCGGGCCGCCGCCGCTGCGCGCGCGCTCCACCGCCGTCTTGGCCGCCTTCCACACCGCCGTGACATCGTTGCCATCGATCACCTCGGTGGGGATGGCAAAGGCCCGGGCCCGATCGGCGATGACGCCGGCGGTCACGGTCTTGGCGGGGCTGAACTCGCTGAAGGTATTGTTCTCACAGACGAACACCAGCGGCAGCTGCCACAGCGCTGCGATGTTCAGACACTCCATCAGGGTGCCCTGGTTGGCGGAGCCATCGCCGAAGAAGTCGACGACGATCCTGCCTTCTCCGGCGAGCATCGCGGAGTAAGCGGCGCCCGCGGCGATCGCGAAGCCCGCGCCGACGATGCCGTTGGCGCCGAGAATGCCCTTGGAGAAATCGGCGACGTGCATGGAGCCGCCCATCCCCTTGCAGATGCCGGTGCTCTTCGCCCAGATCTCCGCCAGCATCGCGTTCAGGTCGCCGCCCTTGGCGAGGTAGTGGCCATGGCCGCGGTGGGTGCTGGTGATCATGTCGGTGGCGCGCAGATTCGCGCACACGCCCGTGGCGATCGCCTCCTCGCCTATATAAAGGTGCACGGCACCCGGCAGGTTGCCCGCCTTGTTCTCATCGCGCAGGCGCTCTTCGGTGCGCCGGATCAGCAGCATCTGCTCGTACAGCCGCAGCAGATCCTGCTGCGAAACGCTCGTTTCGGTCCCGGACATGGCTAACCACCTTTCGAATGAAGGAGTGGGAGTTTATGCCATCTGCGCCGGCCGCTGCGCGGCGCACTTGTGGCGCTGCGGCAAAGCGCTTGATTTTCTTGGGTTACTTGGCGCCGGGCCGGGCCGGTGGTGTGCACGCCGTGCCCAGCTTCTGCGACTGCGTATGCATGGTCATCGTCTGGCCGTTCATCGCCATGGTCATGGTGGTCTTGGCATGATCGCCCTCGACGATCGACTCGACGGTGCCCTCCATGGCCTGTTTGCCCGTGCAGATGAACTTCGCGCTGAACTTGTTGCCGTCACGCTTGGCGTCCTGAACGCTGCAGTTGTCGCCCATGCCGGGTCCGTGCGGCGTGGAGAGCGCCTCATCGGCCTTGCCGTGCGGCACACACACCTGCAGGGTCCGTGGCGGCATGTTCATGCCCGCCATTTCCATGCTGATGGTCTGCTGCCACATCTCGCCCGCGGGTTTGTCATCGGCAAGCGCCACCACCCGGGCGCCCACAATCATCAGCACGGCCGACGCCGCGCCACCGATGCGAAGCTGGTTCGAAATGCGCATTGAGCTCCCCCGTTGCGGATGAATTCCGTCTTCGATTCCAAATTGTATAACGGTAGGGCAGGCTATGCAGCCATGCACACTGAGACCGCCGCGCCCGGCAGGCGGTTGGGGCGGGTTCTGCCCTTCGCCGCGCTGCTCGTGACCATCATATCGGTGCAGTTCGGCGCCGCCTTTTCCAAACAGCTGTTCCCGGTGCTGGGCGTGGAGCGTACGACGTTCGTACGCCTGGGCTTGGGCGCCCTGCTGCTGGTCCCGGTGCTGAAGCCCTGGAAGATGCGCATCGCGCCCGGCCAGTGGCCGCTGCTGCTGCTCTACAGCATGGTGCTCGGCGGCATGAACCTCTCCTTCTATTTCGCGCTCCAGCGCATCCCGCTGGGAATCGCGGTGGCGCTTGAGTTCATCGGGCCGTTGGGACTCGCCATCGGCTTCTCGCACCGACGCATCGATCTGTTATGGGTGGCGCTCGCCATCGCGGGTCTGGCACTGCTGCTGCCGATTTCGTCCGCCTTTCATCACGGCGCGCCACCGCTGGATGGGGTGGGTGTGTGCTTCGCGCTGCTGGCGGCGTGCCTGTGGGCCGCCTACAGCCTGCTCGCGCGCCGCATCGGCATCAGCCAGGGTGTGGGCATCATCGCCCCGGCCATGGCCCTGGCCGCGGTGCTGATGCTGCCGGTGGCGGCGCTGCAGCCCGGCACATTCGTAATCACGGCCCATGTGGCCTACGCCGCGCTGGTGATGGCGGTGTTTTCGAGCGCCCTGCCGTATTCGCTGGAAATGATCGCGCTCACCGGCATGCCGACCCGCGTCTACGGCACCTTCACGAGCCTGGAGCCGGCGTTCGGCACGCTCATGGGATTGATGCTGCTGCGTGAATTGCCCACGACCGCGCAGCTGGCCGGCATCGCGGCCATCATCGTCGCCTCTTTGGGCACCGCGATTTTCGGCGCCTGAAGCGCCTCGAGGAAGTGCTCGATCCAGGCATGGATGTCATTGTTGCGGATGACGCTCATCATGGCTTCATAGCGCTCGCGGCGTTGCGGCAGCGGCATCCACAGCGCAGCCTGCAGCGCCTCGGCCACGCCGGTCACATCGTAGGGATTGACCATGAGCGCCGTCGTCAATTCCCGCGCGGCCCCGGCAAGGGTTGAAAGCACCAGCACCCCAGGATCGGCCGGGTCCTGCGCCGCCACGAATTCCTTGGCGACCAGATTCATGCCGTCGCGCAGCGGGGTCACCAGCGCGACTTTCGCGGCGCGCATATACCCCATCAGGGTCGCGTGCGGCACGTTCTTGTTCAAATAGCGCACCGGCGTCCAGTCGGGGTCCGCGAAGCGGCCATTGGTGCGGCCGGAGGCCTGCTCGAGTGCGTGGCGGATGATCTCGTACTCCGCCACATCGCTGCGCGACAGCGGCGCGATCTGCACGAAGGTCACATCGTTGTGGTTGTCGGGATAGGTGGCCAGGAATTTCTCATACGCCTGGAATCGCTCGACCAGGCCCTTGCTGTAGTCCAGCCGGTCGACGCCGATGATGAGCCGGCGGCCGAGGAGGCCCGCGACGATGCGCCGGTAGGACTCGGTCGCGACGGCCGCGGCGGAACTGTTCTGGATTTCGGCAACGTCCACGCCGATCGGAATCACCTGCGCTTTGACGAACCGCGTTCCGACGCGCACCCAGCCATCGCCCAGCACCGCCTGCTTGCCGAAGACTTCCGCGATCGACGCGCGAAAGCCCGCCAGGTCATCCCGGGTCTGGAAGCCGACCAGATCGTACGCCAGCAGCGATTCGAGCAGCTCGCGATGCACCGGCAGCGCCCGGAAGGCGTCGTACCCCGGAAACGGAATGTGCAGGAAAAACCCGATCGGCTGGGCCACACCCAGGGCGCGCAGCCGGCTCGCCAGCGGGATCAGGTGGTAATCGTGCACCCAGATCAGATCGTCGGGCCGCAGCTGCGGCACCGTGTGCTCGGCGAAGCGCTCGTTCACCTTGAGGTAGGTGGCGTACTGCTCCTGTGAATAATGGAACGCCTGCAGGAAATGATGAAACAGCGGCCACAGCGCGCCATTGCTGAATCCGAGATAGAAGTCATCGTACTCGGGCTTGGTGAGATCGAAGGTGGCGAATGACAGACGGTCGCGGCGCAGGACCTCAACGGGGCCCACCTGCGCCTCGGCCACCTGGCCCGACCAGCCGATCCACAGGCCGCCGTGGGCACGCATCGCGGCGAGTACGCCGACCGCGAGGCCTCCCGGAGCGCTGCCCTTGCGCGGCACACTGACACGGTTCGATATGGCGACTACGCGGGTCATACGAGCTCCTCCCACGAGCGACTCAGACGCAGGGCGCTGATGATGATGCCGACCATGCTGTAGGTTTGCGGGAAGTTGCCCCACAGCTCACCCGTCACCGGATCGAGATCCTCGGAGAGCAGACCCAGGGCGTTGCGGCGGCCGAGCAGCTTCCCGAACTGCTCACGCGCCTCCGCCAGCCGACCCACCGCGGCCAGGGCGTTCACGTACCAGAATGCGCATACGGTGAAAGTGGTCGTGGGCACGCCGAAATCGTCCGCATTGCGATAGCGGAACAACAGCTCGCCGTGGCGCAGTCGTTTGCCGATCGCAGTCACGGTGCCGATGAAGCGCTCATCGGTTGCCGGCAGGAACCGCAGTTCGGCGAGCAGCAGCGAACTCGCATCGAGCGTGTCGCCGCCGAAGGTCGCGACGAACGCACCGAGTTCGGCATTCCAGGCCTCCTCGAGCACGCGCGCATGCATGGCATCGGCGTGCCTGCGCCAGCGCGCCTGTGCCTCATCGTTGCCGATGCGGGCCGCGACCTCGGCCAGGCGATTGCACCCCGCCCAGCTCATGACCGCCGAGAAGGTGTGGACGAATTCGCTGCCGCGCAGCTCCCAGGGTCCGGCATCGGCGGTCCCGAAGGACTTCACCGCGTGCTCGCCCAGTCGCTCCAGGCCCGAGAACAGACGCTGGTGGTCGGAGCGGGGCAGTCGCTCGTCATAGAACAGCTGCGCCGCCGCCAGGATGATCGCCCCGTATATGTCGTACTGTCGCTGCGCGAACGCCTGATTGCCGATGCGTACCGGACCCATGCCGCGATAGCCCTGCAACGCCGGCGCGCTGATCTCCGGCAACTGCGCCTCGCCGCTGATACCGTAGATGGGCTGCAGTTCACTCGCCGGTGCGCGCACGTGCGTGTTGTGAAGGAAGCGCAGGTACTCCTCCATGGTCTGGGTGGCCCCGAGCCGATTGAGCGCATGCACCGTGAAGTAGCTGTCGCGCAGCCAGCAGAAGCGGTAATCCCAGTTGCGAAGGCTTGCCGGGGCTTCCGGAATCGAGGTCGTCAGGGCGGCGAGCACCGCACCGGTATCCTCGAACGTGCACAGTTTCAGGGTGATGGCGGCGCGGATCACCGCCTCCTGGTAGTCGGCGGGGATCGCGAGCCCGCGCACCCAGGCCTCCCAATACAGTCGCGTGCGCTCCAGCAGCGAGCGGCCGAAGGTCGTCGGGGAGTCCTCGATGGGCTCGTCTTCCCCGATGATGAAGCTGATCGGTCCGGCGAGCACGAACGGTCGCACTTCGTGGATCGCGGTCAGCGATCCGTCCGTCGTCATCCGATAGGTCAGATCCTCGGCGACGAAGCGCATTGAATGGCTGCTGAAGCTGACCCGCGGTGTGTCGGCGCCATAGCCACCCGTGGGCCGCAGCCGCACGCAGATCACCGGCCGCCCGAGGACGGGCTCCACGATGCGGATGATCATCGCCGGCCGGTGCATGCGGCCACGGCGTCGATAGCGCGGACAGAAATCCGTCACGCGCACCGTCGCCTGCTGACCTTCATGGATCGTCTCGACCACGGCGGTGTTGCGCAGGTAGTGCTGGCGGATCTGCTGCGTCCCTTCCATGGTGATCGAGAACGCGCCCCGCCCGGGATCACCGACCGGACTGAGCAGTGCGCTGAACACCGGATCGCCATCCAGCCTCGGCAGGCAGCCCCAGACGATGCTGCCGCTGTTGTCGATGAGCGCGGCGATCTGGCAGTTGCCAATGACCGCGAGATTCAGGTCCGGCTGCTCGCTCAACTACCCAGTCCCAGACAGGCGCGCAGCCAGGCGCGCACCGCCGCGGGATCCGCCAGCCACCACGGCGCGCTAACCCGCGGCCCCACGGCGATCGCCATGCCATTGGCACGTGACACCGCCTCGAAGCCGGCCCGATCAGTCTGATCGTCGCCGATGAAGATCGGAAAGCGGCCCTCGAACGGCGCTTCCCTCATGAAACTCTCGAGCGCGTTGCCCTTGTCGCAGGAACGCGGCCGCAATTCGAATACTTCGGCGCCCTCCATCACCTCGAAGATTCCGCGCGAAGCCGCCGCCAGCTCCTCAATATCGGCGCGCAGACGCGGCAGCGACAGCGACACGGCGCCACGGTAATGCACCGCGAATGCCGAGCCCTTGTCCTCCACGAACAGTCCCTCATAGCGACGCAGCCGCATGCGCAGTGACATCCGGGTCTGCCATACGACGGTCGCGGGAATCGTGCATTTTTCGATCGAACCATCCGCGCGGCGTCGTTGCGCGCCATGAATGCCCGCGATCGGCAGGTGCAGCGGCGCCAGCATCGAATCCAGGTCCTCGATGCTGCGCCCGCTGATCAGCGCGGTCGCGCCGGCGGTCGCGACGTACAGGTCATCGAGCAGATACAGCAGGCAGCCATCGACCGACACCTCATCCGGGCGGCGCTCGAAATTCATCAGCGTGCCGTCGAAATCCAGGAACACCGCGCAGTGATCGGCGATGCGGTTCAACGGCGGTGAGATACCACGCCGGACCACGTGCTCCGCCTCTATTGACGCGCTTTCGCCCATGATTGATTCCATCCGGTCCTTGGCTTGGCGTTGGTGTGATCATTTCACGCCACGCAATCTTTGCTATGCTGCAAATATCGTCAGTGACGCGAGACATTCGGCAGATGTCTGTCGGAAACGTCCTACAACGCGACCGTCAGCGGCGCGAAGCGCTGCTCGCGATGCGTGCGGTCATCGATCAGATGCGCGAACGCTATCGCGCACTCGAGCGCGCCACCGGCGCGCCGATCACCAGTCACCGGGTGCTCGCGGCCATCGCGGCAACGCCGGGTATCGGTGCATCGGCACTGGCGCAGCAGCTGGGCATGAATCGGCCGGCGATGAGCCAGGTGCTGAAGTCACTCGATGATCGGGGCTGGATCAGCCGCCGCCGCGACCTGGGCGATGGCCGCTCGGTGCAGCTGCGCATCACGCACGCCGGAGGTCAGTTGGTGCGCTCCACGGTGGGTCGCGCCTCCGGGACCCTGGATCGCTGCATTCGCGCGCTCTCGGACGCGGAGCTGCGCGCCGCAACCGTGGGACTGCGCGCCATCGCCCGACACCTCACGGGAAGAGCGCGGCAACGCCGCAGACCCGCCTGAAGTCAGCCCTGCGTGCCCAGATGCAGCAGCGCGCCGTACAGGTCCGGTCGCCGATCGCGAAACACGTACCAGTTGTCGCGCTGCGCGGCGAGCGCCTCCAGATCGAACGTGGCGACCAGCACCGCATCCCCCTGCTCGGGGGCCTCGCTCACCTTGGCGCCGGTCCCATCCGCGATGAACGAGGAGCCGTAGAAGCGGATATACAAGCCATCCGGATTCTGCAGTGAGCGCTCCAGGCCATAGCGATTGGCGGCGATCAGCGGCATGAGATTGGCGGCGGCATGACCCTGCTGAGTGCGCTGCCAGTGATCGCGCGAGTTCAGCGCCACCGCCGGCGGCGGCTCGCTGCCGATGGCGGTCGGAAAGAACAGCAGTTCGGCGCCCATCAGGGCCATGATCCGCGCGGTCTCCGGGAACCACTGATCCCAGCAGATGCCAACGCCGATGCGGCCATGGCGGGTGCTCCACACCTTGAAGCCGCTGTCGCCGGGTGAAAAGTAAGTCTTCTCCTGGTACCCCGGTCCGTTGGGAATATGCGCCTTGCGATACACGCCGAGCACCGCGCCGTCCGCATCGATGATCGCAATCGAGTTGAAGTAGGCGAGCCCGTCGCGCTCGAAGAAACTGACCGGCAGCACGACGCCGAGCTCGCGGGCCACGGTTCGAAAGTGCCTTACGGCCGTGTTCTGCGCCAGCGGCTGAGCCAGCGCGAGGTGCCGCGAGTCCTGCTCGATGCAGAAGTACGGCGTCTCAAACAGTTCCGGAATGAGGATGATGCGGGCGCCCTTGGCGGCCGCGTCGCGCACCAGAGCCTCGGCCCGCGCGATGTTCGCGGCGCGGTCCCAGCCGCAACTCATCTGGACGGCGCCCACCGTCACGGGCCGCGCCTTGCTCGCAAGGTGAGCCGGCGCCAGGCTCATGCGAAAACTTTGCCGGGATTGAGAATGCCGTGCGGATCCAGCGCCCGCTTCAGCGTGCGCATCGCCTCGATCTCCTGCGCGGTGCGCGATATGTTCAGAAAGTGCCGACGCTCCAGGCCGATGCCGTGCTCGGCCGAGATGCTGCCATCGATGGGCCGCAGCAGCTCATAGGCCAGCTCCTCCCCTAACCGCAGCACCGCGGGTTCACTGGTACCGGGCGCGACGATCACGTGCAGGTTGCCGTCGGCAATGTGGCCGAAGGCGAAGACCCGGCCCGCCGGTATCCTCTGCGCCACGGCCGCCCGCAGCTTGGCGAGATAGCCGGCCATGTCCTCGATCGCCATGCTGACATCGAAGTTCAGCGTGGCCCCATAATGCTGGGTGATGAGCCAGGGGTCATCGCGGGGCGCCCAGATCTCGGCGCGCTCGGCCTCGGATTTGGCGATGACGGCATCGAGCACCACGCCCGCCTCCAGGGCCTCCCCGAGTGCCTCCTCGAATCTCACCGCATCGCCTTCGATATCCGCTCCGGATGCCTCCACCAGCCCGTAGATGCCATGGCCTTCGGGCAGCAGCGCCTTGTGGTGTCCGAAGGAGGTCGTCGTGGCCGCGTAAAAATCCGGCCACATGGCCTCGAAGGCGCTCAACTGGCCGCCGAGACTGGCATCGAGCATGCCCAGCAGGCTCACCAGTGCGTCGAAATCCCGGCAGGCGACCAGCGCCGTGTTGGTGCTGCGTGGCCGTGGAAACAGCCGCAGATCCGCGCGCGTGACGACCCCCAGGGTACCCTCGGAGCCGATGAAGAGTTGCTTGAGGTCGTAGCCGGCATTGTTCTTGATCATCCGGTTCAACGACTTCAGGACCGTGCCATCGGCCAGTACCGCCTCGATCCCGAGGACCAGCGCGCGCATCATGCCGTAGCGCAGGACCCGCACGCCGCCGGCGTTGGTTGAGATGTTGCCGCCGATGGTACAGGTGCCCCGCCCCCCCAGGTCCAGGGCGAACATCAGATCGTGGCGCTCGGCCTCCTCCTGAACGCGCTGCAGGATCGCGCCCGACTGCACGCGCATGGTCCGCCCGGTGACATCGACGCGCTCGATGGCGTTCATGCGCTCGGTGGAGAGGATCAGCTCATGCGGTTCGGTCGCGGTGCCTTCGACGAGGCCCGAACGTCCGCCATGCGTGACGACACTCTGCCGACGCGCATGACACAGACGCAGCACCGCCGAGACCTCCTCGGTGGACGCGGGCCGCACCAGCGCCGAGGCGCGCGGCACATGGCCATTCACATCGGCGCGCTCGTGGACCGCACCGCCCGTCAACAGGCCGGACTCGCCGACGACGGCGCGCAGGTCCGCCAATAACCCTGAATCAAGCATCCCCCATTTTCGCACATCAATGGAGCAGGCGCGGGCGTTCCTGGGCTGCGCTTTCGGTGAACAGGGCCTGGTCGAGCGCCTGGATATAGGTCGCCACATCGGCCGCACCGGGCACCAGCACGCGGCTGTTCAACAGCAGATTGGGCACGCCCTCGACGCCCAGGCCCCGCAGCCGACGCTCCTCGGACAGCACCTCATCGCGGCCCTGCGGGCCTGCGGTGAAGGCGGCTCGCACCGACTCATCCACGCCGGACTCCGAGGCCAGCTGCACCAGCACCAGCGGGTTGCTGATGTCGCGGGCGCTCTCGAAGAAGGCCCGGAATATCGCATCGATCAGTTCGCCCTGTCGGCCGTCGTGGGCCGCCAGGTGCACCAGCCGATGCGCCTCACGGGTGTCCGGCAGGGTCGTGATGCGATCGAAATGAAAGGCGATGTCCAGCTCGCGCCCCGCGCTCTCCAGCTTGCGGTGCACCTCATCCACATCCCCACCGGCGGGAAGCCGTGTCGCCAGGTGCTCGCGCCAGCGGCTCTCGGCCACGCCCGCCAGGGGCAGCCCATGCCAGCGCTGCACCTGCAGGGTCTGCCCATACAGACTGTCCAGCGCGCGGGCGAGATTACGCTTGCCGATGAAGGACCAGGGGCAGGCCAGGTCACCGATGAAGTCCAGCTCCAGCGACCGGGGCCTCGTTCCGAGGTGCAGAATTTGGGTATCCATGCCGGCTATCTGGCGCTGCGGGGCCGGAATTCAAGGTGCCGGGCGCTGGCGGCTCTTCTGGACCTGGGCGGTAATCTGAATGGCGGTTTCCAGGGCCGCCAGCCCCGCCTCGCCGCTGACGACCGGCGGCTTGCCCTCAAGAATGCAGGCCAGGAAGGAGTGGATCTCGGCTTTGAGCGCATCGCCGGCTTCAAAAATGCGCTCATCGATGGTGACCGGCAGCTGGCCGACCGCGGGGCCGCCGGGGCGCTTGCGGATGACGGTCACGATCTTCTGCTGCAGATCCATCGAGACATAGGCTTCATCGGAGAACACCCGCATCTTGCGCTCGCTCTTGACGCTCACTCGACTCGCCGTGGCATTGGCGACGCAACCATTGGCGAAGCGGATCCGGGCATTGGCAATGTCCACATCCTCGGAGAATACCGGGGTACCGATGGCATCGATGGACTCGATCGGGGAACCGACCAGGGTCTGCACGATGTCGATGTCGTGGATCATGAGATCGAGCACCACGCTCACGTCGGTGCCGCGCTCCTTGTAGGGCGCGAGCCGATGACATTCGATGAAGCGCGGCGAGCGCAGGTCGGCCTCCGCGCCCAGGATGGCCGAGTTGAAGCGCTCGAGATGTCCGACCTGCAGAATGCGGCGCGCCTTGGCCGCAAGGCGAATGAGCTCACGGGCCTGTTCGGGCGTCTCCGTGATGGGCTTTTCCACCAGCACATGGGCGCCCGCCTCGAGGAATTCGCGGGCGATCGGAAAATGCGCCGCGGTCGGCGTGACGATGCTGACGGCATCGACCTTGCCCAGCAGTTCGCGGTGATCGCCCAGTCCCGGGGCGGCGACCTCCGCGGCCACGGCGGCGCGGGCCTCGGGTCGGCCGTCGACAACAGCGACCAGTTCACATTCTTCGAGTTGGGCATATTTCTGGGCGTGGAAGCGCCCGAGGTAGCCCACTCCGATGACCGCCACTCTGACTTTTTTCATTGCGGCGCTATTATGCCTACAAGATGTCGCTGAATATTGCCACGCTGCGCCGCGAGTCCCTGTGGATCCTGATCGCCCTGACGGTGGGCGTGCTGCTGCTGCCGCCGTTGATCTGGCTGCTCGGGACGCGGGTTTTCGGGCCCTATGCCGGTGGCAATACGCGGGATCTGATGGATCACTTTTTTCGCGGCCTGGGCCATGGCCAGCAGGCCTTCTGGATCGTCGCCTTGGGGCCCTACTGCGCCATTGTGACGCTGCGGCTAACCCTCGCCGGCATGCGCGCCGCCCGCCGCCAAGCTTGAGACGGTCACTACTTTTTGGGCCAGTAGAGCCATACCGCCCCGCACAGGCAGAGGGTCATCGCGATGTGCGCCAGCGGGCGCCAGCGACGTTCCCGGAGCTGCGCATAGAAGCTCGCTCCCGCCACCGCCGAAAGGGTCCCGAAAACTGCGATGGCGACCCTGAGGGTGGACTGTTCTCCGAAAAGTTCCCCGGCCTCCTCCTTGGGGACAAACAGCAGCGTGATCCAGGTCAGCGACAACCCCGCGAATAAGGTGAAGGTGGAGCCCATAATGATGCCGATCAGGACTGCGAGTGGACGCATGATTATCAACTTGCTGCGATGCTTCGCGCACTCTAGCCTAGTACGCTACTGAGCCAACCGATTTTACCCGGCGAACAGCCAAGGACCCGCTGCACTCCCCATGAATATCCTGAACCGATTCGAGCGCCGTTCCGCCGCCTGGGCCGCCCCCTTCGTCGCGGTCATGATGGTACTTGCCCTCACCGGTTCATCGCAGGCGCCGGCCGGCCCCTCGGTGCTGCCGCCCAATGCCATCGCGCCGACCGACCGGGAACGGGCGATTGCCCGACGCGTCGGCTCGATCCTCGAGGAGGCGCACTACCGTCATGTCCTCATTGACGACAAGATGTCGAGCGAGATTTTCGACCGCTACATCGAATCGCTCGATGGCCAGCACAGCTACTTTCTGGCCAGCGATCTGAAGGAATTCGAGCAGTGGCGCTATCGCTTCGATGACATGATCCACACCGGTGATGTCGAGCCCGGCTTTGCGATCTTCGCCCGCTACCAGCAGCGCAACCGCGAACGCGTCGAGGCGGCGCTGAAGATGCTCGACACCGAGCCGGACTGGACCGTCGATGAGTCCATGGAATACGACCGCAAGGATGCGCCCTGGGCCACCAACAGCGCGCAGCTGGATGAGATCTGGCGCAAGCGCGTCAAGAACGATGGCCTGTCGCTGCTGTTGACGGGCAAGAACTGGAAGGATGCGACCGAGATCCTGCGCAAGCGCTACGGCCGGGTGCTCAAGCGCGTCGATCAGATCTCATCGGATGACGTCTTCGAAAACCTGATGAATGCCTATGCGCGGACCTTTGATCCGCACTCGAACTTCTTCTCGCCGCGCGATTCGGAGGAATACCGCATTCAGATGAGTCTGAACTATGACGGCATCGGGGCCTCCCTGCAGCAGACCGATGACTATGTTCAGGTGATGAACGTGATCGAGGGCGGTCCGGCCGCGGTCGCCGGCACACTCAAACCGAACGACCGCATCACCGGCGTCCAACAGGGCAGTGATGCAATGGTGACGGATGTCGTGGGCTGGCGGCTCGATGATGTCGTGCAGCTGATCCGCGGCAAGGCCGGCACCATCGTGAAACTGCAGGTGCTGCCCGCCGGCGCCGCGCCCGGCACGCCGGAGAAGATGCTGGTCTTCACCCGCAACAAGGTCAATCTGGACAACCAGGCGGCGAAGCAGGAGGTGCGCACCGTCAACCGCGGCGGTCGCATGCTCAAGATCGGCGTCATCACCATTCCGAGCTTCTATCAGGATGTGGCCGAACAGGCCGCCGGCAATCCGAACTACCGCAGCACCACCCGCGACGTGCACCGCCTGCTCGGCGAACTGAGCGCGGCGGGCGTCGACGGCATCGTGCTGGATCTGCGCGATGATGGCGG
This sequence comes from Steroidobacteraceae bacterium, assembly GCA_035486855.1. Lineage (GTDB taxonomy): Bacteria > Pseudomonadota > Gammaproteobacteria > Steroidobacterales > Steroidobacteraceae > DAIDKA01. Next base: position 26,882 of record DATHMT010000001.1, read on the forward strand.
CGGTTATCTGCCCGAGGCGACCGCGCTCACCGGACTCTTCATCGACAAGGGCCCGGTGGTGCAGCTCAAGGACACCAACGGCCGAGTGGAAGTGCTGGATGACCCGGATCCCGGCGTCGTCTATTCGGGGCCGCTGTCGGTGCTGGTCAACCGCTACAGCGCCAGCGCCTCGGAGATCTTCGCCGGTGCGCTGCAGGACTACCACCGCGCCTACATCCTCGGCCAGACGACTTTCGGCAAGGGGACGGTGCAGAACCTGATACCCCTGGATCGCTGGTCGCAGAAGCCCCTGAGCGGCCAGATCACCGTGACCATCGGCAAGTTCTATCGGGTCACGGGCGAGAGCACCCAGCATCGTGGCGTGCAGCCCGACGTGACGCTGCCGTCGATCATCGACACCAAGGAGGTCGGCGAGAGCTCGCTCGAGGCCGCGCTGCCCTGGGATCGGATTCCGGGAGCCTCGTTCACGGCGTGGCACGACGAGCACCCGGTCATCGCCCTGCCCTCGCTGGTCTCCGAGGAGACGGCCCGCGAGCAGCACGATCCGGACTACCGCTTCCTGGTCGAGGATGTGGCCGCCCTGAACAAGGTGCGTGCCGAGAAGACCCTGTCGCTGAACCTCAAGGTGCGTCAGGAGGAGCGTGCGCAGCTCGACAAGGAGCGACTGGATCGCGCCAATCAGCGCCTGATCGCCGAAGGCCAGCCACCGGCGAAGTCGGTGGAGGAGCTGGATAGCGGCGACTCCGCGAGCGGCGACGGTGCCGACGGCGCGGCGCGCGTCAAGCGGGCGGGCGGCTCTGCGCCGGCTTCCTCGGGGCCGGCGCCCAAGCCGGTGACGACGCAACCGGATCTGGTGCTGGGCGAGGCGACCCAGGTCATGGCGGACATCCTGCTGGGCGAGGTGCCGAACCAACGCGCGCCGCTGAACGCGCCGGCGCAGACCACCGCCAGGCGCCTGGCGAACTGACCCGGCGCAATCAGCGCAGGAGCACGCGGAACAGGTCCCAGGTATCCTCGCCCAGTACGTTGGGCATGCGGATGGCGGCCTGGGCGCCGAGCGGCTGTCCCGCCAAGACGTCGCTTTCACCGAGCGAAACCGACTCGGGGGTCGGTGCGGTATCGGTGTTGTTGCGGTAGCGGGCCCGCGGCCGCATGCTGTCGCTGCGCGCCTTCACGTCCTGTGCGACGTTGGCCTTGCTCTCCAGAATCACCCGTGCCCGCGCGATCAGGGCTATCAGGGCCTCGCATTCGGGGCGACCGCCGTAGGCATCGATGGGCTCACGACGTGCCACGGCCTCCTTGGCGAGACTCATCAATGAGGTATCGGCCAGCCGCAGGCACAACACCTCGGCGTAGGCGATCGCCGCGATGTTGATGGCACGGCGCGCATCCAGCGACAGTCCGGGAAATTCCGGCGGCTGTTCGCCATCGATGGCCGCCATCTCGGCGCGCGCCGTGTCGAGCTGCGCCTGCGCCAGCAGCTGCGCGCCATTCGCGCCCACCAGCCGGCGATCCAGGTCGCGGCGCTTGAAGTAGTGCCAGAAACGGGTGAGCTGGGCGTGGCGCGTGGTCAGTTCGCTCACGAACTGCTGCGCATCGTTGTATTGAGTCTGGGCGGTGCGCACCAGCGCCTCGGCGGTTTGACGGCGCGTGAACTGCCCGCGATTGAAATCGACAAACAGCGCACGGCGCTCGCGCTCTTCCTGTTGCGCGGCGAGCTCCGCGGTGAACTGCTCGAGGATTTCACGGCCGCGCTGCCACATCGCGCGCAGCTGATAGAACACCAGCGCAGGGTAGGCGGTTTCGGTAAGCCCCAGGCGCGACTCGAGCGAGCCGAGCATCTCCTGCACCCGGGCGGTGGCGCCTTCCTGCTGTTTGATGCGATCCTTGAGGCGATAGACCTCGTCCTGCAGCTCCCCGTAGGCCTTCTTCAGTTCCGCGCGGTTCTTGAACAGGGTCAGGACGCGATGATCATCTTCGGGATCATCGGCGCCCTTGGGATTGACGCGGATCAGGCGGGTGAATTGTTCCAGGGTCTTCATGTATGGCTGCTTTCGGTCGGCGGCCACACCGGCACCCCCTTTCAGGTATGCCCGGCTGCAGCCGGCGCAAAGCGGTGACCCCGCTCGACGCAGTACTCCAGCCACTTGTTTAACATGATGTTGCGCGCCCAACGCTGATCCAGTTCACAGGCCACGGTGTTGCGCAGGGCCCTCAGGGCCGCATGTTCGTGGGTGTGCGCCCATTCCTGGGCTTCCACCAGGCGGGCGTCGTGGTAGACCCGCACGCCCATATCGGGGAAGCGCTGGGTGGACTCGCGCTCGGGGATCAGGTAGGTGAGATTCAAGGTGGTGGTATAGGGCGAGCGCTCCACCACCGACAACTGCAGATCACAGTCGCCGGCGACCCCGGAGAGATACTTGCCCCGCAGCAGCGCGACATTGCCTGCGAGCCACCCGAGGCGGATGAAATTACTTTCGTACAGGCTCATCAGGGCGACGAAACTTCGAGGTGTCGCGCGCCAGGAGACCGCTGTCTGGGCGTCATTGAGCATGACCCGACTATATCGCACGTTGGTCAACGCGCAAGGCGTGCAATAGGTCAGGTTTGTGAAGAATTTGCGCTTGCGTTGTGGCCGCGATGGGCTGGCGCCAGCAGATGCGCACGATAGTGCTGCAGTTCGCGGATGGACTCGCGGATGTCTGCTAGCGCAAGATGGGCACCCTGCTTCATGAATCCCGCGGCGACCTGGGGCGCCCAGCGCCGCGCGAGTTCCTTGAGCGTGCTGACATCAAGATTACGGTAGTGGAAGAATTTCTCAAGCCGTGGCATGTGGCGTGCCAGGAACCGACGATCTTGACAGATACTGTTGCCGCACATCGGCGAAGCACCCGCTGGCACCCAGCGTGCCAGAAAATCCAGTGTCTGCTGTTCGGCATCGGCGACACCGCTGCGGCTGGCCCGCACCCGCGCCGTCAGGCCCGATGAACCATGCTGACGCTGGTTCCATTCATCCATGCGCTCGAGCGCGGGCTCCGGTTGATGGACCGCAATCGCCGGCCCTTCGGCCAGAACGTTGAGATCCCTGTCGGTGACGATGGTCGCGATTTCGATGATGTCATCGGTCTCGGGGACCAGGCCCGTCATCTCCAGATCGATCCAGATGAGGTTTTCAGCGTTTGACATGGCGATGCGGCATTCTATCTGACCCATGACCTTCACCGCACGCATCATCGCCGCCTACGGTCGTCATCTCGTCGTGCGCGATGCGCAGGGTAACGAGCGCACCGCAAGACCCTTCGGCCGCAAGCTTCAGGTCGTCTGCGGCGATCAGGTGAGCTGCGAGATCGACCCCCACCATGATGAGGCGCACGTCACTGCCGTGCTGGCGCGCGACAGCTGCCTGTACCGCACCAACCTGCGCGCGCAGGAGGAGCCGGTCGTCGCCAATCTGACCCTGATGCTGGTGACGCTGGCGCCGCTGCCGGCGCCGGATCTGTTCGTGATCGATCGCTACCTTGCGGCGGCGGCCTCCGCCGGTATTCGCGCGACCCTGGTGCTCAACAAATGCGAGTTGCCCTGGCCCGCCGAACTGGCCACTGAGCTGGCGGCCTACGCGGCGGTCGGCTATGCGCAGGTCGCGGTGTCCGCCAAAAGCGATCTCGGCATGGCGCAGCTGCGGGCGGCCTGCGTCGGCGACATCGCCGCCTTCGTCGGCCAGTCGGGCGTAGGCAAGTCCTCGCTGGTCGGCCGCCTGGTGCCCGAGGCGGACATCCGCACCGGCGAACTGATGCTGCGCACGCAGGAAGGCACGCACACCACTACGGCTTCGCGTTTGTACGACCTCGCCGGAGGGGGTCATCTGATCGACTCGCCCGGGGTGCGCGACTTTGCGCCCGCCTTGTCGCGACTGGAGCCCAGCTCATTGGGATTTCTCGAAGTCGCACAGCGCGCGCCGCAATGCCGTTTCGATGACTGCCGGCATCTGCGCGAGCCGGCCTGCGCGGTGCGTGCGGCCAGCGAATCCGGCGCCATCAGTCCGCGCCGCTACGAGAGTTACCGGCGGCTGCGACGCCTGTTTGAAACGCTCGGTTCGCGCCGCTAACCCATCAGCTGGCGCCCGACCAGCGCATGGGCCAGCGTGCCGCCATCCACGTATTCGAGCTCCCCGCCGACCGGCACTCCGTGCGCGATGCGCGTGGCCTGGATGCCGCGTGATAAAGCGAGCTCGCGCAGGTAATGCGCCGTGGCCTCACCCTCGACGGTCGGGTTGGTCGCGAGGATGAGTTCCTGCACGACCCCTTCGGCCAGCAATGCCTCGAGTTCACGCGCGCCGAGCTCCTCCGGGCCCACGCCATCCAGTGGCGAGAGATGGCCCATCAGCACGAAGTAGTAACCGCGATAGCTGCCGGAGAGTTCGACCGCCACCACATCCGCCGGCGACTCCACCACGCACAGCAGGGTGTGATCGCGCTGCGGTGCTGCGCAGATCGAACACAGCTCATCGTCGGTCAACATGCGACAGCGACGGCAGCGTTGCACCGAGTCGAGCGCGGTGCCGAGCGCCTGCACCAGGGCGTGGGCGCCGGGGCGGCCGTCCTGCAGCAGGTGAAACGCCATGCGCTGGGCGGTCTTCGGACCCACGCCCGGCAGGGCGCGCAGCGCATCGATCAGCTTCAGCAGATTGCGCGAATGCTTCATCGACTAGAAGGGCAGCTTCACGCCCGGCGGCAGCTGCATGCCGGCGGTCACGGCCGCCATCATCTCCTGGGTGCGTACCTCGACCTTGTGGGCCGCATCATTGAACGCGGCGGTCAGCAGGTCTTCGAGCATCTCGCGATCCTCCGCCGCCACCGCCGGTTCGATCTGCACCCGTTTGACCTGGTGGCGGCCGGTGAGCGTGACTTTGACCATGCCCCCTCCGGCCTCGCCCACGACCTCGATGTTCTGCACCTCGGCCTGGGCCTTCTGCATGCGTTCCTGCATGAGCTGGGCCTGCTTCATCAAATTGCCGATATTGCCGCGCATGGATTTCCCTAGTTGTCGGTGCGAGTGGGTCGGATCGTATCCGGTAACACGGTTGCGCCAAAGCGCTCCTGCAGCGCCCGCACCGTGGGGTCCTCGCCGAAGGCCTGCTGGGCGGCGACCAGCGCCGCGCGACCCTCGCGCTCCTGGATCTGCGCCGGGGTCTCCGCGGCCGCCTCGGCCACGAAGTCCAGGCGCACCGGGCCGCCGAAATAGGCCCCCAGGGCCTGCTGCAGTTTGGCCTCGATGCCGGCGGTGCGGGCCGCCTGGAAGCGCGGGTCCAGGGCCAGCCGCACCGCGCCCTCGCGGCGGCCGACGAAATGGCAGTGCAGTGCCAGGGAGCGCACCGCGCCGCTCAGGGCCATTTCGGCCACCATGGCCGCCCAGTCAGCCGCAGGTCCATCGGCGGCCTCAGGCGCTGCCGGGCTCGCGGGGGCTGCGGGAGCCTCGGGAGCCTCGGCACGGGGGGGCCGCCCGCCCGCCGCCGCCTTGGCCGCCAGGGCGCCTCCCCCGGGGGCCGCTGCCGGGGCCGGGCCCGCCGCCAGCGCGCCCCCGGCAAGGCGAAACCCCAGCATGCGCAGCAGCGTCATCTCGAAGCCCGCCCGCGGCTCGGGCGCCAGGTGCAGGTCGCGCCGCCCGATGATGGCCGTCTGGTAATACAGCTGAATATCCTCGGGTCGAATGCCCTCGGCCAACTCACGCAGCAGGCTCAATTCATAGAGTTCGTCGCCGTCATAATCGGGCACGGCCTGGACCAGGGCCACGCGCACCAGCAGCGCAGCGAACTCATCCAGCAGCTGGGCATGGTCGGGCGCCCATTGTTCGAGTTCCCGGACCCAGGCCATCACCGGGGCGGCCTGCGCCTGGATCATGAGCCGCGCGAGCTGCACCACGTGATCGCGCGCCACCGTACCCAGCATGTCCCGGACCTGCGCCTCCGCGACGCTGCCGCCACCGAAGGCGATCACCTGATCCAGCAGCGACAGCCCATCGCGCATGCTGCCGTCGGCCGCCTGCGCCAACAGACGCAGTCCGGCGGGCTCGAAGCCAATGCCTTCCAGTTCCAGCACCTGCTGCAGCCGGCCGGCAATCAGGGACACCGGCAGGCGCTTCAGATTGAACTGCAGGCAGCGCGACAACACGGTCGGCGGCAGTTTCTGTGGATCGGTGGTGGCCAGCAGGAACTTCACGCGCGGCGGAGGCTCTTCGAGGGTCTTCAAGAGGGCGTTGAAGGAATGCGTCGAGAGCATGTGCACTTCGTCGATGAGGTACACCTTGTAGCGACCCTGCGTCGGCGCGTACTGCACGTTGTCCAGCAGCTCGCGGGTGTCATCGACCTTGGTACGCGACGCGGCGTCGACTTCGATCAGATCGACGAAACGTCCCTCATCGATGGCACGACAGCTGGGACATTCGCCACAGGGTTCCGCGGCGACCCCGCGATCGCAGTTGAGGCATTTGGCCAGGATGCGCGCGATGGTGGTCTTGCCGACCCCACGGGTGCCCGTGAACAAAAACGCGTGATGCACACGGTCGGTGTCCAGGGCGTGCGTCAGCGCCCGCCGGACATGCTCCTGCCCGATCATGTCGGCGAAGCGCCGCGGTCGCCATTTGCGTGCCAACGCTACATAAGCCACAGCTCACCCTTGGTCCAGTGGGAGGTGATCCGCACCAGCTTGAATTCCGGCACCCGACATCGCCGCTGCCGCTGCTCCCTTCCGGGCCTGACGGGATTCACGACTGGTCGTCGCGGAGTAGCCGATGCGGACCACCATGGACCGGATGCGGGGTGCGGCGGCCGAGTCTGGCGGAGAGGGTGGGATTCGAACCCACGAACACCCGTGAAGATGTTACTGGAATTCCAGTCCAGCGCCTTCGACCGCTCGGCCACCTCTCCCATCAATAACTTATAGAACTTTTCTCAGGCAAAAAATCAATGCAGTGCGACCGCATCACCATACCGGCGGATCATATCAAACGGCCGGCGGCGGCCTCGGCCCCTTCGGCTCGGTGAACTTCGGCGGCTCATCCAGGCAGGGATCGTTGGCCCCGCGCGGCGGCAAGGGGGGCTCGTCCAGTACCGGAATCTGCAGTGAGCTCTTGGTATCCGGCGGATCGATGCCCAGCGGCACGCGCAGCGGCGCAATGGTGGTCGCCTGCCGGTAGCCGTCGGTGTCCGCCTCGCAGTTGTGATAGATGTGACGGAAGGCGTGGCAGCCGCTCAGGGCCAGACCCAACACGGCCAGCGCCACTCCATTGCTCAATCCCTTCAGCATCAAATCCACCTCTAAATAACTTATCGCAGCGCCCCGGCCTGCCGCAGTGCCCGCTCCAGGTCGGGTCGAAACTGCGCCGCCAGTTCGGTCAGCGGCAGGCGCAGACCCGCCTGCGTCAGACCCATGCGCGCCAGGGCCCATTTGGCCGGAATGGGATTGGCCTCCAGAAACAAAGCCTCGTGCAAGGCGCCGATACCGGCGTCCAGTTGCCGCGCCTGCGCGCTATCGCCCCGCAGCGCGGCGGCAATCATATCCGCCATCGCCCGCGGCGCCACATTGGCAGTCACGGAAATCACTCCCCGGGCACCGGCCAACACGGTCTCGCGCGCCGAGGCGTCATCGCCACTGAGCACCGCGAATGTCGCAGGCACCACGCTCAGGATCTCCCGCACGCGTGCCACCGATGCCACGGCCTCTTTGACCGCGGTCACCTGCGGGAGTTGCGCGATCCGTCCGACGGTCGCGGGCAGCATATCCACGGCGGTTCGCGTGGGCACGTTGTAGGCAATGACCGGGACCCGCGAGGCCGCTGCGGCCGCCTCATAATGCCGGAATAACCCTTCCTGCGAGGGCCGGTTGTAGGCCGGCGTGACGATCAGCACCCCGTCAACCGGCAGCTGCGATACCCAGCGCACGCGCTCCACGGTGGTCGCCGTGCTGCTCGTGCCGGCGCCGGTGATGACCTGGATGCGCCCGCGAGCCTGGGCACAGGCCCGCTCGGTCAGTTCCCGCAGTTCGCCATCCGACAGGGTCGCGGACTCCCCGGTGGTCCCACCCACGACGATGCCGCTGGTGCCGTTCTCGAGCTGAAAGTCGACCAGCCGCGCCCACGACTCAAAATCCAGCCCCCCGTCGGCATGCATGGGGGTGACGATTGCGACCAGACTGCCTGAAAACATTCCCAAAACCGCCAAGAAACGGAGCGCGCGATGGTACGAGGCAAGGCGGCCCCCGGCAAGTTCGGATTTGCCCACGCAGCCGGCCAAGGTCGCCTTGGGCGGGTGCAACCGGTACACTCGGTGCGCTCAATTGCACGACGGCTCCCTCGAAGATGAAGCAACACCTCGCTGTATCAGCGATCGGCAGCGACCGGACCGGGATGGTCCACGAACTAACCCGGGTAATCACCGAGTGTGGGGGCAATATCAGCGAGAGCCGGATGGCGAACCTCGGCACCGAGTTCGCGATGCTGCTGCTGGTCTCCGGAAACTGGCACGCGCTGGCGAAGCTGGAAACCGAGCTCAAGCGGCTGATGGAAACCAGCAACCTGTCCGTGCACCTGCGCCGCACCGAACCGCGCAGCGCCCGCACCGACATGCTGCCCTACTCGATAGATGTGGTGTGCCTGGACCAGACCGGGATCGTCTCGGGTCTGTCCGGCTTCTTCTCGACCCGCGGCATCGACATCGCCGAGGTCTCAACCCGCAGCTATCCGGCCGCCCATACCGGCGCGCCGATGTTCTCGGTGCAGATGATCATCAACGTGCCCAGTCGCATCCACGTCGCACATTTGCGGGAGGAGTTCATGGAGTTCTGTGACTCACTGAACCTGGATGCGATCCTGGAGCCGGTGAAGGCCTGATCCCCCAAACCGCAGCCGGACGATCCCATGCCAAAAGTTGAACTGGACCGCAAGGTCCCCGACTTCACCCTGCCCACGACCGGGAGCGAGCAGACCTGGAGCCTCAAGCAGGCCGCGGGCCGCAAGCTCGTGATCTTCTTCTATCCGAAGGACATGACCAGCGGCTGCACGCTCGAGGCGCAGGGGTTTCGGGACCAGGCCGCGGCGTTTCGGCGGGCCGGCACGATCATCGTAGGCATTTCGCGCGACAGTCTCGCCTCGCACGAGAAATTCTGCCTGAAGGAAAAGCTGCCGTATGCGCTGCTGTCCGACGGCGATGAGAAGGTCTGCCGGCTGTTTGATGTGATCCAGGAAAAATCGCTCTACGGGCGCAAGTACATGGGGGTCGAGCGCAGCACGTTTCTGATCGATGCGGCGGGTTTCCTGCGGCACGAATGGCGCAAGGTGAAGGTCAACGGACACGTGGAGGAAGTACTTGAAGCGGCGAAGTCTCTCTGATCAGCAGCCCGCGGTCGCGGCCGGTGCCACGCGGCGCCTTTTCGTTCTGGACACCAACGTGCTGATGCACGATCCGACCTCGATCTTCCGCTTCGAGGAACACGACATCTACCTGCCGATGGTGGTGCTCGAGGAACTCGACGCCAACAAGAAAGGCCTCTCCGAAGCTTCGCGCAACGTGCGCCAGGCGAGTCGTTTCCTGGACGAAATGATCCGTGATGCGAGCAAGGAGCAGATCGATCAGGGCCTGCACCTGCCGTCCGGGTATTCGGGCAATCACGGCAAGAAAGCCTCCAGCGGCCGGCTGTTCTTCCAGACCCGGCCCCTCGGCGCCGCGGCGCTGCCGGAGATACTGCCCGGCCACGGCGCCGACAACGCCATTCTCGGCCTCACCCTGCAATTGCAGCGCGAGGATCCGGCGACGCGCGTGACGCTGGTGTCGAAGGACATCAACCTGCGCATCAAGGGCGCGGTGCTCGGCGTGCACGTCGAGGATTACTACAGCGACAAGACCCTCGAGGATTCGGACGTCCTGTACTCGGGCATGGCCGCCCTGCCCCAGGATTTCTGGGAGCAGCACGGCAAGGACATGCGCTCCTGGAAGGAAGCCGACCGCACCTTCTACGAGGTGACCGGGCCGGCGGTGCACGACTGGCGGCCGAATCTCGGCGTCTACGAAAACGCCGATCACGGCATCGAAGGCATCGTGCGCCAGGTCGCGGGCGACACCGCGACCCTGGAGCTGACGCGCGACTTTCGCAGCGAGCGGCACAACATCTGGGGCGTGACCGCCCGCAACCGCGAGCAGAACTTCGCCCTGAATCTGCTCATGGACCCGGAAATCGACCTGGTCACGCTGCTCGGGCCGGCGGGCACCGGCAAGACGCTGCTGGCGCTGGCGGCGGGGCTGGCCCAGACGCTGGAGGGGAATCGCTTCGTCGAAATCATCATGACCCGCGTCACGATTCCGCTGGGCGAGGACATCGGCTTTTTGCCGGGCACCGAAGAGGAAAAAATGGAACCGTGGATGGGTGCCCTCATGGACAATCTCGAGGTCCTCACCCAGAGCCAGGAAGGGGGCAACTGGGGGCGCGCGGCCACCAATGACCTGCTGCGCAACCGCATCAAGATCCGCTCGCTCAACTTCATGCGCGGCCGAACCTTTCTGAATCGTTTCATCATCCTGGATGAGGCGCAGAACCTCACGCCCAAACAGATGAAAGCGCTGATCACCCGGGCGGGCCCGGGCACCAAGATCGCCTGTCTGGGCAACGTGGCGCAGATCGATACGCCCTACCTCACCGAAACCACCTCGGGCATCACCTACGCCGTCAATCGGTTTCGGGGCTGGTCGCATTCCGGCCATGTGACACTGGTCCGGGGGGAACGCTCACGTCTGGCGGACTTCGCCTCCGATGCGTTGTAGCATTGCAGACTGGGTGGCCGTTGGTCGGGTAACTATTGCTTACACCCAGGACTGAAACTCCACGGTATCGGTCGTTGTCACAGTTGTTATGCGAATAGTCAGGAAAATCAGCATTGTGATCGCCGCCGCCCTCTGGGGTGGCCTCGCCACCTATGCGGCTGCCCAATCCAACTCTGATCTGCCTGATATCGGCAACCCCGCCGGCACGATTGCCAATCTGGATGATGAGTACCAGATCGGCCGCATGATCATCCATGAGATGCGCGAGCAGAACTACCTGCTGGAGGATGCCGAGACCAGCGACTACATCCAGACGCTGGGGCTCAGGCTCGCCTCTCAGGCTCCGGATTCGGAGCGCCAGTTCCACTACTACGTGGTGCGCGAAGGGGACATCAACGCCGAGGCGCTGCCCGGCGCCTTCATCGTCGTCAACTACGGCACCATTCTGGCCTCGGAGAACGAATCCGAACTGGCCGGAGTGCTCGCGCATGAAACGGCCCACGTCACGCAGCGCCATTTGGTCCGCGGTGCCCTGGCCTCGGAGCATCAGAGCCTGGAGACCGCCGCCGCCATCCTCGGCGCCATCGCGCTGGGCGCCCTCGGCGCCGGCCCCGCGGCCATTGAAGGCGGCGTCATGGCGGCCGAAGGCATGGGCGCGCAGATGCAGATCAACTTCACGCGCGACCAGGAGTACGAGGCCGATCGTGTCGGCATGACCTACCTCGCCCGCGCCGGCTTTGATCCGCTGGGCATGCCGAATTTCTTTGAAGCATTCTTTCGTCGCTACGGTTATGCCGAACAGTACTATCCGCGCATGCTGGTGGATCACCCGGTCACCAGCGAACGTATCGCCGAGGCGCGCAATCGCGCCGCGCAGCTCGATCGGCCGAAACATATCGAGGACAGCGTCTCCTTCGGCCTGGTCCAGGAGCGGCTGCGCGTGCTCACCGCGTCGGACGAATTTGATCTGCGCGGCTACTACGCCGGACGGGCCAACATGCGCGATCCGCCGCTCGCGGTGCTGTACGGCCAGGCTCTGGCGCTGGTTCAGCGCAACCACCCCGCCGAGGCCATTCCGCTGCTGCAACCGCTGGTAGCGGCGAACCAGGGGGTCATCATGCTGCACTCCCTGCTCGGTCAGGCGCAGGTCGCGGCCGGACGTGTGCCGGAGGGCCTGGCGACCTTCGCCCGTGCCGAAGCGCTCTTCCCCCGCAATATTCCGCTCACGATCCGCTACGCCGAGGCGCTCATCAACGCCAACCAGGCGGCCAAGGCGCATGAGCTGCTGCTGGACCTGTTCAACAATGCCCCGGCCACGCCGGCCGAGATTCGCCTGACGGCACTCGCCGCCAGCAGCGCCGGGGATGCCGGGGATGCCTATTACTACATGGGCGAATACAACATCTCGAATGGCGAGCTGCAGCTGGCCACCCAGCAGCTGGAACTGGCGCTGTCGGCACCGGATCTCACGGTCGTGCAGCGCAAACGCTTCCAGGCACGACTGAAGGAAATCCGCGAAGTCATCCTCGAGGACCGCCGCGCCCACGGCGGCCGGTCGCCCGATACCGGGAACAACGGCGGTGCCGGCGGCTGAGACCGATACGCAGTCGCCCGGTGGCACTTGCTACACTACCGGCTCCTTTCTCACCGCCGATCCCAAATGCAAAGAAAATTCCGGCTCACCGCCCTGGGCAGCACGCTGTCCATCCTGATGTTGCTGGGCGCCTGCGCGACCCTTCCACCCGGTGGCGGCAAGGATCCACGCGACCCCTGGGAGCGGTTGAATCGCACCACCTTCAAGGTCGATGACGTGCTGGCCCACGATTTCGCCCTGCCCGTCGGGCGTGGTTACCGCGCCGTGACGCCCGCGCCGTTGCGGCGGGGAATTGCCAATTTCTTCGAAAACATCCATACCCCGGTCGTCATGTTCAACGACCTGCTGCAGGGCAAGTTCAGCGGCCTGGGGCAGGAGACTGCGCGCCTCGTGCTCAACAGCACCGTCGGGGTCGGCGGACTGTTCGACCCCGCGAGCGCGGTCGGGCTGCCCAAGGACGACAATGATTTCGGCCGAACGCTGGGGACCTGGGGCCTGCACTCCGGTCCCTACCTGGTGCTGCCACTGTTTGGCCCGTCCGACGTTCGCGACGGCCTGGGCAAGATCCCCGACAGCTTCCTGGCGCCGCAGAACTACATCGGCAACAAGAACTGGTTCTACACCGTCTACGGCCTCAACCTGCTGAACCTCTCGAGCGAGACGCTGATCCCCACCTACGAGCTGCTCGATCAGCAAAACGCCTTCGACCGTTACGCCTTCGCGCGCAATGCCTACCTGCAACAGCGCGAATTCCTGGTCCATGGCGACACCGGCGCCGATTCGGACGAGCGGGAGCTGCAAAAATCCCTGGAAGACGATTCGGGACCGGCGCCCACGAACCCTCCGGGCAAGTAAGCAGACGCTGCCACTCATGCCAGTTCAGCGGGATCAAGGGCTGGTGCGTGCCCTGGGCCCGTGGAGCATGGCCTCGAGCATCTTCAGCATGATCGTCGGCGCGGGCATCTTTGCGACGCCCGCGGAATTGGCCCACGCGCTCGGCGCCTGGGCACCGCTCGCGATCCTCGGTTGTGCGGTCGCCGTCGGTGCCGTCGGCATCTGCTGCGCCGAGGCCTGCAGCCGCATCCCCACCAGCGGCGGCATCTACGGCTGCGTGGAGGCCGCCTATGGGCCGCTGCCGGGCTTCGTCTGCGGCATGGTGTTGGCGGTCAGCGACGTACTCGCCTGTGGCGGCGTGGCCGCGGCGTTGGCGAGCGTGGTGGCGACGCTGGCGCCGGTCGGCTGGGCTACGGCATTGCGTGTGGCGACCATCCTCGGCGTGCTGAGCATCATCGCGCTGGTCAATTTCCGCGGGGTCGCGCGCGGCGGCCTGTTCGTCACGGTCCTGACCGGCGTGAAACTGCTGCCGCTGCTGGTGCTGGTGGCCCTGGGTGCGGGTGCGATTCACGGCGCCAACCTGACGCTCGCTCCGGTCGGATCGCCGGCCATCGGCCACGCCGTGCTGCTGTCGTTGTTCACCTTCATGGGCATGGAGAGCGCACTGGTGGTCAGTGGCGAGGTGGCGCGGCCGAATCGAACCATACCGCGCGCGCTGCTGCTGGCGATCGGCGCCGCGACCGGGCTGTACATCGCCATCCAGATCGTCGCGCAGGGTGTTCTGGGCAGCGCCCTGGCCTCCTCGACCACCCCGCTGGCAGATGCCATGTCGCGCATCCATCCCAGTCTGCGCGGGCTGCTGCTCGCCGGCGCCGCGGTGTCGATGCTGGGCTGGCTCGGCGCGGACGTGCTGGCGAGTCCCCGCATCCTGTTCGCCATCGCACGCGATGGCCGGCTACCCGGAGTGCTGGGCCGTTTGAGCGGAAAAACCCACACCCCGGACATCGCGATTCTGATCTATGTAGCGGTCGGGGCACTCCTGGCCCTGACGGGCACCTTTGGCGAACTGGCGGTGCTGTCCGCACTCGCGAGCGCAGTGCTGTACGTCTACATCTGTCTCGCGGCATGGCGCCTGCAGAGGCGCGGTGTCGCCCTGGCCGGCACACCGTTGAACTTCCGCTGGTTGAAGCCCGCCGTCGGGATCGGCATCGGCAGCATGATCCTGATGATCGCGCTCGCCTCGGGCGTGGAGATTCTGGGGCTCGCGCTGCTGGTTGGACTGGCGGTCGTCCTGTATCTGATTCAGGGGCGGGGCTGGCTGCGCAGCCGCGCCTGACCTTAAGTCCTTTCAGGCGACCGAGTCCGCCAGGACTTCGGATACCTCGCTCAAGTGCGCGATCGCGCTGACCTGTGCGGGCAGGTTGACGAACTTCAAATGCCGTCCCTGCTGGTGTGCCCAGCGCCGCCATTCGATCAGCACCGCAAGTCCGGAGCTGTCGGCCTGGGTGACTCCCGCGCAGTCCACCACCATCAGCGGGCTGCCATCGCGAATGAAACACGCTATTCCGGCTGCGCACAGCCGCGGCGCGTCCTGGAAAGTCATGGGCGAATTCACCGCAATCTTGCCGGGCGCCGTCACCTCGACCTTTACGTCAGGGCGTTTCACGGATCTTATTTGGCAGCCGGCAGACCCGCGGGACGCTCACCGGACTGCAGCCGTGCAATCACCGCATCCAGACCCTTCTGGTCGATCTGCGCCCCAAAGTCGTCTTTGAAGCTCTTCACGTAGCTGATGCCTTCGATCTTCACGTCCCAGGCCTTCCAGCCTTCCGGAGTCTTGTGCAGCACGTACATCACCGGCACCGTCGTGCCATTGTCCCGGGCGATCGTGGTGCTGACCGTGGCCAGATCCGATCCCGGATCGACGTGTCCGGGCTGCACCTTGAGGCGATTGGCCGTGAAATTGACCAGCGCATTGCCGTAGTTCTGCAACATCGAATTCTTGAACGCCTCGATGAACTTCGTGCGCTGATCCTCGGTGGCCGTGCGCCAGTAACGTCCGAGCACCAGCTGCGCGGAGTAGCGGCTGTCGAAATAGGGGTCCAGGTACTGGTCGGCCAGTTCCCGCACCTTCTGCGGATTGTTGAGGTATGCACTGCGGTTGGCGTCCAGCGCCTTGAGGATGTTGTTCGCCACATCCTGCACCAGCTGCGTGGGATCCTGGGTGTTGACGGTCGCGCCGGCGGCCGGCGCCGATGCAGTGGCCGCAGCCGCGGGGGTCAGGACTGCCGCACCCGCGAGCGCCACCAAACCGATCGCTCCTGCTGTGAGCTTCGTACGCAGATTCACGTTCACTTTGAGGTCTCCTTCTTGCGGGGCGCCGAAGCGTCACTGGCGCTAACGGGACCGCTTGAGCCGGCAGCATCCGGCGGCTTGCTGGCCTGATTGGAGAAGAACTTGTTGATCAGGTTCTCCAGCACCAGCGCTGATTGCGTCAAAGCTATCTGACTCCCCTGCTTGAGATAGGTTTCCGAACCGCCGGCTCCCAGACCGATGTATTTGCCGCCGAGCAGGCCCTGGGTCTGAATGCTGGCATCACTGTCATCCGGGATCTTATTGTACTGCGAATCGATCCGCATGCTGACGATGGCCTTGTAGGTGGTCCAATCAATCTTGATGCTTTCAACTTCTCCGAGGTTGACGCCGGCCATGGTGACGGGTGAGCCCACCTTCAGGTCGCCCACATCGTCGAATGCGGCGGTGATGTGGTATCCCGCCTTCGCATGGGTGAGCTTCAGTCCGCTTGACGGCAGCTGAGTTGTCAGAAACAGCAACGCGACAAACCCCAGCGCCACAAACAGTCCGGTGCCGATTTCAATTCCGCGATTCGAGCGCATGTAAATCCTTCAGATGAATGCCGCGGTCAGCATGTAGTCGAGCAACAGGATCAGAACGGACGAAGCCACGACCGTACGGGTCGTCGCCAGCCCCACGCCTTCGGCCGTGGGATCCGAGTAGTAGCCCTCGTAAACGGCAATCAGGCTGCAGATGAAGCCAAACACCAGGCTCTTGGTGATGCCCTCGTGGACATCGTGCAGGCTCACGGAGCTTTGCATCTCCGACCAGAACGAACCGTTATCGACGCCCATCACCCGCACGCCTATCGTATGCGCTCCGAACAGGCCGACGGCGTCAAATACCGCCGTCAGGAGCGGCATCGAAATCAATCCGCCGAGAAAGCGCGGCGCGACCACGTAGCGCAGAGGATCCACGGCCATCATCTGCATTGCCGTCAGTTGGTCGGTGGCGCGCATCAGTCCGATTTCCGAGGTCAGCGCAGTGCCGGCCCGGCCGGCGAACAGCAGCGCCGTGAGCACCGGACCGAGCTCCTTGAGCAGCGTGAGCGCGGTCGCGAATCCCAGCGCGTCCTGGGACCCGAAGCGCTGCAGCACATTGAAACCCAGCAGCGCCAACACCATCCCGGTGAACAGGCCCGACAGCATGATGATCACCAGCGAGCGCGCGCCGGCGTTGAAGATCTGGTTGGTGACCAGCATGGGCCGGGCCACCAGCTGCCCGCATTGCACCAGCATCTGGGCAAAGAAAATGGCGATCCGGCCGATCCGCGCGATGGATCGCAATACCACTCCGTCCTGGACCACATCCGCACTCATGACCACACTTCCGACAGCAGCTGGGCCGTCAGATCGGGCGCCGGATAGTGGAACGGCGAAGGGCCATCCGGGTCGCCACTCATGAACTGGTGCACGATGGGCGACTGGCTGCCGGCCAGCTCTGCGGGCGTTCCGGAGGCGGCCATCGTACCGCCCGCCATCAGATAGCTGCGATCCGCGATGCTGGCCAGTTCGTTCACATCGTGGGAGACGATGATGCTGGTGATCCCCAGCGCCTTGTTCAATTGCTGGATCAGCCGCAGGATCACACCCAGCGCTATTGGATCGAGGCCGACGAACGGCTCGTCATAGATCAGCAGTTCCGGATCCATCACCACCGCTCGGGCCAGCGCCACGCGGCGCGCCATGCCGCCGGAGAGTTCTTCGGGCATCAGCTCCGCCGCGCCCCGCAAGCCCACGGCGTTGAGCTTGGTGAGGACCAGATTTCGGATCAGCGGGTCTGTCATGTTGGTATGTTCACGCAGCGGGAAGGCGACGTTTTCGAACACATCCATGTCACTGAGCAGCGCACTGTCCTGAAACAGCATGCCCATGCGCCGGCGCAGCGCGAACACCTGCCGCGAACTCAAATCGGCGAGGCTTTCCCCGAACACCTTGACCTCGCCGCGGTCGGCATAGATCTGCGCGGTGATCAGCCGCAGCAGGGTGGTCTTACCGGTGCCGCTCGGGCCCATGACAGCCGTGATCTGGCCCTTCATGGCCTGCAATGACATCCCGGAGAAAATTTCCCGGCCGCCCACCGAATAGTGGACGTCGCGGACGTCGACGATGGCTTGATCTGTCACGTTCGGGTGGGTGCCTCAGGCGGCCTTGTTTTCCAGGTCGGCCGTGTAGCGGCCGGTGGTGGCGAGGCTGTTCAGCCGTGCCCGCTTCAGGTATTCCTTCTGCCCGACCGCGTAGCCGGCCGTCGTGCCGCCCCAGCCCTTCAGCGCGGCATCCTGCAACGCACGGCCGTAACTGAAGGTCAGATTCCAGGGCAGACCACCGATCTGATTCATCAGCGACAGATGCAGCGTCGCCTGCTGTGAGGATTGACCCCCCGAGAGGAACGCAATCCCGGGCACGGCGCTCGGCACATGACGCTTCAAACAACGCACGGTCGCCTGCGCGACCTGCTCGGGCGGGGCTTGATTGGCGCTCTTCTTGCCCGAGATGACCATATTGGGCTTGAGCACCATGCCTTCCAGATAAATTCGATGTTTGTGCAGCTGGTCGAACACCACCTGCAGGGTCTCATCGGTGACCGCCTCGCAGCGTTCGATGGAGTGGTCGCCGTCCATGAGCACCTCGGGTTCGACAATCGGCACGATCTGTTGTTCCTGACACAACGCGGCATAGCGGGCCAGCGCCTGGGCATTTGCCTCGATCGCGTATGCCGTCGGAATGTCCTTGGCGATGTCGATCACCGCGCGCCACTTGGCGAAGCGCGCCCCGAGCTGGTAGTACTCCTGCAGACGCTCGCGCAGACCATCCAGACCCTCGGTGATGGTCTCGCCGGGGAAGCCGGCAAAGGGCTTGGCGCCCAGGTCCACCTTGATGCCCGGAATGACGCCGATCTGGGTCAGGTGGGCGGCGAAATTCACACCGGCAGAGGTCTTCTGGCGGATGGTCTCGTCATACAGGATGACGCCGCTCACCCACTCCTGAGCCCCGGGGGCCGTCAACAGCATGTCGCGGTAGGTGCGGCGATGTTCTTCAGTGGAATCGAGCTTGATGCTGTCGAAGCGTTTCTTGATGGTGCTCGAGCTTTCATCCGCGGCCAGCAGACCCTTGCCCTTCACCACCATGCCGCGGGCAACTTTCTCCAGATCGCTGAGGTTCATGGTCGCGTACCCCCTTAGGTACTGGTTGAGGAGCCGGATTGGGCCCGGAAGGATACCAAATCGCCATCCGGCCGCTGCCCTGCCGCAACGCGGCGTTGGATTTGGCCCCTAAAGAGTACTAAAATGGTCCTACTTAATCCGCACCGTAGCCACACTACCTTACCTATGTTACGCATCAGCAAGTTGACGGATTACGCCACGGTGGTCCTGGCCGCCCTGGCCGAGCAGCCGGAGCAGCTGCGCACGGCGACCGCACTGGCCGGGCGCACCCGCATTGCCGCACCGACCGTGAGCAAACTGCTCAAGCAGCTGCATCGGGCGGGTCTGGTCAGCTCGACCCGCGGCCTGCATGGGGGCTACCAGCTGGCCCGTCCCCCGGCGCAGATCACCGTCGCTGCCATTCTGGATGCCCTCGAGGGACCCATGAACCTCACCGATTGCTCCGGTGGCCATGGGCAATGCGGTATCGAACACCACTGCCGGGTCGCCCCGGTGTGGCAGCGATTGAATGTCGCCATCCGTCGCGCCCTGAGCGATGTGACGCTGGCCGAGCTCGCGGGCCTCGAGTCGGTCCAGCCGCGGTTGCCCATCCTGGAACACGAAATCAAATTTGCAGCGCGTCATGACTGAAACCACCGAACTGGAACAGCTGGTCGGCCGCCAGTACCAACACGGCTTCGTCACCGACATCGAGTCCGAGACGGTCCCACCGGGTCTCGACGAGGATGTGGTACGGCTGATCTCGCGCAAGAAGGGCGAGCCGGAATTCCTGCTGCAGTGGCGGCTGAAGGCGCTGCGCCACTGGTTCACCCTGCGCGAACCGCACTGGGCACACGCCCGCTATCCCGCGATCGATTATCAATCCATTTCGTACTACTCGGCGCCGAAGGCCAAGACGGACGGTCCGAAGAGTCTCGAGGATGTCGACCCGAAGCTGCTCGAGACCTATGCCAAACTCGGGGTGCCGCTGCACGAGCGGGCGCGCCTGGCGGGGGTTGCAGTCGATGCGGTCTTCGACAGCGTGTCGGTCGCGACGACCTTCAAGGAGCGCCTGTCTGCCGCGGGGGTCATCTTCTGCTCCTTCTCCGAGGCGGTGCGCAATCATCCCGCGCTCATCGAGCAGTATCTGGGCAGCGTGGTCCCGGTGGCCGACAACTTCTACGCGGCGCTGAATTCGGCCGTGTTCTCCGACGGTTCGTTCGTCTACGTGCCGAAGGGGGTGCGCTGCCCCATGGAGCTGTCGACGTATTTCCGCATCAACGCGGCCAATACCGGCCAGTTCGAGCGCACCCTGATCATCGCGGACGCGGATTCGCACGTCAGCTACCTCGAGGGGTGCACGGCCCCGATGCGGGATGAAAACCAGCTGCACGCCGCGGTGGTCGAACTGGTCGCGCTCGACAACGCCTTCATCAAGTATTCGACGGTGCAGAACTGGTATCCCGGCGATGAACGCGGGGTCGGCGGCATCTACAATTTCGTGACTAAGCGCGGTGAGTGCCGCGGTCACAACTCGCATATCTCCTGGACCCAGGTGGAGACCGGCTCGGCCATCACCTGGAAGTATCCGAGCTGCGTACTGCGCGGCGACGGCTCCATCGGTGAGTTCTACTCGGTGGCGACCGTCAACAACTACCAGCAGGCCGACACCGGCACCAAGATGATTCACATCGGCAGGGACACCCGCAGCACCATCGTCTCCAAGGGCATCTCGGCCGGACACGGCCAGAATTCCTACCGCGGCCTGGTGAAGATCCTGCCCAGCGCCCACGGCGCCCGCAATTTCACCCAGTGCGACTCGCTGCTGATGGGCGGTCAGTGCGGCGCGCACACCTTTCCCTATGTGGAGGTCAGGAATCCGACCGCCACGGTTGAGCACGAGGCGAGCACCTCGAAGATCAGTGAGGATCAGTTGTTCTACTGCCAGCAGCGGGGCGTCGCCACCGAGGATGCGGTGAACATGATCGTCAGCGGCTTCTGCAAATCCGTCTTCAAGGAGCTGCCGATGGAATTTGCGGTCGAGGCCCAGAACCTGCTCGCCGTCAGCCTCGAAGGCGCCGTCGGATAACGCATCATGCTAATCGTCGAAGATCTGCACGTCGCGGTGGGCACCACCACCGTACTCAAGGGCCTGAACCTCACCGTGCCAACCGGTGAGGTGCACGCCATCATGGGCCCCAACGGTTCCGGCAAGAGCACGCTCTCCTACGTGCTCGCCGGTCGTCCCGGCTACTCCGTAACATCCGGCAAGGTGACCTATGACGGCCAGGACCTGCTGGCCCTCGCCCCGGAAGAGCGGGCGCGCAGCGGCCTGTTCCTGGGGTTTCAGTATCCGGTTGAGATTCCCGGCGTGAACAATGTCTACCTGCTCAAGGCCGCGCTCAACGCGGCCCGCAAGCAGCGCGGCCTTGCCGAAGTGGATGCCTTCGAATTCCTCGGCCTGGTGCGCGAGAAGATGAAGCTCATGCAGATGCCGGAGACGTTCCTGTCGCGCGGCGTCAACGAAGGGTTCTCGGGCGGTGAGAAGAAGCGCAACGAAATCCTGCAGATGCTGGTGCTGGAGCCGCGCCTGGCCATTCTGGATGAGACCGACTCGGGCCTCGATATCGATGCCCTGAAGGTCGTCGCGACCGGCGTCAACAGCCTGCGCGGCCCGACCCGCTCGCTGGTGCTGGTGACCCACTATCAGCGACTGCTCGATCACATCGTGCCGGATCAGGTGCATGTGCTGGCACGCGGTCGCATTCTGCGCAGCGGCGATCACTCCCTCGCGCACGAGCTCGAACGACGCGGCTATGACTGGGTGATCGGCGAGGCGGCCTGAGCATCACCATGAGCAGCCCCCTCCTCTCGCGCATCGCCGCCGAGCATGCCGCGACCCTCGACGCCCAGGCCGTGACGCCCGCGGCGCGCGCGCACCGGCACGATGCGCTCAGCAGCCTGATGGCCCGGGGCCTGCCGACGCAGCGCGATGAAAACTGGCGCTACGCCAACCTGCGTGCCCTCGAGAAAACGAATTTCACGCCCGCCGCCGCGGCGGTTGGCCTCGGCAGCGCCGAGTTACCGGCCATCATCGCGGGCTTCACGCGCCTGGTCTTCATCGACGGGCAGTTCTCACCGCAGCTCTCGAGCACGCTCGGCGCGGCCGGCAGCGCGACCCTCACCCGTCTGACAGGCGAACTGCCGACCAATGACCAGGCCTTCGCGCTCCTGAACGAGGCCTTCGCCACCGACGGCGTTGACATCCAGGTCGCGGCGAGCGCGCCGGTGGACATTGAGGTGCTGTTCTACAGCGCCTCACCGACGGCCGCGTATCCACGCCTGAACGTGCGGGTCGCGCCCAATGCGCGCCTGCGCCTGATCGAGCGCCACATCGGCTGCGTCGCCACGCCCCATTTCATCAACTCGGTCATCCGGATCGACGTGGGCGCGGGGGCCGCGTTCCATCATTTCCGACTGCAGGAGGCCGGTGTTGCGGCCACCTGGACCGACACGCTGCGCGCCGTGGTCGCGGCCGACGCCCGCTACCACCAGCACCTGCTGCAGGTCGGCGCGCTCGCGGCGCGCACCACGGCCGACATCCAGCTTGCCGGTCCGGCGGCGCAGACGCGGATCGACACGGTCTCGCTCGCGGATGGCCAACAGGTCCACGACAACATGTTCGTCGTCGAGCATCAGGCCGCGCATACCCAAACGGCCGAGGATTTCCGCGGCATCGCCGGTGGCCGCGCCCGCATCGCCTTCAACGGTCTGATCATTGTGCGCGATGGCGCGCGCCACGCCGACTCGGCACAGTCCCTGAAGGGGCTG
The DNA here is from genome assembly GCA_035486855.1 of Steroidobacteraceae bacterium. Classification (GTDB taxonomy): domain Bacteria; phylum Pseudomonadota; class Gammaproteobacteria; order Steroidobacterales; family Steroidobacteraceae; genus DAIDKA01. The sequence goes on from DATHMT010000001.1 coordinate 49,445, forward strand.
CTCGCCGGCAGCGATGCGGAAATCGACCTGCGGCCGCAGTTGGAAATCCACACCGATGAAGTGCGCTGCAGCCACGGCGCGACGACCGGAAAGCTGGATGACACCATGCTGTTCTATCTGCTGACTCGCGGCATCGAGCGGGAAGTCGCACAGCGCCTGCTCAAGTGGGCGTTCATCACGGATGTCGTCGCGAGGATCGATGTTCCCGCGCTGCGCACCCACGTCCAACGCAGCCTCGCGAGCCACATGCAGGATGCCCAGAGCCTGGAGGAACTATTGTCATGAACGTCACGCCCCTCAGAGCCGCCGTCAGCGCCGGATACGATGTCGAACGGGTGCGCCGTGACTTTCCGATATTGACCCGCACGGTCCATGGCAAGCCGCTGGTCTATCTGGACAGCGCGGCCTCCTCGCAGCGGCCGCTGCCGGTGATCCGGGCCGTCGACGACTATGAGTCCCGCTCACACGCCAACGTGCATCGCGGTGTGCACGCGCTCAGTCAGGAGGCCACCGCTGCCTTCGAGGGCGCGCGCGAGCGCGTGCGGCGCTTCATCAATGCGCGCTCCACGCGCGAGATCATCTTTACCCGCGGCACCACCGAGGCCATCAACCTGGTGGCGAACTCCTTCGGCCGCGCGCGGCTGGGGCCCGGTGATGAGATCCTGATCACCGCCCTGGAACACCACGCCAATATCGTTCCCTGGCAGATGGTGCGCGATGCCACCGGCTGCGCCCTGGTCGTGGCGCCGATCGATCGATCCGGCGAACTCATCATGGAGGAGTTTCACCGGCGCCTGACGCCGCGCACCCGCATCGTGGCGGTCGCGCACGTCTCGAATGCGCTGGGGACGATTCTGCCCCTCGCGGAGATCATCGCCGCGGCGCATGCGCGCCGGGTCCCGGTATTGGTCGATGGCGCTCAAGCCGTTCCGCACACGCCCGTGGACGTGCAGGCCCTGGGGGCGGACTTCTATGCCTTCTCGGCCCACAAGCTCTACGGACCCACGGGTATCGGCGTGCTTTATGGCCGCGAGGAACTGCTCGCCGCCATGCCGCCGTGGCAGGGCGGCGGTGACATGATCCTGAACGTGACCTTCGAGCGAACCACCTACAACGAGCTGCCCTACAAGTTCGAGGCGGGCACGCCGAACATGTCCGGCGCCGTGGGGCTGGCGGCAGCCATCGACTATGTGGAGTCCCTGGGGCTCGGGGCCATCGCCGCCCATGAGCACAGCCTGCTCGAGGCCGCGACCGCGGCGCTGTCGGACATTCCGGGACTGACGCTGATTGGCACCGCCAAACACAAGGCGGCCGTCGTGTCCTTCGTGCTGGAGGGCATCCATCCCCATGATCTTGGAACCATTCTGGACGCCGAAGGGGTCGCGGTGCGCACCGGTCATCACTGTGCTCAGCCGGTGATGGACTTCTTCTGCATCCCCGCCACTGCGCGGGCCTCGTTTGCCTGTTACAACACGCTCGGCGAGGTGCAGCAGCTCGCGGCCGCGCTGCGGCGGGCGCAAGAGGTTTTCGGCTGATGGAGTTGAAGGACCTGTATCGCGACGTGATCCTGGATCACAACCGCAAGCCGCGTAACTTCGGACGGCTCGATCCGGCCGACGCCAGCGCCGATGGCCACAATCCCCTGTGCGGGGATCGGCTCAATGTCTCGCTGCGCCTGGCGGGCGACACGATTGCGGATATCCGCTTCGAGGGCAAGGGCTGCGCCATCTCCACGGCATCCGCCTCGCTCATGACTGAAGCGGTGAAGGGTCACGATCGCAGGACGGTGCACGAGCTGTTCACGCGGATCCACGCCCTGCTGACCCAGCCCACGGCGCCGCTGGATGAATCGCTGGGGAAGCTCGCTGCCCTCTCCGGGGTGCGCGAATTTCCCTCGCGCGTGAAGTGTGCCAGCCTGTGCTGGCATACGCTCAACGCGGCCCTCGAGCATGGCGGTACGATTTCGACTGAAGCGGGCAATGAGTCCACTTCGGAAGGTGCGCCATGAGATCGCACGAAAACGAGCCGGTCGTCATCTACCGCGAAGTGAAGGCAGTGGTCGTGCCGGCCGGGCAGGAAGTGACGCTGAAGCCGGGACAGGCCGGCTACATCACCCAGGCGCTGGGTGGCAGCTTCACCGTCTACATCGACGGCAACCTCTACCGCCTGGCCGGGGCCGACGCCGACGCGATCGGCAAAGAGGTGCTGAAGATTCCCGAACTGCCCCCGAACGCCACCGAAAGCGACGTGCTCGAGGCCGTCTGGGCGCAGCTGCGCACCTGCTTCGATCCGGAGATTCCGATCAACATCGTGGAGCTCGGGCTGGTCTATGACTGCGCGGTGCTTCCGAAGGCCGACGGCACCCGACTGGTCGACATCAAGATGACACTCACCGCGCCGGGGTGTGGCATGGGCGATATCCTGGTCGACGATGCCACCGACAAGATCAAACTGATCCCGACCGTCAGCGAAGCCAAGGTCGAACTGGTGTTCGATCCGCCCTGGAATCAATCGATGATGACCGAGGCGGCGCGGCTGCAGACCGGAATGTTCTGACGTGGCGGTGAAATGGATCGATGTCGGCGCGGCCGACCAGGTGCGCGAGGATCGCGCCTTCAGCGCCGAGGTCGATGGCTACCCGGTGGTCATCGCGCGCTGCGGCAATGAGTTCTATGCCATGGAGGACCGCTGCACTCACGACGGGGAGTCCTTCGCCGCGGCCGACGTTGAAGACTGCGAGATCATCTGCCCGCGCCACTTCGCGCGCTTCTGCCTCAAGACCGGCGCCGCGCTGTCGCCCCCCGCGTATGAACCGGCCCGCACCTTCAAGGTGCGCATCGAACACGGCCGCATTCTCATCGAAACACCCGGCTGACCGCGCCCGCCGTATACTGCCGCCCGGCAATACAACCTGAGCGGCAGCCGTGGCAACCAGTACCCGTCCCGGATCGAATCCCGTGTGGCCGATGCTGTGGGCGCTGGCCATGGTGGGCGCCGGCCCGCTCGCGCTGTCTCAGTCCCCGTCCCCCGCTCACCCGCAGACGGTGTCGGGCGACTTCTGGGTCGAACCGCCCACCCTGAGATCCCTGGGATTCGAATGGCGCATCACGGGTGACGACAATCGCAACGCGAGCGTCCAGGTCAGCTATCGCAAGCAAGGCGAGCTGGCGTGGCGCAAGGCTCTGCCGTTGTTCCGGCTGCAGAATGAAGCCGTCATCGGCGGTCTGCCGCGGGACGGGGACGGGCAGCACTTCAATCGCTATGTCGCACCCAATATGTTCGCGGGCAGCATTCTGAATCTCGAGCCGGACACCGCATACGAGGCGCGCCTGGTGCTCTCGGACCCGGATGGAGTGCGGGGCATCAAGGTCAGAAACGTCAGCGTCAGGACCCGCCCAGAGCCGCAGCCCGCCGCGGGCGGCCACGTCTACCATGTTTATCCGTTCGACTTCAAAGGCACGCGCCAGCAGCCGGCCTTCACGGGGCTGCTGGCGGCCTACTACCTGGGCTCGGATCAGTCCGACCACAATCGCGAGATGCCGCCGCGCGTGCAACCGGGTGACACGATCCTGGTGCATGCCGGGGTCTACAAGGACAACCGTTTCGTCTACAGCGGCTTTGATCGCACCATCGCGGCTTACGGCACCCCATTCGACGGCACGTACTACCTGACGCAGAACGGCACTGCCGACAAGCCGATCGCCATCAAAGCCGCGGGCGACGGCGAAGTGGTGTTCGACGGTGATGGCTGCGACAACCTCTTCAATCTGATGGGCGGCAGCTACAACTATTTCGAGGGCATCACGGTCCGCAACACCCAGGTGGCATTCAAGCTCGGCATCAAGAACATCGCGGGCTCCAGCGGCTTTACGCTCAAGCACAGCCGCGTCTATGACGTGGGTCGGGTCATCGAAGCGGGCTGGTCCGGCTCCAAGAATTTCTACATTGCAGACAACGTCTTCATCGGGCGTCACGATCCGAACAAGCTGCAGAGCTGGTTCACACCGGAGGTGTGGGCCAAATTTCCCGGCTATCCGGCGCTGATCAAGTCTGAATATGCCGTCAAGGTCTATGGCCAGGGTCATGTCGTCGAGTACAACTACGTGGCCAACTGGCACGACGGCATCGACGTGGATACCTACGGTGACCCGGACGGTACGCCCAAGGAACTTCGCGACCGGGTGCCGGTTGCGATCGACATCAACAACAACGACATGTACAACACCGATGACAATTGCGTCGAAGCCGACGGCGGCGCCCACAACATCCGGGTGTTCCAGAATCGCTGCTTCAATTCCACCGGCGGTGCGTTGAGCGCCCAGCCGATCTTCGGCGGCCCGCTCTATTTCTATCAGAATCTGGTCTATGGCCAGACCACGGGCGGCTACCTAAAACTGGTCGACACGCCGGCCGGAGTGCTGATCTATCAGAACACCCTCATCGGGCAGGCGCGCTACTCAGGCCCCGCGGCCAACGTTCACTTTCGCAACAACCTGATTCTCGCCGATGGCTGGACCACGGCACTGTTTTCGCTGAAGACCTACAACAGTTATTCCGATTCGGATTACAACGGCTTCTACACCTCGCCCGGCGCCGACAACTCCTTTGAGTGGGACTCGCCGGCCGACGGCGTGCGCAGCGATTACCAGGGCAAGCTGCAGGTGCGTCGCTACAAAACGCTTCCGGAGTTGCGGGCCGGCACCGGCAACGAGGCGCACAGCGTCATGGTGGACTACGGGATCTTCACCAAGGTTGCGATGCCCGACCGCAGCGATCCCCAGCACCTGTACAACCCCGAGGATCTGGACTTCCGATTGAAGCCCGGCTCGGCCGCGATCGATGCGGGCATGGAGCTGCCGAGCATCACCGATGGCTTCACGGGCAAGGCGCCGGACCTGGGCGCCTATGAGCTCGGCCGGCCGCTGCCTCACTACGGACCGCGCTCGCCGCCGCCCGGCGCACCCGATGCCGGCGCCCCGCGCTCCTTTCGCGGGCCGCCGGCTGACCTGTGAGCGCCCTACTGCACCACGATCACGGCGGTCATCTGCGGATGGATCGAGCATAAGACCCGGTAGCTGCCCGGCTTGTCGAATTTGAAGGTGTAGGACATGTCGGTATCCAGTGCACCCGAGCGAAACACTCCGGTGTCGCTGATGACCGTATGCGGCTCATCGTCCTTGTTCACCCACGTCACGCTCGAACCCGCCTTGATCGTCACCGTCATGGGCATGAACATGAACTGGCTGATCAGCACCTGGGTCGTTGCGGGCGCTGCCGTCGCAGGACAGCTCGCGACCACGGCCAGCGACAGGACGGCACTCGCCAGAAACCACGCGCGGCGCACGCTACGCTCCCGCCAGGGTGGCATCAATCAGCGCCAACGAACGTGGATGGCTCTTCACTGACACGCTCGTGATCCCCAGCATGCCCGAGAGCTGCTCCGGCGGGACCTTGAGGGGTCCGGGACCTGCAGCTGTACCGGCCACCGGTTGCGGATAGGCCGTCGAGCGCGCCGTGTGAAAGGTCACATTGCCTTCGACCTTCTGCACGATCTGATGGATATGGCCATTGAGTACCGTGACGGATCCGAAGCGGCGCAGCTGCTGCAGGAGCTGGTCCGCGTCTCCCGTTCCCCAGCCCCAGGGTTCATAGATGGTCCACAGCGGCATGTGGGCAAAGACCACTATCGGGGTACTGGCGGAGCGCGCCTTCAGATCCTCGGTCACCCATGCGAGCTGCTCAGCGCCCAGCGACGCCAGCGCCCCGGCCCTGAATTGCAGCACATTGATCAGTGATACGAAGTGCACGCCGGCGTGATCGAAACTGTAGTAGCCGCGGTTCTGCGATGCCTTGCCGAAGCGCGAAAAGTACTCGCTCACGGTCGGGTCGGTGGTGTCATGTTCACCAGGCGTCGTGTGCAGCTCGGTCGTGCGCAATGTTGCGAGCATCTGCTGCGCCAGATCGAACTCTTCGGGCCTCGAAAGGTGCGTGATGTCGCCGGTGTGGATGATCAGTGCCGGTTGCTGCGGCATCCCGTTCACCAGCTCAATGGTCCGCATGAGCGTGCCGCCGACATCCGGATTGGCGTCCTTGGCGAAGCCGATGTGCGTGTCACTGATCTGTACGAACAGCGGCTTGCCCCACTTCGCCGCGCTCTGCGGGGCGTCGGCCGCCACCGCGAGGTCGATGGGCGAAAGCACGCCGCCCGACAGGGCAAAGAGCGTCCCGGCTCCGCCATAGGCCATACATTTCAGTGCGTTGCGCCGGCCGCGCAGGATTGATTCATCGCTCATGTCTGCCTCCTCAATGGGTTTGCGGAAGGACAGACTCAGGGTCGCTGCTGTTTATTCCCCTGATCGCGCAACAAAGTGGCCAGAACGTTGAGCTCGCTCCAGCCGGTATCCGAAATTGCGCAATATTCCAGATTTCCGACGCGCCAGAAGGCCAGGTGATAGCCATTGCGGGTGGTGTCCTCAGGGCTCCCCGCCGTATCCACGGCCCAGGTGAAGACGTTGATGAAGTGTGCGCCATGCTGGTAGACGACCACCGGAACCCGTCGCTGCTCCAGCGTATCGATACGCCCGCCCACCAGCCGGTAACCCTGCGATGCGAAATCGACCACCACGGGCGACACATCGGTACGACCGGCAAACCAGGGTTTGACGGTGTGCTGGTCGGTCGACACCACATCGATCAGATGCGCCGACAGCAGCGATCGGCTGTGATCGGCCACGATGGCCCGCACCAGCCCCTGATTGAAAAGTGGGCCGATGACCAGGAACGCGACGGCCGCGGCCAGCGCGCTCACCCCGACTCCGCCGAGCATGCCGGTCCAGAAAGCCCGCGGCAGCGGTCTTCGTTCAAGCGAAGCGGTGATCCGCGCACGCAGCCGCGCCGGCACCTCGATCCGCTCCGCCGCGCCGCGCAGCAGTGCCCGCACCTGTTTGAGATCGCCGAGCAAAGACTGGCACTGGGCGCAGATCTCAATGTGCCGCTCCACTTCGGCCGCCTCGACGGCCGTGAGCTCACCGTCAAAATAGCTCTGGGTGCGCAGCGATTCAGGGCACGCCATGGAGCTCTCCCTTGTTTTCCTGAAGCCATAGGGTCCGCAGTGCAGCGCGGGCCCGCGCCAGGCGCGACATCACGGTGCCGATGGGCACGCAGATGACCGCGGCAATCTGGCGATAATCCAGCTCCTCGATTTCCCTCAGGACCAGCACTTCGCGCTGTTCCTCGGGCAGCGCCGACATCAGGCGCTGCAGCAGCCGCTGCTCGTCGCGATGAATCGCCGTGGCTTCCGGGTCGGGCGTTTGCGCAATCATTGCATCGCCGTGGTCGTCGTGCTCATCGGGCAGTGGCACCAGGTTGCGGCGTTGCCGCTGCGTGACGGCCGTCAGATGACAGTTTCTGACGATCGTCAGCAGCCACGCCTTGCCGTCGCTTCCACGCAGGTCCTCGAAACTCCGGTAAGCCCGCAAACTGGCCTCCTGCAGAATGTCATCGGCGTCACTGGGAAAACGGACCAGCCACCGCGCATAGCGGTAGGCGGCGTTCAGGTGTGGCATCACCTGCGCTTGAAATCTGGCCCGTTTTTCGTCCATCGACACTGTAAGACTCCGGCGCCGGTGCGTTTATTCCGCCGGCAGCACGAATTGGTAGACATGATCCACGGTCGGCTCACCGCGGATGTCCGCAGGCTCGGTGCGCAGGTGGGCAAACCCGCACTTCTGCAGCACCCGCAGCGAAGCATGATTGCGCGAATCCGCCGCCGCCAGTACCGGCCTGCCCGGGTAGTGCGGCGCCAGTTCCCGCAGCAGCCACCGCACGGCGGCGGTCGCGATGCCGCGTCCCCACGCGGACCGGATCAACTTGTAGCCGATCCACAGTGCGCCATCCGCGAACACGGTGGCCTGCAGCGTGCCGACCAGCTGCCGGGAGCGGGACTCACGGATCACCCAATTCATCCAGATCTCCCGCCTCTCGGACGGGGCCCCGGCGTGAAATTGCGCAAACTCGTGGCGCATCTCATCGAGCGTGCCGGGCAGCTTCTCGGCGGTGAATTGGCTCACCGCAAGGTCGCTGAAGCCCTCGTACAGCGCATCGGCGTGAGTTTCCGTCAGCCACTCGAAGGTCAAAGCGGGCGATGTCGTCATTTGCCGACCGTGATGAGCGTGGTGAATGGGACGTAGCGCATTGTTCGCCCATTTGCCGCCTCTTTATAATCGGCCGCAATGAGAATTGCAGTGCTTTTCGGCGGCACCAGCGAGGAGCGGGACGTATCCATCGCCAGCGCCGCCCAGATCATCCCGGCGCTGCGGGCCCTCGGCCATGAGGTTCATGCGATCGACACGGCGACCGGCCGTTTGCCCGCTGCGGACGAACAGCGGCTCCTGGCCAGTCGCGTCGCCCCCGCACCCCCTTCCGGTACCGCCATTGAGCAGGTGCGGGCTCGCGCCGTGGGTCTGTCGCCGACCCAGTTCGACATCCGGGCGACGGATGTCGTGTTCCTGGCGCTGCACGGTGGCGCCGGCGAGGACGGGCGCATCCAGGCCCTGCTCGATCTGGCCGGCATGCCCTATACCGGCAGCAACCATATCGCGAGCGCCGCGGCCATGGACAAGGACCTGGCCAAACGGCTGTTCAGGTCTGCCGGCGTGCCGACGGCCGATTGGCTGATGGCACCGGTGGCGGCCGCCGATGTCGAGCGGCTGCTGCGATGGCCCGTGGTCGTCAAGCCCAGCAAACAGGGCTCGACCGTCGGCCTCAGCGTGGTGCGGGCCGCCGATGCGCTGGAGGCTGCGATTCAGAGCGCGCGGGCCTTCGATGATGAGGTCATGGTCGAGAAATTCATCCCCGGGCGCGAACTCACCGTGGGCATCCTGGACGGCGAGGCGCTGCCGGTCGGTGAGATCTTCCCGCCCGGGGAAGTGTTCGACTATCAGTCCAAGTATCAGCAAGGCGGCGCTCGCGAATTATTTCCGGCGCAGCTTGCCCGGGCGGAGACGACCCAACTGCAGGACTACGCGCTGCGCGCGCACCGGGCGCTGAAGCTCGGCGCGTACAGCCGCATCGATTTTCGCCGTGATGAAGCCGGCAGGTTCTGGTGTCTCGAGGCGAACTCCCTGCCGGGCATGACCGGCACCAGCCTGTTGCCGCAGGCCGCTCAGGCAGCGGGTATCGACTTCCCGACACTGCTGGAACGCATCTGCAAAGGCGCCATCAGGCCCCGCTAGGCCATCAGGCATAGGCCGAAAGCCGCCCTGTTTTGCCACAATGGCGCCACCGCCTGTTCACTTGGCCGCGCAAAGCTAATGCGAGAACAGGAGGCCCGTGATGCAATCCCTTTCCAGGTCGACCTCGGTCAAGGCCGCACTTCTCACGGCCATCGCGCTGCTGCTGTTGATTCCCCTGACGCTGCTCGCCAGTGTGGTTTCGGAGCGCGTCAGTCAACGCAACACCGCCGTGGAGTCCGTTGCCCGCGGCTGGGGCGATCGACAGTGGCTCAGTGGTCCGATCATCGCCATTCCCGTCACGTCCGAGACCGATGCCAATCAGACCCGCGACTGGTATGTGCTGCCGGACAGGCTTGACCTGACCATCGACGTGCGGGTGCAGGATACGCCGCGCACGCTGGGATCATATGCGGTGCCGGTATACGTGGCGCGAGTCCATGCCATCGGAGAATTCGATGTCGCGCGCGAAATCGAACGGCTGACACGCGGCGGGACGGCGCTGCACATTCATGTCGATCAGGCGCGCCTGTTGCTGCCGATCAACGATCTGACGGGACTGCGCAATCTGGCTTCAACGACCGGCGAATTTCAAAGCCTTGAGCCGGCCGCGGGCTTTCCAATCCCGACTCTTGCCGCACCCTTCAGAGCCGGTACCAACCTCGCCGCGGGTCGCCATGCGTTCGACTTGACGTTCAATGTTGCAGGAACCCAGTCGCTGCAGGTCCTGCCGTTGGCCCGGACCCTGCAGGTCCACAGTCACGGCAACTGGCCAGATCCAGGATTCACGGACGGGTTCCTGCCCAATGAGCGGCGGATTGATGCCAATGGCTTCTGGGCGAATTGGCAGGTGCTGAATCTCAATCGGTCCTACGGCGATCGCTGGTTCCAGGACTCGATCAACGCCGCAACGCTCCTTGCCAGCGGTTTCGGAATTGAACTGGTGCAGCCGGTCGACATCTATCAGCGCACCACGCGCGCCGTGAAATACGGCGGGCTGTTCATCGCCTTGAGCTTCATGACGCTGTTTCTGGTGGAAGCACTGCAACGCCGGCCCGTGCACCCTATCCAATATGGCCTCATGGGACTGGCTCTGAGCGTGTTCTACCTGCTGCTGCTCGCGCTCTCCGAGCACATTGGCTTCGATGCGGCGTATACGGCTGCGACCGCGGCTCTGTGTACGCTGATGGGACTGTACCTGGCAGGCGCCCTGCGCAGTGCCCGCGCAGGAGCGAGCGCCGCCGGGATATTTGCCGGCACTTACGCCCTGCTCTACCTGTTGGTCACCTCGGAGAACTACGCGCTGTTGGCCGGTGCACTGGCGCTGTTTGCGCTGCTTGCGACAGTCATGCTGCTCACCCGCAAGCTCGATTGGTATGACCCGGACTAAGGAGCGGCCCTACACGCAAAACTCGCGGCATCATCGATGCTGCCCGAGCCCTTGTACCGCGCGATCTGCGGATAAGGACACAGCGGCCGGGTACGATCGACCTGTCCGGCGGTGTGGTGCGAGGCGAGGATCCGTTCCGGCGCCTTGCCGTGTTCCACCCACTGTTCCATGACGCTGAGACTGTCAAAGCTGTCGGGTCCCTCGCCGCCCGCGCAATGCGCCATGCCGGGAGCCATGAACAGGCGGACCCAGCCCTCCGTATGCTTGGGGTCGGGACTCAGGGCACGAACCGATCGGTAGAACTCGAGGGTCGATCCCGGCGCCACCTGCTGGTCGGCCCAACCGTGATACAGCAGCAGCTTACCGCCATGGTTCGCGAACGCGGCCAGATGCGGATCCATCTCATCGACCTCCTGGTCGATGGCGTGTGCCAAGTCAGCGTCGCGATCCAGATCGAAGGTATGCCAATCCCAATTCGGGTCCTGGTAGACGACGAACCGAAATTCATCCAGGAACAGGTCGGCGGGCCCGGGCCCTCCGGCCATGCGCCCCCAGCGCAGTTCCGTCCCCGGCTCGAGCCGGGGAAAGTAAACCCGTCCGCCGGGGCTCGTCGCGGGACTGATCATGGTCTGTGCCGTCTTGACCTGCGCGGGCGTCAGACAATCGCCAGCATCCGCCCCCTTGCATTGCAGGGCCGCGAAGTCCATGTGGCAGTTCTCGGGATCCGAGATCAGCCCGTCCTTCAATCCATCCTGAGCATCACAGGCCGCCAGCACCGCATTGTGGATCATCGGGTACTTGCCGGGTGGGATGTAGGCCGCGGGATCACTCAGGGTGCGGACCGCCAACCACAGCGCCCAGGCATTGCGGCGAATGTTTGCCGGATCACCCGCGATGACCCCATCGAACTCATCCGGATAGCGATAGGCCTGAATCAGGCCCTCGCGGCCGCCACCGGAACAGCCCTGCCAGTACGAGTGACTGGAGGGGCGACCATACAGAGCCTGGATCAGCGCTTTGGCCTCAAGCGTTGCTTCATGCTCGGCACGATAACCGTAGTCGATGAGCTTCGCGGGATGGCCCATCGCGAAGCGGCCGCCGCGATCGCTGTGGCCGTCATCGCTCGCGCTGGTGGCGTAGCCGTGGCGCAGCGCCTCAGCCATGGAACCGAAGTCAATGGCGCCGCCCCAACCGCCGCTGCCGACCGCCAGCAGCTTGGTATTCCAATTTGCAGGCAGCCAGACCTCGGCGCCGATGTCGGAATCCGCGGTGGGCTTCAATTTGACGACGACCCGACAGAACTTGGGCAACGGCTGCAGCGGCGCCGAACCGTCCGGCGGCGTAAAGCGGCCGGCCATGACGGTCTGCGCCAGCAGGATCTGGACGGTCGGCGAATTGAGCGTGGCAAGACTCTCGCAGGTGCCGGCGTGTGCGAGCGCGGCCCAGAGTGTGAGCAGAGCCCCCAGCGATGCACGACGCAGGATTTTCATGCGCTGCCTGGTGCGCTGAGGCTCGGTCGCAGCGCCCCCATGATGATGATGTTCTTCCAGGCGCCATCGATGTACTGCGCCCGCCGCAGGGTGCCTTCACGCCGGAATCCGAGCGCCGCATACAGGCGCAGCGCACGCTCATTGCCCGCGAATACCGACACCTGGATGCGATTCAGATTGAGCGCACGCCAGCTGAACTGCAGCACCTGACGCGCGGCGTCCCGGCCCATGCCGCGCCCGCGATCGGCCTCATCGCCGATGCGCAGACCGAATTCGGCCGAGCGATGCACGACCGAGATGTTACGCAGTATTGCGTAGCCGACGATGGCAGTGTGTCCATGCCGACGAATGGCGAACCAGATCTGGGTCGGATCGGTTCCGACGCCTGCCATCCACTTCTGATGACTCATGCCGTCGACGGGCCGCCAGGCATAGTCCAGGCGCGCCGCCTGCGGATCGTTGAACCAGCGGAACAGCGCCTCGGAGTCCTGCACCGTAATCGGTCCGATCTGCACGCGCTCCAACGGGTTGGTTTCGGCTTGCATGACTCGGCTACATTGACAGCAGGCTGGCATTGCCGCCAAGAGCGGCGGTGTTGATGGTCAGCGTCTGTTCGGTCACGAATCGCCCGAGGTAGTGCGGACCACCGGCCTTGGGACCTGTGCCGGAGAGGCCGCAGCCGCCGAACGGCTGCACGCCGACGACGGCGCCGATCATATTGCGATTCACGTACACATTGCCGACCTGGACCCGCTCGGCGATGGCCTGCGCGGCACTGTCGATGCGGGTGTGGATCCCCAGGGTGAGGCCGTAGCCCATGCGATTGATGCTCCGGACCACCTCATCAAGCTCCTCGGCCCGGTAGCGGACGATGTGCAGCACCGGGCCGAAGACTTCGCGCTCCACCGCGGCGATGCCGGCGACTTCGACGGCCAACGGTGCGAAATAACGCCCGGCGCCGATCGCAGCCGGGACGCGGGCGCGATGCTGCCAGCGCGCGCCCACGATGACTCGCGCCGCATAGGCCTCCAGCGCTGCGAGCGCCTCATCATCGATCACCGGACCCACATCGGTCATCAGTTGCCAGGAAGGTCCGATGACCAGTTCGTCCATCTGCCCCGCCAGCAGTTCCAGCACACGCGGCGCGATCTCCTCCTGCAGCAGCAGAATGCGCAGCGCCGAACAGCGCTGACCCGCACTGTTGAAGGCGGAGGTGATGCTGTCCAGTACCACCTGTTCCGCCAGTGCCGAGCTGTCGACAATCATCACGTTGATGCCGCCGGTCTCCGCGATCAGGGTGGCGATGGCGCCGGAGCGTCCGGCGAGCTTCCTTTCTATGAGTCGCGCCGTCTGCGTGGATCCGGTGAAGACGACGCCGGCAATGCGCGGATCTCCCGTGAGCGCCTCGCCCACCGGCGGGCCGCCCGGTAGCAGATGCAGCACCTCGGGCGGAACGCCGGCGCGATGCAGCAGTTCCACCGCCAGTGCCGCCGTCAACGGTGTCTGTTCGGCCGGTTTGGCCAGTACCGCATTGCCGGTCACGAGTGCGGCGCTGATCTGACCGGTGAAGATGGAGACCGGAAAGTTCCAGGGGCTGATGCAGGCGAAGACGCCACGGCCCCGAACCCGCAGCGTATTGCTCTCACCGGTGGGACCGGTCAGCACCGTGGGCGCGCCCAGCAGCCGTGCCTGAACGGCGTAGTAACGAAGGAAATCGATGGCCTCGCGCACTTCGTTGACGCTGTCCGCAACGGTGCGGCCTGCTTCCAGCACACAGCGGGCAATCAGGGCTGCGCGCTGGGTTTCAAAGAGGTCTGCGGCCGCTTCCAGGATCGCAGCCCGCTCCTCGACCGGACGCCGGTCCCATGGCGCCTGCGCCACGCTGGCACTGGCCAGTGCCCGCTCGATGTCCGATGGCGCGGCATCATCGAGCCCCGCGATCCCCGCCGCGCCCTGCTCGCATCCGGCGATCAGCGCGCGCACTTCGGCGCCGTCGGCAAAATTGACGCCGCGCGAATTGGCTCGCTGGGAGCCGAACAGTCGCTCCGGTGGCGCGATGCGCGGTTCGGCCGCCGGGGAGGTCCGGTCACTCTCCGCGATCGGATCCATGATGATCTGCTCAGGCGGCAGGCGTTCATCGAGGATCCGGTTCACGAAGGAGGTGTTGGCGCCGTTTTCGAGCAGGCGGCGCACGAGATAGGGCAGCAGATCCTCATGCGGACCCACCGGCGCGTAGACCCGGCAGCTACCCATGCCATTGATGACCTGCTCGTAGAGTTCCTCGCCCATGCCGTGCAGTCGCTGGAACTCGAAGCGGCCGGGACCCGCCCCGACCAGGAGCTGCGCTACGTACGCGACGGTGTGAGCGTTATGCGTCGCGTATTGCGGATAAATCAGCTCCGGGTGCCCGGCCAGCAGCCGGGCGCAGGCCAGGTACGAGACATCCGTGTTGATCTTGCGGGTGAAGACCGGAAAACCGGCGAGCCCCCGTTCCTGGGCCCGCTTGATCTCGGTGTCCCAGTACGCTCCCTTCACCAGTCGTACGGTGATCTGCCGGCGCCGTTCGCGGGTCTGCCGGATCAGCCATCGGATGACCCCATACGCCCGCTTCTGATAGGCCTGAACCGCGAGCCCGAAACCCCCGTAGCCCTCGCTCAGCTCACTCGCCAGAACGACCTCGACCAGCTGCAGGGACAGTTCGAGCCGATCGGCCTCTTCCGCATCCACGGTCAGCGCGATTCCCTGCTGCCGCGCCTGGCGCACCAGATCCAGCAGTTTCGGCGCCAGCTCGCGCATGACCCGGGCGCGCTGGAAGAATTCGTAGCGCGGGTGCAGCGCCGAGAGCTTCACGGAGATCCCCGGCCGCGCGCTCGTTGCTTCGCGGGCGCTGGCGTGGCGTCCGACTTCGCTGATGGCGTCGCGGTACTTTTCAAAGTATCGCTGCGCATCCCGCGCGGTGATGGCGGCCTCCCCCAGCATGTCGAACGAATACGCGTAGCGGCTCTCGTTCACGGCCGTGGTTCGCTCCAGTGCTTCGCCGATGGTGCGCCCCATGACGAACTGATGTCCGAGCACGCGCATGGCCTGGCGCAGCGCCGCGCGCGCCACCGGTTCCGTGAGACGCGCGGCCAGTCGTCCGAACCAGCCGCGCAGTGAGCCGATCTCACCGCGATCGAGCTCGACCAGTCGTCCGGTCAGCATCAGCCCCCAGGTCGAGGCATTCACCAGCAGCGAATCGCTGTCCCCGAGATGCCGCTCCCAATCCCCTTCACCGAGCTTGTCGGCGATCAGGCGATCCGCGGTGTGCGCATCGGGAATGCGCAGCAGCGCCTCCGCCAGGCACATCAGCACCACCCCTTCCGGTGAGGCCAGATGGTATTGGCGCAGGAGCGCATCCAGCCCGCCGCCGCGCGAGCGCGCCGCGCGCACGCCGAGAACCAGCTGCAGTGCCCGCTCCTGCACGGCGATCTGCTGCGCGTGCGGCAGCCGTGCCAGATCGCGCAGGCGACCCACGGCCTCAGCCTCGGCTGCGAGGAACTGTGGATTCAGCGCAGCGCCCAGCGCGGAGGTCAGGTCCTCCGTGGCGGCGAAACTGCCGCGATCAAACAGCAGTCGTGGAGCGTCCATCCGTCACCCGCAGCGAGAACGGTGTGAAATTCGTATCGCGGTCGTAGAAATCCACGCCCTCGGCGCGCTTGAGGAAGTTCACCAGCTGGTAGGTGATCGGCGTGGAGAGCACCTCCCAACTGACCTTCAGGACATACTGCGTCGTGAGCACGGCGATCAGCTCATTGCGGGTGATGGTGCCCGCGAAGGCGATGGTATTGAAGAGCAACGAATCAACGAGCTCGCCACACATGGTGGAGCCGATGGTCCGCGTCCACAACCAGCGGCCCCGGGTCAGAACCTTCATTTTGGCCAGCACGAAGCTGTTGACGAAGGAGCCACACCAGAAGGCGATGACGGAAGCCGCGATGATGCGCGGCGTACTGCCGAATACCGACTCCACCGCGGCCTGCTTGTCGCGCCAGAAATCCGCTGGCGGCAGGTAGACGACGACCTGCGACATGATGGAGGCGAACAACAGCGCCGCAAAACCGCTCCACACCACCCGCCGATCACGCGCATAACCGTAGACCTCGGTGAGCACGTCACCGAAGAAGTAGGAGATCGGAAAGAACAGCACGCCGGCGAGGAAGGTCACCGAGCCCACGATCGGCACTTGCAGCGTCGTGAACTTGGACGGTCCGATCAGATTGGCGCACAAAAGGACGCACACGTACGCGCCCAGGATCAGATCGTAGTAACGATAGTTCTTCAATCCCGCCCCCGGATGCGCCGCAGCTCCCGGCGCTCATGTTTGTCAGGTCGCGTATCCGGCCGCGGCGCAAACGCCGTCGACACCCGCATGCGTTCGGCGAATTGGACCCGACGGGCCACACTGGCCTCGGACTCACGGTAGCAGGCTGCCGCCTCCGGCGCTGGCCCGCGGCGCAGCGGCAGCCCGGTCACCTCGCAGTCGAAGGTCACCGCACCACGATTGAACGCCAGCTGATCACCGATGCGGACCACACGCGAGGGCTTCACCCGCTCGCCGTTGACGTGCACCCGGCCGCCCGTGACCGCATCGGTCGCGAGGCTGCGCGACTTGAAGAGCCGTACGAAGAACAACCAGCGGTCGATCCGCATGGACTCAGCGTCGGGCGCGGCGGAGGGTTGGCGCATGACGACAGTATAGTCGCCGCGGCTGCGGGCAGCCGCTACTGCGCGGTGCAGAAACAGTAGGCGTAGAGCCGATTGGCGTGGTTGAAATGGCTCAAACGCTCGACTTCGCGGGCCAGCGGAGTCGCCTGGGCCAGCTGCGTGAGGGCGCCCAGTGGCGCGACGGCCGAAAGGTCCGCCAGCCCGGTGCTGGCCAGAATCCGGATGGCGCGAACCTTCACATTCAGCGCCAGACTCTGTGCCCAGGACAGCTCCGGCTCGATGAATTGCAATTTGTACTCACTGAGGTGCGCACGCCTGGCGGCGGCCTGGACCGCGTCCGCAAACGTACCCAGATGATCGACCAGCCCATGGCCCTGCGCATCCACACCCGACCAGACCCTGCCTTGCGCGATCTCATCGACCTGCGCAGTCGTCTTGTGACGTCCGTTGGACACGCGGTCCAGGAACTGGCTGTAGCCGTATTCCACGGTCGACTGCAGCAGCGTGCGCGCGGCCTCCGACATCGGGACATCCACGCGGGTCAGGCCATCGAGCGGGGTGGTGCCCATGCCGTCCACCCCCACCCCGAACTTCGACAGCGCGCGGTTGACGTTCGGTATTTCCGCGAAGATGCCGATCGAGCCGGTGATGGTCGCGGGATTGGCCCAGATCTCATCGGCCGGGGCCGAAATGTAGTAGCCACCCGAGGCGGCGTAGTTGGCCATCGACACCACCACCGGCTTGCCGGTCTTGCGCAGTGCCTGGACCTCCCGATAGATCTGCTCCGAGGCGTTCACGCTGCCGCCCGGACTGTCCACCCGCAGCACGACGGCCTTGATCTTCTCGTCCTGGCGCGCCTGACGCAGCAGGCGCGCCATGGAATCCCCGCCGATGCTGCCCGGTGACTGGTTGCCGTCCAGGATGTCGCCCTCGGCGACAATCACCGCGATCCGGGTCTGATCGCGCCGACCCAGGGCCGTCTCGTTGTGCACCACGTGCGCATAGTCTTCTGCCGAGACCTGGTGAAAGCCGCCGTCTTCATCCGCGCCGGTGATTTCGGCGATCCGATGTCCGACCTCGGGCGCGGATTTGATGTCGGTGACGAGATGGGCCTTTTGCGCGATCTGGGCGCCCGCGCCCTTGGCCGCAACGGCCGCCTGCGGCAGGGAGCTGATGTAGTTGGCCACCGCCCCGGCGGGCAGTTTGCGCGCGCCATCGACGGCCTGCTGATAGCCCAACCACAGCGCGCTCAGGTAGGCCTGGCTCTCCTCGCGATCCTCGGGCGACATGTCATTGCGGGTGTAGTCTTCGACCGCGCTTTTGAACTTGCCGACGCGGAACACATTGATGTCGACGTTGTACTTGTCGAGGATGTCCTTGTAGTACCAGCGGTATCGGCTGTACCCGTCCACCAGCACGTAACCCAGCGGATCGACATAGATCTCATCCGCCTGCGAGGCGAGGTAGTAGGCATCGCGCTCATACGTCACGCCATAGGCGATGACCTTCTTGCCCGAGCTCTTGAAGTCACGGATGGCCTGCGCGAGTTCCGCCATGGTCGGCTGACCGGCGACCCCGTCCATCTGATCGAAGTTCAGGACCAGGACGCGGATCCGCGAGTCCTTCGCGGCCGCGTGGATGGCGTCGATGAGGTCCCAGAGCAGCGTCTCGGCGTGCTGCTCGCCCCGCGCCTGTGCCACGGCGCGCGACAGCGGATCGCCGCTGAGCTGCTCGACCAGGGTGCCGGTGGGAGCGACGACCAGGGCGGCCTGATCCGGCACCCTCGGTACCGACCCATGCAGGGCGCCGATGACGAACCCAGCGATCAGCAGCAGCACCACGAGGTGCAGGAAGCGTCGCAGGAAGTCGAGGCCCCGCCACAGCCCCGACAGGATCGAGCGCAGCAGTCTCAGATCTTCTCTTCGATGCGCGCTGCCTTGCCGGACAGGTCACGCAGGTAGTAGAGCTTGGCGCGACGCACGCTGCCGCGGCGCTTCACGGCCACATCGCTGATCGCGGGGCTGTAGGTCTGGAACACACGCTCCACGCCTTCACCGTGCGAAATCTTGCGCACCGTGAAGGAGGAGTTCAGGCCGCGGTTGCTCTTGGCGATGACCACGCCTTCGTAGGCCTGAACGCGCTCACGATCGCCTTCGACGACCTTCACCTGAACGACCACGGTGTCGCCGGGGTTGAACGGCGGCAGTTGCCGCGTCATCCGGCTCTTCTCAATTTCCTGAACGATCTTGCTCATGGGTCTTCACCTTTATCGATTGTCGCCGCCACGCTCACGCGCAGCGAGATACTCATCCAATAACCCACTCGCCTCGGGCGTGAGCCCGTGCGCGAGAATCAGGTCGGGTCGACGCTGCCACGTCCGCACCACCGCCTGGCGCAGGCGCCAGCGGCGGATATCGGCATGGTTGCCCGAGGACAGCACCTCGGGTACGCCCAGTCCCGCAAACACTTCCGGTCGCGTGTAGTGCGGCCAGTCGAGCAGCCCCTGATCAAAGGACTCCTCGACGCTCGAGCGCTCATCGCCGAGCGCTCCAGGCAGCAGCCGCGCCACCGCATCAATCACCGCGAGCGCCGGCAGCTCACCGCCGCTCACCACAAAATCTCCCAGCGACAGCTCGCGATCGACACCCAGGGTGACGATGCGCTCGTCCAGTCCCTCGTAGCGTCCCGCGATCAGCACCATCCCCGGCAGCACGGCCAGCTCGCGCACCCGCGCCTGGGTGAGCCGCTCGCCCTGCGCCGACAGCGCGATGCGCACGCTGCCCTGCGGCAGCCGCGCCTGCGCGGCGCCAATCGCCGCCAGCATCGGCCCCGGCTTGAGCACCATGCCGGGGCCGCCGCCATAGGGCCGGTCGTCCACCGTCCGGTGCACATCGGTCGCGTGGCGGCGGGGATCTTCGGTTCCCACCCCGAGCAGACCGCGCTCGATGGCGCGGCCGAGCACCCCGAACTTCACACCGTCGGCAATCAGCTCGGGGAACAGCGTGACCACTTCAATCCGCATCGGCGGGCCAGTCCACACTCAATCCCCGGCGCTCCAGATCCACTTTGCGCAGGTACTGGGGAATCGCCGGGATCCAGTACTCGCTCGTTCCGGCCACCACCATCATGGCGGTGCCGGTCCCCTCGACGAAGTGGTCGAGCCTGCCGAGCTCCACCCCTTCCAAATTCCGCACCGTGAAGCCGATCAGATCGCCCCGGTAGTACTCGCGCTGGCCCGGTGGCGGCAGCGCGCTGCGCTCAACCTCGATCATCGCCCCGCGCAGCCGTGCCGCGGCATCCCGGTCGACGACCCCCTCGAGGCGTGCCACGAGCCCGCGGCCCTGGATCCGACCTTCGACCAGCCGGTGGCTGGTTTGTGGACCCGGTCCCTGCCGCAGAGCCCAGACGGGATAGTCGAGAAGTCCTTCGGGGGGCTCCGTGAAGGACTGGATATGCATCCAGCCCAAAACGCCGTACGGGCTGCCGATTCGCCCGAGTTCCACCCATTCCATACGACTGCCGCCTTACCGACGGCCCTCGTCAGGCGGCTACGGCCGTCGCCTGCTTGCGGAAGGTGGTCACCAGGTGGCGAACGCGATCCGACTGCTGGGCGCCCTGGCCGACCCAATAATCGATGCGCGGCAGGTCAAGCTTGAGCTTTGGCTCGCCCTTGCGCGCGATCGGGTTGAAAAACCCGACCTGTTCGAGACTGGCGCTGCCCTGGCGCTTGCGGCTGTCGGTCACGACGACGTGATAAAAGGGCTGATTCCGCGCGCCGCGGCGCGTCAGGCGAATCGTTACCATAGGATCTCCGAAGAGGGGCATCCGCCCCCGTCCCAAAAAGAGCGCGGATTCTACGCAATGAGGCGCGATTTATCTATTTGTTTTCAATGACCCGGGAACCCGGGGGGCATGCCGCCGCCCTTGAGGGCGCCGAGCATCCGGCGCAGCTTCCCCCCCTTCATGCTTTTCATCAAGCGCTGCATGTCCATGAACTGTTTCAGGAGTCGGTTCACGTCCTGGACCTGTACCCCCGACCCCTTGGCGATCCGCCGCCGCCGCGAGCCATCGATGACTGACGGCAGGCGGCGTTCACGCGGGGTCATGGAATTGATGATGGCGATCTGGCGTTTCACCTGCTGATCCCCGACATCCGCCGCGACCGCGGCCTTCTGCGCGGCCGCGCCCGGCAGCTTGTCGAGCAGGGAGCTGACCCCGCCCATTTTCTGCAGCTGTTCCAGCTGGCCCTTGAGGTCGGTCATGTCGAAGCTCTTGCCCGAGGCCATCTTGCGTGCCAGGCGCTCGGCCTCACCGGCATCGACATTGCGCTGGACCTGCTCGACCAGCGCCACCACATCGCCCATCCCGAGGATGCGCGAGGCCATGCGTTCGGGATCAAAGGGCGTCAGGGCATCGGTTTTTTCACCCGTACCGAGGAAGACGATGGGCTGCCCGGTGATCTGCCGCACCGACAGGGCCGCGCCGCCCCGCGCATCACCGTCGGCCTTGGTCAGAATCACGCCGGTCAGGTCCAGCGCCGCGCTGAAGGCCTTGGCGGCATTCACCGCATCCTGCCCCGCCATGGCGTCGACCACGAACAGCCGTTCGGCCGGTGTGATGGCGGCATCGATGTGCCGCACTTCTTCCATCATGGCCTCATCGACGTGCAGGCGACCGGCGGTGTCGACGATCAGGACATCGAACACACCCCGCCGCGCGTGATCGAGCGCGTCGACGGCAATGTCGCGCGGCGGCCGGGTGGCCGCGGCCGGGAAGTAGTCGGCGCCCACCTGCTGCGCCAGGCGCTCCAGCTGCAGCATGGCGGCGGGGCGTCGCACGTCGGTACTGACCAGCAGCACCCGTTTGCGCTGTGCTTCGATCAGCCAGCGGGCGAGCTTTGCCGCCGTCGTGGTCTTGCCGGCACCCTGCAATCCGGCCAACAGCACCACGATCGGGGGCTGGGCCCGCAGGCTGAAGCCGGCGCTGGCGCCGCCCATCAGCGCCACCAGCTCCTTGTGAATGATACTGACGAACACCTGGCCCGGGGTCAGGCTGGAAGCCACTTCGGTGCCGAGCGCCTGCGTCTTGACCTGGTCGATGAACTGTTTGATGACCGGCAGCGCGACATCCGCCTCCAGCAGCGCCACGCGCACCTCGCGCAGCACCTCGGCCACGTTCTCCTCGGTGATACGGCCGCGCCCGCGCAGGGCGTCCACGGTGCGGCTGAGCCGCGATGTCAGGCTGTCAAACATTAGGCCATTATAGGGTAACTGCCCCAGGGCCAATGGCCTGACCCGGGCGCCCACGGAGACCGTCCGACTTGAACGACGCCCGCACGGACCTGCTGCTGCTGCTGCTGCTGGGCCTGCTCATCATCATCGCCTTCTCCTCGGGCACGGAAGTGGCGATGCTGTCGGTCAACCGCTATCGGCTGCGGCATCGGGCCAAGTCCGGCCAGCGCGCGGCGCGCCTGCTCGAGAAACTGATGCAGCGCCCGGATGACTGGCTGGGCGTGAATCTCGTGATTCTGGCCGCGGCCAGTGTCTTCGCCTCACAGGCCGCCACGATCCTCGCGCTGCGCTCCGGATGGCATCAGGCGGTACCGCTCGCCGGCGCCATCCTCACGATCGTCATGATCGTCTTCGGTGAACTCGCGCCGAAGATTTTCGGCGCGACCTATGCGGAGCGGGTGGCGCTGAGTTCCGCCTACATCTACACCGCGCTGGTGGTCGTCGCGCGTCCGGTGCTGTGGGTGACCAGCCGCTGCGCCTACGGATTCCTGCGCCTGTTCGGCGTCGTGCGCTCGCGCGGCGACATGCCCGCGCTGAGCGCCGATGAGCTGCGGACCGTGGTGGCGGAGGCGGGCCCGCTGGTGCCCGCGCGGCACCGGCAGATGCTGTTGTGGATTCTTGATCTGGGCGGCATCACGGTCAACTACATCATGATTCCGCGCCAGGAGATCACCGGCATCGATGTGACGGCGCCCTGGGAGGACATCCTCGACCAGCTGCGGCAGACGCTGCACACGCGCCTGCCGGTCTATGAAGGGGAACTGGACAATATCCTGGGCGTGCTGCACATGAAGCGCATCGTGCAGGAACTCGCGCGTGAAAGTCTCACCCGCGAGCGCCTCATCGAGATCGCGCGCGGCCGCGAGCCCTACTTCGTGCCCGAAGGCACGCCGCTCACCCTGCAGCTGACCAACTTTCAACGCAATCAGCGCCGCTTCGCCTTCGTGGTCAACGAATACGGCGACATCGATGGACTGGTGACGCTCGAGGATATTCTGGAAGAGATCGTCGGTGAGTTCACGACCGATACCGCGACCATCGCGCACAAGGATGTGCATGTCGAAAAACCCGGCGTGTTCATCGTCAATGCCAGCGCGACCATCCGCGCCCTGAACCGTGCGCTGCAGTGGCACCTGCCGACCGATGGCCCGAAGACCATCAACGGCCTGCTGCTCGAACAGCTGGAAACGATTCCGCCGCCGGGCACCGCGCTCAAGGTGGGCGACTATCTGTTCGAGGTGCTGCAGATCGCGGACAACGCCATCCGCACCGTGCGCGCGCAGGTCAACGCCAAGTCCGCCTAGGAAAACGCGAGCTTCACCGCGGCATCGACGCGCGAGACCGGGATGACCTCCAGACCCTCGATGGGTTTGCGCGGCGCATTCTCGCGCGCCACGATCACCCGCTCGAAGCCCTGCTTCTGTGCCTCCTTCAAACGCTCCTCGCCATAAGCCACCGGTCGGACCTCGCCGGTCAGACCGATCTCGCCGAATACGGCCAGCTGACGGGGCAATGCCCGATCATTGAGGCTCGACGCCAGCGCGAGCACGACCGGCAGATCCCAGCCGGTCTCGGTGATCTGCATGCCGCCCACCACGTTCACGAACACATCATGTTCCTGCAACGACAGGCCCGCGTGCCGGTTCATGACCGCCAGCAGCATCGCGACACGATTGGCATCCAGGCCCTGGGCGATGCGCCGCGGTGCGCCAAAGCGCATGCGGTCGACGAGCGCCTGCAGTTCGATCAGCAGCGGTCGCCCGCCCTCGCGCGTCACGGTCACGATGCTGCCGGCGGCGGGCTCGGGCGCCCGGGCGAGGAAGATGGCGGCCGGGTTGCGCACCTCGGCCAGCCCATTGCCGGTCATGGCAAAAAAACCGAGCTCGTTGGCCGCGCCGAACCGGTTCTTCACCGACCGTACGATGCGGAAGCGACTGCCCGCCTCGCTTTCGAAATACAGTACGGTATCGACCAGGTGCTCGAGCACCCGCGGGCCGGCAATCGCGCCCTCCTTGGTGACGTGACCGACGATGATGACCGCGGTGCCCGAGGCCTTCGCGAAGCGCACCAGCGCCGCCGTGCATTCACGCAGCTGCGAGACCGCACCGGCACTGGCACCGACATCACCGCACGACAGGGTCTGGATTGAGTCGACGACGAGGAGCCCGGCGCGCTGCGTGGCGGCATGCGCGAGTATGGCCGCCAGGTCGCTCTCGGCCACCACGCTCACCCCCGCCGGCCGCAGCTGCAGGCGCTGGGCCCGCAGGCTGATCTGCGCCACCGATTCCTCGCCGCTCGCGTAAAGCACCGGCTCGCTGACACCGACCGCCGCGGCCGCCTGCAGCAACAGGGTGGATTTGCCGATCCCGGGATCACCCCCCAGCAGCGTGACCGAACCTGCAACCAGCCCGCCCCCCAAGGCTCGGTCCAGTTCCGACAGCCCGGTCGATGCCCGCACGGTCGCATCCGGCGTCGCAGATCCGAGGGCCTGCGGCTGCAGGCCCGTGGCGGTCCGGGAGGTCTCGGCGGCCCGCCCCGGTCCGGGCAGGCGGCTCAGATCGCGCCGCACCAGAGAGTTCCATTCACCGCAGCTCGGGCATTGACCTGCCCACTTCGCAGTTTGGCCCTCGCAGGCGGTGCACAAAAACGCGATCGATGACTTCATGGCCGCCCGGGGTACCCCTAGAGCACCGGTTTGTGATCAGACACTCGGACTATGTTGCGGACAATGCTAGCTTATGCAACTTCGAGGCGAGCTGCGGTCAGGCCCACGCATGTCCGCAGCCTTATGAGGATGAGGTTTTGGCGAAGTCTCTGGATCTTGACCGACGCGCGGTTGCCACCGCCGTGCGGGCGCGCGCGGTAAGCATAGCGTGACCGCCGTCACACAATTGTGGCGGCCGGGCGGAGCTGCGGGGCGATGAGTCTGCGCGGCAAGTTGCGTTTCGTCGGCCAGACCGACACCGGCAAGGTCCGGGAACACAACGAGGACACGATCGCCTTTGACCCGGACATCGGGCTTTTGGTGCTGGCCGATGGCATGGGCGGCTATAACGCCGGAGAAGTCGCAAGCGGCATTGCCGTCAAAACCATCGTCAATCTGGTGCGCGAATCGGTCGAACGCGAGGATCTGCGTATCGCGGATCAGGCCACGGGGATGTCCCGTCCGAGCATCATCCTGCGCGATGCCATTCACCGCGCGAACAAGATCATCTATCAGACGGCACGGGCCCAGCCGCAGTGCGAGGGCATGGGCACGACGGTCGTCAGCGCCCTGATGTTTGACAACAAGATTGCGGTGGCGCACGTCGGCGATTCACGCATGTACCGCCTGCGCAACGATAAGTTTGAACAGGTCACCATGGACCATTCGCTGCTGCAGGAGCTGGTCGATCGCGGTTTCTACTCCCCGGAGGAGGCCCAGCGGGCGGCGAACAAGAACTATGTCACCCGCGCCCTGGGCGTGGAAGCGACCGTTGAGGTGGAGATCCAGGAAGTTCCCACGCAGAAGGGTGACTTTTACGTGCTGTGTTCGGACGGCCTGTCCGACATGGTCGAAGATGACGATATTCACTTAACGATCAGCACCTTTGGTGCTAATCTTGAGACGGTTGCTAAGCAGTTGATTCAGTTGACGAATGACAACGGCGGACGTGATAACGTCTCCGTCGTCATGGCACACGTGGCCGAGAACTTCCCCGCGAACAAGGGAGTTCTCGACCGAATCCTGGGCTGGCTGGGCTGATCCTTCGTTAAGAGGCACGCATGGCAAGGTTGATACTGAGCCTGGATAGCCAGGTGATGGCGGAATACAACATGAACAAGGAGCGGTACACGATCGGCCGTCTCCCTGACAATGACATCCGCATCGATAACGGCGCGGTCAGCGGTCATCACTCGCTGATCATCAACATCCTCAATGACTCGTTCCTTGAGGACCTGAACAGCACCAATGGCACTTATGTCAACGGCAAGCTGATCAAGAAGCACGCCCTGCAACATGGCGATGTCATCACGGTGGGACATCACCAGTTGCGCTTCGCCGAAGATGATGAGGCGCAGGACGAATTCGAAAAGACGATGGTGATCCAACCCTCGCAGCGGCCGGTGGACAAGATCCGCCACGTTCGCGAGGCGGTCACCAACGCGGCACCCGATGTGTCCGCGAGTGCTTCGCGCAAGGCGCTGGGCAACGGCAACCAGGTCAAAAAGGCCAAGCTGCAAGTGCTCTCAGGCGCCTTCGCCGGCCGCGAGCTCGAGTTGAACAAGGCCCTGACGACCCTCGGACGCCCGGGCGTTCAGGTCGCCGCCATCACCCATCGGCAGGACGGCTATTTCATCGTCCACGTGGACAGCGAGAAGGCGAATGACTTCCCGCTGCTCAATGGCAATCCGATTGGTGCGCAGGCGACGCGTCTCAATGACAATGATGTCATTCAGCTCGCGGGCGTGAAGATGGGTTTCTTCGAGGGCTGATCAGATCGCCTCGTGCGGCACGCGTTGCCGCACGCCGCAGAGCATTTCGTAGGAAATGGTCCCGGCATGCGCGGCGACTTCCTCGACCGGCAGTCCCGGACCCCACAGCAGGCAGCGGGTGCCGACGTGGGGCTCCGGCAGATCGGTCACATCCACCGCAATCATATCCATCGAAACACGGCCGACAAGCGGCGCGCGTCTGCCATCCACCAGCACCGGCGATCCATCCTGCAAGCTGCGCAACATGCCATCACCGTACCCTCCGGCGAGGATGGCAATACGCGAATCACGCGGCGCGGTCCAGGCGGCCGCATAACCCACCGACTCACCGCGCGGTACCCGCCGCAGGCCGATGATGGCCGACTCCAGCGTCATGACTGGTTTGAGCCCCAACTGCGCGCCACGCACGTCGGCAAAGGGCGAAACGCCATAGAGCGCGAGACCCGGACGCACCCAGTCCCCGGCGGCATCCGACCAGCCGAATATGCCCGCGGAATTACCGATGCTGGTGGCAAGTCCCAGGGCGCCGGTCGCCGCATGGAAGCGCCTGACCTGTTCGGTGGTCATCGCGACGTCGCGCTCATCCGCCCGCGCCAGATGCGTCAGCACCCGCAGCTCGCGCACCGGCGTTGCCAGCGCGCGCAGCCGCGCCAGGGCACCCGGGAAATCCTCGGGCCTGAACCCGAGGCGATTGATTCCGGTGTCGATCTTCACCCACGCGGTGAAGCGGAATGATCCGCGAAAGGCTTCGAGCAGCGCCACCTGCAGCGGGTCGTGCACGACCACCTCGAAGCGATGCACCGCGGCTTCAAGCAACTGCTCCGCGTTGAACACACCCTCGAGCAGAACGATGGGCCGGGTGATGCCGGCTTCGCGCAGCTTGACGCCCTCTTCCAGTCGTGCGACCGCGAAAGCATCGGTCTGCGGCAGTGCCACCGCGGTCATGATCAGACCATGCCCGTAGGCGTTGGCCTTCACGACGGCCATCACCTTGGAGGCCGGCGCGCGCGCGCGAATGGTTTCGAGATTGCAGCGCAGTGCCGCGGTGTCGATCACCGCGCGGATCAGCGGCATCACCGCAGGATGCCCTCGGCGTAGGAATCCGGTGCGTAGTTGGCGAAGCGCGTGAACTGACCCTGGAAGGTGAGCAGGAAAGTACCGATCTCACCGTTGCGATGTTTGACGAGCTCGATCTCCGCGATGCCCTTTTTGGTAGTGTTTTTGTCGTACACCTCTTCGCGGTAGATGAGCAGGATCATGTCGCTGTCCTGTTCAATCGCACCTGATTCCCGCAGATCCGACATCACCGGCTTCTTGTGTTCGCGCGACTCCACGCTGCGATTCAGCTGGGACAGCGCGATCACCGGCACCGCCAATTCCTTGGCCAGTACTTTCAGGCCGCGCGAGATCTCCGCGATTTCGGTAGCCCGGTTTTCCTTGTTGCCCGGCACCTGCATCAGCTGCAGATAATCGATCACCACCAAACCCAGCCCGTGCTCGCGTTTCAAGCGGCGCGCACGGGCGCGCAGATCCGTTGGCGTCAGTGCGGGCGTTTCATCGATGAAGATCTTCGCCGCCGACAGCTGACTGGTGGCGCTGGTGATGCGCGCCCAATCCTCATCCGCGATGCGCCCGGACCGCAGACTGTTCAGCGGCACCCCCCCGATCGAGGCCAGCATGCGCGTGATGATCTGCTCGGAGGGCATTTCCATGCTGAATATGGCCACCGGCGCTTTGATGCTGGGATTGATGGCCGCGTACTCGGCCATGTTGACGGCGAGCGTCGACTTACCCATCGAGGGACGGCCGGCAACGATGACCAGGTCGCCGGGTCGCAGCCCACCGGTGATCTTGTCGAAGTCGGTGAAGCCGGTCGCAAGCCCGCGCATGCCGCCCGGGTTGCTTTGCCAGGCGTCGATCTGGTCGATGACCGCGGGCAGCATCTCGGCGACCAGTCGCGCACCGCCGCCCGCGCGGGCGCCGGCCTCGGCGATCGCGAACACGCCCTGCTCCGCCTTGTCGACGAGTTCGCGGGCGGTCTCGCCCTCGGTGTTGTACGCCGAGGCCGCAATCTCCGTGCCGGTCTTGATCAGCTGCCGCAGCATCGAGCGCTCATGCACGATTTCGGCATAAGCGCGGACGTTGGCGGCGGTGGGGGTATCGCGCGCGAGCGTGCCCAGGTAGGCCAGGCCGCCGACATCGGCCGCGAGACCATGGCGCTCGAGATGTTCGGCCACCGTGACGGCATCCGTCGGCTTCTGGTTCGTGGCCAGAGCGCGGATGGCGTCGAAGATGGTGCGGTGATCGGGGCGATAGAAATCCTCCGCCCGGACCACGTCGGAGACGTTGAACCAGGCGGCGGCATCAAGCAGCAGGCCGCCGAGCACGGCCTGTTCCGCCTCCAGCGAATGTGGAGGCGTGCGGACATCTACGACCTCACTGTCGGAGTCGCGGCGCGATTTGGCAGTTGGTGCCACTGGACTGCGCGACCCCCCGTGCGGTTACTCCTCCGGAACGATGGCCACCGGCAGCGCGAAGTTCACGTCGGCATGCAGGTGCAGTTCGACGTTGTACTCGCCTAGCATCCGCAGCGGTCCCGTCGGCATGCGCACTTCGCTGCGCGCCAGAGGATGACCGGCCTTGGTGGCGGCCTCCGCGATGTCGCTGGTGCCGATGGAGCCGAAGAGCTTGCCTTCGGTACCGGCCTTCGCGGCAATCGTGAGCTTGAAGTCCTTGAGCTTCTCGACGCGCCCCTGAGCGCTCGCGAGCTGGTCCGCGGCGTGCTTTTCAAGCTCGTGGCGGCGGGCTTCGAACTTGGCGACGTTTGCCACGGTGGCCAGTGTGGCCTTGCCCTTGGGCAGCAGGAAATTGCGGCCGTAGCCGGATTTGACCTTGACCCGATCCCCGATGGTGCCCAGGTTGGCAACCTTCTCAAGCAGAATGACATCCATGGCGATTCTCAGTGCTGGTCGGTGTAGGGCAGCAGGGACAGGAAGCGCGCGCGCTTGATCGCCGTGGCGAGCTGGCGCTGATAGAACGACTTCGTGCCCGTGATGCGGCTGGGAACAATCTTGCCGGTCTCAGTGACATAGCCCTTGAGTGTGGCGAGATCCTTGTAGTCGATGGACTCGACGTTGTCGGCCGTGAAGCGGCAAACCTTCTTGCGACGCGAGAAGCGGCTGCCGCCACCACCACCACCGCTGCCACCACCGCCGTAGCCGCCACCACCGTCGCGGCTACCACCGCCACCGCCACCGTAACCACCGCC
>DATHMT010000002.1:0-96850 GCA_035486855.1 Steroidobacteraceae bacterium
GGCACGATCCGGCCGCTCGAGAGCGTCGGGGCAGTTGAAAGCCGCACGATCGGCTGAGCGATGTAGCTACGAGGATTGGCCTCTACCCGTAGCCGCATCTCGTCCCTAGCGGCCTTGGTAGACATCGAGCCAACGAAGACGCCATTGCCCCCCGACCCGTTGGCCGGCTTCACGACCATCTCCTCCAGGTGGGAGAGCACGTGGCTGCGTTCCTTGTCGTCATGGCACAGCCAGGTCGGGACGATGGGGATCATCGGGTCCTCGCCGAGGTAATAACGGACCAGCGCGGGAACGTAGGAGTAGATGACCTTGTCGTCGGCCACACCCGTTCCCGGCGCGTTGGCAATGGCGACCTTGCCGGCGCGCCAGGCCCGCATGAGCCCGTGAACACCGACCATGGAATCGGACCGGAATACCTCGGGATCCAGGAAAACGTCGTCCACTCGACGGTAGATGACGTCGACACGGACAAGGCCACCGATCGTACGCATGTAAACACAGTCGTCGCTCTCGACCACCAGGTCATGGCCCTCCACGAGGTGGGCACCCATCTGCTGAGCGAGGAAAGCGTGCTCGAAGTAGGCCGAGTTGAAGATGCCGGGCGTGAGTACCGCAATGACCGGTGCCGCCCCCGCTCGGGGTGAAAGATCACCAAGGAAGCTCGCCAACTTATTGGGGTAGCCGTCGACCGGGTGGATGTCGAGATCTCGGAACAAGTCGGCGAAGACCTGTTTTGTAAGCTGACGATTTTCGAGCATGTACGAGACGCCCGACGGCACCCGCAGGTTGTCCTCGAGGACCCGGTACGAACCATCGTGTGAGCGCACCACATCGACGCCCGCGATATGGGCGTAGATGCCACCGGGCACATCGATGCCCTGCATCTCCGGGCGGTACTGCGCATTGCACAGAATGTGCTCGGCGGGGACGACGCCGGCCTTGAGGATGTTCTGGTCGTGGTAGACATCATGGATGAAGGCATTCAGCGTGCGCACCCGCTGCTTGAGCCCCGCCTCCAGCGTCCGCCACTCATCCTGCGGAATGATGCGCGGGATGATGTCGAAGGGGATCAGCCGCTCGGTATCCCCGCCCTCCCCATAGACCGCGAAGGTGATGCCGACCCGATGGAAGATGGCGTCGGCTTCGGCGCGCTTGGCCGTGAGCACCTCCGGCGGCTGTGCGGCCAGCCAGGCCTGGTAGGGCCGGCAATGCGGACGCGGCGCGTGGTTCGCATCCAGCATTTCGTCATAGGGTTTGGCCGCAGCGGTGTCGACCGCCGAGGAGTGCGCAAACTTGGGGTTAAGCATATCGACGTGCGCGCTAAGCCCTGATAAGCCCTTAAGATAAGACACCCCGCTGAGGTTATGAACTGATTTGTGCGCCCGCCCAATCCGCCACTGACGCCAGCCCGACAATTCGCACAAGCCCTCGTGAGGTGGCATGCGATTCATGGTCGGCACGACCTGCCCTGGCAGCAGGACCGAACCCCCTACCGGGTGTGGGTGTCCGAAATCATGCTGCAGCAGACCCAGGTGGCCACGGTCATCGGCTATTTCGAGCGCTTCGTGGCGCGGTTCCCGACTCCAGCGGCTCTGGCGGCCGCCTCCGTGGATGAGGTGCTGCATCTGTGGACCGGGCTTGGCTACTACGCCCGCGGCCGCAACCTGCACCGGGCCGCGATCCGGATTCGGGATGCGTTCGATGGCGAGTTTCCGACGCGATTTGACGATGTCGAAAGTCTGCCGGGCATAGGGCGCTCCACAGCCGGCGCCATCCTGGCCCTGAGTCGGGACCAGCACTTCGCCATCATGGATGGCAACGTCCGCAGAGTCCTCAGCCGCTGGTTTGGCATCGAAGGCGATCCAGCCGATCGAGCCACCACGAACCTTCTGTGGCAGCGGGCCGAGGAATGCACGCCGCAGGATCAGGTTGCGATCTACACCCAGGCGATCATGGATATGGGGGCAACGCTATGTACCCGTCGTAACCCTCTGTGTATGCATTGCCCGGTTGCCGAAGGGTGCGTCGCGCGACAGTCGGGACGCCAGCACGAGCTGCCGACTCCGAAGTCCCCAAAGGCCGCCCGACGGACCCGACACACTCATATGGTATTGGCGCTGCGTCCCGACGGCAGCGTGTTCCTGCGCCAGCGCCCCCCGGCGGGAATCTGGGGGGGATTGTGGACGGCTCCGTCTTTCGACAGCGCCGATGAGGCGCGGGGCTTTGCGGCCGCGAACCTGGGCCGTGAGCCAATCGAACTGCCCGCCGTTGAGCATGCCTTCACCCATTTCGATCTCACGATCACTCCCTGGCTGGTACGCTGTCCGGGGCTGTCCGCCGTGATGGATGCACCGGACGGCCTTTGGTATAACGCGCGTCGACCCGCCCGGGTCGGCCTGCCGGCGCCCATGAAGTCTCTGCTGGAGCGCATCGATGAGGAGTCCTAGATGACCCGAATGGTCGAGTGCGTGTACCTGAAACGGGAGGCTCAGGGCCTTGATCGGCAACCCTATCCGGGTCCGTTGGGCCAGCGCATTTTTGACCACGTCTCGAAGGAAGCCTGGGCGAAATGGCTCTCCCACCAGACGATGCTGATGAACGAGTACCGCCTCACCCCCGTCGATCCCAAGGCACGCAAGTTCCTCGAAGGCGAGATGGAGAAGTTCTTTTTCGGGTCCGGATCGAGCAAGCCGGAGGGGTACCAGCCGCCGGAAGGCGCCTGACCAAGGACTGCCAACAAGAATCAAAGACTTACGCTGCACAGGCGCTTGACGGCCCGCCCACCGGGCCGGTTTAATACGCGCCCTTCCCGTAGGGCCAGGTAGCTCAGTTGGTAGAGCAGCGGACTGAAAATCCGCGTGTCGGTGGTTCGATTCCGCCCCTGGCCACCATAAAATCAACCACTTGTGTCTGACCTTGCGACTGCTCAGCGTCCGGTTGACCGGGAGAGGAGCATCCCAGGAGCGTACAGTGTTCCGACCGGCCGGGTGCCGGCCGGAATAAATCTGATGATCGCGACTCGCTCCGAAATATTGGCCCAACTGCGAACGCTGCGCGCGAATATCGCCGCGGCGCGCGCTGCATTGGTGAACTACAAGGACGACCGGTTGGACCGAGACAAGCTCGAGCCGGCCGCGCGGCGGGTCGACGACCTCATGGACATGTATTCGGGTAGCAGCCGGAATGTCCCGCGAGGCCTGGGCTGGATCGCCGAGATCCAAAGTGGAATCGAGGCAGTGACCAATGACAAGGCCGCAGTTGCGCTGAATGAGGCTCTAGCCGGCGTCACGGCGCTGCGAGCTGCCATGGGATCGTAGTCCCCGCGGCCTCACCTGACCCCGCTACCAGACCTCAAAGTCTTCGGCCCCCAAGGGTCGCGCGAAATCGCCCCACTGGCCCGTCGCGCGCCAGGTTTCCTCGATCTTCATATCACGCACCAGTTGCTTGAACCGCGGATCCTTGCGCAATGTGCCGTACGCCGGGAGCCAGATTGCATATGGGAGAACGAAGCGCATGTCGACAAAGGCGCGACGCATGGCGGCGAATGCCAAATCCAGATCCTCGAATACTGCGGCCCACCAGGAGAGCCTGAACTGTCGCAAAGGATCCTGGCACGCCGGGTCTGCGAGCGCCCGATGCAATCGCTTTCGAGCCGCCTCCGGATCACCCGTCAGCTGCGCCAGCTCGGACTCAAACACCGAATGCACGCTGTCATGAGCCAGAAATCGTTTCATCTGCTCGTGGAATCTGGCAGAGGAAAGTGTCAGGCGCCACGCTAACCTGACCCCCTGACGACACGAAGAATTGACCCCCCTCACAGTGAGGAGGTCGGTATGGATGAGGTAGTCGGGCAAGCTCTTCAGTTGGAAAGGACTGGGGAGACAAGGGCGATGCATACGCCTGAGGACGTACAGGCGATGCTGAAGCTGGCATCGCTGGGATGGGGAGCCAAGCGGATCGCCAAGGAGGTTGGGTGCAGTCGCAACACCGTGCGACGGTACCTGCGTCATGGCGGATATGTGGCCTTCCAAAGTCCGGTGCGAGCCGGGAAGTTGGCGGCGCTGGGAAGCTGGCTTGCGGTCCGGTATCTGCAGCACCGCGGCAACGCGGATGTGGTTCGGCAGGATCTGCGCCGGGAGATGGGGATCAAGGTGAGCCTGCGGACCGTCGAACGAGCGGTACGACATTTGCGCCGGGAGGTGCTGGCGCAGAAGCTCGCGACGGTGCGCTTTGAGACAGCGCCGGGCGAGCAACTGCAGATCGACTTCGGTTCCCTGAGCGTCAAGATCGGCGATGAGAGTCGCAAGGTCTATCTGTTCGTGGCCACGCTTGGATACTCGCGCCGCACCTTCGTGGATCTGTTCCTGCATGAGCGACAATCAGCCTGGATGCAGGGACTTGAGGGGGCGTTCCGGCACTTCGGCGGGACCACCCGCGAGGTGCTGATGGACAACGCCAAGGCGCTGGTGAACAAGCACAACGTGCAGACCCGGGAGATCGTCTTCAACGAACGCTTCGGGAGCTTCTGCCGTTACTG
Source organism: Steroidobacteraceae bacterium (assembly GCA_035486855.1). Taxonomy (GTDB): domain Bacteria; phylum Pseudomonadota; class Gammaproteobacteria; order Steroidobacterales; family Steroidobacteraceae; genus DAIDKA01. The sequence continues at coordinate 4,538 of DATHMT010000002.1, forward strand.
GGCGGTGATCCCACGCGCCTGCGCCCCTTACCGAGCCCGCACAAAGGGCAAGGACGAACGCGGCGTCGGCTATGTGAAGCACAACGCCATCGCCGGTCACACGTTCACGTCACTTGATGCGTTGCGATCGCACCTGTCGCACTGGATGCGGGAGGTGGCCGACGTGCGAGTCCACGGCACCACAGGCGAGCCGCCTTTGGAGCGCTTCGAGCGCGCGGAGCGCGCCGTACTGCGCCCCATCAACGGCCGTGCGCCGTTCCTGCAGGTGCGCGAGCTCAGGCGCTGCGTCCACAGCGATGCGTGCATCGAACTGGATACGAACCGGTACAGCGTTCCATGGCGACTGATCGGCGAGAACCTAACGGTCGTGGTCTGCGAGCGCCAGGTACATGTACTTTACGCGGGGAACGAAGTCGCCTGTCACCCCCAGAGCCTCTCTCGCCGCACTAGCATCATCGATCGACGGCATCTGGTGGGAATCGTGGGTGGCGGCGAGCGTGCGCGAGGCGCGCCGTCCCTGAGCCTAATCACCCCGGTACCCGCGGATGCAGAACTCCTGCGCCCCTTGAGCGAGTACGAGTCGGCACTCGGAGGGTCATGGTAATGGCTGCCAAGAAAAGGGAGACTGAGCCTGTGGCGCTCGATGAGTTGCTCTCGATGCTCACGCGCCTGAAGCTCACGGCAATCCGCGACCAACTGGACGGCCTGCTCGACCAGGCGGCCCGTGCGGAGATGAACCTGCGCGAAGCACTGGGCATGCTCTGCGCAGCTGAAGTTGCGCGAAAGGACGAGCGGCGTGTGCAGATGGGCATGTCGATCGCCAAGTTCCCCTTCGTGCGCACGCTGGAGGGCTTTGACTACGACGCGCAGCCCTCGGTGGATCCGAAGCAGATCCGCGAGCTCGCCACCTCGCGCTGGGTCGCAAACGGCGACAGCTTGCTGCTGCTTGGGCCACCTGGCGTCGGCAAGACCCACTTGGCGGTCGCCCTGGGTCGGGAGGTGATCCTGCGCGGTTACTCCACGTTGTTCGTTCCAGCAACCGGGTTGGTAACGGCGCTCGCGCGCGCCCACAGCGAAGGACGCCTTGAGGAGAAGCTTTTGCACTACAGCAAGCCCAAACTCCTCATCATCGATGAGCTCGGTTACCTGCCGTTCGAGCCCAATGCCGCTCACCTGTTCTTCCAGCTCGTCAGCCGCCGCTACGAGCGAGGATCGATCCTCGTGACGAGCAATCGATCCGTCGCCGAGTGGGGATCCGTGTTCGGAGATGCCGTGGTCGCTACCGCGATCCTCGATCGCATGCTGCATCACAGCCATGTGATCACGATCCGCGGCGACAGCTACCGTCTACGTTCGAAGCGCCGATCCGGCCTGGTTAACCAGGCCGGATCGGAAACCATGGCTGCGGCCAGTTAATCAGCAACTCAAGGGGGTCAGTTCTAGATGTCGTCAGGGGGTCAGTTCCTGATGTCGCTTGATAGAAAGGCCATGCCGGCAAGCCCGTTGCAGCGCGGCGTGTTCGATTCCCGATCGATCTCCGCTCAGATCGCGGCTGCGGCTGTATTCCGCTTCGGCGGCGGCATCGCGATCAATGGTGGTCAACGCCCACTGCAATTGGGTCGATACGAACAGCGACAGGGGATCGCTCTTGATTGCTGCTCCATACTGTGCGATTGCTTCCTGGGTTCTTCCGAGGTCCTGCAGTAACAGCGCGAAAGCGGAGTTCGCGCGTGATTCCGACTCCGGGGCGAGCTCCACGGCCTTCTCGATGGCCGCAAGCGCCCCAATCCAGTTTCGTTGGCGCATCAGCTGGCCGCCATGCGCCAATCGGCTGGCCCAAAAGTCCGGGGCAATTGCCAGTGCACGTTCTGCGGCGTGTGCCCCTTCCCGGGCGGACTGATCCGCCAGTTGGGGCGAGTAGACCGCGATGAACCCTTGCATCGCCGCCAGCGCCGTCCATGCGAGTGCAAAGTCAGGATCGAGTGCCAGCGCCTCGCGGTACAGTTCGATTGCACGCTGTAACTCGGCGGGTCCAAAAAGACGCGACAGTGACTGCGCCCGCAGATACCGCTCATAGGCTCCAATGTTGCGCGTACCGCCGGGCTGCAGTTCCTCAGTGACACCGAGAGCAGTCCCGAGCGCGTTGGCCACCGATCGGGAAATATCGTTTTGAATCGTGAACACATCCTCAAGTTCCCGGTCGAAGGTCCCGGACCACAGGTGGTAGCCGTCGCTGCAATTGATGAGCTGCGCCGTAATGCGCAGTCGATTGCCGGCCTTGCGAACGCTCCCCTCCACGATGCAGCCGACCGCGAGCTTCTGCCCGATGAGGCGCAGGTCCTCGCTCTTGCCCTTGAAGGCAAAGGAAGACGTTCGTGCGAGGACCCGCAGTCCCCGCACCTGCGCGAGGTGGTTGATGAGCTCTTCAGTAAGGCCATCGGCGAAATATTCCTGCTCACGATCGGATGACAGATTTGCAAACGGTAGCACCGCGATCGAACGTGGGGGCCAGTGCTCGTGGCTACGTGACGAGAGATCGCGCTGCCCGTGGGCTGCGGTCGGCTCCTGCACGATTGCGTCGAGACGGACGTTCTTATTGGATTCCGGTGACAGCAGGCGCGCAACGTGGGAGATGAATTCGGGTGGGGTCTCGCCGCCGGGGAGGTGAGTCCATTGCGCGTCGCGGAACTTTTCTGGCACCGAAGCGCCCCTTTGCGGGGTATCGTCGATGACGACCGGAACGAGAAACGCCTTCCTCTCGGACATGTCATGCGTGCGTTCGACGGCCAGTTTCCATTCGCGTCGAAAGTAGCCCTCGTCGCGGGCTTCGGTGTTGGTGGAGAGATCAGGGCCATGAACAGCCGACACTCGCGAATGCGATCGTGAATGCGGCGGTCCCACACGTCTCCGCCTCGCAACTCGCTCTGGTCGAGCCAGACTTCTATGCCCGCGGTTCGCAGCGCAACGGCAATTCGCAGCGCCGCAGCGGCGTCCTGCGAGGCGTAGCTGAGAAACACAACCGGCGAAGATTCAGTCACCGTGGTCGGACCCGGAATGGTGCGATGCGAAGAAGGTGTCGCCACGCGTCATAAGCGTTCCACCTGGCGGCAGCTTAATCGATTTCGCGTGGCCGGATCAGACGGAAGCTATGCCTGAGGACTCATAGCGGACTTGGCGACTGCGCCAAGTTGGCGGCTGAGGCCATTGGCCGTTCATAAAATATTCATCGCTCCTGCGGAGCCATTCGCAAATTCAGAGGTCCTATGCTGCATTGCCCTCATGGGCTACTCGAAAATCGGCACGCGTAGGGGGTGAAAATGATGCGGGTCCTGGTAGTGAGTGATGTCCGGATCGTGCAGGAAGGCCTACTCTGCGTGCTCACACAGATAAATGGAGTCGACATCATCAGCACGGTCGACAACCGGCACGCCAAGCACCGCAGTGCGCAGCTGAATCCCGATATTGTGCTCTTCGATGCCGCGCGCCTGGAGAGTATCGGCATCGTGAAGGACCTCGTCGCCGCATTGCCCCAGACCAAGGTCGTCGCATTCGGCGTGAAAGAGATTGATGCGGAAATTCTGGCACTGGCCGCGGCGGGAACGGCGGGCTGCGTGCGCGACAGCTCGGCAAGCGGCGAAATCGTCAGAGTCCTCGAGCAGATACTGTGCGATGAGCCGCGCTGCCCACGGGGGACTGGGGCGCCAGCGCGTCGCCACGCGCCGACGCTTGCGGAGATGGGTGTCGCCAACGGCAGCGCCGATACCATGCCGCTGTCGCGCCGCGAGCTTGAGATAGCGCATCTGATTGAGAATGGCCTCACGAACAAGGCAATCGGAAGGCGGCTTGGGATCGAAGCGGCAACGGTCAAGAACCATGTTCACAACATGTGCGACAAGCTCAAGGTCCACCGGCGCGGAGAAATGGCCGCGCGCATCCGTTCCCTTCTGGGTGCCTGTATGATCTTCCCCGCTTCACTTCCGCACCCCGATCAGGTGCTCGAGGCAAACTGAGCCTTACTAACTAATAGTATCGTGGCGTTTGCTGAACAGGCAGCCAAGACCATCCCGGAATCGACGTGATCCGGTATGCGTTTGGCACCATCCACTCCGCGCTGTCACCGCTCGGCAGACCCGTGCCGAAGCTTTGGCCACCGGGGACACGCGACAGATCCGGCACGCCCGTACCCGCGTGCTGCGGATGGAGGAAGTGTGCCACTGCGCTCGCCTGAACCAGCTCGATCAGCGCCTGCACGCGCTGTTCGGTGCGTACCGCGAACATTCCGTCCTGCTGAAACAGAGGATGGTGAGCCAGAACCAAGGCTGTAAAGCCGGTCACGTGCGCTGCAGCGGCCGGCGTGCCGTCCGCCGCCAAATAGCCACCGCCGGGAACCGCGGACACGATGGCGATACCGGGCGCGCCTACCGCGATCTGGGGCCCCGAACCGCTGAATCGGGCTGCGAACAGCTCCTCACTGCCGATGAGTTGCGGGATCACATTGAGAACGTGTGAGCTGTCTGCCGGAAATTCCTTGAGCTTGCCAATGGCCGCGACGGCCATCACTGCTCGCGGCAGATTCGCCGGAAATGCCAGTGTTCCGCCGGTGGTGCCGGCTGCCGCAATGCAGATGATGCCCTTCTGGCGCGCCTCCTGCAGCTTTTGACTCACCAGCTCGGAGAACCCCTCAGTCACCACGCTGACGTGGATGATATCCAACTCGCGTTCGATGCATTCGTCCAGTGCCACCAACAGATCGCTGACCCGCCCCTCCGGAATAACCTTGAAGATGTGCAGTTCCGCCTGGGGCGCACAACCCATGATGCCTTGCTCGCTGCCTGATGCACTGATGATCCCGGCGCAATGCGTTCCTTGGGAGGCCGAATCCTGAGTCCAGCTGGTCTGGGTGCCGCCCGCAGTGAGGTCCTTGCCATGGGTGACATGTCGCAGCAGCGGATGGGTGGTATCGCAGCCTGAATCGATGATGCCGATTCTCACGCCAGCCCCGGTGAATCGGCCCTTGGTCGGATCGATTCCCATCAGATGCTGCCCCCAGCCAAGCATTCGAGTGGCGGGAAAGCTTGGGTAGAACTCCGACAGCGGGCGCAGCTTGACCGTATTGATGCCTGAGCTGAGACGGGGTGCGGGAAGTACGCGATCCCAGTGATTGGCCGCCGCTCTGATGAACAGTGTCTGAATCTCATCGAGTGAGCCGCCAAAGTAAGTCATACGCGCGGATCCGGTTTCGTCCGTAAGCGCCTGGGCGGGCAGTCCGCCGCCTTCTATGACGACGGTCGCGCCGGCCAGCGGTTGATCGCGCTCGCCGACAACCCGAATGGTGACGTCGGTGGCGACCGAGCGCAGCGGCAGCAGCATCCCGATCTGTGCGGCGCGCGCCGATATCGGCAGATAGTCCGCGCAGGAGAGCACCGAATCGCGCTCGATGATCAGGTCCGGCGGTGCGCCCGCGCGCAGTCGCTGCGCCTTGCCTTCGTCCATCGTGGCCACCGCGACCTCGCCAACGCTTCGGCCATCGAGGGTAAAGGGCCGTGTGCCGCCAAGTTTGATGCGTTTGACGACTTCGACGTTCTCTTGGCGGTCAAGATAGGCGACAACATCATCCATGGAGCGTTGCGGTTGCACGTACCCCGGCGAGATCACCGTACGGGCGCCGATGACGTACCGCTCGGACCTTCTGCTCGAAGGCGGCGGTTGCGGGGTGCCATTTGCGGCGTCCCGTGGCGCCGAACGGCCGTGCGCCGCTCTTCTTAAAGACTCATCTGCGGCTTCGTCAGTTTTCCTCAGCACAGCAGCACCTCGTCCATCTTTTTCCTGAGCCATGAGGCAGTCCCCCGTCAAATTGCCAATATCCAATTGCCCAACTGCGTTGCCGTCTGGGGTTGCGGTACCTCGGCGGGCGCTGGCAGGCCAGTGGCACCTGCTTCCGGCGCGCCCGCTCGAGGCGAACCTAAGCTCGGCACATTTGTTACTGAACGGTCGGCGGCCGGTTGGCACCCCACGCCGGTGCGTATGGATTGGCTCCCGGATAGGCCCCCGGTATCGAGCCCGCATAAGGATTCTGTACGTAGTACTGGCCTTGCTGGCCCTGGGAGGCCAGTTGGTGTGCGAGGTGCTGAACCGCGACGCCAATCTGCTGCGCGACCTGGTGTGTAAGAGCACTTTGGATGGCAAGCTGTTGAGCCAGTTGCGCGAGCACCGGTAGCGTTGGGAGCGGGCTGTTCCCGGAAGACATGAAGGGATTGATTGGTGCGGACCATTGGGGCACTGACTGGTTCCCACCTTGCAGCCCCGACTCATGACCGAGCCAGCCGTTGGCGTAGACGCCGGGCAACCCAAACAGCGCCGGGTTCAGCTGCGGGGACCCGATGGACTGTAGTCCAGGAATGTGAGGTACCTGTCCCTGCGGCGCAAATTGTGAAAAGTTCGACAACATTTAGGAATCTCCATGTGAAGATGATGTGGTAAGCCAAGGCGTTACCGCCACTACCGCTTCAACCGCGGTGGTGCATCATCGACGCGTTGGCGGCGAGACGGGAATAGACCAAAATTCCTATTGACGAGGCCGCCCAATCCGGTGCGAGTGCGCTCAGGCATCTCGTATCCGTCGTGCGCAGTGCGCGAGAGGTGCGCGCTAAGTGAATTGAGGTAACGCAGCGGCGACAGTCACCATCACACTTAGCGCGACCACGAGAATCGGCGGCGCCTGCCACCACTCCAGGAGTATGAGACCCGCGATTACGACGACCACATCGACTCCGCCGCGAACCGCCGAGCGGCCGCGGCATCACTCACGGGACACGGTCACTCGATTACGCTCGGCGATGCCAGCGGGTCCATCGACCCCGGAGGGACTCTTGCGCCCACGGACCACGCAACTGGATGCGCCGCAGAGTCAGCATCCTTTTTGCCCCAGGTCCAATAGAGGCCAAGGTACGCATAGGTCTCGGACTGACCGGCGACACTGTGTCCGAGGCTGAACAGCAGCTGGAAGGCGGGTTTGCTGAAGTAATAATAGCCGCCGATGTCGACCATGGTGGAGGAGCGCGTCTGAGGAGTGGCCGATCCCTCCGGGCCGTGGTACCAGAGCTCCCCTCCCAGGGTCCACTTATCACCGAGGTCCCGCTGCAGCAGCCATCCTGCATAGCGGAAGTTGCTGTAACCACTCTGATCAACGATCTCGTAGCCGCCTCCCCCATACGTCGTCCAGGGGCCCCAGTCCTTTTGGATCCACAGCGGCAGTTTGTACCAGGTTTTGCCCACCCCCAGGCCCCGTGAGGCATTGCCGGTGGGCAGTTCGACCATGGGAAAGACACCCACTTCCGGCACTGTGTCGGTTTGCGGGACGAAGCGGTACTTGACGCCCAGCTCGGTATCCAAGAGTCCGTAGGCACTGGGTCCGGCCCCTTCGGGCGCATCGTGCGGGTCGTTCGACGGGTCGATGGCACCGAAGCTCAGAATCGCGTGCAGCTGCGTGTTGGGCAGAGCCCCCCAGTTGAATTCGAATGCGGGGCCCACCGGATCGGTTTCGAGCGGTGTCCCGTCGCTCGCCGCGAAGACGTAGAACTCGTAGTGGCCGAGGTCCACCGGTTCCGGATCATCAGTCTGAAACGGCGGTCCGGCCAGCAGGCGGGTGGTTCTGCCGCACAGCGCGAGCGCGACGGCCAAAAGGCAAAAGATGCGGGCAGTGCGAATCCGGCCTGGCTGAGCGGATGACATGAGGACTATCGGCCCTGCAGCAGATCCATGAAGGGTGGAAAGGTCAGCAGCATACCCGCGATGACCAGTGCGAGTGCGAGCCGGTTGATGTACCTGAAATCCAGGTTCCGCGCCCTCCAGGCCCTCTCGAGCACGAACCAGGCAGCGAGCCAGACGATGATCGCGACCGCCGTGACGCCCGAGAGCGGACCGGTGGGATTCCACACATTCAGAGCATGCGCCACCGCCGTCGAGGCATCGCCCGCCAGTGCACAGACCCCAAGGGTGAAAGCGGCAACCGCGGCGCCCAGAGTCGCCGCCGCCGCCGCGCCGTTGGGAGGTGCAGGGTCACTTGCTTCATTCGCCATGACTTTCTCCATGCATCAGCACGATGCGAACACCGCCGCGGACCGGCGCGTACTTGTTCAGCATGGCGCCGAAGAAGCCGGCGACAGCGGCGGAAAAGAACGCCAGGACGAGCAGCCCCACCACGGCGCGGCGCACCGACGGCATCGCGTGCAGATGTCTGCCATAGTGCGCAACGAGGTAGGCGACTGCGGTCAGACTGATCGGAGCGAACCAGGCAATGTGCTCCTTCCACTCCATGCCGATATCGTGCCACCCGCTCGTACCGGGACGGGACATGAGCAGGCGTTGTGGATAGCCGCTGAGGTCGCTCAGACCGGCAGGGGCGTGTGCGCGGTACCAAGGATAGACCGCGTAGGCTCCGATCAGTACGGCAAGCCACGCCAGCAGCGCCATCAGTGCCAAATAGATTGAGAAATAGCGGCGTTGCCGCGGCCCGGGGGTCCAGTGCCCGTCGGAGGCGCTGGATGCATATAGTCCCATCGCCGCGCCGGTGAACATCAACAGCAGCAGCGCACCAAAGAACATGCCGTGGACGACGGTCACCGCATCGCGAAGCGAGATCTCCATTCCTGCCTCCAAGCAAACGGTGCGTGGCAGTCCGCGACTGGCACGCGCGATCAGCAGAGCTTTGCGGCGCAGAGTATATACTTTGCACTGCAAAGAACCACGCGGGGAATCTGAAGTGAGAATCATTCGGTTCATCACTTCTGCCGCGGAGGAAGCTTGATTGACGACGGTTACTTTGCGTGGCGAAGTCATTTGGCATTGCGTCCATGCCCTTGCACTGGGCGACTACCTCGATTGCCACGGACAAACGGTGCGCGGGTGATGGCTGCACCATTGCATTCAATCAATGCCTTGAATCATCGGTGGTAGCCAGGTTCAGGAGCGCGTGTCGGATGAAGAGGCTTGGTGTTTTCGTATGGCAGGCAATGCTGGCGTGCACAGCCTGCTTGGGTGCTGCCTTTGCGTCTCCAGCGTCGGTCGTGGATATAGGCGCCTTGCAGGGACGAGTCGTGTATTTGGATTTTTGGGCATCCTGGTGTGAGCCATGCCGAAGATCATTTCCGTGGATGGAGACGCTGAGGAGGGCCTACGAGGGCAAAGGTCTTATCGTGCTTGCCATTGATGTCGATACCGACCGGGCGGACGCAGATCGATTCTTGCGCCGTTTCCAGCCGGGCTTCGATGTGAGATTCGATTCGAGTGGAACTCTGGCTGAGCAATACAAGGTGACGGGAATGCCGACCAGCGTGCTCATCGACCGTCACGGCGTACAGCGCTTTCGACATATCGGATTTCAAGCTGCGGATACGGCCTCCTACGAATCGCAGGTGCGCCAGTTGCTCGCAGAACCGTAGTGGCCGCCTTCCATCCCATCTAGCGGAGGATCAGACGATGACAATCAAGACGAGGCAGTTAAATGCGCTGCTGGTGGCGGTTGCGATCGTCGCGCTCAGCGGCTGCAGCTCACTCGGTGCCAAACCCTGGCAGCGTGGCACGCTCGCCCGGGAGGACATGCAGGTGGGCGGGGACCCGATGGATGCCGCGATTGACGATCACCTGTATTTCAGCAGGGAAGCCTCTTCGGGCGGCCGAGGATTTGCGGGTGGGGGCTGCGGCTGCAATTGAAGCCCAAGGCGCAAAACGTTCGCCATCAGCTCGCTGCCGCAAGTTGTGCACTGCTCGGTGCCGCGGCAGCGCGGGGGCAGGACAGCGGCGGGGTGATTCCGGAGGTTCAGGCGAATGGTTGGAGTGTCGACTCCGCCCTCGCTTATTACCACGAGGACGGTCGGATTCAGGCGATCGAACCGGTCGTTGATGTCAGCAAGACATTTTCAGCCGGGCAACAGCTTGGCCTGAAGCTGACCGCCGATAGCCTGTCGGGCGCCAGTCCGAACGGAGCCCTGCCGAGCAATAAGGCGCAGACATTCGCCGCACCCTCTGGCACTTCATTGAGCCCGGTCGCTACCTCGGGCAAGGCGGCGCATCCATACACCGTGCTGCCCGGCCATCTCCCCGAGGATCCCGACTATCACGATCAACGAGTCGCGGCGGCGTTCAGTTGGGACCAGTCCCTGACGCGACTGACACAGATGAGTGTGGGTAGCAAGCTCTCCTATGAGGATGACTTTTTCTCCACTGCTGTGAACGCATCGATCGCGCATGACTTCAACGAGAAGAACACCACGGCCTCTGCGCAGGTGAACGGCGAATTCGACAGCATCAATCCGATCGGCGGGACGCCTGTCCCGTTGAGTGATTATCTGCTGTTCGACAAGAGCTCCAGCAGTGAGCATAAGAATGGCGCAGGCGTGCTCCTCGGGCTCACGCAGGTCATTACGCCGCAATGGGTGGCTGAGCTGAATCTGACGGCCGATCGCTTCACCGGTTATCTGAATGACCCCTACAAGATAATCTCGGTCATCGATCCCCTCGGCAACACCACGGGGTACCTGTACGAGCACCGTCCCGACGAGCGCACGCGCCGCAGCGGATATCTGGAAAATCGCTTCGGCTGGGGCCGAGCTTCAGTGGCACTATCAATGCGCTATATGACTGATGACTGGCAGGTACACTCGGAGACGATCCAGCTGACTCCCCGTTGGTGGATGCAGGCAAGGACCCAATACCTGGAGCCTACATTTCGTTGGTACCATCAGTCCGCGGCATATTTCTACACGCCCTGGCTTTCGGGCGCGAACGCGGATGTGGGGTACGCCTCCGCGGATCAGCGGCTCGCGGCCTTGAATGCCGTGACGTACGGTCTCAAGTACGGCGTGAAGATCGACGATGCACGACAGGAACTGAGCCTGCGTATCGAATACTATCAGCAACGGCAGACCGATCGGCTGGCGGCGCCTGCCGTGCTGGAAGGTCTGGATCTTTATCCCGGACTGAAGGCGATTCTGGTGCAGGTCGGATGGCACTTCTGACGGGCCGGTGCGGAGGGCTCCATTGGCGGAAAGGAACTCTCCCCTCGCTCGCAACATCACTGCAGAGGATCGGCCGGGGGGTCTCATCGCGGTATGCTTTCAGGCTCTCGGCGGACCCTGCGAGGTCCTCCTCGCGACGTCGGAACGGTCACATGCGCTGGAACTCGGGACCGTAGCGGCCCGGGAAGCCTGGCGCATCGAACAGAAATTCAGCCGTTACCGTACTGACAGCGTAATCGCGGATATCCACCGGCAGCGTGGGGGCTTCACCACCGTCGATCCTGAAACCGCATCACTTCTGGATTTTGCCGAACAGTGCTATCGATCGAGCGAAGGTCTCTTCGACATCACCTCCGGCGTCCTCAGAGCGGTGTGGCATTTTGATGGGTCGGATCGCGTACCGGGGCTGACTGAAGTCGCCCGTGTTCTTCCCTTGGTGGGATTCTCCAAGGTCCAGTGGCGGGCCCCGCGGCTGTTGCTGCCGGTCGGCATGGAGCTTGATTTCGGCGGCTTCGGCAAGGAATACGCAGTCGATCGAGCATACGAGTTGCTGGCTGCCCGGCGGCCCGGGCCCTTTCTAGTCAACCTCGGTGGCGATCTGCGCGCCAACCATCAGCCACCGGATGGCTGTTGGCAGATTGGGATTGAGCGGCCTGAATCCGCTCGGCAGACCGCATTGCTGCTCGAGCTCGAACATGGAGCGCTGGCAACCAGTGGGGACGCGAGGCGCTTCCTGCTCAAGGACGGCGTGCGGTACGGCCACATATTGGATCCGCGGACGGGTTGGCCCGTTGCCGGCGCACCCCGATCCGTTACGGTGGCCGCGAGCAGTTGCACCGAGGCCGGACTCATTTCGACGCTCGCGCTGCTGCATGGAGCGCGCGCGCGGGAGTTCCTCGATGATCAGGGGATCAAATACTGGATCGTGGAGTGAGGGTTCCGGTGCTGCACCCAATTTTAGGCAGCGTTGCGCAGAACTTGCCAAGCGAAGATGAGCATGACAATCCAGCCGACGAAATAGATCAACGGCCGCAGCGGCAAGCGCGCCAAGCCGGAAATCATACCGACGGCGTGAGCGACCCGCAGCCAGAAGAAGGTGATGGAACAGGCGATGGTGATCGAGGTCGAAACCCGACTGACTGCGCCCGCGAGCACAACAATCGAAAATGGCAGGAGTTGCTCGAGCAGATTCTGGTGAGCACGCAGGCTGCGATGCACCCACGGCTTCATTTGGCTCGGATCCGGTGGCCGTACGAACTGCTGTCTCTTGCCCGCAAAATCCGTAATGTTGACTCCGATGATGTACGGAATCCAAAGTGAGCCGGCCAGCAAAGCTGTGTACACGAGCCATTTGAGTTCTGCCGTCACGGGATACTCCTTAGAGCGAAACGGGGTTGAATCCCCGCATGGATGTGCCCTAGTCTGGGCGCGCGAAACGCACAGCCGGAAAGGTGAATCATGAGCATCGTCAAACTGCACGTCAACGGCGCGAGTCATGAGGTGGACGTGGATCCATCGACTCCTCTTCTATACGTCCTGCGAAATGACCTTGACCTGCGCGGACCGCGCTTTGGATGCGGACTGGGTCAGTGCAGCGTCTGTACGGTCATCATGGGTGGGGCCGCCATACGCTCCTGCATCACGCCGGTCTCAGCAGTGCGTGGCGAGGTGACGACGCTCGAGGGGCTCTCGAAAAACGGGAAATTGCATCCACTGCAGGAGGCGTGGATCGAGGAGCAGGCCGCGCAGTGTGGCTATTGCCAGAATGGTCAGATCATGACGGCTAAGGCGCTGCTCGATCGGAACCCACACCCGAGTGATGCCGAGATCCGCGAGGCGATGGAGGGCGCCCTGTGCCGATGCATGACCTTTTATCGAGTCCAGGCAGCGATCCGCCGTGTGGCGCACGGCTCGAAGGCTCCGGGAGAAAGCGTATGAGCAATCCCCTGGAGTTGCCGCCAGAGTTGGCGGATGCACTCGCCGGGCCGAATCAGACCTCGCGACGCGGGTTCCTCGTCGGTTCCGGTGCATTGGCCATCACACTGAGCTTCGGCGCTCTGCACGGTGCGCGGGCGCTCGCCCAGGCGCCTTTGACCGCCTCCGGTCCCTATCCCGATCCCGACTTCCTCAAGCTCGATACGTGGATCGTGATTCATCCCGACAACACGGCCACCTTCTTTGTCGGCAAGACAGACGGCGGCCAGGGTACGGGCACGGCCTTCCGACAGATGATGTGCGATGAGTTGGACATTGCTTATGACAAGACTCGCCTCGTCATGGGCTGCACGGACATCACTCCTGACCAGGGTGGCTCGGGCGGTTCGACCAGCGTGGAAAGAGACGGTCGCCCCATGCGCCGGGTCGCAGCGGAAGCGCGGCGGGCGCTGCTGGAACTGGGCGGCCAGCACCTGGCGACGCCCGTCGAAATGCTCACGGTGGCCAACGCCACGATTTCGTTGAAGTCCAATCCCGAAAGGAAAGTGACCTACGCTGAACTGATCGGTGGCAAGCGCTTCAACATTGCGCTCAGCGGAAGCCGGGTGGACCTGACCACCGGCAAGGCTGCCGTCAAACCAGTCACCGATCTGCGCGTTGTGGGGCACTCGCACAAGCGCTACGACATCCCTGCGAAAGTAGACGGATCGTTGCGGTGGGCGGTAGACATGAAACTGCCACGCATGGTTCATGCCCGCAATGTCCGACCCCCAATTGCGGGCGCCACCCTGCAGAGTATCGATGAAGCCTCAGTCCGCGACGTGCCCGGCTTCATCCGCGTCATCAGCCGCGGGAACTATGTCGCGGTGATTTGTGAGCGCGAAGAACAGGCCATCCGTGCCGCAAGGCAACTTCAGGCGCAATGGAAGCGGCCCGAGGTCGCCGCATTCCCCGCTTCCAGCGAGTTGTTCGACTATATGCGTCGCGCCACCCCAACATCGACGAGCGCACCGCGCGTGGAGGGCGATCCGGACGCCGCCTTCAAAGGTGCTGCGCACGTCATCGAAGCCGAATTTGAAGTGCCCTTTCAGGGACACTCATCGATCGGCCCGGCCCACGCACTGGCAGACCCCTCCGACGGGCAGATGACGATCTATTCCAACGACATGAAGGCATACAGCCATCGCACGGGTATCGCGAAGTTCCTCGGCATGCCGCGTGAGCAGGTGCGCGTCGTCTATATGGACGGTCCGCAGGTCTATGGCCGTACCGCTGCGGACGATGCAGGGTTCGAAGCAGCATTCCTGGCCCATGAACTCGGTCGACCGGTGCGCATGCAGTGGATGCGCGATGAAGAGGCGGGTTGGGATACCAAGGGGCCCGCACACGTCTTCAAGCTTCGTGGCGCGCTGGATGAGCAAGGTAAGCTCGTGGCGCTCGAATACGACGCCTGTTCCGCGGACTACAACCACCTTTGGTACAACGAACCCGACACGGTGCTGATTGCGCAGCTCATGGGTATACGCCCTGCCAATCCGGCCAAGGGCTCGGTCGAAGCGCCGACTACGGTGTACGCGATTCCGAATCAGCGCACCACAACCCGCATCGTCGGCTTGCCGTTGATCTGGGAAACGCCGCTGCGAACCGGAAATCTGCGCGATCCGAACGGTCCGCAGGTCACTTTTGCCTTCGAGTCCTTCATTGACGAACTGGCCGCAGCCGCCAAGGCCGATCCCATCCAGTTTCGTCTCGATATGATGGAGCAGGCCAAAGAGGATGACGTGTTCCGCAAATCGCGCTCCCTCGCCGTGGTACGTGCCGCCGCGAAAGCCTATGGATGGGACCCGCGGCCGTCGCCCCAACCACCGCAGACCGGCTCACCCGACAAGGTGCTATCGGGTCGCGGCGTCGCCTATACCTATCGCGGCAACACCATCGTGGCCGTCATCGCCGAGGTTGAAGTGAATCGTGAGACGGGACGCGTCTGGGCCAAGCGTCTGGTCTGCGCGCACGACTGCGGGCTCGTGATCAATCCGGAGGCACTGCATCACACCGTCGAGTGCGGGATGCTGCATGGGCTGAGCCGTGCGCTTTGGGAGGAGGTCCAGTTCGATACCGAGAAGGTCACCAGCGTCAATTGGGCTTCGTACCCGAGCCTGCGGCATTCGGACACACCGGAAACCATCGACATCGTGCTGGTCAACGGTGATCCCAATCCGGGCCGCCCCGATCTGGCACCCTACGGGGCCGGTGAATGCAGTCATAAGCCTCTGATCGCGGCGATCGCCAATGCGGTCTACGATGCCACCGGTGTCCGATTGCGGCGCGCGCCCTTCCGCAGCGACCGCGTGCTTGCCGCGTTGCAGGCGCAGAGCGCCTGAAAACAGGGTCGGCGCAGAATCCAGGGCCGTAAGCATTTTCTGCTTGCCTGGGACGCAGGCGACGGTTACTTTGCAAAACAAAGTACTCAAGGGCCGCGCGCTGGCGCGGTACTCGGTGATCCGTTGAGAAAGTGGGGGGTCGCGGCGCTGTGCGCCTGCGTCGCGGGGACCATGATTGCTCGCCCGGCAAAGGCCGACGGCATCGAGCCGGCCGATTTCATTCACGATGCGGGCCTGTACTTCACGGCGCCGCTGCGCTGGGACAGCACCGACTGGATGTACTTCGGCGGCACCTTGGCCGCCGTTGCCGCCGCGCACTCCTTGGATGGCACGGTGCGCAACGCCTTTGCCGGCAGCCATCCGGTGCTCAATGGCCAAGATCCTCACAGTACCGATGACTACCTGCCTGCGGCCGGCCTGCTGGGTGGTACCCTGCTCGTGGCGGAGTTGGCCGGTGACAGCTACGGAAAAGGCGAGGTGGCCACGATGCTCGAGGCGTCGATCTTCAGCACCGTGACAGCCGAAGGCCTCAAGTACGCTGCCGGCCGCGAGCGACCCAACGAGACTGTGGATCCGAATGATTGGCGCGTGAGCGGTAGCTCCTTTCCATCCCTGCATTCGGATCTCGCCTTCGCGATCGGTACCGTGTTCGCGGAGTCCGGCGATGATGACTATCGTTGGTTCCGGCGCTTCATTGGCTACGGAATCGGGACGGCCACGGTCTACCTGCGTCTACACGACAACGCACATTGGTTCTCCGACACCGTCGCCGGCGCCGCCATTGGCGTGGCGAGCGCACATTTTTCGATCAACCGCCGCTTGGAGCGTGCCAATGATCCCTCGAAAAGCCTGAACATATCGGTCGTGCCGCTGGCCGGCGGGGGATTGAAGCTCGCGTTCTCGCTGACGATGGACTGAGTAACCCAATCCGGGAGTGGGCCGATGCGAACAATCAGTTTGATGGGCGCCCTCATGCTCTGGCTGGTCGCGGGCCTGCCTCAGAGCGTATTGGCACAGGGAACATACCAGGTTTCGAGAGTCGTCAAAATCGGTGGCGAGGGTACCTTCGACACCTCCTTTGCCGACGTGCGAGATCGCCGACTCTACATCCCGCGCAAGAACCCCGGCCGCATCACTGTTTTCAATCTGGACACGTTCCAACCGGTAGGTGAAATCCGCGATGCCGCGGCAAATGGGGTCGTCATCGATCCAAAATCGGGGCACGGTTTTGCGAGCAGCAAGCCTGTCGTCATGTGGGACAGCAAAACCCTCGCGCCTATCAAGACAATTGACGTTCAGGGCGGTCCGGACGCCATTCTCTTTGACCCATTTACCGAGCGTGTCTTCATCTTCAGCCATGTCGCTCCCAACGCAACGGTAATCGACGCCGTCAGCGGCACCGTTCTAGGTACGATTGATCTGGGCGGTGAACCGGAACAAGCGGCCACGGATGAGCATGGCCGCGTCTACGTCGATGTCAGAGACAAAAACGACATCGCCGTGATCGACGCGCAACAGCTCAGCGTCGTCGCACGCTATACGGTGGCCCCGAAGGGCGGCCGGTGTTCCGGTCTCGCCCTGGATCGGAGCAATCGGATCCTGTTCGCGGGCTGCCGGGCTCCGCAGATGATGGTGATTCTCAGCGCCGTGGACGGGAAAATACTGGACGCTTTGCCCATCGGCTCGACCGCCGATTCTGCCATCTTCAATCCACAGACCCATGAAGCCTACAGTGCGCAGATCGACGGCACGCTCACGGTCATAAAGGAAAAGAGCCCGACGAGTTTTGCGGTTGAGCAGACCGTCCAGACGAAGGACAGCGCCAAGCAGATGGTGTGGGACACCAAGACCCATCGCATATTGCTGTTCGCAGCCGACTTCGAGCCGCCGAGCGGGCCGCCAAGGGCAGGAATGCCCGGCTACGGAGGCAAGATGGTGCCTGATTCGTTTTCGATTCTGGTAGTCACGAAATAGCCACTCCAGGCGCTCCGTGAGCCTGGCACACCAGCACAATCTTTCCCGCGCCGCCCTGTTGCGCCAGGGCGTGCGCCTTGCCCGCCTCACGCAGTGGCAGCCGCTGACTGATGGGCAACACAAACTTCCCATCCCGGATGTCATCGGCAAATTCCCGGACTTTCGATGCATCAGGGTGCGCGAACACGCGAGTGATGGTGACCGTCAAGTTGCGCTGTTGGACACCATCGGGGAGTACCGACGCGTAGCCGAAGTTGCCGCCATCCTTCACTGTGGCAAAGAGTTTCGCGGCCGTTTCGCCCCCGACCGTGTCGGCAACACAGTCCACCTTGGCAAGCCCCGCAATCGCCGAATCATCGTCAATGGCCACGGTGCCTGATACCCCGAGCGTCCCCGCTTGCGGCAACTGCCGAGCGCGGACGCCCGCAATCACCGTCGCACCTAGTTTCCTGGCTGCATGGACGGCGGCGCGTCCGACGCTGCCCAGCGCCCCACTCACCAGAACGGTCTGCCCCGGCTGAGCACGTGCCGCCAGGCGTACGAGTTGCTCACCCGTCAACGCGATGAGGGGGATCGCCGCGGAATCCACCAGGTCCAGGCCAGCAGGCAAATGCGTGAGGGTCGATCCCGCCACCGCAACCAGCTCGGCGTAAGTATGCGTGGCGTAGGCCAACACCCGCTCCCCCGGTTTGAAGGTGCGGATGTTGTCTCCCACTGCCCGTACGATTCCGCTCACGTCTCTGCCGAGAATGGCCGGCAGCTGCAGCGGGAAGTCCTTTTGCCGTGCGCCCGAGCGTATTTTCCAGTCAACGGGATTCACGCTGGTCGCCGCCGCCTCGACCAGCACCGAATCTGCGCTCAGGGCAGGCTCCGGGACATCCTCTTCATACCGGAGATTTTCCGGGCCACCGTATTCGTGCAATAGAACAGCCTTCATTTCATGCTCCGGTAGCTTGGCCGAGTTGCGGCATTTGAGCCGCGTCGTGCCTTATTATATTATAACAACAACATTAAAAAAACGGAGCGGCCATGAGGCAGGTGCGGACGTTGGGGTTGCTGGGCACGGGCGTGATCGGCGGCGGCTGGGCCGCGCGTGCGCTGCATTTCGGCGTCGATGTGGTGGCGGCCGACGTCAATCCGCAGATGGAGGCCTGGATCCGCGGCGCGGTTGCGAATGCGGAAGGCGCCCTCGCGCGACTGACGTTTGCGCCCCTGCCCGCCAAGGGCAGGCTGTCCTTCACCACCGACCTGAATGCCATGGCGCGGGCGGTGGACTTCATCCAGGAGAACATCCCCGAGCAGCTGCAGCTGAAGCAACGGGTGCTGGCAGAGGTCAGCCACCATGCTCCGGTTGATGTGGTCATCTCCTCC
Organism: Steroidobacteraceae bacterium; assembly: GCA_035486855.1. Taxonomy (GTDB): domain Bacteria; phylum Pseudomonadota; class Gammaproteobacteria; order Steroidobacterales; family Steroidobacteraceae; genus DAIDKA01. The sequence goes on from DATHMT010000002.1 coordinate 23,214, forward strand.
AGCACCTCCGGGCTCATGCCGAGCGACCTGCAGCGCGACCTGGTGGCCCCGGAGCGGCTGCTGGTCGGGCATCCTTTCAATCCCGTCTACCTACTGCCGCTGGTGGAACTGGTCGGCGGGAAACAGACGTCAGTTAGGGCCATCGAAGCCGCCGCGCACTTCTATACCCACATCGGCATGCACCCGCTCAAGGTGCGCCGCGAGGTGCCCGGCCATCTCACCGATCGCCTGCAGGAGGCGTTGTGGCGCGAGATCCTCCACATGGTCAATGAGGACGTCGCCACCACCGGGGAGCTCGACGACTCGATCATCTACGGCCCCGGACTGCGCTGGGCGGCGATGGGCACCAATCTTATCTACCACCTGGCCGGCGGTGAGACCGGCATGCGGCACATGCTGCGTCAGTTCGGCCCCTGCCTGAAGTGGCCGTGGACCAAACTCGAGGCGCCCGAGCTCACCGAGGAGCTGATCGACAAGATGGTGGCGGGGACGCATGAAGAGGCCGCGGGCCGTTCGATCCGCGATCTGGAGCGGCTGCGCGATGACTACCTGGTCGCCATCCAACAGGTGCTGCGCGAGTACGACATCGGCGCCGGCGCCACGCTGCGCAGGCTCGAGGAGCGTTTGTATCAGAGCGCCGCGGACCGGGCGCGCGGTGGCATCGAAGGGGCGGCGACCGGCGCAGCGCGCGGGCCATTGCGGCTGCTCGAGCTGCAGGTGCGGCCGGAATGGATCGACTACAACGGCCACATGACTGATTCGCGGTACCTGCAGGTATTCGGGGATGCGACCGACGCGCTGTTTCGCTACGCCGGCGTCGATGACGACTATCGCAAGTCCGGGCGCGCGCTCTACACGGTGGAGAGTCACATCGTCCACAAATCACAGGCCCGTTCACAGGACCCGTTGTATGTGGCGAGCCGGGTGCTCGAGGTCGATGCCAAGCGGGTGCGGCTGGAGCACGGCCTGCATCAGCGCACTGACGACCGTCTCGTCGCGACGGCGCAACAGCTGTACCTGCACGTGAGCACCCCGGCCGGCAAGGTCTCGAACATGGCTGAGGCCGTGCGTTCGCGCCTGGCGCAGCTGCAGACGGCGACGGCCTGAGGCTAGACGCATGCCGAAGATCGTCGATCACGCACGGCGGCGCGAGGAAATTGCTCTGGTGGCATGCCGGGTGGTATCGCGCTATGGACTGGAGCGCGCAACCATCCAGCGCATCGCGCGCGAAGCCGGTTATACCACCGGCATGGTGGCGCATTACTACGAGTCCAAGCGCGAGATCATCATTGCCGCGCTGCGTCTCATCCTGCGCCGCATCGAGCAGCGGCTGACGCCCAGCGCCGCCGGCGGTGCACCCGATCTGCTGACGCTGCTGACCGAGGCGCTGCCGGTCGATGCGACACGTTACATAGAGTGCGTGTTCTACATCGCCTTCTGGGGACAGATGCCGGCCGACTCGCATCTGCGCCGCATCAACGACTCCCTGCACCGTGAATACGTCGGGCTCTTCGAGCGCTGCCTCGCGCGCAGCTGGCCGGAATGGGCCGCGTGGCCCGCGGTCACGCGCGAGCGGGTCCTGCGCTCGGTGCTCACCTTCGTGAACGGCATCACCGCCAGCACTGTCGCCAACCGGAGTGACTGGCCGGCACGGCGCCAGATCGAGCAGCTGCGGCTGCAGCTCGAGCTGCTGCGGGGTTGGGCACGCCGGACATCGCGTTGAGGAGAACGTATGGACTTTGCGCAGACCGAGGAGCAGCAGCTGATCATCCAGGCGACGCGCGAATTCGTGCGCAACGAGCTGGTGCCGCACGAGCGTGAAGTCGAGGACACCGGAGTACTGCGACACGAACTGTGGCAGGAGCTGCGAGCCAAGGCGATTGACGCGGGCCTGTACGCCGCCAACATGCCGGTCGAGGTCGGTGGGGCGGGCCTCGATAACGTCAGCTGGATGCTCTACGAGAAGGAGCTCGGCTATACCAGCTACATCCTGCACTACGGCTGCGTCGGGCGCCCCTCGAACATCCTGCTGGCGTGCGCCGGAGAGCAGCGCGAACGCTACCTGCTGCCCGCGGTGCGCGGCAAGCGCATCGAGTGCCTGGCGATGAGTGAGACCCACGCCGGCTCCGACCTGCGTGGAATGAAAACCAGCGCGGTGCTCAAGGACGGGGACTACGTCATCAACGGCACCAAGCACTTCATCAGCCACGCGGACCACTCCGACTTCACGATCCTGTTCGCGGCCACGGGGGAGGAGAGTTCGCCGCGGGGCCCGCGCAGGCTCATCACGGCGTTCCTGATCGACAAGGACACGCCGGGCTTCGAGCTGCTGCCCGGTTACCGCAACGTCTCGCACCGCGGTTACACCAACAGCATCCTGGTGTTCACGGATTGTCGCGTGCCGCGCTCGGCGGTATTGGGCGAGGTTCATCGCGGTTTCGAGGTTGCCAATACCTGGCTCGGAGCGACACGCCTGCAGGTAGCGGCGACCTGCCTCGGGCGCGCCGAGCGCGCCTTCGAGCTCGCGCGCCAGTGGGCCGTCGACCGGGTGCAGTTCGGGCAGCAGATCGGCAAGTTCCAGGGGGTCTCGTTCAAACTCGCCGACATGGCGATGGAGCTGCGCGCCGCCGAGCTGCTCACGCTCGAGGCGGCGTGGAAACTGGATCACGACTGCGCCACCGACATGGACATGGCGATCGCCAAACTCAAGGCGACCGAGATGCTGGCGATGGTCGCCGATGAGGCGCTGCAGATCCACGGCGGCATGGGACTGATGACGGAGCTGCCGCTCGAGCGCATCTGGCGCGATGCGCGCATCGAGCGCATCTGGGAAGGTACCAGCGAGGTCCAGCGTCACATCATCTCGCGGGCGCTGCTGCGGCCGCTGGGCGGATAGTCACCGTCCCTTCCACACCGGCTTGCGCTTTTCGGCGAACGCCTGCGCTCCTTCCTTCAGGTCCGAGGAGCGCAGCACCTTCTGCACCGCGCTCAGCGCGTCGTGCAGCTCGAACGCCGGATGCTCCGCCACCATCTCCGAGTGACGCAGCAGCTGCTTGATGGCCGGGAACAACAGCGGTGGACCATCCGCGAGCTGGCGGGCGATCTCGCGAGCCCTGGTGAGGCCCTCGCCCTTGGGCACCACGTGGTTGGCGAGCCCCCAGTGCTTCGCTTCGGTCGCCTCCATCCAGCGTCCGGTCATGAGGAACTCGACGGCCACGTGGTAGGGAATGCGCCGCCGCAGCTTGATGGTGCCGGCATCCGCCAGCACACCGACGTTGATCTCGGGCAGCGCGAAGCGCGCGTGCTCCTCCATGACGATGATGTCGGTGCCGAGCACGATCTCAAACCCGCCGCCGCAGGCGATGCCGTTGACCGCGGCAATCAGCGGCTTGTCGAGATTGTGCGGATGGTTCAGGCCACCGAACCCGCCGGCACCCCAGTCCGAATCGGACGCCTCGCCCGCGGCGGCCGCCTTCAGGTCCCAGCCGGGGGAGAAGAACCGGTCCCCGGCGCCGCTGATGATCGCCACCCGCAGCGCCGGATCGTCGCGGAAGACACTGAACACCTCGTTCAGGCGGCGGCTTGCGGCGAGGTCAATGGCGTTGGCCTTGGGGCGGTCCAGGGTCACCTCCAGGATTGCACCCAGGGTGGCGGTGCGGATGCCCGCCTCGTACGTGGTCGCAAGGCTCATGGCTTCATTCTCCTGATGCGAGTCGGATCAATGCGTCCACCGCCACCACGCCGCGCCCCGCGGGGCGGACGATGACGGGGTTGATGTCGAGTTCCGCGAGGCGCTCGAGGTGGGCGGCAGCGTAACGCGTAACGTCGAGCGCGAGCTGCACCAGCGCCTCGAGGTCTCCGGGCGGCTTGCCGCGGTAGCCCTGCAGCAGCGCAAAGCTGCGCAGCCGGGTGAGGGCGGCATGGATCGACGCTGCGCTGAAAGGTGGCAACAGGGTCACGCTGTCGCGCAGCAGTTCGGTCAGCACTCCGCCGGCGCCCAGCACCAACAGCTGTCCGAACTGCGCATCGACGCTCACGCCCACCAGGATCTCCGCCACGCCGTCGCCGACCATCTCCTCCACCAACAGGCTGTCCGCGAGTCTCGCCAGGCGCGTGGCGGCGAGCCCGGCCTCGGCGGGAGTGCGGATGTTGAGCGCGACGCCGCCTAAGTCGGATTTGTGCTCGAGGGTCGCGCTGGCCGCCTTGATCACCACCGGGAAACCCAGTTCCGCGGCGGCTTCGGCGGCGGCTTCGACGCGACTTGCGACCAGCTGCGCACGCGGCACCGGCACGCCGAACGCGGCCAGCGCCTGCTTCGCCTCATATTCGCTCAGGGCCTTCGCCGCTGCCGGGACCACGCCGGGCCGCAGCAGCCGGACCTCAGTGCATTGCCGCCACGCCGCGCCGATCGCTGCCGCATGGTCGAGTGCTTCGAAGGCCTCGCGCTGGCCCTGAAGCGGTACGACACCCGCAGCCAGGCACCGCTCGCGGGTGGCGGGGGAGAGCGACTCCGGCAGCGAGGAGGCCACCACGCCGCGGGTCGGCGCGCCAGGCAGTGCAGCCACGAACTCATCGATGACTCGCACATAGGCCGAGTCATCGGCGCCCGCCGGCGGACAGTCGAGGAGGAACGCCGTGGCATCGAAGCCGGCGCGCTGCGCCGCACTGAACATGAGGCGCTGGCGCGGATAGTCGAACCATACATGGGTGTGAAAATCGAAGGGGTTCGAGACCTGGACGCGCTCGCCCAGGATCTGCTGCAGGAGCGCGGCGCTCGGCGCCGGAATGGGTGCGAACTCGAGCGCCAGATTGCGTGCGGTGTCGGCCGCCATCGCCATGTCGCCCCCCGATGCACCCATGGCCAGCACCCGGCGTCCGCCCAAGGGGCCACCGCAGTGGAGGATCTTCAACGTCTCGCACAAGGTGGCGAGCGACTCGCAGCGTGCGATGCCCGCCTGGCGGCAGAACACGTCGAACACGGCGTCCGCGCCCGAAAGCGCCCCGGTGTGGGTGCGCACCGTGCGACTCGCGGCCGCGGTACGTCCGCTCTTGACCACGGCGATGGGGATGCCCGCGGCGCGGGCCCGCGCCGCCGCCTGCGTCAGCCGCTGCGGATCGCGCACGCCCTCCAGGTACAGCCCGATCGCCGTCACGCGGGGATCGAGGATCGCGAGCTCAATGAGCTCCTCGGCGCCGAGGCGGGTCTGGTTGCCGACGGTCAGGAGATAGCCGATGGGGAGCGAACGATCGTTGAACAGCAGATTGAGTGCGAGCGTGCCGCTTTGACAGATGAGCGCCACCCCGCGTTCGCGGGGGGCACCGGTCACCTGGTCGGGCCACAGCGCCACGCGGTCGAAGAAATTGATGAAGCCATAGCAGTTGGGGCCGAAGAAGGGCAGGCCGGCCGCGCTCTCAATCAGCGCCTGTGTCAGCCGTTCTCCTTCGTCGGTCGCGGTCTCGGAAAAGCCCGAGGCGAAGCAGACGAAGCCGCCGGCACCGCGCCGTGCCAGCGCGGCCGCGATGTCGGGAACGTCGTGAGCCGGTGCCGCGACGAAGGCCGCGTCAGGGGCCGCGGGCAGTTCGTCCACGGAGCGATAGTAGTGCTGCGCGGCCGAAGATTCGCGGATGGGGTGGATGCGCCAGATTTCACCCGCGTAGCCGATCACGCGGCAAGCCTCGAGCACCGCATCTGTCCAGGCGCCGCCGATGAGCGCCAGGCTGCGCGGCGCCAGCAGCCGCTTCAGGCTAACCGTCACGAGGCGCCACGGGGGCGAGGCAACTGCATCTGCCGCGATCCGGGTCCGCCCGCCGCAAGGTGCGCGCTGCTCGCTGCCAGGGCTGCCAGCGCCTCGCTCACGGACGGCGGAAAAGGTGCGCTGCCGGCGTGCCCCTCGCGCTGGATCACGTGCATCAGCAGGGCTTCGGCGCTCGCCGCCAGTGTCTCCTCGCCGCTGCGGGCGAGTTCAAACGCCGCGTGGATGCGCTTGTGATCGCAGCCCGCGATGCGCACCGTGACGTCGACGGTATCGGTGCGCCTGATCTCCTGCAGGAAGTGAAGGTGCAATTCGAGGGTGTAGAGCGTGCCGCCGGTGCGGACCCGATAGTCGGCATCGAGCCCGACGCGGTCCATGAGGGCATCGGTGGCGAGGCTCACGATGAGCCCGTAGTAGGCGTCCCGCAGGTGCCCGTTGTAGTCGATCCACTCGGGCTGGACCGCGGTGCGATAGATCGGGATGCCCGCCACGTTCTGCCCCCGGAGTCTTCAGTTCAGCCGCAGTTTGTCGCGGGCCTCGGCCGGCGACAGGAGGCGCGCCCCCATGGCTTCGATGATGGTACGGGCCTTCGTCACCAGCTGCGCGTTGCTGGCATAGACTCCGCGCGAAAGGTACAGGTTGTCCTCGAGCCCGACCCGCACATTGCCGCCGAGCAGGATGGACTGCGCCACCCAGGGCATCTGCATGCGGCTGATCGCGAACGAACTCCACACGCACTCCGGCGGCAGGGTGTTGACCATCGCCAAAAGGTGACCGGTGTCCGCGGGCACGCCCCAGGGGATGCCGGTGCACAGCTGGATCATCGCGGGCGCGGCAATCAGCCCCTCCTTGATCATCTGCTTCACGAACCAGAGGTTCCCGGTGTCGAACACCTCCAGTTCCACCTTCACGCCGAGGTCATTGAGGATGGCCGCCCCCTTGCGGCAGTACTCCGGTGTGGAGATGTAGGCCCGGTTACCGTCGCCGAAGTTGAGCGTGCCACAGTCGAGCGTGGCGATTTCCGGGCGGTACTTTCCCTCCGCGCACAGCTCGATCACATGCCGCATGCGCTCTTCCTGGGTGACGAAGTCCGTGCCCGGCGCGGGCGTGTCCTTCAGCCCCTCCTTGCCGATGCAGATATAGCCGCCCATTCCGCAGGTCAGGTTGACGATGACATCCACGCCGCTCTCGCGGATGTGCCGCACCACCTCGCGGTAGTGGCGGGTCGCCATACTGAATTCCCCGGTTTCCGGATCGCGAACATGAATGTGCACGATCGCGGCGCCGGCCCGCGCCGCCTCCACCGCCGAGGCCGCGATCTCCTGCGGCGCGATCGGACAATGGGGGCTCTTCTTGACCTTGGTGTCGTCGCCGGTGACGGCGCAGGTAATGATGACGTCGGTGTTCATGGAGGTCCTCGCCTGGACGCGGGTGGTCGTAAATATTATGGATATAATAATATAATGCGGTTACCAGGGCGGCAAGCTGCTGCCCGCCGCGGAGGAACCATGCAGACACGATTGCTGATCGGCGGACGGCTGGTGGTCGGGGAGGGGCCGCCCGAGCCGGTACTGGACGCCGCGAGTGGCGCGCAGATCGCGCAGGTGCCGTCGGCATCGCTGGCGCAGGTGAACGCCGCGGTGCTGGCGGCGCAGGCAGCCTTTCCGGCCTGGGCGGCGCTGTCGCCCAAGGACCGCGCGGCAGCGCTGCTGCGTATAGCGGATCATCTCGACGCCGAAGCCGGCCCCTATGCGGCGCTCGAATCGCGCAACACCGGCAAGCCGCTGGCCGCCGTCCTCGCGGATGAAATGCCGGCGATTTCCGATGTGTTCCGCTTCTTCGCCGGAGCCTGCCGCACCCCCCAGGGGGTGGCGGCCGGTGAGTACCTGCCCGGCCATACCAGCCTCATCCGGCGCGACCCGGTCGGCGTGGTCGGCTCGATCGCACCCTGGAACTACCCGCTGATGATGGCGGCGTGGAAGATCGCCCCGGCCATCGCGGCCGGGAATTCGCTGGTGTTGAAGCCCTCGGAGCTCACGCCGCTGACGCTGTTGAAGCTGGCGCAGGCGCTGGCGGAACTGCTGCCCGCGGGAGTCGTCAACGTGGTGTGCGGCCGCGGCGAGGCGGTGGGTGGCCCGCTCATCGCCCACGAGCGAGTGCGAATGGTCTCACTCACCGGCTCGGTGGGGACCGGGCAGAAGGTGCTGGCGGCGGCGGCCGGCAACCTCAAGCGCACGCACCTGGAACTGGGTGGCAAGGCGCCGGTCATCGTGTTCGATGACGCGGACGTGTCGTCCGTGGTCGCCGGCATCCGGACCTTCGGTTACTACAATGCCGGCCAGGACTGCACGGCAGCCTGCCGTCTCTACGCCGGCCCGCGCATTTATGAACGGCTGGTGGCGGATCTCACCCACGCCGCCCAGTCCATCCGCGTCGGCAGTCAGGAGGAGGCGGGCGTGGAGATGGGCCCCCTGGTCTCGCAGACACAGCGCGAGCGGGTCGCGGCCATGGTCGATCGGGCCGCGGCGGGCGCCCACATGAGCGTCACCACCGGCGGCCGGGCACGACCCGGCGCCGGCTTTTTCTACGAGCCGACGGTGATCGCCGGCGCGCGGCAGGAGGATGAGATCGTGCAGCGCGAGGTCTTCGGGCCGGTGGTCTCCGTGACCCGCTTCGAGGATCCCGAACAGGCGATCCGCTGGGCCAACGACTCCGAGTACGGGCTGGCTTCCTCGGTGTGGACCGCCGATGTCGGCCGGGCCATGGCGGTCGCGGCGCGCCTGCAGTACGGCGTCACCTGGATCAACACCCATTTCGCCACGGTGAGCGAGATGCCGCACGGCGGCTTCAAACGCTCCGGCTACGGCAAGGACCTCTCGCACTACGCCTTCGAGGACTACACTGTGGTGCGGCACGTGATGGTGAAACTATGGACGCCGGGCGGTTCCTGATTCGTTGGGGAATGATGCTGTCTGCCCTCGCGGCAGCCCTGCAGCTGTGCGCGTGTGGCGCTGCGCAGGGCACTGCGGCGGGGCACGCCGAAGAAAAGGTCCTGCGCGTCTACAACTGGGCCGACTACATCGGCAAGAACACCATCGCCGAGTTCGAGGCCGCGACCGGCATCAAGGTGATCTATGACACCTACGACTCCGACGAGACCCTCGAGGCGAAGCTGATGGCGGGGGACTCCGGCTATGACGTAGTGAGTACGTCCACCGACTACTTCAGCCGGCAGATCAAGGCCGGCATCTACCGGCCGCTGGACAAGTCGCGGCTGCCGGATTGGAAGAACCTCGATCCCCATGTGCTGAGCGAGGAGGCCGCGGCGGATCCCGGAAATGCCTACGCGATGCCTTACCTGCGCCACATCAACGGCTTTGCCTGGAACATCGACCTGATTCACGCGCGCATGCCGGACGCGCCCGTCGACAGTCTCGATATGATCTTCAAGCCGCAGATTCTGCGCCGCTTCGCCGATTGCGGCGTGAGCTTCCTGGACTCCCCTGAGGATGTGCTGCAGCTGGCCCTCAATTATCTGCACCTGGACCCGAACAGCACCCGCCCGCAGGACTACGCGCGGGCCGAGAAGCTGCTGGACACCGTCAGGCCGTACATCCGGGCATTCGACTCCAGCGAGTACATGAACGGGCTCGCCAATGGCGAGTACTGCATCTCGATGTCCTGGTCGGCCGACTACGCGACCGTGATTTCCCGGGCGCGCACGGCCGGCGTAACGCTGCACCTGGCGTTCACCGTGCCGAACGAAGGCGCCAACCTCGCCTTTGATGCACTGCTCATCCCGGCAGACAGTCCGCATCCGCAGGCCGCGCACAAATTTCTCGAGTTCATGCTGCAGCCGAAGGTGATCGCCGAGGTCACCAACGACATCCACTACGGCAATGACAACCTGGCATCCAATCCGTGGGTGGATCCGCGGATCCTGCACGACCCGACGCTCTATCCGACTGCGCAGATGGAGGCGCGGCTCTATCAGGCGCGGCAGGCGGGCCCTGCCCTGGAGCGGCTGCGCACGCGTACCTGGACGCGTATCAAGGCCAATCTGTAGGTCGCCGATCAGTTCCCCGCCAGCTGCGCCTCGAGCTCGCGGCGCCGGTCGCTGCGCGCCATGAGCTGGCCGGCAGTCACGATGCAGATGCCCGCGGCGCACACGATCAGGCTCGCGAGCGCGTTGACGTCCGGACTCACGCCGAGCTTCACCTTGGAGTAGATGATCATCGGCAGCGTGCTCGCGCCCGGGCCGGCGACGAAGCTGGAGATCACCAGGTCGTCGATGGACAGGGTGAAGCACAGCAACCAGCTGGACACCACGGCCGGGGCGATGATCGGCAGGGTGATATCGAGGAAGGCGCGCGCCGGCCCCGATCCCAGATCCATCGCCGCCTCCTCCAGCGAGCGGTCGGCACTCTGCAGGCGCGACTGCACGGTGACGGCCACGTACGCGGAGCAGAAGGTGATGTGCGAGAGCACGATGGTGGTGAAGCCGCGATGCGGCCAGCCGAACACGTGCACCATCGAGACGAACAGCAGCAGCTGCGTGATGCCCGTGATGATCTCCGGCATCACCAGCGGGGCATCCACCATGCCGGTGAGCAGCAGCCGGCCGGGAAAGCGGTCGAAACGCACCAGGGCGATCGCTGCCAGCGTGCCGAGGACGACCGCACCGCTGGAGGCGGCGACGGCGACCTCGAGTGACAGCAGCGCGGCCTGCAGCAATTCCTGATTGTGCAGCAGTTCACCGTACCAGGTCATCGAGAATCCGCCCCATACATTCACCAGCGGGGAGGCGTTGAAGGAGTAGCCGATCAGCACCAGGATCGGCACGTACAGCAGCGCGATGCCCAGATACAGCACGGTGTTCAGCGATGCGGAGGAGCGTCGTTGCATGTCGCTGCTTCAGGCCTCGGCCTGGCGCACGCTGTAGTACTGGTACACCGCGATCGGGACCGCCAGCAGCACCAGGAAGGCGATCGCTACCGCTGCGGCCACCGGCCAGTCGTGATTGCCATAGAACTCATCCCACAGCACCCGCCCGATCATCAGGTTGTTGGGGCCGCCCAGCAGCGAGGGGATCACGAACTCGCCGACGGCCGGGATGAAGACCAGCATGGAGCCGGCGATCACGCCGGGCGCCGACAGCGGCAGCGTAATGTCGAGGAAGGCGCGCCGGGGCGTGCTGCCGAGGTCGGCCGCTGCTTCGAGCAGCGCCGGGTCGAGTTTCTCCAGGGTTGCGAACAGTGGCAGCACCATGAAGGGCAGGTAGGAGTAGATGATGCCGAGGTACACCGCAAGACCGGTGTGCATGATGCGCAGCGGCTGCGCGATCAGTCCCAGGTGCAGCAACAGGGTGTTGAGGAAGCCGTTGTCGCGGATGATGCCCTCGAGGGCGTACACGCGCAGCAGAAAGGATGTCCAGAACGGCAGCATGATCGCCAGCAGCAGCGCGCCCTGCTGCGATTTGGGACGGCGGGCGATGGCGTACGCCATCGGATAGCCGATCAGCAGACAGATGAGCGTGGAAAAGATCGCCGTGCGCAGCGAGTAGAGATAGGCGACGGCGTATACTTCATCGGTAAACAGAAAGCGGTAGTTGCCGAGGCTGAATGCCAGTCGCAGGTGGTGGTCCGCGGTGAAGGAAATGACATCCGTGAACGGCGGCACGCGCGGCGCGGCCTCCGCGAAGCTGATCTTGAAGGCGAAAGCAAAAGGAATGAGAAAGAACACCAGCAGGAACAGCAGCGGCGGCAGGATGATGAGCCAGCGGCCGGGCCGCGCAGTCAGTGTCATGGGGATCGATTGTGCGCCACAAGCTTCGCCGTAGTACAGCCGCCGCGCGACCCCAGCCGCAGCGCCAGCGGCAGCGGCTCATCGATGCGTGCATTTCGGCGCTGCACATTTACGGGCCTTCGCGCACCACCGTGGAAAAGGTCGTCGCGCTGGCGGACCTGTCCCCGGGCATCGTGCGGTTCTACTTCGATTCCAAGGCGGTGATGCTGCTGGCCTCGCTCGAATACCTGGCGATGGAGTTCGCGGAGCGGGTGATGGCGCCGGTGGTTGCACTGCGGGAGACGCCGGCGCAGGCGCTGCGGCTTCTGGTGGAACTTTATCTTGATGCGCAGATCGCGAGCCCGCGCAAGGTCTCGGTGTGGTACTCGTTCTGGGGCGAGGCCAGCTCGCGCCAGGAATACCTCGACATCTGCGGCACGAAGGACGAGGAGTTCGCGGCCGTGGTGCGCGATTTGGTCTCGCGACTGATCAGCACCCGCGGTGAGTCCTACCTCGATGCGGATGGCGTCTCGCTGGGACTGATCGGGGTACTCGAGGTGCTGTGGCAGGGGATCGCGTTCCAGAATGAGGCGGACATCGACCGGGCCGCGGCGGTCGAGCGCGCGTTGGCCTATCTGCGCTCGGTATTTCCCGGGGAATTCGCCGCCGCCGGTGCTGCAAGCGCGCGCCGCGGTACCGTCGGGCGTCGCCCTCAGGCGAAGCGGGCCGGCGGCGCCGGCAGGCGCACCTCCGGGATGCGCTCGCGCAGCAGGTCGTGAAATTCGAGCATGCAGTTCTCCAGGCGCGAGAGCGGTCCGGGCTCGTAGCTCTCCGAAGCAATACCCTGCTGCACGCGCCGGCACAGGAATTCATCTTCGCGCTGCACCTGTCGGTTGATGCGCGTGTTCAGGTAGCGCAGAACTTGCATCTCGCGGCGTGTGTCCGGTAGCGCGAAGCACCCGCCGCGGATGCTGCACTTGCCGGGACCACGGGGCAGCACCTGGAAGAAGTCCATCTGGTCCGGAAACACGTCGATGCCCAGGTTGGGCAGCATGCTGTAGAAGCTCCAGCGGCGGCGTTGCGCTTTCGCAAGCCCCGTGCTGACTTCGCCGACCAGCCGCTGGTAGAACCGCTCGCTCCACTTCGTGGAGGGCTGGTCGCGCATCCAGCTGCTGCCGCGCGCCAGGCCGGGCCGCCGGAGCTGGTCGTCATAGTCCGGCGTGAACATGCGGTTCAGTCCCGGATGGCCGATCGGCACGTGGTAGGACTCCAGGTAATTGTCCATCGCGATCTTCCAGTCGCAGTCCCAGTGCTCGACATACAGCGGCCCGAGCGGCTGCAGGTCCTCGAAACGGTGCGGTGCGAACTCCGCGGCGAGATCGCCCCAGAGCTCCTCGAGCGGCGGCGCCTCGCCGCCGAGGTCGACGAACACGAAGCCGCAGAAGACCTGGCTGCGCACCGGTTTCAGGCCCAGCTGTGCGCGCTCGAGTGGCGGAAAACTGTCGCGCGCAGCAATGCCCTGCAGTTCCCCGTCCAGGCGGTAGCTCCAGCCATGGTAGGGGCAGGTGATGACGCCTGGACAGTTGCCGGCACCGTCGAGCATGCGGGTGCCGCGATGGCGGCAGACGTTGTGGAAGGTACGGATCTCCCCTTGCCGGTCGCGGACTGCAAACACACTCGCCGGGCCGAACTCCAGCGTCATGAAGTTGCCGGGGTGGGGAATGGAACTGATGTGACAGATGACCTGCCAGCTGGGTTTGAGGATGCGCTGGTACTCGAGATGCGTCATCTCGGGGTGGTCATATACCCAGGCGGGCAGTGCCCTGGTGGCGTTCATGGGGCCCTCCCCGGCGGTCATTTATATGGTCATATAATTTTACCGCAGTCGACTATATAAGCATATAGACGGTCCGCAAGGGCGGTGTTATGTTGGTGCCGCTACTGCTAATTTTTCTTAGCCACGAGAGCTGATCCATGGCCCGAAATCTCACCCGGAGCCAAGCGCATTACCGGCGCGCACTGCAGCGGCTGCCGCTTGGCGTCGCCTCCAACTTCCGTTTCTGGGGTGAGGACCGCACGATCTACGTCAAGCACGGCCGTGGCGCGCGCGTCACGGACATCGACGGCAACGTCTATGTCGACTACCGCATGGGCTATGGTCCCTCGATCCTCGGTTACGCCGATCCCCGGGTCGATGCTGCAGCGCGCGAGGGCATGGAAGTCGGTGGGGTGTTCGCGCTCTCCACCGAGCGCGAGTACGCCGTGGCGCAGCGCATTTCGCAGCTGGTGCCGGCGGCGGAGCTGGTGCGCTTTTCGAATTCCGGCACCGAGGCGGTGATGGCGGCGCTGCGTCTGGCGCGTGCCTTCACCGGCAAGGACGATTACGTGCTGATGGAGGGCGGCTATCACGGGCTGTTCGATGCGGCCATGTGGTACACGCCGATGGACAAATGGCAGCAGGTCGGTGACCCCGAGGTCTATCCTTACAGCGAAGGCGTGCCGCTCGGTACCCGCCACTTTGCGCACTTCGTACAGGCCAACGACGCCAACCAGCTGGAGGATGTGCTGCGGCGGCACGGTAAATCCATCGCCTGTCTGCTGATCGAGCCCATCATGGGCAACTGTTTGGGAATCGCCGCCGATCCGCAGTACATGAAGGCGGCGCGCGAGCTGTGCGACCGCTACGGCGTGCTGCTGGTCATCGATGAGGTCAAGACCGGCTTTCGGGTCGCCCGTGGTGGCGCACAGGAGCTCTACGGAGTGCGCGCAGATCTGTGCACGTTCGCCAAAGCGCTCGGCAACGGCTATCCGATCTCGGCGCTCGCCGGGCGCGAGGACATCATGCGCAAGTTGGGCAAGGGCGTGGCGCACGGCGGCACCTATACCGCGCACCCGGTCTCGCTCGCGGCCGCGGAGAAAACCCTGGAGATCCTGGCCGAGACCGATGCGCTCGAGCGCATCGCCGACTACGGCACGCGACTGCGCAGCGGCCTCAGTGGCATCCTGCGCAGTCGCGGCATCGCCCACAGCTTCGTCGGGCACCCCACGATGAGCGGTCTTTACTTCGCGCACGATCCGCCGCGCAACTATCGTGACTGGAAGAGCAGCGACTACACCTTCTACGATGCGGCCGCGAAGGTACTGCACGACGAATGCGTGCTGTGCGAACCGGATTCACGCGAACCTTGGTTCTCCTCGGCGGCGCATGATGACTCCTGCCTCATCGACACCCTGGCTGCCTTCGAGATTGCGGTGGACCGCACGCTTGCGGCTCTGCCGCAGACGCGCCGCATGCCCGCATGAGCGGCGCGAACCGGCACGATGCCATCGTCATCGGGGCCGGTCACAATGGACTGGTCACGGCGTGCTATCTGGCGCGTGCCGGCCTCGACGTGCTGGTGCTCGAGCGCAATCCCTGGTTTGGCGGCGCGACCGTCAGCCGCAGCCTGTATCCGGGGTTCACCTATTCGAACTGCTCCTACGTCTGCAGCCTGCTGCGGACCGAGATCATCCGCGGGCTGGACCTGCCGGCGCACGGATTGCAGATCATTCCCTACGAGGGCGGCTGCACCATGATGCGCGATGGCGGGCATCTGGCGCTTTACGACAATCACGACGCCCTGCGCCGCGAGCTTGCGCGCCATTCGCGCCGCGATGCCGAGGCCTATGACCGCTACGTGCGCGACATGCTGCGCCACTGCCGCTTCATCAAACCGCTGCTGCTGCGCACGCCGCCGGATCCGACTTCCTTTCGCCCCCGCGATCTGCAGGAGCTGCTGTGGCTGGGTCGGCACTTCCACGGACTGGGCGAGGCGCGGATGTACGACACGCTGCGGTTCTGGACTCAAAGCTGCGCCGACCTGCTGGATGAATACTTCGAGAGCGAGATCGTCAAGGCGCACCTGGCCGGCAGCTCGATCATCGGTACCGCGCTCGGACCCCGCTCGCCCGGCACGGCCTATGTGCTGCTGCATCACTACATGGGCAGCATCGATGGCACAGTCGGCGCCTGGGGTTTTGCCCGCGGCGGCATGGGCGCCGTCAGCAAGGCGCTGGCGGCGTCGCTCGAGGCCAGCGGCGGCCGCGTCCGCTGCGACGCCGCGGTGGAGCGCGTGCTGGTCCGCCGCGGGCGCGCCACGGGAGTGGTGCTGGCCGGCGGCGAAGAGATCAGCGCGCCGGTGGTGGTGTCCAACATGGACGTCAAGCGGACCTTCCTCGAGACGGTCGATGCCGAGCATCTGCCGCCGCAGTTTCTGCGACAGGTGAAGCGCTTCAAGATTCGCGGCTCCTCTGGCAAGCTCAACATCGCACTCGACGGGCTGCCGCACTTTCCGGCCATCCCGGCGGGCTCCCCGTGCATCCGCGGCGATCTGCACATCACCGATACCATCGACATGCTCGAGCGCGCGTACGATGACTGGAAGGCGGGCCGCTGGTCGCGCGCACCATACGTCGACATGCTGATCCCTTCCCAGATCGACCCCACCATGGCGCCACAGGGCAAGCACTATATGTCGGTGTTCGTGCAGTACTGTCCGTATCGCCTGGCCGATGGCGAATGGACCGAGGATAAGCGCCAGGCCTTCGGTGCCACCGTGATCGAGGCCATCGCGCGCCACAGTCCCAACTTCCGCGATCTCATCCTGCATGCGGAAATTCGCACTCCGCATGAGCTCGAGAGCGAGGTCGGGCTCACCGAAGGCAACATCTTCCAGGGTGAACTGACCTTCGACCAGCTGCTGTTCAACCGTCCGGTGCCGGGTTACGCCCAGTACCGGGCACCGCTCAAAGGGATGTACATGTGTGGCTCCAGCACCCATCCGGGCGGCGGCGTGATGGGCGCGCCCGGCGCCAATGCCGCCGGCGCCATCCTTCAGGATCTGCGACTCGGCAGGGAGTTGCGCCTCCAATGAGTCAGGCGGGGCGTCGATACGACTGCATCGTGGTGGGCGCCGGCCACAACGGTCTGGTGTGCGCGCTGTATCTCGCGCGTGCCGGGCGCTCGGTGCTGGTGCTGGAGGCCGGCGCGCAGGTCGGGGGTGCCGCGATCACCCGCGAGTTTGCACCCGGCTTCCAGGTGTCAGCCGGCGCGCATCTGCTGCACCTCATGCCGCCGCGGCTGATGCAGGAACTTGACCTGTCCGCGCATGGACTGAAGCTCGCCGCCGAGCGGCTCACGACAGTGGCGCTGGCCGCGGATGGCGGCCACCTCACGCTGGCGGGTGATTCGGTGTTCGGCGTGTCCGATCTGGCGGACCGGGCCGCCTACCCGCGCTGGCGGGCGCTGATGCAGCGACTGGCCAACGCGCTGCATCCGGCGTTGCTGGACGCACCGCCGCGGCTCGGCAGCGGGGAATGGCGCGATGGGGTGTCGCTGCTGCGGCTGGGCTGGATCATCCGGCGGCTCGGTCGCCACGACATGCGCGAGCTGCTGCGGATCACCGGCATGTGCGTGCACGACCTGCTCGAGGAGCATTTCAGTTCGCCGCTGCTGCGCGGCGCGCTGGCCTTCGATGCGGTGCTCGGGTCCAACCTCGGGCCGCGTTCGCCGGGCACAGTGCTGTCGCTGCTCTACCGGATGGCGGCGCCTGGTGGCCCCGAGGCGTTGACGCAACCCGAAGGCGGACTCGGCGCCGTCACGCGAGCGCTCGGAGGGGCGGCGGCGGCGGCCGGCGCCGAGCTGCGGACGAATGCGGCCGTGGCCCGTATCCAGGTGCGCGCGGACCGGGTGAGTGGCGTGGCGCTGGCCTCCGGGGAGGAGATCGCCGCGCCGGTGGTGATCTCGAACGCCGACCCCAGGACCACCTTCCTCGGGCTGCTCGGCAGCGAACACCTCGATGCCGGGTTCGTGCGGCGCATCGCACAGCTGCGTTCGCGGGGCCTTGCGGCCAAGGTGCATCTGGCCCTGGACGCCTTGCCGCAGTTCCGTGATCTTGACCCGGAGGCGCTGCGTGGCAGGCTGCTGGTGGCACCATCACCGGACTACATCGAGGACGCCTATAACCATGCCAAGTACCGGGAATATTCGGCCGCTCCGGCGCTGGAGGTCACAGTGCCGACGCTCGCCGATCCGGCGCTTGCCCCGGCTGGCCGACATGTGGTGTCGGTGATCGCCCAGTACGTGCCCTACGACCTTGCCGGACACTGGGCGCAGCAGCGCGAGGGCTTCATCAAGCGGGTGATCGACACCCTCGCCGTGTACGCGCCGCAGCTGCCGGCCAGCGTGTGCGGCAGCGAACTGCTGACGCCGGTGGACATCGAACGCGAATTCCGCATCAGCGGCGGCCACTGGCATCACGCCGAGCTCGCCTTCGATCAGTTCTTCCTGGTACGCCCGGTGCCGGGCGCCGCGCAGTACCGCACGCCGGTTCCCGGATTGTTTCTGTGCGGCGCTGGCTGTCATCCCGGTGGCGGTATCATGGGGCTCGCCGGCCGTAATGCCGCGCGGCAGGTGATACGGGAGGCGGCCTGATGCTTACCGAAAGCGAGCCGTGCTTCCGCCAGCCGCTGCTGAAGACGCCATTCCACGAGCGCGCGCGCGCCGCGAGCCAGGTCGACGCCTTCATCCCCTGGAGCGGCTACACCACCGTTGACGTCTTCTCCACCGTCGAGCAGGAATACTTCGCGATCCGCAATTCCAGCTCGCTCTACGACATCACGCCGATGATCAAGTACCGCATCGGCGGTCCCGATGCGGCGCGCTTCCTCAATCGCCTCACCACCCGCGACGTCACCAAACTCGTGCCCGGACGGGTGCAGTATACCGTCTGGTGCGATGATGACGGTCAGATCATCGACGACGGCACGGTGTTCCGACTCACGGGCGGGGAATACCGGCTGTGCACCGCAGAACGCCAGCTCGACTGGCTGCACGCCTCGGCCATCGGTTTCGATGTGGACATCGCCGAGATCACCGACGAGATCGCGGCACTGTCGCTGCAGGGACCGACCTCGTGTGCCCTGTTGAAGGCGTTGGGCGTTGCCGGCATCGAGCGGCTCAAGCCCTTCGAGTTGGGGCACTTCGCGCTTCCGCCCGCGGCGGCGCTGATGATTTCGCGCACCGGATTCACCGGCGATCTGGGCTACGAGCTGTGGATGAGACCGGAGGATGCCGGGGGCGTCTGGGACGCGCTGATGATGGCAGGGCAGGGCCATGGGCTGCGGCCGATCGGCTCGCGGGCGCTCAACATCGCGCGCATCGAGGCCGGCTTCCTGCAGCCCAACGCCGACTTCGTCTCGGCCGCACAGGCCCAGCGTGCCGGTACCACGCGCTCGCCGCTGGAGCTCGGGCTGGGATGGCTGGTGGACTTCGAGAAGGGACACTTCACGGGCCGGCGTGCGCTGCTCGCCGAGCAGCGGCGCGCGCCGCGGCGCCGCCTGGTCGGACTCGACGTGGCCGGCAACAAGCCAGCGCACAACGCGCTGCTCTACAGCGACCTTCGCGGCCGGGTACAGGTGGGGAGTGTCACTTCGGCCACCTGGTCACCCACCTGCAAGCGCAACCTGGCGCTGGCGATGCTGGATGTGCCCTACATCGAGGACGGCGCAGCCGTATGGGCCGAAATCTATCTGAACCGCGAACTGGTGTGGCAGCGACGCATGGTGCGGGCGCAGGTGGTCAAGCGGCCCTTCTATGCACCGGCGCGGCGGCGGATGACACCACCTTCCGATACATGAAAGCAACTCCTTCCAAAGCGCTCGCATCGAAGCCCTGGCTCGACCCGCAGGCCGTACCGCAGATCATGATCGAGGGGGTCAGTAAGAGCTTCGGCGCCTCCCAGGCGGCCAGCGACGTAAACCTGCGCATCTACAAGGGCGAGATGTTCGCACTGGTGGGCTCCTCGGGTTGCGGCAAGTCGACGCTGCTGCGCATCCTCGCCGGCTTCGAACACCCGGACCGCGGCCGCGTGAGCATCGACGGTGTGGACATGAGCGCCGTGCCGCCCTACCAGCGGCCGGTCAACATGATGTTCCAGTCCTATGCGCTGTTTCCGCACATGACGGTGGCAGACAATGTCGGCTACGGCCTGCGGCGCCTGTCACTCACCGACGCGCAGCGCCGCGGCCGGGTCGTCGAGGCGCTCGAGATGGTGCAGCTCGGCCCCCTGGGCAAGCGCAAGCCGCACCAGCTGTCGGGCGGGCAGCGCCAGCGCGTGGCGCTGGCCCGGGCCCTGATCCGCCGGCCCAAGGTGCTGCTGCTGGATGAGCCGCTGTCGGCGCTCGACAAGAAGCTGCGCGAGCAGACCCAGTTCGAGCTCATGGACCTGCAGGACAAGCTGAAAGTGACGTTCGTCGTGGTGACACATGACCAGGACGAGGCCATGGCGCTGGCCACCCGCATCGCGGTCATGGACCGCGGCCGGGTGCTGCAGGTGGGTACCCCGGGAGAGATCTACGAGTTCCCCTGCAGCCGCTTCGTGGCGGACTTCGTGGGTACGACCAATCTGTTCGAGGGCACGGTGACCGGCTGCGATGCGGGCCGCGTCGTGGTGCATTGCCGGGAGACCGACGGCACCTTGCTGGTGGACCACGGCGGCAGCTTCAGCGTCGGACAGCAGGTGTGGGTGGCGCTGCGTCCCGAGAAGGTGCGGTTGAGCAAGCAGCCGGCGCAGGAAGCGCAGGCGAACCAGCTGCGCGGTACGGTCTGGGAGCTCGGTTATCTCGGCAACCGCTCCACCTATCAGATCAGGACCACCAGCGGCAAGCTGGTCACGGTGTTCACTCAGAACGAGCGGCGCACCACCGAGGTGGCCATCGACTGGAGTGACGAAGTGTTCGTGAGTTGGACCGCGGACGCGGCAGTGGTGCTGCAGGCGTAGAAGCAGAAATCGAGGGAGAAGCACATGAGCAAATCAAGCCGCATCCTCTACCCGGTGATCGCCGTACCGATCGCGGTCGCCGCCCTTCTCGGCGCCCCGGCGCGTCTGGCGCGGGCCGCCGATGCCGGCGGCGGCGCGCCAGCTGCCGCCGCGCCCACGGCATCCGACAGCCTGCAGGAGGTCGTGGTCACGGCGACCCGCCACGAGGAGCAGGCGAGCAAGGTCCCGATCAGCCTCACCGCGCTTACCCAGGATGCGCTGGATGCGCGCGGCATCAAGGACTTTCAGGACATCGCCCGCTTCACCCCGGGCGTGTCGATAGACAACTCGGGCACCAACGCGATCTCCATTCGCGGCATCTCCTCATCCGCCGGTGCCGGTGTCACCGGGATTTATCTCGATGACACACCGATCCAGATGCGCGACGTCGGCTTCAATCCCGAGGACACGCTGCCGAAGATGTTCGATCTGGACCGCGTGGAGATCCTGCGCGGCCCGCAGGGCACGCTGTTCGGGGCCGGTGCCGAGGGCGGCGCGGTCCGCTACATCCTGGCCCAGCCCAGCGTCACCACCGACAGTACCTACGCACGCAGCGAAGCGTCGTACACCGAGTACGGTCAGCCGAGCTACGAGTTCGGCATCGCGCACGGCGGCCCCATCATCGACGGGGTGCTCGGATTCCGCGCCAGTGTCTGGTACCGGTACGATGGGGGCTGGATCGACCGCGTCGACGCCAGCACGGACGACGTGACGCAGCACAACGTCAACTACTCGCACGAACTGATGCTGCGTCTTGCGGGCCTGTACAAGCCCGCGGACTGGATCTCGGTGTCGCCGAGCATCATCTTCCAGGACCGGCAGGAGCACGACCAGTCGACGTACTGGCCGGCCTACTCCAACCCGGGCGCCGGTCAGTTCAATACCGCGACCCCGGAGAACATTCCGGACCCGGACCGTTGGTACCTGCCGGCGCTGAAGACCGAATGGGATCTGGGCAATAGCGCGCTGATATCCAACACTTCCTACTACCACCGCCAGAACTACACCGGCTATCAGGGTACGGTGTACGACCTGTCCTTCTACCAGAGCGCCGGATGGCCATCGAATCCGCTGTTCGGCACTCCCGTGGGTGGCGCGGGCCTCGGATGCGAGGCCACGGGCAATCCCGCGGCCTGCTCCTGGTATCCGCTGCTGGACGGCAACGGTATTCACATGCCGCCGGGATTCGCTGGCTATCAGACGCCGAACGTCATGACCAACACGCAGCAGAGCTACACGCAGGAGGTGCGCTGGCAGTCCACCGATGAAGCCGCCCGCCTGCACTGGACGCTGGGCGCGTTCTGGCAACTGGCGAAGGAGGGCAGCATCGAGAACCTGACCGATCCGCAGATCAACAGCCTGTTCACGTACCTGTACGGAGATACCGCGACGGATCTGTTCGGCCCGTACTACTCCTGTCCGACGGCCGCCAACTACCCCTCGATCCCGGCCTGTTCCATCTACTACAACGCGAACACCACCTTCGATCGGCAGATCGCGGGCTTCGGTGAACTCTCCTTCGAAATCGTCCACGGCCTGCGGCTCACGGTGGGCGAGCGCGTCGCGCGCAGCCTGTTCAGCCTGGACCACTACGCCGATGGACTGCAGAACTTCGGCCCCAGCGCGGCGAACGCCAACGAGAAAGAGACGTCGAACACGCCCAAGGTGGATCTCGCCTGGCAGATCAACAACGACAACCTGGTGTACGCGACCTACGCCAAGGGCTTCCGTCCGGGCGGCGGCAACGCTCCGCTGCCGGAGTATTGCAGCGAGGGCGGGGCCTCATCGCCCCTGGCGCAGGCCGGCTATCCCAACGGTGCGCCGCTCACCTACAAATCCGATAGCACCCGCAGCTTTGAAATAGGTGCCAAGAACAATCTCGGTGCTCTGAAGCTTGCCACCAGTGTCTATTACATCAAGTGGGATGGCATCCAACAGAACGTCTACGTCGGCGGCACCTGTGGACTGCAGTTCACGGACAACCTCGGCGCCGCGATTGCCAAGGGCTTCGACACGCAGATCGAATTGGCATTGGGCGCCTCCTTCTACATGGATGTGTCGGCCGGCTACACCAGTGCGCGCTTCAGCCAGAATGCCTACCCGGGCGGGAGCGCCTTGCAGAACGGGCAGCCGGTGCCGCCGTTGGCGATGTCGGGCGATGCGATCTCGGGCGAAGCCGCCATCGGCTATGCACCGGGCACCAATCCGCCGTGGACCGTCTCGGTGGGTCCCGAATACCGCTTCCGCCTTGTCGACCACGACGCGTTCGTGCGCGTCGACTACGAGTATCAGAGCCGCAATCCCTGGCTGGCCGCAGTGCAGGACCCCAACACCTCGCAGTATTTCCCCTACACCTACGCCTTATCGGCGACGCACTTCGTCTCGCTGCGCAGTGGCGCCACGCTCGGCGACTGGCTCGTCACGCCCTTCATCGACAATCTGTTCAACAATCACACGGTGACCAACTACGCGTTTTCCGGACTGGATTACTACAATCCAGTCAGCATCCCCACTCCGCAGCAGAACTCCTATACCTTCCGCCCGCGGACCTTCGGCATCACGGTGACGTGGCATTCGCGGGGATGAGCGCGGCTAAGACTGCGGGTTGGCCTCAGCCGTGACACCGCTGTGCGTGAACTCGAAACGCAGCAGCCACTCGCGCGTGCCAGGCTCACTCGTGGCAGAGAACGTCCATTGCCGCGCGGCTTCCTTCGTCAGGCGCGCGAAATAGGAACTTGGCCCCGTATTCTTCAGCAGTCCCCTGATGACAGTGCCCGAGTGATCGACGACCACCAGTACCTCAATCCTGAAATGACCGTGAATCGTCCGCAGTGCTTTGCGCGGAATATCCGGCAGTTGCGCATGGATCACGGCGGGCGCAGGGGTGGCGGGTGCCGGTAGCGCCGCCGGCGGATGCGGCGCAGCAATCGTCGGCGCGACGGCAGCTTGCGGTGGAACGGTGGAGTTCGGGTGAGTGCGAAGCAGCTGCTGACCCGCCCAGATGCCGGCCACCACAATGGCAGACACGATCACTGCGCTCGGAGCCGTCAGCCGTCGCGGTTTGGTCGGCTGCGGCGGCGGCGTAACGAATTCGGGAGCAGCCTGCACGGCAGGCGCAGGAGCGGGTGCAACCAGCGCCTGCGGCGCTGCTGCGGGCCGGACATAAAAATCCGCTGCCGAGGGACGCAAGGCAGGATCGGAACTCAGACAGCGCTGCACCGACTCCGCGAGCGCCGGAGAGACTGTCGTCGGCAAAGAACCCGCGACCGAATGCTCATCAAAGCGTGGCTGACTCTGGGTCAGCGCTTCGACCAGCGTCATGCCAAGGCTCCACATATCACCGGCCGAAGTGAAATTCGTGTGGTTTGCCTCCGGAGGATCGTACGAGGAGGGCGCGGCGATGCCGACTCTGGGCGCGCCGGCGGGAACGATGCCATCACTCGACAGCTTCAGTTGCTCACCGACCACCAGAAAGTTCTCGGGTTTCAGGTGCCCGTGCACCAGACTGCCGCTGTGCAGGAACGCCAGGGCGTTCAGAGTGGGAGGCAACAGCTCGCCCACTTCGGCGGGCGTGAGGGCCCGTTGGCGCAGGACCTGAGAGAGAGTCTGGTCCGCATATTCCATTACGACAAAGAGGAACTGATGACCTCCGAGCTGGCACAGACCCGCGTCGAAGAGCTGAATCAAATGAGGATGGGATAGCCCGATGGCCGACTTCCAATGCGAGAGCTGCGCCAAGGTAACCCCCTCGATCGGGATTATCTTTACCGCAGCATCGGGATTGGGCCGCCCCTTGCATTCGGTGAGGAATACGGCGCCACGCTCGGAGCCGACCAGCAGGCGACGCAAGGGATACGCTCCATTGATGGAGGCATTGAGCCATTCAGACCAGTCCGGGGCCGTCGCCTCGTTGTTTGGTTGTGCACTCATGCCAGCGAAGGTACGACTGATTGGCAAAGATGGGAAATGTCATTTCCCGCAGACAGCCAAAAGCCGTGAGGTCGTTCACATACTGCCCCGCCCTTCAGCTTGAACTTGACCTTATGGAGGCCCTGAGTCATTCGTGCAATCGCGATTATCATGCCGAGCACCCCGCAGCCGGCCAACGATGCAGCGAACAGGAGTGAGCCTGGCATGATCGTCGAAATGCGCACCTACAAACTGAAGCCGGGCATGCGAGCCCGGTTTCTCGAAATTTTCCGCACCAGGTCCATACCGGAACACCTGAAACTTGGAATGAAGATCTCCGGTCCGTTCCTGTCGGTCGAGGACCCGGATGTCTTCTTCTTCATGCGTGGATTTCCCGATCTCGCCTCGCGCGAACCCCTGAAGGCGAAGTTCTACGACGGTGACCTCTGGAAGGGCGAGCTCGAGAACGTCATGATGCCGATGATCGAGAAATACGATGTTGTCGTGGTCAATGTCCCGGCAAGCGAGCCGAGGTGGCGGCTGGACGACGCGGCCTCTGATTTGGGTTATCAAGAGTCCTAATATTCATCGTTCTCACCGCCTCAACCGGTAGTCTCAGGTGCGCGGTGGCAGCAATTCCATACAGTCGACGGGCCTGGGCGAGTGCGATCGGGCTGCTTCTGGCTACGGGCACGGCCGTAGCGCATCATTCCTTCGCAATGTTCGATCAATCGCGCCAGCTGCCCCTGTCGGGAACGGTCATGGAGTTTCAGTGGACCAATCCGCACTCATTCATCGAACTCGATGTGCCGAAGGCGGACGGCACCAGTGAAGTGTGGCACATCGAATTGAACAGCCCGAACAACCTCAAGCGCCAGGGTTGGAGATCGAGCAGCCTGAAACCCGGCGACAGAGTGCTCGTCGTGATCAATCCGCTGCGCGACGGTCAGCATGGCGGACTGTTCCTCAACGCGACGCTGCCCGACGGATCGGTGCTGGGCGATCCGACGCGACGCGGCGACGGTCCCATCAACGTCCCATCCACGCACTGAACCTATGAGAGCTGCGTATATTCTTGGCTTCGCGGCAGCGGTGCTGATGTTCTCATCGCCCGCATACGTGCATCACTCCGGGGCGATGTTCGACATCAGCAAGGAAGTCAAGATCACCGGCACCGTTTCCGAATTCAACTGGAGCAACCCGCACGCGAACTTCAAAGTCGATGTGATCGGCGCCGGCGGCATTTCGCAGAGTTGGGCCGTCGAGATGAATAGCCCGAACAATCTGGTGCGAGATGGTTGGAAGCGCACGACCCTGAAGGCTGGAGACAAGGTCACCGTCACTCTTCGACCCTTGAGAGACGGGACCCCGGGTGGGCAGTATGTTTCCATCGTGCTGCCGGACGGACAGACGCTGGGCGGCGAGCAGGTGCGCTGAGCGGCTTGGACCCTATGGTCGCGCCATCGCCGAGGTCGCCGCAAGTCCGTCGCGTGAGATCTTGGTATGATCGAACGATGCGCTACCGCCAGGTCGATCTGAATCTTCTGGTCGTCTTCAACGAGTTGATTGAAAACAGCAGCGTGCTGCGGGCGTCTCGTGCTTTGGGCGTCACACAGGGGGCGGTCAGTCAGTCTCTGGCGAAGCTGCGCAAGCATTTCGACGACGAGCTCTTCATCAAGACCAATACCGGCGTCACTCCCACGACCTTCGCGATCTCGATTGCCGAAGACGTACGGCAGTCGATCGCCTTTGCCGAGGCCGCGTTGGGTGGCCGGGCACGTTTTGATCCCGCGATCAGTGCGCGCGACATCAGGATCTGCATGGGGGACATGGGCGAGATCCGGATTCTTCCGCGGCTGTTATCCAAGCTCCGCAAGGTCGCGCCGCGCTGCCGGATCTTCGTTTTGGATCTTTGGGGCGAGGAGCTCAAGGAAGGCTTCGAGCGCGGCGAGGTCGATCTTGCAATCAGCGGTCGCGGACCGCCGATCGGGGATGTCTTCCAGCAGAAACTCTACGAGACCGGCTACCTGGTGCTGACCAGCAAATCCAATCCCCTCAATCATGATTTGAGCAATGAGGACCTGTCGGGTCTGCGTCACGTGGCCGTCTCGCCCGGGCGCCTCGAGCATCTCTATCTGGATGACGTACTCGCGCAAGGCGGCATTCGCCGGAACGTGGTCGTGCGTACCGCGAATTGGGTTTCGGTTCCGCATGTGCTGCGCACCCAGCCCGATCTGGTCTCCGTCGTACCCCAGTTTCTGGCGATCGCCTACCGGGACTTTGACCTCAAGTGTCTGAAACTCACATCCGCGCTGCCCTCGGTCGAGGTCTTCCAGTTCTGGCACCGTCGGGCGACGTCAGACCCTTACAACATCTGGCTTCGGGCGCAGATTCGGGAAATGTTCGGTCGCCAGAAATAGCCCCTTGGAGGCCCGATTCCGTTTCCAAGATTAAGTTGAACGCGGTGTGCGGCGGTATTCGTTAACTGCGTCACGAAAAAACCGCACGTCGCGCGCAGCCGACACATAAGACCGGGTGCTCTCCCGGCATTGCCTTGTAACCTTTTGTCTCGTTGCACGGAAACTCACGAGTTCCGGGGAGCCGGGGTAAATGGGATCAATCCATCGCGCGTTGCTCGCGGGCGCCTGCGCATCCGCGCTGCTGTCTGGCTGCAATTATGACGTGACGGGCAGCGGTGCCGGCGCGTCGGCTCCTGCCGTGGGCAGTTCGGGTGCGGGTGGTGCCGTCGGTAGCAGCGCCCCGGTCGGCTACAGCACCGTCGTCGCCACTCCGCCGACGTCCGATGCCGTGAATGCGACACCTTCGGTTGCCGGAACGCTCTCGGTCATCGCGGGCTCCAGCCAGACGATCACGGTTGCATTTACCTCCGCGGACGGTCGGCCGATCTCCGGACTCGCACTGTCGAACACGACGCTGCCATCGGACTGGAGCGGTTCGACAGACTTCACGTGCAGCGTGACGGGTTCGGGAAGCAATTGCGTGCTGACGTTGACCTACGCCCCGGCGACCACTGAGACCGGCACGCTGGCGATCGGTTACGTATACAAGGGCGACGCCAATTCACCCCCGCTCGTCACGCTCAACATCCCGTACGCGGGAACCGCGAGCAACAACATCGTCGCGACGGCAGCACCGATCGGCCAGATCAACGCTGCGGTCGGCACAGGGACGCAATCGGTCAGCGTGAATTTCACGACTGACGACGGCAACGCGGCGACCGGCCTGACCGTTGCAACCCTGTCTTCCCTGCCGGCGGGGTGGAGTACCTCAACGCCAGCTTTCAGCTGCGCCATCATCAGCAACGGCAATGGCTGCCAATTGGTCCTGAACTACGCGCCGATGGTGGCCGGCAGCGGCACGCTCACGCTGAGCTACGCCTACACGGATGATTCGGGAGCGGCCCGTACCGGCGCGATCAATCTTCCGTATTCGACTACCGTGAGCGGCAATGTCGTTGCGACCGTCGCACCGGCGGGCCAGGTCAACGCGATCGAGAAATCCGGCACCCAGGCGGTCACTCTCACCTTTACGACCGACGACGGTCAATCGGTCAGCAATCTGGCGATGCTGTCTTCCGGTTCCTCGCTGCCCGCGGGCTGGAGCGGCTCCGTCGGCGCCTTCAACTGCGCCACGGTGAGCACCGGCAACGGCTGTCAGTTGCAGCTCACCTATGCCCCCGCGGCACTGACGAGCGGTACAGTATCGTTGGACTATGGCTACACGAGCCCCAGCGGGGTGTTCACGACCGGATCGGTCAATATTCCCTATGCAGCGACGACCAATGACAATGTCGTCGCCACGGCCGCACCATCCGGACAGATCGCCGCGATCGTAGGAGAGGTCAACCCGAACGTCGCCATCACATTCACCACAGATGATGCGCGCACGGCAACCAACCTGCAGTTGACGACCGACCTTACGATGTTGCCGCCGGGTTGGGCGAGCACGGGCAGTTCCTTCTCGTGTGCGGCAGTTGATGTTGCGACGACCTGCCAGCTGCCGCTCACCTTTACGCCGACCGCAGCCGCCAGCGGCACGATGACACTGCGCTACACGTATGTGAACAACGCCGGTCAAGCCAAGGGCGGATCGATCAACGTGCCCTATCGGGCGACCACCGATGACACGGTCGTCGCAACACCGAGCCCCACCTCGCTTACGGTGCTCACCGGCACGACCACGTCCGTCACCGCCACCTTCGTCACCAATGACGGCAATCCCGCGAGCGCATTGTCCGTGACTTCCGCGCTCACCGCGTTTCCCGCCGGCTGGAGCAGCCCGAGCAATGCCTTTACCTGCTCGACGGTGAGCGCCGGCAGCGTCTGTCAGCTGGCACTGACCTACCAGCCGACGATTGCGACCAGCAGTACGCTGACGATCGGGTTCAGCTATACGAACGATTCGGGATCCGTAAAGACCGGCACCCTCAACATTCCCTATCAGGCGACGACGAATGACACCATCGTCGGCACCCCGAGCCAACCTTCGCTCACCGTAGTGGCCGGCAGCAGCACCGCGGTGACCGTCACGTTTGCCACCGACGATGGAAATCCAGCCACCGCATTGTCGATTACTTCGGGACTGACCCCGTTGCCCGCCGGCTGGAGCAGTACGGTTACTACGTTCACCTGTGCAAGCGTGAGTGCCGGCAGCGTTTGCCAGATTCCGCTGACCTATGACCCTACCAGCGCAGGCAGTGGTACCTTGCAATTCGGATTCTCTTACACGAACGATTCCGGTTCGACCAAGAGCGGTACGGTCTCAATCCCTTATACCGCTACGCCCTGAGCCCTGAAGAGCGATGTCATCCGCGGTCGCGTCATAGCAGAGGATGTCGCCGGGCTGACACTGAAGGACCTGGCACAGCGCATCGAGTGTCGAGAAACGCACTGCCCTGGCCTTACCTGTCTTGAGTATGGAGAGGTTGGCAATGGTGACGCCGACGCGTTCACTGAGCTGCGTCAGCGACATCTCGCGGTTGGCCAGTATCTTGTCGAGATTCACGCGAATGCTCATTGCGTTTCAGACCGTAAGTTCGGTCTCTTGACGCAGCTGCGTGCCCTGGCGGAACACCTCCGCCAGGATCAGCACCACAAAGATCAAAAACAGACGCACCAGATCTATCGGATCATCAAGCCCGGAAGGGAAGGTCACGGCGGTGGCGGAGGCGTATGCCGCCGTGAGTGCGTGCATCAGGACCCACGCGGTGATTCTGGTGACTTCGATCACGACGAGCGTTACCCATATGGCTCGAAGGTGTCCGGCATTGTCGTGGGCGAACGGCTCGTTTGCCACGAAGGATGCAAACACACTTTGTAAGCGACGCACGATGAGTAGATCGCCGCGTATTGAAATCAATGCATAGAGCAGGTACGGAACCGCAACGGTCCAGGTGCTGAACATGTTGTAGCCCGGGCCGTTGAGCACCTTCGAGGACACCAAGTGGGTGGAGACCAGAATGCAAAGGGGTATGCCTAAGACGGCTGCCACCACGGCCACGGCGAATAGGACGGAGAGGACCACTCTTGCGAATTTGAGCGCGTTGGCCAGGCTCGACGACAGGGATCTCTGTCCCAATGGTTTCACCAACCTGGATGCGAGCGGGTTCTCCTGTAGTGTGTTCATCGTCGCTCCTGTGTATTGAATATCGATAACACATATCGAATATCAATACGGAGGCAGCAGAAAGTCAAGTAGATTTTATCGACTTTCGATAAGAAGGCCGTGGGGGTTCTGCAGGAGCACCGCAACCCATGAATCACTCGTGGAGAGGCGGCGCTTGTGTGCCGCTGCACCGGTCCCCATTGTCGCCTCATGGCGTCCGTTCACTGGCTGCTGTCCTTTCCCGCGTTTCTCGCTCTCTACCTGTTGGCGGCAGTGATCGTCGTTCACGCCACGCGCTCGGACGCTGCGGAAGACTGGCGCACGGCCAGCCGTGAACCCGTCGGTCTTGCGCCCGATCCGGCAATGACCCGCGAGGCCATCGTGCAGGTCTACGCGGCGCGGGCACTTAGCTGGCGCGGCTATTTCGCTGTCCATCCCTGGATCGCCGTCAAGCGCACCGGTGCGCGTGCATTCACGGTGTACGAGGTGAATGGCTGGCGGCTGGGGCGTGCCGGAACCTCGGTGCTGGCTAGCAATCGGCCGCCGGATGGCCGCTGGTTCGGCAACCGTCCCGAGCTGCTCGCCGACCGGCGCGGAGCGGGCGTCGATGAGCTGATCGATCGTATCGAAGCGGCGGTCCAGAGTTACCCCTGGAAGGGCACCTACCGCGTGTGGCCGGGCCCGAACTCGAATACCTTCGCAGCCCACGTGCTGCGCGCGGCGCCGGAGCTGCGCGTCGATCTGCCGCCCACCGCAATCGGCAAGGATTACCTCGGCGCGCTGCCCATCGCGAAGCTGCCGAGCGGCACGGGCGCGCAGGTGAATGTGCTCGGCGTCGCGGGTGTCGCTCTCGGGTTGCGAGAGGGCTTTGAAGTGAATGTACTGGGACTCACGTTCGGGATCGATCCGATGCATCTCGCGTTGAAGCTACCGATCATCGGCAGCATCGGACCGCAGCAATCCACTGATTCGGCAGCGGTGAAGTCACCGTTGGCTGTGCCTGAGGAACCGGCCGCCGCCGAATGAATCGCCTACAATGCCGTGCAGGGCCAGCCGATTTACGCCGCACCAATGAAGCCTGCCAGTTCGCTTACGGTTGATTCGAAGCCGGTGCATTCCTTGCACGAGGCGCTGCTGATCATGCTGGCGGATGCAGGATCCTTCAAAAACGCTGGCGGCAATGAGTCCTTCCATGGCGCCCGCAAGGAAATGAAACGGATTCGCGCGGCGCTGCGGCTATTGCGCCCGGCGCTCGGTCGACGGGCTTACCGGTGGGCGAATGCCCGGGTGCGTGACGCTGCGAGGCCGTTGACCGCGGTGCGCGATGCGACGGCGCTGCTGCAAACCCTGGATAAACTCACTCACCGTCAGGAGGATGCCGTGCTTCGGGCGCCGAAGACCGACCTGCATCGGCGATTGCTCAGGAACTGCCGCGCGCAGCGACGGGCCATCACGCCGCAATGCCTGCGCCAGATCAGCGAGCGCCTGGACCAGACGGCCGATCGGCTTCGGGCACGGGTACCGAAAATGCCGGACCTCGCCGCCGCGCACCGCGGAATGCGCAAGGTCTATCGGGCGGGCCGCAAGGCCTATCGCCTGGCCCGTCGGCAGCCCACGACCGAAGCCCTCCACGAGTGGCGCAAGCAGGTCAAGTACCTGTACAACGACGTCGAGCTGATGTGCAGCGCCTACCGGGCCAGCCTCGGCAATGTCGGCAAGCGTGCGCAAAGACTGGCGGCGCTGCTCGGGGATGACCATGATCTTGCGGTATTGCGACAGAAGGTCGAAGAAGCAGAACCAGGTCATGGCGGGCCGCTCTTGACCGGCATCAGGCGCGCCAGACGCGCATTGCAGGCCGAGGCCTTTGCAGTCGGCAGGCGCATCTACAAGGGCTCGCCTCGCAGATTCGCCTCGAGGGTGCGGAAGGCGCTGCGCCAGCCCTGAGGCCGATCGAATACTAGTGTTTCTGCGCCGCCGGCCAGGTGCCGGTGGCGAGGGGCGTATCGGAAGCCCGGTTTCGCGCCGTGAGATCAATCGGCGTGCCCTGCAGAAACCGCTTGCAGCCCTTGGCGGGAGTGGGCTTCGCGAACAGATGGCCCTGAGCCCGTGCGCAGCCCAGTTCGCGCAGTTTCTCCAGTTGCTGCCAGCTTTCTATTCCTTCGGCGATCACCGTGATCCGCAGGTGGCGCGCCATCGCGATGATGGCACCCACGATGGCGAGATCACTGGGATCGCTGCCCAGGTCACGCACGAAGCTCTTGTCGATCTTGATCGAGTCGACCGGCCAACGCTTCAGATACGAGAGGCTCGAGTAGCCGGTGCCGAAATCGTCGATGCTGATATGGATGCCCAGGTCGTGAAGCTTGGCGACGGCATCCTCGTTGGATTCACCGTTACGCGCCTCGCGACGCTCGAAGATGGTGCCTTCGGTGAGTTCGATCTGCAGAATCGTGGGTTCCACCTCGAACTTCTGGCTCAGCCGGAGGATGACGCCGGCCAGGTCCGAACGCTGCAGCTGTGCCGCCGAAACGTTGACGGCGATCGGCGCCAGCTTGCATCCGTCCTTGCGCCACTGGTTTGCATCCTGCAGAACCCGCTCCAGCACGAATTCACCGATGGGGACGATGAGTCCCGATTCCTCCGCAATGCTGATAAAGCGCCCCGGGGAAATAAATCCGCTGGTGGGATGATTCCATCGCAGCAGCGCCTCGAGGGCGACGACCTGATTACTGCGGATTTCGACGATCGGCTGGTAGTACACCTCCAGCTGATGTGTCTCGAGCGCGGCCCGCAGGTTCGTCTCGATGGCTATGCGCTGCTTCAGGCGTCGGTCCATGAACGGCGTAAATACCTGGCAGTTATTGCGGCCGCGCTCCTTGGCCTGGTACATGGCGGTGTCGGAATGCCGCAGCAGTTCGCCGATGTCCGCGCCGTCGCGCGGATACAGGCTCACGCCGATACTGGCGGTGGTGGTGAGTGATCTGCCGTCGATGACGATCGGGCTCGACAGCGAATCGGTGATTCGCAATGCCGCCTCATTGACTTCCTCGGCATCGCGCACCGACTTCATGATCACGACGAATTCGTCCCCACCCATGCGGATCACGATGTCTTCGCCGCGAAGCGTGGCGCGCAGCCGCTGCGCCACGGCCTTGAGCAACTGATCGCCGGTTTCGTGGCCGCGGGAGTCGTTGATCTGCTTGAAGCGATCGAGGTCCAGAAACAGGACCGCCAGGATCTGACCGTTGCGTGCGGCAGTCTGCAGCGCCTCGGGCAGATGGACTGCCAGGAACAGGCGATTGGGCAAACCGGTGAGCTGATCGTGGTGCGCCAGGTGGTCAAGGTGCTGCTGCTTCTCCAGCAGCTTGGACTCAAACCGGGTGCGCAGGGAGGTGTCCTGGCAGGTATAGGACAGGACGGTCCGGTTACCCATCCGCACTTTGTGCCCCACGACTTCGAGCTGGACGATCTGTCCGTTCTTGCGGCGCAGCCGCATCTTCAGGGCGGCGCGATGCGCGGGTTCACTCAACTGCGCCTGCAGATTGTCGCGGGAGGCTTCATCGCCGAACAGCTGCGTGATCGAAATGCGTGAGAGTTCCTCGGCGCTGTAGCCGGACTCCGTCAGGAAAGCCTGGTTGGCGGTAACGACCTGCAAGGTCGCGACTTCCAGCAACACCGTTGCTTGAGGAGACTGTTCAAAGCTCGCATGCGAAAGCAGGTACTCTCTGCTCGCCCGGCGGGTCCGGTCCAATTGCAGCCACAGACCGGCAGCGGACGCCGCCAGCAGGAGTGCCACTGCCATTGCACCGAAGGCCATGTTTTCCCTGTCTTTATAACCAAATGCCGTACCGAAGTTTTAGCTAAGGGTTCAAGGACATAAGTGTGCGTACCGCACATTTCTTCGAGGATCTGGCAAATCGCCTGCCGGCTTGACGATATTTGCGATGCAGTCTTGTAGGAGGACGAGCGCAGAAACCCGATAGCGGACCACCGCACGATGGCTTTGAACATAAGATCGCCTGCCGCGAGCCTCATACGCGGGGCATCACCTTCAGTCACCCGCATCCCAATCGACATTTTCGGGGTCGGGATAATCGGTCAGAAATACGACTTCGACACCGGCACCGGGATGCTGAATCCGGTACTGCGTGCCGAAGCTCGCAGCTTCGGCGGGTGAAATACTGCAGCCATTACTCTGGCGATCCGCCAATAGCGTTTGCAGCGCGCGCAGCCCGTCTGCCATGGACAGCTGCAAGCCGGGCACGCCATTGACCACCAGTGCTATCGTCATCCAGAATTCTCCGCGAGCACACCTTGAGCGTCGATTTTCGCGCTACGCCGATCAAACGCAAACGCCGCTCCAATGTAGGCGCCCGCCGACAGCGCCTTGCTGCGTTGTGGATGGGTTAACCAAGCGTTGGCTTAATGGTAGTCCGCCCGCCGAAGGCCTACCGTTCATCCCCGTAAGCTCAGGAGTCCGGCTATGAACAGGGTCATGGGGTTCGCGTGTCTGCTGGTGGCCAGCGCGGCCTGTGGAGTACTTTTCGCCCAAGGGGTCGCGACGGAGGCGAAGCCGATTGCCTTCAACACCCTCGATACCAACCATGACGGGAAGATTTCACGCAGCGAAGCCCGGGCGGATCCCGAGCTGTCCGCGGATTTCGACATGCTCGACTTGAATCACGATGGCTACCTCAGTCCGGAGGAGTTTCAGGCCTGGTCACGCGCGTTGAAGACCAAGAGTACTGCGACCCGCGATCCCGGCACGGTTCCCGGTGGCAGCGCCGGGGCTCAGCACATGCCACCGAACTGATGCTGCGGCCCATCGAACCAGGGGGAGCTTCGCGCGACGCCGCCGGCCGCACCTGGCCGCGCGTCGCAGCCAAGGTGTTCGTCTTCACGGTGATCGGTACACTGCTCTACATCGCGCATGCGGCGTTCGTTCCGGTCGCGCTCGCACTGCTTCTGAGCGTGGTGCTTTCCGGACCCGTCGAAGCGCTGCACCGCCACCATATCCCGCGCTCGGTAAGCGCCACGCTCATTCTGGTGATTGCGCTGGCCCTGATCGGCGGGACGATCAATCTTCTGTGGGCGCCTGCCCAGGAGTGGTTTGCCAAAGCTCCGCAAACGATGGCGTCCGTGCGGCACAAGGTACGCCCGATGACGAAGTTTTTCAGCCATCTCGATGACCTGCGAGCGACGGCGTCCAATATCGGACCGCCGGCAAAGGTGGCTGCGGCTCCGGCGGCTCCGGCAGCGGTGCAGACCGGGCCCATTCTCATACTGGATATCAGCGCTCCGATCATTGCGGCACTCCTGACCTTCACCATCGTCACGCTATTCCTGCTCGCCGGCGGCCCACCCATGCTTGCGCGCATGACGGCAGCGTTCGCGAACGATTTGGAAGCTTCCCACGTGCTCAAGATCATTGAGCGCGTGCGCAATGAGCTGGGGCACTTCTATCTCGTCACGACGCTGATAAACATCGGCTTGGGAACCATCACCGGGCTGGTGATGTGGGCCTGGGGCATGCCAACGCCCTTTCTATGGGGTGCTCTGGCGGCGCTCCTCAACTATGTTCCCTATGCCGGTCCGGTCACGACGCTGGCGCTGGTCAGCATCGTGGCGCTGGTCTCCTTCAACAAACTGGGCCCTGTATTCGGGGTTGCGGGCAGCTACGTGATGATTGCGGCACTCGAAGGCCAGGTGGCGCAGCCGTTGCTCGTGGGGCGACGACTCGAGGTGAATCCTTTGCTGATTTTCCTGGGCCTCTGGTTCGGCGGACTTTTCTGGGGAGTCGCCGGAGTCATTCTGGCAACACCCACGCTGGTCGCTCTCAAGGTGATCTCAGAGAGCACGAAGTCCGGTAAGCCGATGATGGAATTCCTGGGGCCCAATGATCAGGCTCCCGAGCGCGACGCAAAACTTCATCAACTGGTCAGCAAGCTCGAATCATAGTTGAAGCGTAGTCTTGGCACAGCGACGGCAGAATTTGGGACTTCACATAAGGCTCGACGCCTACAGATCGAACGGGGCGCCGCCAGTAGCCTGACCACAGGCAAATTGACTGGCACCTCAGCTTGAATGGATTGAGCAAGACATCGCTGATCGCGGGCATCGTCCTATGCACTTCGGGGTGGCAGCCGCGCCCGAGCAGCCCGGTCGGGCCCCTGACGTGCGTCATCCCGTACGAAAACGTGTCGCGCACCGCTGTCACGCCAGGACGGCCCGACCTTTCCGGAACGACGCGACTCGGCAAGGCTTCCTTCTATGCCGGAAGCTTTGCCCACCGCGTGATGGCCGATGGGCGCAGGATGGATCCGCACGGGATCAACGCGGCCAGCCGGACCCTGCCGCTCGGATCGACTGCCAAGGTCACCAATCTGCAGACCGGGCAGAGTGCGATTGTGACGATCGAGGATCGCGGCCCCTATGTGAAAGGCCGCATCGTCGATCTGTCGCCCGCGACGGCGCGCAAGATCGGCATCACGCGCGAGCTCGGAGTGGCGCGGGTGAAGGTGGCACCGATTTCGGTCCGCTTGCCCGATGGCAGTGTGAAGGCCGGTTCCGGCGTTCCCCGAGTACCGATCTGCAGGGCCTACACCTCCTGAGCCGCGGCCACCTGATCGCGCAATGGCATCTGACCCTCCAGGCCCAGTACGCTCTGCACCAGTGACAGGTGTGAAAAGGCCTGCGGGAAATTTCCGACCTGACGCCCGCTGCGTGTGTCGTATTCCTCACTGAGCAGTCCGACGTCGTTCCGTAACGCGAGCAGTCGTTCAAGCAGCGCCCGGGCCTCGTCCTCGCGACCCTGTCGTTGATACACATCGACCAGCCAGAAGCTGCAGGGCAGAAAAACCCCCTCGCCCGCCGGCAGGCCATCGGCCCCGCTCTGCGTGCGATAGCGCATCACAAAGCCGCCGACGAGCAGTTCGTGCTCGATGGCGGCGACCGTCCCGCTCACTCGCGGGTCATCGATGGGCAGGAATCCGACGTGTGGGATCAGCAGCAGGCTGGCGTCCAGTTCCTGGCCATCAAAGCTCTGCGTAAAGGCATTCCGGGCCGGATTGAAGCCGTGTTTCAACACAGCCTGCCGGATCTCCTCACGGATGGTGCGCCATCGCTCCAGTGGCGCAGGGAGCGAGTATTTTTCGGCGTCCCGAATTGACCGGTCGAATGCGACCCAGGCCATGACCTTGGAATGGGTGAAGTGTTGACGCGGACCTCTGACTTCCCAGATCCCATCGTCCGGCTCCTGCCAGATCTGTTCCAGATGCTCGAGCGCCTGGCATTGCATGTCCCAGGCGGATGCCGAATCGGCAAGACCCCCCTCGCGCGCGACGTGCAGCGCATCCATCATTTCGCCCCACACATCCAGCTGCAGCTGGCCGGAGGCGGCATTGCCAATGCGCACCGGCGCAGCGCCCTGATAGCCGGGGAGCCAGGGCACTTCCCACTCCGCCAGGCGCCGCTCGCCGAATATGCCGTACATGATCTGCAGGTCCTGGGGCGTCCCCGCCAGTGCCCGGTGCAACCAGTCGCGCCAGGCGCCGGCCTCTTCGTAGTATCCCGCTCCCATCAGTGCGGTCAGCGTCAGCGTCGCATCGCGAATCCAGCAGTAGCGATAGTCCCAATTGCGGACTCCGCCGAGCTGTTCCGGCAGCGAGGTGGTGGGGGCGGCCACGATCGCGCCCGTTTCGCCGAAGGTCATTGCCTTGAGCGTGAGGAGGGAGCGCACGATCGCGTCGCGATGTGCTCCGGAATAGGGGCAGCGTGCCGACCAGTCGCGCCATACGGCAAGCGTTTCCCGCAGAGCCGCTTCGGGATCGACCGCATCGGGCGGGGTCTTGTGTGACTGGCCGTAGCTCATGACAAAGGCGACTCGCTCCTCAGGTTCGATCGCGAAATCAGCGACCGTCGCAAGTCCTTCGCCGCGCAACTCGACGCTGGTGCGCAGCACCACGAGGCTGCGGCCGGCGATGGCGACATTGCCGTTCTCCTCAGCCAAGCGATAAACCCAGGGAACCGACGACCCGTAGTCGAAGCGAAGTGTCAGGTTCATGCGCATCGGCACCCGGCCTTTGCGGCCTTCGACGATCCGAATCAGCGTAGAGGCCGGCTTGTTCACGGGCATGAAGTCGATGAGCGCCACGGTGCCTGCCGCGGTTTCAAACACCGTCTCCAGCACCAGGGTATCCTTCAGATAGGCGCGCCTGCCCGCGATGACCTCGTCTGCCGGACCCATCGACCAGCGGCCGTGTTTTGCCTGTCCCAAAAGCGCCGCAAAGCAGGCGGCGCTATCGAATCGCGGCCAGCACAGCCAGTCGATGGAGCCGTTCCTGCCGACCAGCGCGATGGTGGTGCAATCACCGATGATTGCGTAATCCTCGATCGCCAACGGTCCATCGGGATCAACTGGCGAGGTCATACTGCAGCACCGAGTATCGCGATCAGTTTCTGGGCCGCGGCCGGCGCGCGTTCCTTGGCACCATTGATGAAATAAATGAATACGTCACGGGGCTCCTCGCCCTTCGCCCAGGCCTGGGCGCACTTCGACCAGTGTTTCAGGTCAGACAGCGGATATCCGGTTGCGCGGGTCGCGACGCTGCGTCGCAGGCGTGCATATACGAAACTCGATGTGAGATCGGGGATGCTCGGATGAGTCGCATCATCCTCGTATACGACCGCGACGTCGTGTTTGCGTGCGATCTGCAGAAACTCCGGGTTCACAAAACTCGCGTGACGGATCTCGAGCGCATGACGCAGAGCCCATCCGGATCTTTCTGCGGGGAGCAGGGACAGGAAGCGGTCGATTTCATTCGCATCAAACGCTTTGGTATCGGCCAGTTGCCACAGGATCGGCCCGAGCTTGGATTTCAGTTCGGTGATGCCGCTCGCCAGGAATCGCTCTACGGAGGATTCGGCGCTCGCCAAATCCTTGCGCTGGACGATGAAGCGGGGCGCCTTGATTGAAAACATGAACGTGTCGGGGGTCGCGTCATGCCACCTGGCAAAGACCGCGGGCTTCTGCAGACCATAGAACGTTCCATTGATCTCGATCGCCGTCAGCTGCCGGCTCGCGTAGTCGAGCTCCCGACTTCGAGCAATTTCGGGGGGATAGAACGTCTGGCGCCAGGGCTCGTAATTCCAGCCACCGATGCCGACCCGGATGACGCCTGCTCGCTTTGGCATATGCCTGAGGCTACCCCAAGGTGAAAAGTCCACAAGTCCATTCGTCAAGCCAGCCGACTCCTACAAGCAATGCGGGTACGGCGGGCGCGGCGACTGGCGTAGGCTAACCGTCCGCGTTTGAAACGCCCCCCGCGAGTGACCCGATGTCGGAACAGGATATCTACTTATTACGCGAGGGAACCTTCGCGAGACTCTATGACCTCTTAGGGTGCCACCTCGCCGAGACCGATGGCACCGCGCAGTTCGCCGTCTGGGCGCCGAATGCCACGGCCGTATCGGTCATCGGGGACTGGAACGGCTGGGAGGGCGCGGCCTCGCCACTGGCACGCCGCACCGACGGGTCGGGCATCTGGGGGGCACGAGTGCCTGGCGTGCGCCAGGGACAGGCCTACAAATATCGGATCATTACCGGCCAGGGCTGGGTGCTGGATAAAGCCGATCCGGTGGCATTCTTGAGCGAGGAGCCGCCGCGGACCGCCTCGCGGGTCTGGTCGCTCAACCATGAGTGGCAGGACAGTGCCTGGATGGGCTCGCGCGCGGCCCGCAACGGACTCAGTTCGGCCATGGTGATCTATGAGGCGCATCTGGGCTCCTGGCGTCGCAAGGACGGAGCCTTTCTCAATTACCGTGAAGCCGCCCATGCGCTCGCGGAGTACCTGTCAGACCTGGCCTTCACCCACGTCGAACTCATGCCGATCACCGAGCATCCCTTTTATGGTTCGTGGGGCTATCAAACCACAGGCTATTTTGCCCCGACGGCCCGATACGGTACGCCGCAGGATCTGATGTACTTCGTCGATCACCTGCACCAGAAGGGAATCGGCGTCATCCTGGACTGGGTTCCCTCGCACTTCCCCATCGATCCGCATGGCCTGGCCCGCTTCGATGGCACCTATCTGTACGAGCACGAGGATCCGCGGCAGGGTTTTCATCCGGAATGGAACTCGGCACTGTTCAACTATGGGCGCAACGAGGTGCGCAGCTTTCTGATCTCCTCGGCCGCATTCTGGTTCGACAAGTATCACATCGACGGCATCCGCGTGGACGGGGTGGCCTCGATGCTCTACCTCGATTATGCGCGGCAGAGCGGCGGCTGGATCCCGAACCGCTTCGGCGGTCGGGAAAATCTCGAGGCCATTCACTTCCTGCGAACGCTGAATGAGACCGCATACCGCGACTACCCCGGCACCACCATGATTGCCGAAGAGTCGACGGCCTGGCCGATGGTGTCGCGACCCACCAGCATGGGCGGCCTCGGATTTGGCCTGAAATGGAACATGGGTTGGATGCACGACGTCCTGGGCTACATGGAGCAGGATCCGCTCTATCGCCGCTTTCACCACGGCGGACTGACCTTCTCGTTGCTGTACGCCTTCAACGAGAACTTCGTGCTGCCGCTCTCACACGATGAGGTGGTTTACGGCAAGCGCTCCCTGCTGAGCAAGATGCCGGGCGATGCCTGGCAGCAGTTCGCGAACCTGCGGGCGCTCTACGGCTACATGTGGGGCCACCCCGGCAAGAAGCTGCTGTTCATGGGCGGGGAGTTCGGCCAGCGACGCGAATGGACGCACGACGGGGAGCTTGAGTGGTGGGTGACGGATCGCAGCGAACATGCCGGCGTTCGTCGCTGGATCCGGGATCTGAATCGCGTCTACCGCAGCGAACCCTCCCTGCACGAGATCGACTTCGGGCCCGAGGGCTTCGAATGGATCGATGCGGACAATTGGGAGATGAGCGTGACCTCGTTCGTACGCAGGAGCGTGAACGGCCCCCCGGTGCTGGTCGTGACCAACTTTACGCCGGTTCCGCGCAGCAACTTTCTGCTGGGCATCCCGCACCGCGGCTTATGGCGCGAAATCCTCAACAGCGATGCCCACGAATACGGCGGTTCGGGGTGGGGCAATCTGGGGAGCGTAGAATCCTCACCCGTCAGCGCCAACGGGCGACTCGACGCGCTGAACCTCAACATACCGCCGCTGGCGACGATCATGCTGCGCTGGGAAGGACATGGCTGAGAAGAAGCGCAAGACACCGGCACCCGAGGTCGAGCCATGGGCGGACGGCCGGGTGCGCGCCGTGGTGGACGCCGTCTCTCCGGTCGTCGACGGCGGCAGGTTTGCAGCCAAGCGCATTGCGGGCGAACCGGTCCGCATCGAGGCGCACTGCTTCACCGACGGACATGACAAGTTGGGGGTGGTGCTGCGCTGGCAGGCGACCGATCAGGTGCAGCCCCAAGAGGTTGAGATGGCCGCACTGCCGAACGATGTCTGGACGGCCGAGTTCACGCCACCGGTGCCGGGTCGTTATGGCTTCACCGTGGTGGCCTGGATCGACCACCTGGAGTCGTGGCGCAGTGAGCTCGAACGCCGCAATGACCCAAGTGATATCCGAATCGCGCTGCAGTCCGGCGCGGCACTGATCGAAGCAGCGGCAACTCGCGCCGGCACGGAGGATGCCGCGACCCTGTCGAACTGGGCGAGGCAGCTCGATGCCATGGCGCAGGATACGACGGGCCACGCCGATGCAGCGGCCATGCAGAGTCTGGCGCTGGACCCTGCCCGCGCGCAGCTGGCGAAGCGTTACGCTGATCGCAGCCTGGCAGCGACCCTGTCCCGGGAGCTCATCGTCGACCGCAAGCGCGCCCAATTCAGCAGCTGGTACGAACTCTTTCCGCGGCTCGCGGCCAGCGAAAACGGCCCGCACGGCACCTTCAGGGATGTGCAGGCGCGCCTGCCGTACCTTGCCCGCATGGGGTTCGATGTGCTGTACATGCCCCCCATTCACCCCATCGGGCACATGCATCGCAAGGGCCCCAACAATGCCCTGGAATCTGCGGCCGGCGATGTCGGAAGCCCGTGGGCGATCGGGTCTGCGGAAGGCGGCCACAAGGACATCCTGCCGCAGCTTGGATCACTCGCGGACTTCAAGGCACTGCTGCAGGCGGCGCGCGAAGTCGGCATCGAGATTGCGCTGGACATTGCCTTCCAGTGCGCGCCCGATCATCCCTATGTGCGCGCGCATCCGCAGTGGTTCAAGCATCGGCCCGATGGCAGCGTGCAGTACGCCGAGAATCCGCCCAAGAAGTACCAGGACATCTATCCTTTCGACTTCGAGAGCAGCGACTGGCGCGCCCTGTGGGAGGAACTCAAAAGCGTCATGCAGTACTGGGTGGAGCAGGGGGTGCGGGTGTTTCGCGTCGACAATCCGCACACCAAGGCCTTCGCCTTCTGGGAATGGAGCATCGGGGAAATCAAGCGCGCGACTCCCGAGGTGATCTTTCTGGCCGAGGCCTTCACGCGCCCGAAGGTGATGCACCGGCTGGCGAAGCTCGGCTTTACCCAGTCCTATACGTATTACACCTGGCGCACCACCAAACGGGAGCTCGTGGAGTATTTCACCGAGTTGAGCCGCGGCCCCGGGCGCGATTATTTTCGACCCAACGTGTGGCCGAATACCCCGGACATTCTGCATGAGTCCCTGCAGTCGGGTCTGCGCAGCGTCTTTGCCGCACGACTGATCATGGCGGCGACGCTGTCAGCCAATTACGGCATCTATGGGCCCGCCTATGAACTGATGGAGAGTGCGCCGCGCGAGCCCGGCAGCGAGGAATACCGCGACTCCGAGAAATATCAGGTTCGGCATTGGGACTTCGACCGTGCCGACAGTCTCTGGCCGCTGATCGCGCGCATCAATCGGATTCGGCGCGAGAATGTCGCGCTCCAGTCCGATCATACCCTGGCGTTCTGCGCGATCGACAATGACCAGTTGATCGCTTACCTCAAACATGATGGCGCCACCGGAAATATCGTCCTGATGGTGGTCAATCTCGATCCGTACAACACCCAGTCGGGTTGGCTGAGCCTCGATCTGGACGATCTGGGGATCGCGACCGACCGCCCCTACCAGGTGCACGACCTGCTGAGCAATCTGCGCTACCAATGGCGCGGTGCACGCAATTTCGTGATGCTGGACCCGCGCCGTGTCCCGGCCCATGTGTTCAGGATTCGGCGTCATGTTCGCACTGAACACGACTTCGATTATTTCCTGTAAGCCGGGCCATGAAAGACACCGTCACGGCGCCTGCGGAAACTCACGACACGGAAACGGCGCCGTCGGGGCTGGGTGTCGATGATCCGCTGTGGTACAAGGACGCCGTCATCTACCAGCTCAACGTCAAATCGTTCCTGGACTCGAATGACGATGGCATCGGCGATTTTGCCGGGCTGACCTCCAAGCTCGGATACATCCGTGACC
The DNA here is from genome assembly GCA_035486855.1 of Steroidobacteraceae bacterium. GTDB lineage: Bacteria > Pseudomonadota > Gammaproteobacteria > Steroidobacterales > Steroidobacteraceae > DAIDKA01. Next base: position 66,589 of record DATHMT010000002.1, read on the forward strand.
TCGGGGTCAATACGATCTGGCTGATGCCGTTCTATCCCTCGCCGCTCAAGGATGACGGCTACGACATCTCCGAGTACACCAATATCCACCCGCAGTTCGGGACCCTCGATGACTTTCGCACCATGCTGGTGGAGGCCCATCGGCTGGGCCTGAAGGTGGTCACCGAACTCGTCATCAATCACACCTCCGACCAGCATCCCTGGTTTCAGGCCGCCCGCAGGGCAGCGGCCGGAACGCCCGAGCGCGACTTCTACGTGTGGAGCGACACCGATCAGAAGTATCAGGGCACCCGCATCATTTTCGTCGACACCGAGAGTTCGAACTGGACCTGGGACCCGCTGGCGAAGGCCTATTACTGGCACCGCTTCTTCAGTCATCAGCCGGATCTGAACTTCGACAATCCGCAGGTGCTCGAGGCCGTGCTGCGCATCATGCGCTTCTGGCTCGACATGGGGGTCGATGGATTCCGGCTGGACGCGATTCCCTACCTGGTGGAGCGGGAGGGTACGAACAATGAGAATCTGCGCGAGACGCACGATGTGATCCGCAAGCTGCGCGCCGCAATCGATGCGAACTATGCGAACCGGTTCCTGCTCGCCGAAGCGAACCAGTGGCCCGAGGATGTGCGTGAGTACTTCGGCGACGGCGACGAGTGCCACATGGCCTATCACTTTCCCCTCATGCCGCGCATCTACATGTCGATCGCGCAGGAGGACCGGTATCCGATCACCGAGATCATGCAGCAGACGCCGGACATCCCCGAAAACTGCCAGTGGGCGATCTTCCTGCGCAACCATGACGAGCTCACGCTCGAGATGGTGACCAGCAAAGAACGCGACTACATGTACACGACCTACGCATCCGACGTGCGGGCCCGCATCAATCTGGGCATTCGCCGCCGGCTCTCGCCGCTCATGGAGAACGACCACGATCGGATCAAGCTCATGAACAGCCTGCTGCTGTCGATGCCGGGCTCGCCGATCATGTACTACGGCGATGAGATCGGCATGGGCGACAATGTCTTCATCGGTGATCGCAATGGGGTGCGTACTCCGATGCAATGGAGTCCGGATCGCAACGCCGGCTTCTCACGCGCCGATCCGCAGCGGCTGTATCTGCCGCCCATCATGGATGCGGTTTACGGCTATCAGGCCACCAACGTCGAGGCGCAGCTGCGCGACGCCAGTTCGCTGCTGAGCTGGACCAAGCGCATGCTGGCGGTGCGCAAGACCAGTCAGGCCTTCGGCCGCGGCGTACGACGATTCCTGAAGCCGGGCAACCGCAAGATTCTGGCTTACCTGCGTGAATACGGCGATGACACCATTCTGTGTGTCGCCAATCTGTCGCGCTCGGCGCAGCCGGTGGAGCTGAACCTGGCCGCGTACAAGGGCCGGGTGCCGGTCGAGATGCTGGGACGCACGACGTTTCCTCCCGTCGGCGACCTGCCGTACCTGCTGACTTTGTCGGCTCATGGATTCTACTGGTTCCGCCTGACCGTAAATGCGGAAGCCCCGGCGTGGCATGAGCCCATCTTCTCCATCGATGAGCGCCCCGTGGTGGTGCTGTTCGACGGCTGGAGCACCCTGTTCCGTGACCGGGTGATGCCCTGGCGGATTGGCCTGGCCGAAAAGACCCGGGTCCAGTTCGAAGCGGATACGCTGCCACGTTTCATCGAGACCCAGCGCTGGTATGCGGCCAAGGGCGTCGCGATCGAGCGTGCGCGCATTGCCGATCACGTGCTGTGGCAGGAAGGCAAACTCAGCTGGCTGGTGGCGCTGCTCGAGGTCGAAACCGGGCCGGAGCCGGCCTCGTACTTCATGCCGCTTGCGCAGGCGTGGGAGGACGGGGACGAGGAGCGCATGCGCAACCTCGCCACGGCCGCGATCGCCAAAATCCGCCAGCAGGCCAATGTCGGGGTCATGGGCGACGCCTTCGCCGATGAAGCCTTCTGTCGCGCAGTGGTCGAGGCGATGGCGAAGCGCCGCGATATCGCAACCGCGCAAGGCAAGCTTCAGTTTCAGCAAACGGCCGCGTTCGCTGCCCTGACCGGGCCGGATTTTGCGGCGCTCCCGGTCGCCCGCCCGAAGGGGTCCAGTTCGAACACCGTGGTGACGCTGGGTGAGCGGTTGATCCTGAAGGGATATCGCAGGCTGCGGACCGGTGCCAACCCGGAACTCGAGATGGGTCTGTACCTGACCGACGTCGTAAGGTATCCGAACTGCGCCCCGGTGGCAGGCATGCTCGAGTACCTGGGCAGTGACGGGCAGACGAAGCTCTTGGCCATGCTGCAGGCGTACGTCCAGAACCAGGGCGACGGCTGGACCTATGCGCTCGAGTATCTGCGGCGCCATCTGGAGGAACATCGCACGACGCCGGCCACGGATGGGCCGCCGGTGGATGCGCATGCGGCATTTCTCATTGTGATTCGGACGCTCGCGCAGCGCACCGCGCAGCTGCATGGCGCCTTGGCCAGCCCCACCGACAATCCGGACTTCAAGCCCGAGCGACTGACCAAGCCGGACTTCGACGCCTTTCGCGAGCGTGCGCTGGGCGAGGCGCGCGAATCCCTGAAGCTACTGAAGGCGAACCTCAAGGCGCTGTCCCCCGCGGATCGTGCCAGGGCCAATGAGGTGCTGGCGCAGCGCCAGGCGCTGCTGGCACAGCTCGAGACGATTGCCGCGCAGGAAGCGGAAGGCCAGAAAATCCGCATCCACGGTGACTACCATCTGGGGCAGGTGCTGGTGACGCGTAACGACTTCGTGATCATCGACTTCGAGGGTGAGCCGGGCCACGGCCTCGAACAGCGACGGGCCAAACAATCGCCACTGCGGGATGTGGCCGGCATGCTGCGCTCGTTCAGCTACGCGGAGCACAGCGCGCTGCGCGCGGCCGCCCATGATGAGGTTGAACTCGCCAAGCTCGCGCCGCTGGCGCGAGCCTGGAAGCGGCAGGTGCGCGAGGCGTTCCTGTCCGCCTATGATACGGAGGCGAGTCGCTGGTCGCTCTACACGGCACTGATACCCGGACGCGGCCTGCTGGGACTGTTCGAACTCGAGAAGGCACTTTACGAGCTGCGATACGAACTCAACAATCGCCCGACCTGGGCGGGAATTCCCTTACAGGGAATTCTGGAGTGGAGCGCCACTCAGTAGGAGGCTTTCATGGAAAGCATTGATGTAATGCTGGACACCCCGCGCGAGTTCATGCACCAGGCCGCGGCGTTCCTGCCGCGGCTGGCATTGGCGCTGGTGGTGGTGGCGGTGGGCTGGCTCATCGCCAAAGTAGTGCGCTTCGCGATCGAGAGGGGACTGCGTGCGGTCAATTTCTATGTGCTGACCGAGCGCGCCGGCACCGATCACTTCCTGCAGCGCGGCGGCCTGCGCGGTGATACGACCACCGCCTTTGGCCTGCTCGCGTACTGGATCGTCCTCATCGCCGCCTTGATGATTGCGTTCAACGGGCTGGGAGTAACCTACGTTGCCGATCTGCTCCAGCGCGTGGAACTCTTCACTCCCCGGATCGTGGTAGCCGGGCTGATACTCGTGCTGGGTTCGTATTTCGCCCGCTTCGTCGGCGAGTCGGTCGAAGGCTATTGCGTCGGTGCGCAGATCTCCGATGCCGACATGATCGGCAAGATCGTCCGCTACATCGTCATGACCTTCGTGCTGATGATCGCCTTGAGTCAGTTGGAAGTGGGCGGTGAGTTCATCCAGCGGGCCTTTCTGATCGTGCTGGCCGGTGTGGTGCTTGCCCTGGCGCTGGCGTTCGGCTTGGGGGGCAGGGAATGGGCCGCGGCCATGCTCGAGCGGTGGTGGCCGCAGCACAAGAGGAAACTCGAGTAAATGTCGCAGCAGTGGTGGCAAAGGGAAGTCATCTACCAGATCTATCCGCGCTCGTTTCAGGACTCGAACTCAGATGGCATCGGCGACCTGCGCGGGATCATCGATCGCATCGACTATCTGTGCTGGCTCGGCGTCAAGGCCGTGTGGCTGTCGCCGATCTATCCTTCGCCCATGGCCGACTTCGGCTACGACATCTCAAACTACACCGACATCGATCCGGTGTTTGGCTCCCTGTCCGAATTCGACACGCTTGTGGCGGAGATGCACCGCCGCGGTCTGAAGCTGATCATGGATCTGGTGCCGAACCATACCTCGGACATGCATCCCTGGTTCCGCGACAGTCGCTCAGCGCGCACCAGCGCCCGGCGCAATTGGTACATCTGGGGTGATCCGGCGCCGGATGGCGGCCCACCGAACAACTGGCTGAGCGAATTCGGCGGCCCGGCCTGGACGTTCGACCCCGGTTCCGGCCAATACTACTACCACGCGTTCCTGCGCCAGCAGCCGGACCTGAACTGGCGGGAGCCGCAGGTACGGGCGGCGCTGCATGACGTCATGCGCTTCTGGCTCGACCGCGACGTGGACGGGTTCCGGGTGGACGCGATCCACTTTCTGCTCGAGGACGAATCACTCGCCGACAATCCCCCGAACCCGAGCTGGCAGCCGGGCCAATCCCCGGCGCGGCGTCTGCTGCGCACCCATACGGCGGATCTTCCGGAGGTCCAGGTGCACGTGAAAGGCATGCGCCAGGTGGCGGATGAGTACCAGGATCGGGTGTTGATCGGCGAGGCCTATTTGCCGATCAGCCGGATGGTTCATTACTATGGCGATTGCCTGTCGGGCTTCCATCTGCCGTTCAACTTTCATCTGATCAGGACCCGGTGGAATGCCCGCGCAATTGCCAGCCTCATCGGGGAGTACGAAGCGGCGCTGCCCCCCGGTGGGTGGCCGAACTGGGTGCTCGGCAATCACGATAAGCCCCGCCTGGCGACGCGGCTGGGCGGCAGGTCGCAGGCGAGAATGGCGGCACTGCTGCTGCTGACATTGCGGGGCACACCGACCCTCTACAATGGTGACGAAATCGGAATGGTGGACGGGGTGATTCATCGCAACGAGGTTCGGGATCCTTGGGAGAAGAACGCGCCGGGTATCGGGCTCGGCCGGGACCCGTGTCGGACTCCCATGCAGTGGTCACGGGCTCCCGCGGCCGGTTTCACGCAGGGACAGCCGTGGCTGCCCATCGGCGACAACGCCTTTGACTGCAATGTTCTTACACAGACCGCGGATCCTCACTCCCTGCTGTCGTTTTACCGGCAGCTGATCGAGCTACGCCAGCGCGAGTCGAGCCTGACGCTCGGCGCCTATCGGCTGCTCGAAGTGACCGACCAGCTGTTGATTTTCGAGCGCAGCCTTGAGGCGCGACGTCTGATCGTCGCACTCAACTTCAGCGGCGAGGCGCAGCCTGTCTCGCTGGCGGACCCGGGGCCGGTACTGCTTTCCACCCATGCAGACTTGCGTCTGCCTACAGGGGGCAGGGTCGAAAGTCTTGCCGCCTACGAAGGACTGATCGTACGGCCCGGCCTACATTAGGTGCGCGCGCCGCGCGCCCTTGCGGGCAACCTTGCGCACCGTGCGGACGGCGGCCCTCTTGGTCCTGGCCGTTTTGGCAGCCACGGTCGAACGCGCCTTGGCTGAACGCCTGCGGCTCGCAGCACGCTTTGGCGCACTCAGATGATGTATTTCCTCGCGAAGGAGCTCTCCGGCCTGCGCGGTTGCGACCTTGGCTCGCCCATAAGCCTTGCGTAGTTCCGGTTTAGCTCGGTTCAATGCGGTCCGGCCCGCTTTGCTCAGGCCGCGGACAATGCGCCGCGCGCGGGTCGTGGCTTTCGCAGGGGACTTTCGGGTCGCCATAGCATGCTCCTGTTTCGAGGTGCTTAACCTTCGCATGGGGTGCCGGTCGATCAGGATCGGCCCTTAGCGCGACCTCGTGCGGGATCTCTCTGACGTTGAGCACCCGGAGTCGCCCGCTTGATTCACCGCTGTCGCGCCTGGTCCTTCAGCGTCTGGTCGATGTCCACGTAACGCATGAAGTCGTTGCGCGTGAATGGCCAACGCCGGTAGTAGCGCACCCAGGGGTACGCCATGTCGATCGTATAGCGGTGCACGATGTACTTGGCGGGCGCATAGGCGATCAGCAGCGCGTTCATCCGGCGCAACAGATCGAGCCGTTGGGGACCATCCGGAAGCTGATTCTGCTGCAGATACAGAGAATCGTAGGCGGCCAATCGGAAGCGCATCAGGTTTGCGGCCCCCGTCGACGGGCCATATCCCGACATCATCGTCCCCGAGGTGTCGGGGCCGGTCGCGCTCATGGACAGGAACCAGATCATGTAGTTGCCGGCGCGTGCCGCCTTGAGCTGATCGGGAAACTTGGCGACCTTGAAGCGGCAGCGGATGCCCAGCGCGTCCATCGATTTCTTGATGATCTCGTCCATGATCCGGCTGCGCTGGTCGGGTTGTGTCGAGTACTCCAGTTCCAACGGTGAGCCGTCGGGGTTGTCGCGCCAGGGCGTGCCGTGGCGCGGTACATATCCGTATTGGTCCAGCAGCGCGCGGGCGCGTGCGACGGAGGTCAAGCCGTTCTCGGTGCGCAGCGCAGTATCGTAGCCGTACTCACCGGGCATGACGGGTGACTGCGCCGGGATCGCCTGAAGTTTGAAGTAGGTGCGGATGGCTTCGGCGGTGTCGAAGCCGAGGTTCATGGCGCGCCGCAGAGCCACCTTTTCCGGGCTGTAGCCGCCCACGACCGGGTTGTCCATGTTGTAGATGAGATGCGAGACATCGATCTGCGGCGCGCGGTCAATCCGGATGTGCTTCTTCAAAAGGTTGGGCGCCGGCCTGCCGTTGGGCAGTGCAAGGTCCGCCATGTCGCGGGGCATGATCCAGAGCAGATCCGCTTCGCCATTCAGGAACGACAGCCACCGTGGCTGACTTTCCTCGATGATCGAGATCTCGACCCGGTCGATCAGCGGTACGCGTCTGCCGTCGAGCTCGCGCGCGATTCGTTGGGCTTCCGGATCGCTCGGATCCGGGGTCACATGGAAAATGTCGGTGCGGTAATCTGGGTTGCGCTCGAGGACGATGAAGGAGGAGCGGCGCCACTCGCCCAATCTGAACGGGCCGGTACCGACCGGATGTTCCATGATGCGATCACCGTACTGTTCCACGACTTCGCGTGCCACTGCGCCCATGGCAGAGTCCGCGAGATCCTGCAGAAAACGCGGCGACGGCGTGTTCAGTTTGAACTGGAGGGTGTAACGATCCAGCGTCCTGACGCCCTCGACGCGCCGGTCGTAGTCGAAATGCCCGCTCTTGCGCGCCTGCTCGCGCAGCCCGTCCATGCCGAGCACCCCGAGCGTAGCGAAGTCCGTGTAGTTCGGACTGTTCCAGTGCGGATCGAAGACGCGTTTGAAGGAGTAAACGTAATCCTCTGCAGTCAATTCCCGCCGTTTGCCCTTGAACGCCGGGTCGTCGGTGAAATAGATGCCTTTCCTGATCCGGATGGTGATGGTCCTGAAGTCGCCGGATAGCTCGGGCATGCCGTCAGCGGTCGACGGCTGGAGCGTGCCGGGGGCCGCGAGATAGGCATAGCGCAGGGGTGTGTCGAAGATATTGGTGGTGATGGCGCGCGAGTAGACATCGGAGATCTCGACTGGGTCAAATCCGGTCTCGGCGATTTCGAATGCGTAGCGCAAGGTCTTCGGTTCGGCGCCGGGCGCGGCGCATGTCCACGCAACCGTGAGCGCCGCGATGATGACTGATTTCATTGGATGGTCCGTCACCGTCGATCAGTGTCGCTGCATCGCGGCCCGCAGCGCCGGGTCGATGTCCACGTAGCGCAGGAATTGCGAGTCGACGAAGGGCCAGCGTCGGTAGTACCGCACCCACGGGTAGGCCATGTCGATCACGTAGCGGTGGGAAACGAATTTCATTGGCGCGTACGAGACGAGCAGTGCATTCATCTGGCGCAGCAGTTCGAGTCGTTCCGGACCGTCCGGGATCCGGTCCTGCTTCAGGTACAGAGCATCGTAGGCGGCGAGCCTGAAGCGTGAGAAGTTACTCGAGCCCGCTGCCGGCCCGTATCCCGCCATCATGATGCCCGAAGGATCAGGAGCAGTGGCGCTCTCACCGAGCAGCCAGACCATGAAGTTTCCGGCGCGCGCCGCCTTCAGCTGATCGGGAAACTTGGCGACCTTGAAGCGGCAGCGGATGCCGAGAGCGTCAAGTGATTTCTTGACGATCTCATCCATGATCCGGGCGCGCTGATCGGGTTGGGTCGAGATCTCAAGTTCGAGTGGTGAACCGTCCGGGTTGTCGCGCCAGGGCGGCTGATGACGTGGCAGATAGCCATATTCGTCCAGGATCGCCTTGGCGTGCGCAACGGAGGTCTGGCCGTTCTCGGTGCGAAGTGCAGGATCGTAGCCGAACTCCCCCGGCATGATGGGTGACTGTGCCGGAAATGCCTGAAACGTCCAGTAGGTGCGGATGCTCTCCGCGGTATCGAAGCCCAGGCTGAACGCCCGGCGCAGCGCGACTTTCTGCGGTGAGTAGCCGCCCAGCACGGGGTTTTCCATGTTGAAGGCGAGGAGCGTCACGTCAATTTGTGGCGCACGTTCAATCTGGATGTGTTTCTTGACCAGGTTGGGTGCAGCTTTGCCATTGGGGAGCGCCAGATTGGTCAGGTTGCGGGGCATGACCCAGAGGAAATCCGCCTCCCCATTCAGAAATGACAGCCAGCGTGGCTGGTTTTCCTCGATGACCGAGAACTCGACCCGATCGATCAGCGGCAGGCGCTTGCCCTCGAGTTCCCGGGCGATTCTCTGTGCATCCGGATCGCTGGGATCGGGCGTGACGTGGAAGATCTCCGTGCGGTAGTTCGGGTTGCGCTCCAGCACGATGAAAGAGGAGCGGCGCCATTCGGCCAGTCGGAACGGACCGGTCCCGACCGGATGCGCCATGATGCCTTCGCCATATTTTTCCACGACCTCCCGTGCGACGGCGCCTACGGTGTCGGCGTATGCGAGCTTGTCGAGCAGGCGCGGGGCGGGGTTGGCGAGCCTGATCTGGAAGGTGTAGCGGTCGAGCGTCCTGATGCCCTCGACCGTGCGGTCGTAATCGAAATGGCCGCTCTTGAGCGCTTGCGCCCGCAGCTGCTGTATGCCGAGAACGCCGAGTACCTCGTAGTCGCCATAGTGGGGGCTGTTCCAGTGCGGATCGAAGATGCGTTTGATGGAATAGACGTAGTCCTCGGCGGTCAGTTCCCGTCGTTTTCCGCCAAACGCCGGGTCATCATCGAAATAGATTCCCTGCTTGATGTGGACGGTGAAGGTTCGATAGTCGCTCGATACCTCGGGCATGCCATCCGCGGTGTCGGGCTCGAGCGTGCCGGGAGCGGCCAGATAGGCAAACCGCAGCGGCGCATCGAAGACATTCTCGAGGATCGCGCTCGAGTACAGGTCATAGACCTCCACCGGGTCAAAGCCGGTCTCCGCAACCTCGAAAGCGTAGCGCAGGATCTTGGGTTCGGCGCAGTGCGCTGCGGGTAGCGCCGCAATGAATAGCAGACAGAGGAGTATTTGGAGTCTGTTCATCGATGGGCGCCATGATAATCTGCGCCACAGACCCAGGGCAGCAAAACGATTTGACCAGCTACCTGATTCGCCGCATCTGGCAGATGATCCCGACCCTGATCGGGGTGATCCTGCTCGTCTTCGTACTGTTTACCTTCTTCGGCGGTGATCCGGCCGAGATCATCGCCGGTCAGAATGCTTCGGCGCAGCAGGTCGAGGTGATCCGCGCGCAGCTCGGTCTCGACCAGCCGTGGTGGATCCAGCTCGGTATCTTCTTCAAGGAAGTCATCACCTTCAATTGGGGTGACAGCTGGGCGACACGCGAGCCCGTCGCGCATATTTTCCTCACCCGTTTACCGGCGACCCTGACCGTCATGGTCCCCCTGTTCCTGCTAACGCTGGTGCTGGCCGTGCCGATTGCGCTGGGTGTGGCCTATGTGCGCGGCTCGCTCACCGACCGGCTGACGATGATGGCGACCACGATCGCACTCTCGATCTCGTTTCTGGTTTACATCATTGCGGGCCAATGGCTGTTCGGATTCGAGCTCAGCTGGTTCCCGATCCAGGGCTGGAGCAAGAGTGTCTGGACCAACCTGGCCGTCTACGTCCCGCTGCCGGTGCTGCTCGCCGTGCTCGTCAGCCTTGCACCTCAGGTGCGCCTCTACCGCAGTTTCTTCCTGGATGAGATGGGTCACGATTATGTGCGTACCGCCCGCGCCAAGGGCCTGGCGGAGCGGCAGGTGATCTTCAAGCATGTCCTGCGCAACGCCCTGATCCCGGTCCTCACCGACATTTCGCTGCAGCTGCCGGGTCTGTTCGTCGGTTCGTTTCTGATCGAAGTATTCTTTTCGATACCCGGCCTCGGGCGTGAGGTGTTGCTCGCGGTCAATCGCAGTGACTATCCGGTGATTCAGGCGACGACCATCTATCTGGCCGTTTTCACGATGGTGATCAACCTGCTCACCGACGTGCTCTACAAGCTGGTGGATCCGCGCGTGGTGCTCAAATGAGCAATGGCGTCTGGGGACAGGTGATGCAGCGTCTCAGGTACGACCGCATCGGCGTCGGCGCCCTGGTCGTGGTCGGGTTGTTTCTGGTCATGATCGTGCTGGTCTCGTTGCACCTGCTGGCGGGCGATTGGGCCGAGGAGCGGGGCGTGCACTACGCAAACCCGACGTTCCTGGGTCCAGGTCCTGATGAGCTGGCCATGATCGAACCGCCGCCGGGCCACATGCTCGACCTGACCGCGGTTGATCCGCTCGCTCCTCACTACGCGGACATCGAGCGACGCACGCGCGAACTTGAAACCACGGTGCGGCCGCGTATTCGGACGCTGCCGTTCGGTGGGGATCGCTACGGCCGCGACGTGCTCAAGAAGGCCATCAAGGGCGCCCAGGTTTCGATCGTGGTCGGACTCGCGGCCGCCCTCGTCGCGACCTTCATCGGCAGCGTCCTGGGTGCGTTCTCCGGATTTTTCGGCGGCCCCATCGGCGACGTCCTGGAATGGGTCTACAACGTGTTCACTTCGGTGCCCTACATTCTGCTGGTCTTCGCGTTTGCCGCAGTCAGCGGACGGGGCATCGCCAGCGTCATCGTCATTCTCGGCCTCACCGGTTGGACCGGGATCTACCGCCTGATCCGCGCCGAGTACATCAAACACTCCAACCGCGAGTACGTACGCGCCGCGCAGGCCATTGGCGCTGCGCCGCTGGCGCGCATGTTCGGCCATATCCTGCCCAATGTCTCGCATGTGATTCTGGTGCAACTGTCGCTGCACGTGGTCAACTTCATCAAAGCCGAGGTCATCCTGTCGTTTCTGGGGCTCGGCGTCTCGGTCGACTCGGTGTCCTGGGGCACGATGCTCAATGAAGCGCAGACCGAACTCATCCTCGGCAAGTGGTGGCAGCTGGCCGCCGCGACCCTGTTCATGGCGGTGTTCGTCACGGCCTTCTCCCTCTTTACCGACTCACTGCGCGACGCGCTGGATCCAAAGCTGCGATGACCGAATCCACCGCCGGGAGTGTGCTGTTGTCCGTCCGCGAACTGGCCGTCGGGTTCAAGGTCGGCCGCGAGGCGCCGCGGGTAGCGGTCCGCGGCGTCAGCTTCGATGTCCCTGCCGACCGAACCGTCGCGCTGGTGGGGGAATCGGGCAGCGGCAAGAGCGTCTCGGCGATGGCAATACTGCGGCTCCTGCCCGACAACGCGCACATTTCTGGCAGCATTCGCTTCGAAGGGCGTGAACTGACCTCGCTGCCCCTGGCACAGATCCGCGCCCTGCGTGGCAGTGCCATGTCCGTGGTATTCCAGGAGCCGATGTCCTCCTTGAACCCGGTGTTTACGGTGGGTGACCAGATCAGCGAGGTACTGCGCATCCATGAACGCCTTGGCCGGCGCGCGGCCCGGGAACGCGCCATCGAGCTGCTGACGGAGGTGGGATTGCCGCAGCCGCGGCTGCGCGTCCGCAGCTATCCGCACGAGTTGTCGGGTGGCCAGCAGCAGCGCGTCATGATCGCCATGGCCATCGCCTGCAAGCCTAAACTGCTGATCGCCGATGAGCCGACCACGGCCCTGGATGTGACCATCCAGAAGCAGGTCCTGGAGCTGCTCGCGCGGCTGCGCCGCAGTCACCGAATGAGCGTGCTGTTCATCAGCCACGATCTGGGCGTCGTGGGCGAGATCGCCGATGAGGTGATCGTGATGCAGGCCGGCGAGGTGCGTGAGCACGGCCCGGTGACCCAGATATTCACCTCACCCAGGCATCCCTATACCCGCGCCTTGCTGGCCTGCCGGCCGGATCTGGAACGCCATCCGCGCCGCCTGCCGGTGGTCGCCGACTTCCTGGGGGGCAGGGCGCCGCCGCTGCACGATGCACCGCGCGTGGCACGCGCCGGCCAGGAGGTCATTCTCGAAGTGAAGGCGCTGAGCAAGAGCTTTCGCCTGCGCGATGGACTGTTCCATTGGCGCGAAATACCGGCTGTCGAGGCGGTGTCCTTTTCACTTCGGCGCGGCCAGACCCTGGGCGTTGCCGGCGAGTCGGGCTCGGGCAAGACGACCGTGGGCCTCACCCTCATGCGCCTGCATCAGGCGACCGCCGGTCGCGTCATCATGCACGGCGCCAATGGTGCGGTGGATCTGCTCGGCCTGAGCGAGTCGGCAATGATGCCGTATCGCCAGCGCATCCAGATCGTCTTTCAGAACCCCTACGCCTCGCTCAACCCGCGTTTTACCATCGGCAGCATACTCACCGAACCGATGGCACTGCACGCCATCGGCGCAGACAGCGCGGCACGTCTGACCCTGGCCGCGGATCTTCTGCAGCGTGTCGGCTTGCCGCGCGATTCCCTGAGCCGCTATCCGCATGAATTCTCTGGGGGCCAACGCCAGCGCATCGCGATCGCACGTTGCCTGACATTGCGGCCCGATGTGCTCATCTGCGACGAGTCCGTCTCGGCGCTCGACGTGTCGGTCCAGGCGCAGGTGCTGAACCTGCTGCTAGACCTGCAGGACGAGTTCGGCATGGCGTATATCTTCATCTCCCACGACCTGGCCGTGGTTCGCTACATGGCCGATCAGGTCATGGTGATGAATCAGGGCCGCGCCGTCGAAATGGCCGATGCCGAGAGCATCTACCGTCATCCGCAAAATCCCTATACGCGCAAACTGCTCGAATCGATACCGCGCGGCGTTGCCGGGCGGATCGTGGCCTGACAGCGATGCGGCTTAAGCGTGCAGGGTCGCGGCGATGCTGCGGATCTCCTGCGGCGTGTGCTCCCCTGCCAGCGGCGTTCCGGGCATCAGGAACTTACCCATGGCGAGATCGCCGATGAGTACGGGTTCGTAGCCGAGCTCGCGCACCAGGCGGGAGGCCGTCTCGATGGCTTTGCGATCATCACCGGCGATCGGCATGCCGAAATGACCGGGATCCTCATGAGCCTGGCCCATGCGCGCGGCGCTCACGGCATTGAATGCGCGAATGATGTGCGCACCCGGGAGCAGTTGCGCGGACATCAATCCGGCACCGCGTTGGAGGGCCTGCTCTGCGATCGCGCCATCGCGGCTTGCGAAGGGATTGCAGGCGTCGAAGGCGACCTTGCCATTGAGCGAGCCAGCCAGAGTCTTGCCGAGATCGGGCAGGGCACCGTAAGGCACCGCGAACAGCAACACCTCGCCGAACGCCGCGGCTTCGGCCGGTGTACCGGACCGCGCCCTGGCGCCGATCTGCTTCGCCAGGTCCTGGTCATGGCCGATGCTCTGCGAGGAGAACATCACCGTATGACCGACTCCGGCCCACACGCGCCCGATCGCGCTGCCGACCTTGCCCGACCCGATCACCCCGATGTTGAGGGGCGAGTCCGCGGCGGCCGTTTTGCGCACCGCGAGAGGCAGGCCCCACAGCACGGCCGACAACCCCAAAGTCTTGATCAGTTCGCGACGCAGAGAATGTTGCATGGGATTAGCCTACGACCTGCCAAAGGCTTAATCAATGACGAAATTGGGACACATCAGGGTCAACACCTCGGCGGCCGCGCGTGGTAGGAAATGGACCGGTGCGTCTCGCCCGATTCCCAACACTTCAGTCAGGATGTCCTTGGTCAGGGCAACCCAGCCACCCGCCGTCCTGTAACTGACCAGAAACATTCCTTCCTTGCGATCGTGCAGGAGCTGCGCCTCCTCATAAGCATGAGCGGTACCGGCAGCTACGAGCTGCCGGTCTGACGATCCGAGGTAGCGGGCCGGAAGAGCGGGGAGGGGCGCGGCGTTGATGGCCAGATGCCCGGTTTGCACCCTATCGCTCCTGTGCAGCGCATGCACGATCCGCGCGAAGATGTCCTCGGCAAACTGCTGCGGGTATTCGAACAGCTGCTGCACTTCCGGTTTGATGTGCGGCAATTTCCGCCAGCCGCTCACCCAGGCGAGTTTATCGCTGCCGCCTTGCTGTGCGCAAAAAACATCCTCCAGGCTGAATGGGCTGATGGCCCCGGCCTGCAAGGTCTTGAGCGCCATGTGCTCCGTGAGATTGGATGAAAACCCATAGATGAGTCCGTAGGGAGAATAGGCACCCCCGAGCGGCCTGAAATGGGGCAGGTCGTCACGCAGTGACTCGCGCAGACGGCTGATCCTTTCGGCGTATTGCCGCAGCAGCTGAACGTGTCGCTGACCCATCGCGGTATAGACGGCATGACCCGCGGCGTCGGTCGCGATGAACAATTGCTCGATCATGCTGTATGCGCCCAGCAGGTCGAGCCGGTTGACGAACAGTTCCGGATCGGCGGAAACGCCCTGAAAAATCACATCCGCCCATTCGAGCCGGGCCTGCTGATCGCCCGTTCCCATGGCGTGCTCGTAGGCCGCGAGCAGGGGCACGAGGCCTTGGATCGTGATCGCGAAATCCAATGCGTTGGTATTGCGTGAACTGAGGACCAGCGCATTCTCCGCGAGCGAGACGCCGTTCTTGATGCAGTAGTGGCGCAACTGTGAGCGCAGGTGTCCGCCTGCCATGAGCACGCCGGCTCTATGGACTTCGAGCCGATCCGCCTCGGTGAGGCTTTCCGCCACCTGCTTCGCGACCTCGAAATATGCCGCGAGCTCATCCGTCGTCGGGCTCTGCGCCAAGGGGATGAGCCATGCCGCCCTGCGCACGAATAGCGGCTGTCCGGCAGGTGACGTGCTCCACAGCGCATCGAGCAGGCCTTGAACCTGCGCAAGCCGATCGCCGGCGGCGCCTGGTCCGTCATCCCACAATCTCATGCTCAGCAGCTCGAGACACCGTAGTAGGTACAGATTGAACAGCGTGTGCGCATAACGAACGCGGCCATTGCGGCCCGGCCAGCGGGTCTGCTGCCAAAGGAAGAAGCCGCGCATCATCATCTCAGCAGGATCGATCAGGTCGTTCCCCCGAACGTCGCTGGGCTTGAAGCCACTGGCCCAGTGCGCTTCTTCGAGTTGATCCCGAAGACGCAACTGCTGCTGCGTGATTGCGCCGGGTGCAAAAAAAGCCTCCTCAAAAAGACGCGCCAGAAGCGGGCCATCAGCGAGGTATTGGCTGGGTTTCTTCTGGGCGTTGAGCAGTTCCTGGAGCTTCTCGACGATTTCCTGACGATGGCCGAGGAACAGCTGAATCAGTTCGACGTGCGCCGCAAAGTTGAGTGTCATGGCGCTATGATACCGCCATGAGTGAAACGCTGGACTCATCGGGTGGCTGGCGCGTCGTCGGGGGCACGCACCTCGTCATGGCCGTGAGCTTTGGATCGGCCTATTCGTTCTCGGCGGTCTTTCCGGGCCTATCCAGTGATTTCAATGCCTCGCGGGGCGAGGTCGCGCTGGTCTTCTCCCTCTCTGCCTTTGTATTCTATTGCATGGGGGCCATTGCCGGACCGCTCGCGGATCGCTGGTCGACACGGGCCCTGGTACTCGCGGGACTCATCGCGATGACCGTCGGCTACGTGGGTGGCAGCCGCGCAGGCTCGCTGACTGCTCTCTACGCCTGGTATGGCGTCGGCGTTGGAGTCGGCATCGGCCTCTCCTATGTGCCGGCGCTCGGGGCGGTGCAATCCTGGTTTCATGTCCGGCGAAGTCAGGCGTCGGGGATCGCGACGGCGGGCCTCGGTCTCGGGACCCTGACGCTGCCGCTGGCCGTGGGGATGGCAGTGCCGCACATCGGCTGGCGTGTCTGCTTCCTGGCGCTGGCACTTATCATTGCGATCGTCGGCTGGCCGGCTGCGCTCTTCATCCGTAAGCGGCGCGAGGTCACAACGGAGCTCCAACAGACGAACCGTCCGAGCCTGATCTCGGTATGGCGTGACGGCAATTTCCGCAGGTACTACGCCATGCTGCTGTTTGCCTCGTTCTGCACCTTCATTCCCCTGGTGCACATGGTTCCGGCGGCGCGGGACATGGGTCTGTCGATAGGCAGTGGCTCGATGCTCATCGCGCTGATCGGCATCGGCAACATTTTCGGGCGCTTCGTGCTCGCAGGACTGGGAGACCGTATGGGCCGGTTGCGACTGCTCGCCATCCTCACCTTCGCAGTCGCCGGTTGCTTCGTGCTGTGGTGTTTCGCGGCGGGTTTCGCCATGTTGGCGACTTTCGCCGTGTTGTTCGGCATGAGTTACGGCGGCTGCGTCGGTCTGTATCCGGCCGTCGCAGCTGATCTCTTCGGCACCCGACGCATTGGGGCCATGCTCGGCTACCTGTACACCGCCGTCGGCGTCGCGGCCCTGATCGGACCGCCGGCGACCGGATTCATTTTTGACAGGACAGGCAGCTACCGGGGGCCGATCATTGCCAGCACCGTCGTCGCCGTGGTGGCGGGCGTGCTGGTCCTGCGGCTGCAGCGTCTCAACCGGCCCGTTTCGGCCTAGACCTGAATGAGGTTCGGAATCGCCACGTCGGGATTCACTTCCGCCTGATAGTCGACCCCGTCGATATCGAAGCCGAAGAGACGCAGGAACTCGCGCTTGTAGCCGGCAAAATCCGTCAGGTCATAGATATTTTCATTGCTGACCTGATTCCACAGTTCGCGCACGCGGGCCTGCACCAGCGGCTCGAGTTCCTTGTAATCGGCGCGCAGACGCCCGTCGTGATCCACGTGCGGCGATGCACCGTAGAGGCTGTCCCGGAAGAGCCCATAGACCTGCTCAATGCAACCCTCGTGCGTGCCTTTGTCTTTCATGACCTTGAACAGCAGCGACAGATACAGCGGCATGATCGGGATGGCGGAACTCGCCTGGGTGACGACGGCCTTCAGCACCGAGACCCGTGCATCCCCGCCGTGGGCGCTGAGCTTCTCGCGAATGCCGATAACCCTCGCATCCAAGTCCTTCTTGGCCGCGCCAATGGAGCCGTTCCAATAAATATCGTGCGTGATGCTGTCGCCCAGATAGGTGAAGGCGGTCGTCTTGGCCCCCTCGGCCAGCACTCCGGCCTCGAGTAGCGCATCGATCCACATCTGCCAGTCTTCGCCACCCATGACCGCCACGGTCTGCTCGACCTCGCTTGGAGTCGCCGGCTCCAGCACGGTGTCCTTGATGACCTCCCGGTCGGTGTCGATGCCGCGCAGATGCAGCGATTTTCCGATCGGCTTGAGCACCGATGTAAAGACCTCGCCGGTCTTCGGATGCGTGCGTCGCGGCGCCGCAAGGCTGTAGACGACCAGATCCAGCTTGCCGAGATCCTTTTTGATGACCTCAATTGTCCGGTCCTTGACCCGGTCCGAGAACGCATCACCGTTGATGCTCCTCGCATACAGACCGCGCTCCTTCGCGAGGCTCTCGAAGGCGGCCGAGTTGTACCAGCCGGCGGTGCCGGGTTTGCTCTCGCTGCCGGGGCGCTCGAAAAACACGCCGAGGGTCGCGGCGCCGGAACCGAAAGCCGCGCTGATCCGTGCAGCCAGGCCATAACCAGTCGAGGCGCCGATTACCACAGCTTTCTTGGGACCGCCGGGGATGCTTCCCTGATCAGTAACGTATCTGATCTGCTCCCTGACGTTGGCTGCACAGCCAGCTGGATGTGCGGTCACGCAGATGAATCCCCGCACGCGCGGCTTGATGATCATTGGCGCCCCGGTGTGTTCATGAGTTCGGTTGCAAACAGCATTGCCATGGCACCGCCACGCGCATCGGGGCCCAGGACCGCGGCGCGCTGCAGGTACTGCTCCAGTGAGGTCATGCGTTGCGTGGACTCGCAGACATCGATGAAGGTGCCCGACGCAGAACTGCGAGAATTGACGGCAAGCCATGCGTGGGCGACGGCCTCACGGTAACGCGGACCTGTGATCCAGCCGTTTTCGAGCCCGCGCTGCATGGCAAAACCGATCATCGCAGTGGCGGAGAACTCCGGGTACGCGCCGGGATGATCGATGACGTTGCGCCACAATCCCTCGCGAGTCTGGAACGGCAGCAATGCCGCCATCAGCGCCTTGTAGCTCTGCAATGCGTGCCCGTAGCCTGGGTGCTCGTGCGGCAGCTCCGAGACGGTCAACGCCAATCCGAGTGCCGCGAAGGCGTTGCCACGGCCCCAGGCGGCATCGGTGGCAGGCTGATGGCGGTAGAGCCCGTCCGGTCGCAGATCGAGTTTTTCCATGAAGCGCAGGTGCCGATCGGCCATGTCGAAGTAGCGTTTGTCGCTCGTCAGGGCGCCCGCCTGCGCGAGAATCACCGTGCCCATGAAGACTGCGTCGCTGAACTGGTCGTTGTAGGGCATCGCTTCGAGCATCTGCCCCGATGGGTCGAACCCGAGGTCGGCCACCTTGCGCACGATCGCCACATAGCGCGGATCGCCGGTTCGGCGGGCGAGTTCCGTGAACAGGATATGGCCGCCCAGCACGAGTTCGCTGGGATGCGCGAGGCTGTCCTTCCTGCCATCAAGATACGGTTCCGCGAGCCGTTGCACGTCCGCGGTGTCGCCGAGCCGCGCCCGCGCGATCAAAGCAATCGCACCGATGTACCAGGGCTGATCGAAGTCCCGGCCATACCGGGTTGCAAGCTCGATGGCCAACTGCCGCGGTGAGCGTGCCCGTCGTCGTTCGAGCTCCGTGCGTGCGTCGGATTTGCCGATGGCGCCGCGCAGCAGGGCGAGGTCGGCGGGCCTGCCGGACCAGTGACGCGCGGGGATGGCGCCCATATCGGCCACTTTCTGCGTACTCAGCGCCTCGCTCAGGCCGGAATCATCGTCACCGGCGACCAGCACCAGATCAGGCGCCTGAGCACCGAGCCAGCGCCACAGAACATGCGACTCGGCGTGTTCACGATAGGCGATCCCCGTAGGCGGAAAGACCAGGGAGGCGCCATCGGGATTGGCCAGCGGCACCGCCAGCAGATTGACCTGGCGTCCGCCATGACGTTCGAAATCGGCGACCGCGGCACGCACCGCGGCCGCGCTGGCATCGTCACCGTGGAGGCCGCCGATCAGCACGACCGTAGGCGCCGCACTCACCCGGGCCAAGACGGCGCTGGCATCAATGCGCGCGCCGCTGCCCGCGAGGCCGATGTCGAAAGTCTCGGCGCAGAGCGCCGGCAGCGCGACCAGCGCCGCGAGTGATGCCAGCAATGAAAGAGCGGCCCGGGATCCTGCCATGCAAAGGACTATAGCAATTGATTGGCCGGTCTGATGGGCGGCGTGCTGGCGGTCTTCGGGTCGCTGGCCATCAGCTGCTGCAGCAGTTTGGCGGTCTGGTCATTGACCACCTTGCCGGAGCCACCGCGGCCGTGGCCGTCCGCGCGGCCCATGGCGGTGTCCACCGGCGTGAAACCGCGGGCATCCTTCACGCTCAAGTCGGCGTGGTGGGCGACGAGATTTTTCACCACCTCATCCCAGCCCCAATAGGCGGCGCCGTGCAGCGCCGAGCGTCCCAGGTTGTCCACGGCATTGATTTCGGCACCCGCGGCCACCAGCAGGTCGATCGATTCATTCGCGGTCTTCTGGGTCACGTACTTGCCACGGGTATCGATTTCATTGGAGCCGAGCCCAGCGGCCGCCATGACCGGAGTGATTCCCAGGCTATTCGCCAGATCCGGCTTGGCGCCATGCGCCAGCAGCAGTTTGATGGCGTCCGTGTCGCCGGCCTTGGCCGCCCGGATGAGCGGTGTGGTACCGATGGTCAGCATCTGATCGGCGCCGCGGTCCGAGCCGATCTGGCGGAAAGGCGGGAACAGCTTCAGTTGCGCATTCGGATTCGCACCCGCCTGGAGCAGCAACTCGATCATCTTGAGGCTGGTGGTGTCATCCAGCGAGGGGCGATCGGCGCGCCCGCCGTAGGGCAGGGTGTTGAGGTCAACCGCGGCGTACAGTGGTGTGCGTCCCCACCAGTCCCAATGATTGGCATTGGCGCCCGCCTTGAGCAGGTACAGCGCCGTGTCGAAATGGAAGTTCTCCGTTGCGATCAGGAGCGGCGAAATCCCGTCCGGATCGCTCAGGTTTGGGTCGGCGCCGCCCTTGAGCAGAATCCGCACACATTCCAGGCATCCCTGGCGCGCCGCGTACAACAACGGCGTCAGCCCACCGGGCGGGCGCCATTGGATGCGCGGCTCGGCACTCACCTGCCGCTGGTCGTGGAGAATGATCGAGTGCGCGTTGGGATCGGCGTGACGATGCAGCAGCTCCTTCACCATGGCCGGCTGACTCTCGGCCGCGGCGAAATGCAGCGCCGTCTGGCCGCGCAATTTCTCGGTGGCATCCACGTGTGCGCCAGCTTTGAGCAGGGCATCAGCGGCCGGCACGTTGCTGGTGTGCGCGAGGAGCATCAGCGCACTCTCACCATCTGGATTCGCGGTATCAGGATCGGCGCCCGCTTTGAGCAATTCCTCGATGACCGCCACGTCGCCGTAGCCGGCCGCTTCCAGCATGGGGGCGGCGCCGAACCGATTGGCCTTTTTGACGTCGGCGTGCGCCTTGAGCAGGCGCTCGATGAGTGGCCGATCATCGCGGTGCACCGCCCAGATCAGCGCCGTCGTGCCGTTGTCCGACACGGCATTTACATCGGCACCCTGATCGATCAGCGCAACGGCCTGGGCGCTCGGTCCGGTTTCGGCCAGTTCCAGAAGCGATGGGCCAGCCGCAGCGGCGAGCGCCGGAACCGCGGCGCCGATCAGCGCGAGAGGCAGCCAGGTCTTCATTTCAGATCTCCGCAATCTCGCCGCTGCTGTCGCCCAATTTTTCCTGCGGTATGCCCGCTCGATGCAGCATGGTCAGCAGCAGATTGGCGAGTGGTGTGTGATCCGGATAACGCAGATGCTGTCCGCCCTTGATCTTGCCGCACGCGCCACCCACCAGCGCCGTCGGCAGCGGATACTGGTCGTGGGCATTGCTGTTGCTCATGTTGCTGCCGTACAGAATCATCGCGTGATCGTAAAGCGAACCCTCACCGTCGGGCGTGTCCGCAAGGCGCTTGAGAAATGCGGCCAATTTCGTCGAATGATAGGTCTGGATCTTGATCAGCTTCTCGATCTTGGTCTGATCGCCCTGGTGATGCGAAATCGGGTGGAAGGAGTCGGGTACGCCGATGAAGGGATAGGTCATGCTGCTGACCTCGTGCGCCATGGTCATGGTCGCGATATGCGTGAGATTGGCCTGGAAGGCCAGCGCGATCATGTCGAACATCAAAGCCTGCTGTTCGGGAAACTGCTCCGGAATACCCAGTGGGACGGCCGGAAGTTTCAGGTGCGAGAGATCCTGACTCTCCATCTTCTGCACCCGCCGCTCGACTTCGCGCACACTCTCCAGATAGTCGCTGAGCACGGCGCGGTCCGCCGCTCCCAGTTCCTGGCGCATCGATTCGGCATCGCGAGCCACCAGATCGAGCACGCTGTCGTAGCGTTTGCCGAGTGCCGCGCGCTCGGCCGGGGTATCGCCGCGACCGAACAGGCGTTGAAACAGTATGCGCGGGTTGTACTCCATCGGCAGCGGCGTGCTGGGGGTACGAAAGGAGATCGTCCCGGAATAGCTGCAGCCATAGGCCCGGTCGCAGACACCCCCGCCGCCGTCCTGTTCGGTTGCGACCTCAAGCGAAGGCAGTGGCGTGTCCTGGCCGATGTGCTGGGCGGCGATCTGATCGATCGTGACGCCGCCGTAGGGATCCTGGGTCTCGCGCGGATGGACGCAGGAGAGCCAGGTGCCGGGCACGATGGCATGCACCGCGGCGCTTTCGGCCGGCTTGTTGCCGAGATTGCTGACGACCACGAGTTCCTTCTGGTACGGGGCCAGAGGTTCCAGGATCGGCGAGAGGGTGAAGTCCTTGCCCACGCCCTTCGGCGTCCATTTGTCCATGATCGCGCCGTGCGGGAAATAGATGCACGCGAGCTTCATCTTCGGCGCGGCGGCCGTCTGCGCCAGGGCGGTGCGCGCCGGAATCATCGCATCCAGCAACGGCAGGGAGACGGCCGCACCAAGCCCGCGCAGCAGGGCGCGTCGCGACAGGTGTTTCTTGGTAATGAAAATCATACGAGATCCTTTGCGCTCAGTGCTGGTTCGAGGCCTGAGTGATCTTTACGTCCGACTGACCCGGTGCGGCTCCATCCGGCAGCTGCTTCATCTGAAACGCGGGACTCTCGACGATGCCGACTACGATCGAGGAGAAGTGATCGCCGCGGGCACTCGCATCGCGGACGATCTTGCGAACTGTGGGCATGTCGTAGTACTCGAGCGTGCGTCCGATCGCGTAGGCCATCAGATTGCGCGTCAGGGTCTGCACGAACTGCTCCGGATGCACCAGCAGCGCCCGGCGCAGGTCGTCCGGCCCATTCACGCCCTGGCCATTGGCCATTTTTCCGGAGGCATCGATCGGGGTGCCGGTGTCGTAGTCCTTCACGCGCCACTGTCCGATGGCATCGAAGTTCTCCAGCGACATGCCCATCGGGTCCATGATGCCGTGACAGGCATTGCATGAGGGCTGCGCGCGATGTTTCTCCATGCGCTCGCGGACGGTGAGCGGTTTGCTGCCCGGAACGTTCTCCACCAGCGCCGGGATCGCCGGCGGCGGCGCGTGTGGTGGGGTGCCGTTGATGGATTCGAGTACCCAGGCGCCGCGCAGCACGGGCGCAGTGCGGTTGGCATAGGAGGTCCCCATCAGGATCGCGCCCTTCCCCAACAGTCCCCAGCGTCGCGAATCGGTGAGCGTGACGCGACGGAACTCCCCGCCGAGCACGTTCGGTACGTCATAGTGCAGTGCCAGTCGGCTGTTGACGAAGGTGTAGTTCGCGGTCAGCAGATCGCGTACGTCGTGATCCTCGAGCAGCACGCTGCCGAGGAACAGCTCCATCTCCTTCTTGAAGGCCAGGCGCAGGTCATCATCAAAGTTCGGATATTCGACCGGATCCGGAATCACCTTGTCCATGTCATCGACTTTCAACCACTGAAAGCCGAAGTTCGTCACCAGTGAATTGGCGCGCGCATCCGCCAGCATGCGGTGCACCTGGGCTTCGAGCACCTGCGGCTGATGCAGCTGATTCGCGGTAGCGAGACCCAGCAGGGTATCGTCGGGACCCTCGCTCCAGAGGAAGAACGACAGGCGCGAGGCCAGTTCCAGATCACTGATGCGATAGCTGGCGCCCACGCTCAGGTTCTGCGGCGTGCGCTCCAGGCGAAACAGAAACTTCGGGCTCGACAGAATGGCCACCAGCGCGTTTTCGATCCCGGCATCGAATGTCGCGCCCTGGCGTGCATCGACGAAGAACTTCAGGGGGCCTGCGACATCCTCGTCGGTGACCGGCCGGCGATAGGCCACGCGCTGCAGACCGGCGATGATCTGTTTGGCGCACGGCAGCTCTTCGCTGTCGCTCGCGGGATGGCAGATGAAAATCCTGCGACGGCTCGGGGTGTCGCTGATGCCGCTCGGGTTGTACGGGCCGGTGATCTGCACTCCGGAGGTGCCTGCGCCACGACCCGCTCCAGGGTCCTGCGGCTCCAGCCAGTCGTCGGACTCGGGTGTCGATCGATCCACGAACGCGATGCCGATATCGTGCGGCCCCGCCGTCACATGAATGCGCAGCGGCTGTGGGCGCCGCCTGGGCTGAACCGCTTCCGGCGCTGCGGCGGGGGCGGGCTCGTGTATCTGTTTGCCATCCAGCAACAGCACCCGGGTCGCAGCGGCGCCGGCCCCTGGAAAGAACCCCCCGCCGCCCAGATCGAAGTCGTAGTCGCCATCGGCCGGGAAATCATGGTGTAGCACCACTCCGTGCGTGCCGAGCGGCAGCCCTGCGGCGTGGTATGCCTGTCCGGCACGGGGCGCGCGCAGATTCACGATGCTCCGGGTGGCCTGTGGATTGCCGACCGCCTCGGCAGCAACCGTGCTGGCAGCGGAGATATATTGATCGAGGAAGGTCGGCGACACCTTCAGCACGTTCGCAATGTCATCGAAGCCGTCGGACATCGTGTCCTTGGGCAGTAAGGATTCGGCGTCGACCGTGACGTCGAGCAGTTCCTGCACCGAGCGGGCGTACTCGGCGCGATTCAGGCGATGCAAAGTTACATAGCCGGGATCCGGATGAGCCTGCGCTGCGGCGTCCAGATGCGTTTCCATCCACGAGACAAAAGAGTCGATGGTCTGCTGACTGGGCTGCTTTTCGCCGGGCGGCGGCATGAGTCGCCCCTGCAGCTTGGTGACCGCCTCCTCCCAGACCTTGGCGTCCTTGGGGATGTCCGCGGGCGCCATGGTGTCGAAGGCAACGCTGCCGGCCCAGTCGGTCGCGTTGTGGCATTTCACACAGTAGTCGCCGAGCATCGACCACTTCTGCTGCGCGACCGGATCGGTGGCGCCGAACGCCGGACCATGAACGGCGGCGATGCTCGACCCAAGGGCAAGACCGAGCAGGGCCCGGCAAACGATCGACGAGCGCACTTCAGACCACCCCTTTACCGAGGAATTCCGCGATGTGCCCGTACATTCCCTGATAGGCGTTGCTGAGGAACAGGTTCGGATTGCCCCATTTCGCATCGAAGTCACCGCTCACCTTCGCGGCGATGATTTCACTGGGCGCGAGCCCCTTGCGCATGAGCTCCCACAGCTTATCGCGCACGGCGGCGAGCATGTCGTGCTCGGCCTTCAGATCGGCGCGTGTCTGCACCGGTCCCGAACCGGGAATGATGCGCGTCTGATCATTGCTCAGCTCCATGAGCTTCTGGGTTGCATTCAGCATGCCGACGATCCAGCCCCCCGTGCAGTAGTCGAGGATCGGGTAGCTGCCGACCGAGAGCACGTCCCCGGTCATCAGCACGTTCTGGCGCCGCAGATAGACGTAGATGTCGCCGTCCGTGTGGGCCTGCCCAAGATAGCCGTATTCGATCGGTTCATCACCGAACTGCAGCGTCGAGGACTTGTAATAGAACGTGTGGGTCGGCAGCGCCTGGGGCGGCCGCGGCGGGAAGGTGCGGTCCTGCCAGGTCTCGATGATCTGCGTGCCCAGCCACAGGCGCGTGTTCTCATGGGCGATGATGTCCGCCCCCGCCTTGCGCAGTAACTCATTGGCTCCGGTGTGGTCCCAATGCCAGTGGGTATTGAAGACGGTACGGATGCTTTTCCCCCCGGGCAGGCTGGCCAGGGTCTTCAGCAGCTCGCCGGAGTGTTCCGGCGACCCACCATCCACGAGCAGCATGCCATCGGGACCGCTCAGCGCCAGCACATTGCCGCCGGCGCCCGCGATCAGCACTGCGCTGTCGCTCAGGCGGTCAAGCGTGAGGACGCCGGAAGGTGCCGCAGCGAGTCCTTCCGGGATCCCGAATCGCGCCAACGACCCTGTCGCCGCGCTGCCAATCAGTGCCCGCAGCAATCGCCGACGATCGGACATATTTTTGGATATTTCCCGCATTCCACGCTCGCAACGCGCCCCTGAAGTCTAGGGGTAGCACAAGGCCAAAGCTGGGGTCAACGAAGCAGTCGCGGATGGCCACCTGAGCGGGATCAGGTGCCGGTCTTGTGCCATGGTGGACGAGATGATCTCACGCCGTCTTCGGAGGCACGATTGCGCTCAGCCGGAACTGGTTCCTGGGATCCTACTTGGCCTTGAGGGCAGCAAGCCGTTCGAAGTTCGCGCCGAGTTCGTGTAGAACCCTGCGGTCAGCGGCGCCAGTTCTTTCCAATTTGCGCGCATCATCTGCGTGTTTTCTTCGATGTGGTCATGGGTTGGCCAGACACTGCGGGCGCCGAGCGTGAACAGCATCTCGCGGTTGGGGAAGGCGGCCGCATCGGGCTTCATATGCCGGCATGCCCCGCCGCAGTGGTCGAAGAACACGAGGTACCCGCTCGGCATGCGCCGGAAGAAGTCGACGATGAGATCGATGCCGTCGTCCTGGAGCTGCGTCAACATGCCGCTCTTCAGATAGTAAGCACCTGCCCGGCGCGAGCAACTCATCGGCGCTGGACTGCAGGGCGACGTAGGGCGTCGGCCGGATATCATCACGCTTCGGTTTGCCGAAGGCCCGCAGCGGCCCCCGGCGCGCGCGGCGGTGAGCAGCTGATGCTCGCGTGCGAAGACCACGGTCTGCCGCACATCGGCGGCGCCCGTACAGCGCACGATCAGCGCCGGCTTCCCGTCGAACGAAGCGTCCTGACGCGGCGCGCCCGGTCGTACTCTGAACTCCCCGCCAGAAGTACCTCGCCACGCAAGGAGGCCGCGAGGGCCTCGATATCGGTGCCCCGCAGCGCGGCAGCGCTGCCGGCGAGTCCCATGGCCGGCACATCCCCGACCGGTCTCAGTACCGAGGCGAGCCCACT
Source organism: Steroidobacteraceae bacterium (assembly GCA_035486855.1). Lineage (GTDB taxonomy): Bacteria > Pseudomonadota > Gammaproteobacteria > Steroidobacterales > Steroidobacteraceae > DAIDKA01. The sequence continues at coordinate 93,264 of DATHMT010000002.1, forward strand.
TAGCGGCCAGCTCGCAGCCGCCGCCAGCTCGGAACGGACGAATTGGCGTGTTCGCATCATCAACCCCTTCCCCTGTGCATCGGCATGGTGTCGCGCGCGGGTTTCGCCGTTGCATTAATTTTCTTATTGATCAGGAGGTTATATGTGCATGGCAACCCACAATCAATCGCGCGGAACCACTCATCCCGCGGACACATATCCGATCCCCGCGGGGTTTGTTGCAGCGCGGGTCGCGGGATCTCGTGCTTGCGCACAATCAACCGGGGTGAATGAATTGAAATTCAATCACATGAACAGGCCAGCAATGCGGCGGCGGGGCGACAGCATCCGAGCTCTGCTACAGTGCCGTTGACGGGCGCAAGACCCATCGATCGGCATTGAGAAACCCCAATCGGAACATGCATGGAAGCGCCGAAATACCGCGCCTTCATCAGCTACAGCCACCGTGATGCGGGCTGGGCCTCCTGGCTGCACGGTTCTCTAGAGAGATACCATCCACCGAAGGCACTGATCGGCACGGTCACGGCGCGGGGCCCCGTACCGAAGCGCCTGGCGCCGGTCTTCAGGGACCGGGATGAACTGCCGAGCGCCACGAACCTGGGGACGCTCATCAATGCCGCACTCTCCGGATCGGCATGCCAGATCGTGATCTGCTCGCCGCGCTCGGCGAAGTCCAAATGGGTCAACGAGGAGATCCTCGAGTTCAAGCGTCTCGGACGTGAGGATCGGATCTTCTGCCTGATTGTCGATGGCGAGCCCAATGCCACGGACCTGCCGGGACGGGAAGCGGAGGAGTGTTTCCCGCCAGCGCTGCGCTTTCACGTGGGGCGCAACGGCGAGCTTACGACCGCGCGCACCGAGCCGATCGCAGCCGACGCGCGACCCGGCAAGGACGGGAAGAGCAATGCGAGACTGAAACTCATCTCGGGTCTGCTCGGGGTCGGATTCGATACCTTGAAGCGGCGCGAGCAGGCCCGCCGCACCCGACGCCTGTTCGCGGTCGCTTGTGCGGCATTGGCCGGCATGGTCTTGACCAGCGGACTTGCGGCCTACGCGCTGGTGCAGCGCGCCGCGGCACAGCGGCAGACGGTGCGCGCCGAAGCCGAGTCGGAGACCACGCGTCAGGCCATAAACTTCCTGGTCGATCTCTTCAAGGTGTCCGACCCCAGCGAAGCGCGCGGCAACACCGTCACGGCGCGCGAAATGCTCGACAAGGGCGCGGCACGTATCAATACCGAACTCGCCCGGCAACCGGGGATTCAGGCGACTCTCAAGGACACGCTGGGCACGGTCTATATGGGCCTTGGTCTTTACGCCCAGGCGCGACCGCTGCTCGATGGGGCACTGGCCACGCGCCGCCAGCCCGGCGCAGCGGAGCCGGCCGCCCTGTCCGACACGCTCACACATCAAGGCGAACTGCTCAGGTGGCAGGGGGATCTGGCGGGCGCCACCCAGGATTATCGCGATGCCTTGCAACTGCTCGCCAAGGAGCCCGATAGCCGGCGCAAACAGGAAGCGGTCGCGCAGGCACAGTACGGCCTCGGCGTTGCGCTCGAGTCCGAAGGCCGGGGGACGGAGGCGCAGGCGAGTTTGAGCTCGGCACTGGCCCGCCAGCGCGCACTGTACGGCGAAGCAAACGGCGATACGGCCACCACCCTCAAGGAACTGGCGGTCGTCGTCGACCAGAATGGTGATCTGAAGAAGGCGATTCCGCTCATGAAGGAAGCGGTCGCGATACAGCGCCGGCTGCAGGGCGCGGCGCCGCACCCGGCGCTCGCGGAGGCACTCAGTGATCTTGCCCTGCTGCTGCAGGAGAATGACCAGCGGGATGAGGCCGAACAGTTGTATCTGGAGGCGCTCGCCATGCTCCATAAACTGTATGGCGAAAAACACGCGAGCATCGCCATGGAGCTGAACAATCTGGCGCTGCTCTACTTCACGAAGGGCGACCTCGATCGATCGGAATCCACGTATCACGATGCCTACATGATGCAGCGCGAGCTGCTCGGCGAGAATCATTCGGACGTGGCGTTCACTCTGGGCAAGATCGCCTTCGTGCAGTACGAAAAGGGTCACACGCAGCAGGGGATAGCGACCCTGCAGGAGTCGCTGCACCTGTACCAGCGTGTGTTCACCGGGGATCATCCGGAAGTTGCCCGAACCATGAACCGCTTGGGATTCTGGCAGATATTGAATGGCGAATATGCAGCCGCCGAGGGGGAGATCCAGACGGCGCTCGCAATGAGGCGCCGGCTGTTCAATGCCAAACATCCGGACATTGCATCGAGTCTCATGCACCTCGCGATTCTGGAGGTCGCTACCGGAAAGTTCGCCGAGGCGCAGCGTGACGCTCTGCAAGCCAGGGAAATATATGCGGCGGCCTGGTCACCGACTCACTGGACGACGGCGGTCGCCACCAGTGCCGAAGGCGCAGCGCTCACCGGCCTGGGCGATTATGGACGGGCGGAAAAACTGCTCAACGAAGGCAATGCGATCGTGAGCAAAGACCCGGATGCGCTGGCGGCCTATCGCAAACTGGTCCGCGGTTATTTGATGAACCTGCGTCGCGAGGAGCAGCGCCACGCCTACGCATCGGGCAACTCGGTCCGCGCGACGCCGGGCTACCCGCAGGCAGCAGCCGCGCTCGCCACGGCGGTGCCGACGACGGTGGCGGTCGCGCCTAAATAGCGTTTTCTCTCGGTCCCGCGCTTCAAAGCGCTTGCGCGCACGGTCAGCAAAAATTCATCTCTATCTGACACCCGCAGTGCTAGCTTCGTGGCGGCGCGTAGATTAGATTCAACAACCAAAGATCGGCGCACGCAGTGCTGACCGATATCAAACAAAACGAAGCGCTCGGGGACATTATGACTAATCGATGCTCGCACGGGATCGTGCGCAACTGTTGCGATGCCGCAAGCATCGCGCTCGATGTCATGCTCCGGGTTGCTCGACGGCGTCTGCTGGCGTTGCTGTGTTTGACGTTCATCGCAGCCTTTGCGCTAACCGCCGCGCGGGCGCAGCAGATCGGCAACAATCCGAATCCTGGCACCCAGAATCTGGGCCAGGACAGTGTGGGGAGTCCGCCGTTTGTTGTCCTTCAGGAATACAGCTCCTCGGCGCCGCTGCTGTCTTCGAACGTCGAATTCCCGAGTGCGGGGACAGTAACGCAGGTTCTGTTCTACGCCGCGGGTAACGCCAGTTACACGTTTAATGTTTATGCACTCTCGATCGTCAGTCCGAGCGCCGGGGGCGAAGTCACCTTCAACGTCGACGGATCTGCCGTGGTTTCGGGGTCTGTGCCGGCCACCGGCGGCGGTCTGCAGACCGTCGCCGTGAACTTTCCGGCGAAGGCGGGCGACCTGCTTGCATTCGCGGGCATCGGGCCTTCCTACCCGCAGACGCCGAACAATGCGTCGGAAAGCGATGCGACCTATGCGAATTTCACCCCGGGGGTGCCCGCGGGCTACGCGGCCACAGCGCCGTCGACCGTTGTCAATTCACAGTTCTCGGTGAGCGCAACGGGCGAGGCCAATGGCGTTGACACGACCTACGCCTACATTGCGAACGGGTTCGGCAATCAGGGCCGC
>DATHMT010000003.1:0-122700 GCA_035486855.1 Steroidobacteraceae bacterium
AATCATCGTGATTTCGACCGATCGGGGCCTCGCCGGCGGCCTCAATGCCAACGTGTTCAAGCAGGTGCTGCTGGGCATTCGGGACTGGCAGTCCAAGGGTGCGCAGGCGAGCGTCGCCATCGTCGGCAGCAAGGGCATCGCCTTCTTCCGGCGGCTCGGTACGCCGCTGCTGGGCAGCATCGCGGGGCTGGGCGATCGCCCGCACATCAAGGATCTGATCGGCACCATCAAGGTCATGCTCGACGCCTATCGCGAGGGCAAGATCGACCGCCTGTACCTTGCGAATGCGAAGTTCGTTAACACCATGACGCAGCAGCCCACCCTCACTCAGCTGCTGCCGATCGACCAGGCGGACAATCAGGGCTTACCGGAACATTGGGACTACATCTATGAACCCGACGCTCAGGCCATCCTGGAAGGATTGCTGATGCGTTACATCGAGTCGCAGGTCTACCAGGGCGTCGTCGAAAACGTCGCCTCGGAGATGGCCGCGCGCATGGTCGCCATGAAGGCCGCGACTGACAATGCCGGCAAGCTCATCCAGGACCTGCAACTCGTTTACAACAAAGCCCGCCAGGCTGCGATCACCAAGGAACTTTCGGAGATCGTCGGCGGCGCCGCGGCCGTTTAGGAAAAATGCATGACCAATTTAGCTGAAGGCAAGATCACCCAGATCATCGGCGCCGTCATCGACGTCGAATTTCCGCGCGAGCAGATTCCGAATGTCTACGAAGCCCTGCAGCTGGCGGACTCGGACCTGATCCTCGAGGTGCAGCAGCAACTCGGTGACGGCGTCGTACGCACCATCGCGATGGGTGCTTCGGAGGGCCTGAAGCGCGGTCTGCCCGTGCACTCAACCGGCAAGCCGATAACGGTGCCGGTGGGCAAGGCGACCCTGGGTCGCATCATGGATGTGCTGGGTCGCCCACAGGACAACCGCGGCGAGGTCGCGGCAAAGGATCATCTGCCGATCCACCGTGCCCCGCCGGCATTCGACGAGCAGGCCGGGGGCCAGGACCTCCTGGTCACGGGCATCAAGGTGATTGACCTGCTGGTGCCGTTTGCGAAAGGCGGCAAGGTGGGTCTCTTCGGCGGCGCTGGCGTCGGCAAGACCGTCAACATGCTGGAGCTCATCAACAACATCGCCAAGCAGTACAGTGGTCTGTCGGTGTTCGCCGGTGTCGGTGAGCGTACCCGTGAAGGCAACGACTTCTATCACGAAATGATCGAGTCGGGCGTCATCGACAAGGACACGCTCTCGAACTCGAAGGTCGCGATGGTGTACGGCCAGATGAACGAACCACCCGGCAATCGCCTGCGCGTGGCGCTCACCGGGCTCACGATGGCCGAATACTTCCGCGACGAAGTGCGCGAGGACGGCGGCAAGGGCCGCGACGTGCTGTTCTTCGTCGACAACATCTACCGCTACACCCTGGCCGGCACCGAAGTGTCGGCATTGCTCGGCCGAATGCCTTCCGCCGTGGGTTACCAGCCGACACTGGCCGAGGAGATGGGCGTGCTGCAGGAGCGCATCACCTCCACCAAGACCGGCTCGATCACCTCCATCCAGGCCGTGTACGTGCCGGCGGACGATCTGACCGACCCTTCGCCCGCCACGACCTTCGCACATCTGGATGCGACGGTGGTGCTGTCCCGGCAAATTGCATCGCTGGGCATTTACCCCGCCGTAGATCCGTTGGATTCGACCAGCCGGCAGCTTGATCCGCTGGTCATCGGCGAGGAACACTACAACACCGCGCGCGGCGTGCAGGCGGTGCTGCAGCGCTACAAGGAGCTGCAGGACATCATCGCGATCCTCGGCATGGATGAGCTGTCGGCCGAGGACAAGCAGACGGTGTTCCGCGCCCGCAAGGTGCAGCGCTTCCTCTCCCAGCCGTTCAACGTGGCCAAGGTGTTCACCGGCCAGGATGGCAAGATCGTGCCGTTGAAGGATACGATCCGCGGCTTCCAGGGAATTCTGAGCGGCGAGTACGATAATCTGCCGGAGCAGGCGTTCTACATGGTCGGCTCAATCGATGAGGCCGTCGAGAAGGCCAAGACGCTGCAGTAATGGCAACCGCACACACAATCCACGTTGATATCGTCAGCGCCGAAGGCCAAATCTTCGCCGGCGAGGCGACCATGGTGTTTGCCCCGGGTGCGATGGGTGAGCTCGGCATCATGCCGCGGCACGCCGCTCTTCTGACTTTACTGAAGGCCGGCGAAGTGCGGGTGCAGACGCCCGATGGCGCGGAACAGATATTTTATGTGGGTGGTGGAGCGCTGGAAGTGCAACCCAATGGTGTCACGGTGCTGGCCGACACGGCGCTGCGGGCCAAGGACATCGACGAGGCGGCAGCGCTCGCCGCCAAGCAGCGCGCCGAAGAAGCCTTGAAGGACCGCGCCGGTGCCATCGATCATGCCGAAGCGCTGGCCGAACTCGCCCGGGTCGCTGCACAGCTCAAGATCCTCGAGAAGCTGCGCAAGATCCGTGGTTAGGGCGCTGCGGCTACCGCAGCTGCATCACGGATACAGACTTGGCAGGCAGCTGAACAACCAGGGCTCCGTGGGCGGCGACGCCATCGATCGGAGTTGGCTGTACAGTGTGAGGTGCATCAAAGGTATTGATTGCATCAGCCTGAGCGCCCGTCAGCACTTCTCCGTGCGCCGACTTCACCGGCGTATCACCAAAGGAGACGCGAATCCGCACGGAGCGCTCAGGATCCAGGTTCACTGCGGCGAGCCAGATATTCCCGCGCACATCCCGCGCGGCGACCGCGTCGATATGCGGCAGGCTGATCGTCCCGCGGGTGAAGGTGCCGCCATCGACCGCCACCGGAAGGAGGGTGGAATCCTGGAACGGGGTGTACATCCGGAATACGTGGTAAGTGGGCGTCAGTACCATCCGTCCCTGATCCGTCATGATCATGCTCTGCAGGACATTGACCATCTGGGCGATGTTGGCCATTCGCACCCGGTCTGCGTGACGCGCAAATATGTTGAAATTGAGCGCCGCCAGAATTGCATCACGCAGTGAATTCTGCTGTACGAGAAAGCCTGGATTGCTGCCCGGCAACGGCGCCAGCCACACGCCCCATTCATCGACGGCGAGCGGCAGCACCTGGTGCGGGTCATACTGATCCATGATCGCCGAGTGTTTCGCGATCAGCGGATCCATTGCGAGCGTATCCTTGAGCAAGGTCGCATATTCGTCCACGCCGAATCCGACGCTGGGGTGGGCCGGTGGCCAACCCGCCGAAGTGTAGGAGTGCAGCGAGAGCCCCTCGATGTCCCAGCTCCACACCTTGTCGCGCCAGGCCTTCATCACGGCCTCGACGTATTCGGTCTTGCCGCCATCCGCGCCGACCGCCACGCGCCGCATCGCCTGCTCACCAACCTGTGCCGGATTGAAATTGCGCACATAGCGGGCATAGAGCTTGAGCTGACTGACATAGTAATCGGGCGTCATCGCGCCGCCGCAGCCCCAACTTTCATTGCCGATGCCCAGGAACTTGACGCGATAGGGCGCGGGATGACCGTTCTGTGCGCGTTCCCGCCCGGCGCTGGTGGCGGGGTCAGCGGTCATATACGCCATCCAGGCGGCGGCCTCCGCGGGTGTTCCGGAGCCGACGTTGACGGAGATATACGCCTCGCTGCCGATCTGATCGAGGAAGTCCATGAACTCATCGGTGCCGAAGCTGTTTGGCTCGAGGGCACCGCCCCAATTGGAATTCACTGTGGTCTTGCGGCCAGCCACAGGCCCAATACCATCACGCCAGTGATATTCATCGCCGAAACACCCGCCGGGCCAACGCACGTTGGGAACGTGCAGGGCGCGCAAGGCGGTGACCACATCAGTGCGGATACCGCGCACATTGGGAATGGAGGAATCCTTCCCCACCCAGATGCCGCCGTAGATGCCACTGCCCAGATGTTCGGCAAACTGCCCGAAGATATTGCGATCGATTTTGGGACCCGGATGGGAGGCGTCGATTCGCAGTGGAATGACCACCGTGGGGAGGACCGGGTCCGCGACCGCGCGTACCATCCCCATCATCGCCGCGGCGAACACCAGCAGTAGCGTCTTCAACATGTCGGAGGAGCGGTAGCGTGGCGGAACTCATTCGGCCCGGAGGCGGCAGGCAACTGCGCGAGTCGCTGGCGCAGCAGCTCGCGGTGCTGATCCTCTCCGGAAAGCTTGCCGAGGGACACGCGTTTCCGGGTGAGGTGGAATACGCAGCGCAGATCGGGATCTCCCGCTCGGCATTGCGCGAAGCGTTTCGCATCCTCGCAGCAAAAGGCCTGGTCGCAGGCCGACCCAAGGCAGGTACCCGCGTCACGCCGAGACGGCAATGGAGCCTGCTGGATCCGGACCTGCTTGCCTGGCAGTTCAAGGCCGAGCCGAGCCTGAAGTTCCTGCACGACCTGTTCGAATTGCGCATGATGGTGGAACCGGCGGCCGCGGCGATCGCGGCAGCCCGCCGGACCGACGATCAGGTGCGGCAGATGGAACAGGCCTTGTGGCGGATGGCGGAGCACGGCTTGGCCACCGAGGCGGGCCGTTTGGCAGATCAGCAATTTCATTTGACCATGCTCGAGGCAACCCACAACGACGCCATTCTCGCCCTGGCGAGTTCCATCATGGCCGCCATTGCCTGGACGACCTTGTACAAGCAGCGCAAACGGGCCCTGCCGCGCGATCCGATTCCCGACCATCGCGCGGTGTTTGCTGCGATCCAACGGGGCGACCCCGACCACGCACGCGAGGCCACCGCGCAACTGGTGCGCCTGGCACTGCGTGACACGGAGATTTCGCTGCACGAGGATCAATGATTGTCTCGGGGTAGTCCAGCCGTTTGCGCGATGCGCTGATACTTCTCCGCGCCCTCGAGGATGGCTCCTGAATCCAGTTGACCGACGAGTCCGCGCTGAATTTCCTGCCACGGGGTCTGCGAGGCAGGCACGGGATATCCCCCCTTTTCCTCCAGCGCGCGCCGCCGGGCCACAAGCTCCACATTGCTGATCAGCATGTCCGCCGTGCCCTGTCGGAGATCGATCCGGACCCGATCGCCCGTCCGCAGCAGCGCGAGTCCACCACCGGCGGCGGCTTCGGGTGATGCGTTGAGGATCGATGGCGAGGCCGAAGTCCCGGATTGCCGGCCATCACCGATGCAGGGAAGGGAATGCACCGCCTCGCGAATCAGGTACGCCGGTGGCCGCATGTTCACCACTTCGGCGGCGCCCGGATAACCCACCGGTCCGGTCCCGCGCATGAAAAGTAACGACTCGGCGGTGATACCCAGCGCCGGATCGTCGATCCGCCGGTGGTAGTCCTCGGGGCCGTCGAACACCACCGCGGTGCCTTCGATCACATCCGGTCGCTCGGGATTGGAAAGGTAGCGGTTGCGGAACTCGGCACTGATGACGCAGGTCTTCATGATCGCTGCATCAAACAGATTGCCCCGCAGCACCACAAACCCCGCGTTCTGCAGCAGCGGCCGCTGCAGTGGCCGAATGACGCCCTCGTCCTGAATCGATGCGCCGCGATAGCTGTCACCAATGGTCCGACCCGTGACCGTGAGGGCCGATTCGTGAATGAGATGGCCCTGCATGAGCTGGTTCATGACTGCCGGCACGCCGCCCGCGCGATAGAAATCCTCTCCGAGGTATTCCCCGGCCGGCTGCAGATTGACCAGCAGCGGCACCGTGTAGCCGGTGGTTTGCCAGTCGCTGAGCTGCAGTGGCACGCCCACATGGCGAGCGATGGCCGCCAGATGTATCGGAGCATTGGTCGAGCCACCCAAGGCCGAGTTGACGACGATGGCGTTCAGAAATGCTTCTCGAGTCAGGATGTCCGAGGGCTTCAGGTCCTCATTCACCATCGCAACGATGCGCTTGCCGGTCAGGTAAGCGACCTGCTGGCGGTCCCGATAGGGAGCGGGGATCGCGGCGCTGCCCGGCAGCATCATGCCCATCGCTTCGGCGAGGCAATTCATCGTGGTCGCCGTGCCCATCGTGTTGCAGTAGCCGGTGGACGGCGCCGAGGAGGCGACCAGGCGAATGAATCCCTCGTGGTCGAGTTCACCGGCGGCGAGCATCTGCCGGGCTTTCCAGACGATGGTCCCTGAGCCGGTGCGCTGACCCTGGTGCCAGCCATTGAGCATTGGACCGACCGACAGGGCGATCGCCGGAATATTGACCGTGGCGGCCGCCATCAGACAGGCCGGTGTGGTCTTGTCACATCCGGTCGTCAGTACCACGCCATCCAGCGGATATCCGAAGAGCGTCTCCACCAGCCCCAGATAGGCGAGGTTGCGGTCCAGGGCCGCCGTGGGGCGTTTGCCGGTTTCCTGAATCGGATGGACGGGGAACTCGAGCGCGATGCCACCCGCCTCGCGGATCCCTTCCCGGATGCGCTGCGCCAGGACCAGATGATGCCGATTGCAGGGTGAGAGATCCGAGCCAGTTTGCGCGATGCCGATGATCGGCCGGCCGGATCGCAGCTCCTCCAGGGAAATCCCGAAGTTCAGGTAGCGCTCCAAGTACAACGACGTCAAGTCGATGTTCTCGGGGTTGTCGAACCAGGCGCGACTGCGAAGGTTGGCGGGAGTTCGGGTCATGGACTCGTGTAGACCCGGAAAATCATCCGATGATGATAGGTCGCTCCGGGATCAAGCCGTGGACTTTCAAAGTGGGCATCGTTGGGCGAGTTCGGAAATTTCTGAGGTTCAAGGGCGATGCCGTCGCCCATGCGGTAGAGGTGGCCGCGTTTGCCGATCAGGGTGCCATCCAGGAAATTCCCGGTATACACCTGCAAGCCGGGTTCGGTCGTCCACACCTCGAGCACCCGTCCGGAGCGCGGCTCTTCCAGCCGGGCCGCCAGTTTCGGTTCACGGGTGAGGCCGGCATCGAGCGCAAAATTGTGGTCATAGCCGCGGCCGACAACGATTTGTGCATCGCGGCCCTCGCGGATGCCAGCGTCGATCAGTCGGCCGCGAGTGAAGTCGAAAACCGTACCGCTCACGCTGCGCAGTTCACCGGTCGGAATCAGCCCGGCATCGACCGGCGTGTAGTGGCGGGCGGGAATGGTGAGCCGTTGTCCCTGCAGGCCATCCACGGCGCCTTCGCCCGCCAGGTTGAAGATGCTGTGATTGGTGAGATTGACCACGGTCGCCGCATCGGTCGTGGCCGTGTAGTCGATCGTCAGGGCCCCCGTGTCATCCAGCGAGTAGCTCACGGTCACCACCAGGGTGCCGGGATAGCCCTGATCACCCGCAGCGCTCGTCAATCCCAGCGACACGCTCGCCGTCGCACCCTCCTGCAGCGTGAGGATCTTCCACACGCGCTTATCAAAGCCCTGCGCGCCGCCGTGCAGTGAATTCGTCTTGTCATTCAGCGACAGCTGGTATGGCTTGCCATCGAGTGAGAAGCGCCCGCCGCCAATGCGATTGGCGTAGCGGCCGATGGTGGCGCCGAAATAGTTCGGCTGGTTGAGGTAGCTGCTGAGCTCATCGTAGCCGAGCGCCACATCGACGCCGTGGCCGCGACGGTCCGGTGCTATCAGGGATTGAATCGTGGCGCCGTAGGTGATGATGCGCGCACTGACGCCGTGAGCGTTGGCAAGCGTGATGGCCTCGACGGGAACGCCGTCAGGGAGCGTGCCGAAGGCGCTGCGCTGTGCCGTGCCGGCCCGCGCGGACGCAGCGACGCCCAGCGCCAGCCAGGCGACGCATGCCAACTTGAACATTGGGCCCTGCTCCTTTGTGCCCGCCCGGGGAGGATAGTATACAGTCCGACAATTCAACGGGGGCTTCGAATGGCAGTGGCGGCGGCGGCAGGTGCGACCCACAAGGCGGCGTTGCGCCTGTTGGCGAGCCTGTTTTTCATCTGGGGCTTCATCACGGTCATCAACAACACGCTCCTGCCCCATCTCAAGAGCGTGTTTGCGCTGAACTATGTCGAGACCACCCTGATCGAGTCAGTCTGGTTCATCGCCTACTTCGTGGCCTCGATACCCTCGGCGAAGCTGATCGAGCGAATCGGCTACCGCCCCTCGCTGGTGAGCGGCCTGCTGATCATGGCGTTCGGCGCCCTGGCGATGATTCCGGCGGCCCGCCTGCCATCGTACGGCTTGACGCTGGCAGCGTTGTTTGTGATTGCCTGTGGCATCACGCTGCTGCAGGTCGCGGCGAATCCCTATGTGGCGGTGGTCGGGCCGCAGAGCAGCGCTCCCGCGAGACTCAATCTGGTCCAGGCGTTCAACTCCCTGGGCACGACCTTGGCCCCGCTCTTCGGAGGCTATCTGATCCTTGGCCGCTCCACGTCCGGCACTGCACCGACGGATGCCGCGCTGACGCTCGCCGAGCGGCTGGCAGATGCCCGGGCGGTCCAGCTGCCCTATCTGATCGTCGCTGTGGTGCTGATCGTGCTCGCGATCGTCATCGGGCGCTTCAGACTGCCGGACATGGGCCCGCAGATGCGGCGCAGTTCCGCGCTGGAGCGCCGCCACCAGTCGCTTTGGCGGCATCGCAACCTGGTCTGGGGCGTGCCGGCCATCTTCATATACCTGATCGCCGAAATCGGGGTCGCGAATCTGTTCATCAATTTCGTCTCCCAGCCAACGATTGCGGACCTGACGCATGAGCAGGCCTCGCATTACCTGTTTCTGCTGTGGGGCGGCATGATGGTGGGGCGCTTCGCGGGCAGCCTGATCATGCGGTTCCTTCCCGGCGAGCGCGTGCTGGCAACATTCGCGACCGGGGCCCTGCTCACGATGCTGGTCACCTCCTTCGCCCAAGGGCCGGTCGCAATGATCGCGCTGATCCTCGTGGGTCTGTTTCATTCGATCATGTTTCCGACCATTTTTACGCTGGGCATCCGCAATCTCGGTCCGCTGACCGAGGAGGGCTCCGGATTGCTCATCATGGCGATTGCCGGCGGGGCGCTCGTCATCATCCAAGGGTGGTTGGCCGATCACTTCGGGCTGCAGCGATCCTTCCTGCTCACCGCGATGTGCGAGCTCTACGTCATTTTCTACGCCGTGTGGGGTTCGCGATCGCTAACCGACGAACCGGTGCGGGTCGCGCCCGGTCACGCCGGGACGTAGCACCAGCAGACCCCCGGCGAGCGGCTGCTGTGTCCGCTGCGCGACGCTCAGGCCGGTGGTCGCGCTCGTGATGAAGAGCCGATCCAGCCCGTGCCCACCGAAGGCCGGACAGGTCGGTCGCTGCACGGGCAGCGCGATTTCCGCAACCACCTGCCCCGTGCGCGACAGCCGCCGCACGCACCAGCCATCCCAGAAGGCGATCCAGACATGGTCTTCGGCATCGACTGTCATGCCATCAGGATATCCCTGGCTCGGAGGAAATTCGGCGAAGAGTTGCTCGCTGACGGGATCACCTGCGGCATCGAGCGCGAGGGCCGTGATGCGGCCCCGCGCCGAGTCGGTGATCAGCATGGTCCCATCGGCAAAGAAGCAGGGGCCATTCGGTACGCCGAGGTGGCTGCGAATCGAATTGACCTGCCGTTGCCGATCCACGCGATACAGGCAGCCGCAGGCCGACACCTCGGCATCATCCATCGACCCGGCCCAGAATCTTCCAGCCGCATCGACTTTACCGTCATTGAAACGAACGCCCGGCGGCAGGGTCAGGGGTGCAACGACCTCCGCGATCGACACCTGCAGATCTGGACTCACGGACAGCCGCACGAATCCGGCGTCCCCCACCGCGACCAGGGTATCGTCAGCGGCGAGTCCGAGCGCCGTCAGCCGGTAGGGTAACGGCTGGGCAGAATTGGCGCCGCTGGAGCAATGGTGCGCATGCAAGGTCACCGAGCGGATGTCGACCCACCACAGGACGGCGCGTCCGCCATCCCAGAGCGGACCTTCTCCCAGCCGGGCCGCGGCGGCGGCGACGCATCCGACGTCCATCGCTTCAGTATACTGTCCGACAAATGAGCGATCCATGCTGGCCTTGATCCAATACCGCGCGGCCACCGGCCTGCGCGGCGTCGCCACGATCCGCGACGGCGGCTGCGCGCTGACGGTGCCCGCGGTCCAGTCGACCCGAGAGCTGGCGCAGCGGGCCAGCGACTCCCGCACCACACTGACCGCGCTCATCGATGCCGGCCCAGCGGGTGTGCAGCTGGATCTGGCCGCGGTGCAACTGCTCGCGCCGATCGACCATCCAGACCCTGCGCACCTGATCCTCAGCGGAACCGGTTTGACCCATACCGGCTCGGCCGAGGAGCGCGATCGCATGCACCGTGCGATCAACGAGGCGCCGCGCCAGAGCGATTCAATGAAGATGTTTCTGATGGGAGTCGCGGGAGGCAAGCCGAGGGGCGGTGCGGTCGGCGTGCAACCGGAGTGGTTTTTCAAGGGTGACGGATCGTGCCTGGTCGCCCCCGGGGCGCCACTGTGCTCACCGGAGTTCGCGCTGGATGCCGGCGAGGAGCCCGAGATTGCCGGGATCTATCTGATCGCTGCTGACGGACAGCCCATGCGTCTGGGATACGCGCTGGCCAATGAGTTCTCGGACCACGTCACCGAACGCCACAACTACCTGTGGCTCGCGCATTCGAAATTGCGCCCGGCCGCGCTGGGCCCGGAACTGCTTCTTGGCGAGCTGCCCGCGCGCCTGGAGGGCAAGAGCCGCATCCTGCGCGACGGACAGGTGATCTGGGAGAAGCCCTTCCTGTCCGGTGAGGCCAACATGTCCCACGCCATCGCGAATCTGGAATACCACCATTTCAAATATGCGAACTTCAGGCATCCGGGAGATGTCCACGTTCACTTCTTTGGCACCGCAACGCTCTCCTTCAGTGATGACATCCGCACCCGGGAAGGTGACATTTTCGAGATCTCGGCGCCGCCCTTCACGCTGCCGGTGCGCAATCCCCTCGGTCGCAGGATCACACCACCCAACGGCGCGGTCGGCGTGCTTTGACTTCACCGCTGGCCATCGCGGTAGTCGGGCTCGGCAAGATCGCGCACGATCAGCATCTGCCGGCAATCGATGCATCCGAGCGGTTCGAGCTGGTCGCGGGCGCAAGTCCCGGGGCCAAGCTGGCGGCCGTTCCTGTTTTCGAGAACGTGGATGAGTTGCTGGCCTCCGGCCTGGCAATCGATGCGGTCGCGCTCTGCCAGCCACCGCAGCTGCGTTTCGCGGCAGCAGCCAAAGCGATCCATGCCGGAAAGCATGTGCTCTTGGAAAAGCCGCCCGGCGCAACCGTAGGCGAAGTGGAATTGCTTGCGGCACTGGCGGAGCGCGCCGGCACGACGCTGTTCGCGGCCTGGCATTCCAGATTCGCACCGGGCGTGGCACGCGCCCAGGACTGGTTGGCGCAGCACCCGGTGCAGCAGGTTGCGATCCGCTGGCAGGAGGACGTCCGCGTCTGGCATGGTGGTCAGCAATGGATCTGGCATCCCGGTGGCCTGGGTGTTTTTGATGCAGGCATCAACGCGCTCTCGATTGCGACGCAACTGCTGGCGCGTCCTTTGCGAGTGCAATCGGGGACCTTGCAGTTTCCCGCGAACTGCGGCGCGCCGATCGCCGCGGAGCTGTTCCTGCGATCCGCGGGCGATGTTCCGGTGCATGCGATCTTCGATTGGCGCACGAGCGGTGAACCCACCTGGGTGATCGAGCTGCAGACCGCTGCGGGAAATGTGCACCTCAGCCACGGCGGCGCCCGGCTGCGGATCGCAGCACGTGATTGCAGTGTTGCAGCCGCGCGCGAGTATCCGGATCTCTACGAGCGATTCGCACGGCTGATCGAGCTGCGGCAAAGCGAGGTCGATGTGGCGCCGCTGCGCCTGATCGCCGATGCCTTCCTGTGTTGTGCCATTCGCACGATCGAACCCTTCGATGATGCTTTGGACGCAGGTGAGGTGGGACGTTGAACGTAGAGGTCCGGACGCTCTCGGAGCGCGTCTATAAGGATCTGCGCGACCGGATCGTCGCCGGCCGCCTGGGCACGGCTGTTCCGATCCGCCAGGACGCCCTCGCCGCGGAGCTCGGGGTCAGCAAAATCCCCGTGCGCGAGGCCCTCGCGCGGCTTGAGCAGGTCGGGCTGCTCGTTGGCAGGACCAACCGCGGATATTTCGTGCCCGCCATGTCGGCCTCGGACATCGACGATATCTACAGCCTGCGATTGGCGGTCGAGCCGCGCGCCGCGGCGTTCGCGGCGGGCACGGCCGACGATGCGGCGCGCCAGGCCGCGCAGGCCGCCTTCAGCCGCCTGGAGGGTGCGCCGCCCGCCGATGTGGCAGAGCTGGCCGCGTGCACCCACGATTTTCACGCCGCATTGGTGCGTCCGGGAAAGCGGCCCCTGACCACGCAGCTGGTCGAACGGCTGCTGGTGCTGTCGGCACGCTACCTGGCGATGTATTGGCGGCGTTCAAACCGGGTGGCGCGATCGCGGATCGAATACCGGTCCATCCTTGGCGCCTGGCTCACCCGTGATAGCGAGTCCGTGCAGCTGCGATTGGCGGCGCACATCGATCAGATGCGCCAGGATCTCAAGAGTGGCTTCGAGCGGGCCAGCTGAGGCGCAGCGGGGGCGCCCGCCAAAATGGTTTGTGACATCAACTGAAAGCCAGTAAAGTTGAGTTTCATTGGGGGATTACCGATGAATCGACTGGCACGTGCTGTGACGTTTTCGGCGCTGGGCGCACTCCCGTTCGGCCTGATCTCGGCGCTGGCCGCGGATGTTCATGAGCCGCGCACATCGCCGGTTGCCACTTCCTACTGGATCGCCCCGGGCCAGGTCGGCTCGCTGCCCGCGCGGGCGCGCTATCACGACGGGGTCGGCGATGTCGAGGTGCTGTTCGGACAGGGGCCGGTGGATCTGGGTGGCAATGCATTCTTCACCCCGCTCGGCAGCAACGGGCGCGCCTGCGTAACCTGTCATCAACCCGGCAGCGGCATGGGCCTGTCGGTGGAGGCGATCCGCCGCCGCTGGCAGGAGACCCAGGGGAAGGATCCCGTGTTTGCCGCCATCGATGGATCCAACTGTCCGAGCCTGCCGCAGGAGCAGGAAAGCAGCCATTCGCTGCTGCTCGAGCGTGGTCTGTTCCGGGTCTCGCTGCCCTGGCCGCGAACGAGCGGACCGGATGGCAGTCCGGTCGATCCGGAGTTCACGATCGAGGTGGTACGCGACCCGACCGGCTGCAACACGGATCCGCACTACGGATTGGGGAGTCCCGACCCGCATATTTCGGTGTATCGACGGCCGCGAGTGGTTGCGAACCTGAAGTATCTGGCGGTCGATGCCGGTGCACAGATTTTCGGGGCGGCCGGGCCCTTCAATGCGAAGCGGCTGGGCATGGTCATGGATCGGGATCCTGACACCGGCAGCTATTCGGCGATGAACATCATGTCCGATGCCCGCGAGCCGAGTCTGAAGATGCAGGCGCGCGATGCTTCCGTGGATCATCTGCAGGTGAAACAGCCGCTCACGGACCAGCAGCTGCAATCCATCGTGAGCTTCGAATCCCAGGTGTATGCGGCGCAGGGGAGCGATCAGTGGGGGGATGACTTCTCCCTGGCGGGCGCGCCACCCTCACTTGGCGCACGCAATCTGCAGCAGTCACCGAGCGGTGTGCTCGGTGATAACTTCGGCAATCCCGCGTTCAAGTCATTCGTGAGCTGGCAGGAGCAGGCGCCATCGATCAGCAAGGCACAGGCAAGTTTCAGGGCCTCGGTGATTCGCGGTTATGACGTGTTCTTCAATCGTCCCTTCTGGATACGGGACGTGACCCATATCAACACGGTGGGTCTTGGCAATCCCGCGAAGCGCACCTGCGTCACCTGCCACAACCTGCAGATGGTCGGGACGGATGCCTCGGCGGGGTGGGGTGACCTTGGCACCACGAACGAACCCTGGGCGGATGCCGCGCTCTCCTCGCCGACCTATGAATCGCAGCGCCCCGATCTGCCATTGTTCAAAGTCGTGTGCAAGCCCGAGGCGCGTCCTCATCCCTTCCTGGGCCGAGTCATTTTTACTCACGATCCCGGGCGCGCCCTGATTTCCGGCAAGTGCTATGACGTGGGCTCGATCGTCATGGGCCAGTTGCGCGCGCTGGCGGCCCGTCCTCCCTACTTCGCCAGTGGCTCAGCGGAGGATCTGCGGGCCGTCGTGGACTACTATGATCGCCGTTTCAATATCGGACTGTCGGCACAGGAGCGTACCGACCTCGTCAATTTTCTATCGGTGCTCTAGGCGATGGGTAAGTCATCCTTGCTGATGGCAGTTGCGGTGGTGGCTACGACGACGCTCTGCGCTGCGGCGCCGCCGGGGGAGCGGCGCAATTTCATTGCCTGTCCGGTGCTCCAGGACACCGATACCGTGCCGTGCTGGCTCGCCGAGTATCGTGGCGAGCTGTATTTCCTTGGCATCCAGACGGACTCGGGGGGTTGGTCGCCGCCTTGGCTTGGGCATCGGGTTCTGGTGGAGGGCCGGCTTGCCGGCGGACCGCGCATCTGCGGAGGTATCCCGTTGACGTCCGATTATGCCGCCCCCGGCGGCTCTTCGGGCACCTCGGACGGCCAACCATTGCCCACGCCGCCCGTGGTGTCGGTGATGCGCGAGCTGGATGGATCCTGCAATACCCTGCTGCCCGCGGACCCCCGGTTTCATATCCTCGGGCGGCGCGGTCCTGGGCCAAACACGGCCGCCTCGGCGCTGCGCAGACCTCCGTCGCCTCCGGCGCCGCCGATCTTCACGCCGCCGTATAAGGCGAAGATCTTTACCTTGACCTACGAGTTTGATTCGGAATTGGCCGCACGCACCATCGGGGAGGCCTTGAATGCCGTGCAATATGCGCAGGCGGTGCAGGCTCGGCAAATCACCATCACGGGCCACCGCGGCAGTACCTTGCTCAGCGACGGCAGCCGCGCCGCAGAGATTGCCCTGATGGCCCAGCTGCGAGCGCAGGAACTCGCCCGGACCCTGAAGAAGCTCGGGCTGCCTGCAACTTCGACGCTCACGGTGCGCTGGGACAGTGAGCTCGAACCCGCCGACGGTATTACCGACCCCGATCGCAGACGCGCGGACATTGCGGTGACTCCATGAGGGCGTGCGCCGGCGGTTGTCGCTCAGATCTGGATGCGCCGCAGGAATTCAAAAAACAGCGTCAATTCCTGGCGGTTGAACAGGTTGATGAAGCGCGTCTCGTGCTCCAGCATGTCACGCCGCAGTGTCGCAAGCTCGTGCCGCCCCTGAGCCGTCAGATATAGATCCTGGCGGCGGCGGTCGACGCGCGAGCGGCGCCGATCGATCCAGCCCTGTTTCTGCAGCAGCCGGATGAGGCCGACGATCGTCGCCTTGTCGATCGCCAGCTGCACGGCGATCTCGATCTGGGCGATGCCGGGATTCTCATCGATCAGGACCAGCATGCTGAAAATCCCCGGGCGCACGATACCGACGCCGACCGTACGATTGAAGTCACGCCACAATGCCATGTGCGCGCGCCGTACGTTGTAGCCGAGCAGATTCGGCAGGATTCCGACATTCAGCGGACGCAAGGGAATCGCGCCTTCACCGCGGGGGCTCGGCCGGGGTCGGGATTTGCGCGCTTCGCGTCCGTTCTTGCTCTTGCTCACTGGCGGTACTGCTACGACTTCAGCCTGACTGGAGCCGAATTATGCACCATCGCCCGCACCTCGTCCCAGTGCCGCCGTGACCGCATTCGCCGATGCTGCGCCGCCAACGGGCATATAGTTTGCGACGTCAACTAAATCGCACTATGATCGGCCGCGAAGGGGAGCGCGCTCATGAAACATCACGCAACACATCCTGTCTGCCTGATTGCCGCAGTGCTCAGTTCAGCCGTAGTGGCGCAGCAGCCACCGACGTCCGCGCCGGCGAATGCGGCGACGATGCTGCCCGCCTCGACACCCATCGGCTCAGGTCCCTACCTGGCCATCATGGAATCCTCGCCCGGCCTGCCGACGCACACGCTCTATCATCCCGCGGACCTTCGGGCGGCCGGAAAATTACCGATCGTGGCGTGGGGCAACGGCGCCTGCCTCAACGCCGGCAACCGCTTCCGCTGGTTCCTGAGCGACATTGCCTCCTATGGCTATCTTGTGATTGCGGTCGGACCCATCGCCACGACACTGCCGCAGTTCCCGCCCGAATCCATGGCGCCGATTGCACCGGTACCGGCGAATGTGACGGCCCAGGGCGCGCTGAAGTTGCCGCCGCCGGCCACTCACTCCTCGCAGCTGATCGATGCGATCGACTGGGCCGTCGCCGAAAACGAGCGCAGCAGCAGCCCATTCTTTCATCGCCTGGATACTCACGCCATTGCCGTCATGGGCCAGTCCTGCGGTGGCGTGCAGGCCATCGAAGCCTCGGCCGACCCGCGCGTGCGCACGACGATGGTCTGGAACAGCGGTCTGTTCAGCCAACCCACGGCGATGGCCGGCGGCAAGGTTCTGACCAAGGAGGACCTGAGGCGGCTGCACGCACCGACTGCGTACATCAGCGGCGATGCCGAAGACATTGCCTTCCTGAACGCGAATGATGATTTCGAACACATCGACAAGCTGCCGCTGCTGCGCGCCTATGGCCGCGGGATCACCCACGGGGGCACTTACAATATCCGCAACGGCGGCGAGTTCGCGGGCGTTGCGGTGGCGTGGCTCAACTGGCAGCTGAAGACCGATGCGCACGCGGCGAAGATGTTCGTCGGGCCGGACTGCGGTCTATGCGTCAATCCACACTGGGTCGTGCGCAGCAAGAACCTGCGCTGAGCCCACATGAGCGTATGCCGTGCGGCATTCTTGCTCGTGGTGCTGTGTGCCGTCGCGGCAGCCTGGAGTGAGCCCAAGCCGCTCCGTGATCTGAGCGGTGAGCTGCCCGATGGAGCCGCGTGGCGCATGGTCGTGCCGGAGGAGTGGAACGGCACGCTTCTGCTCTACAGTCACGGCTATGCGCCGGCCAGGCAGCCGCCGGCGCTGGCGCCGCACGGCCTTGAACCGTGGCTACTGCAACACGGCTATGCACTCGCTGCCTCCTCGTACGCCCGGCCCGGTTGGGCCGTGGCCGAGGCGGTGCCCGACCAACTGGCGACGCTGCAACAGTTCAAGATTCGCTTCGGCGCAGCGCAACGCACCATCGCCTGGGGCGAGTCCATGGGCGGGCTCATCACGGTCGCGCTCGCCGAGGACCCAACGTCGAGCCTGGATGGCGCACTGAGCGCCTGCGGTTCGGTGGCCGGAACGCTGGACATGATGAATATGGCGCTCGACGGCGCCTTCACGTTCAGGACTTTGATCGGGCCCGACGCCAGGAGTGTGCCGCAAGCCATGCATTCGCCGCAGGGGCGGGCGCGACTGGCACTGGCCGCCGCACTGGGCGGCCAGCCGGGCGAGCTCGAGCAGATCGCGCGCACCTTCGCCGCCGGCGTGTTCCTGCCGCGTGAAGATCAGGAGCAGCGCGCGGGCGGTGCCTTTTCGTGGAATACCGGGATGGACTATCGCCTGCTCCTGCAGCGCTCGGGCCGTCGCCCGTGGGTGGCGGCGTACTACCGTAAGTCCGGGCTCAGTCTGGCACGTGACCTCACGAGATTGAATGCCGCCTCGCGCGTCGTCGCGGATCCGCAGGCCGTGGCCTACATGCGTGCGCACTATGCCCCAAGCGGTGCGCTGCGGGTTCCCCTCCTCAGCTATCACAGCATCGGCGACGGGCTGACCTCACCGGTGCTCGAGGGCGAATACGCACGGCAGGTACGGCAAGCCGGTTGGGAGTCGAACCTGCGCACGGTGTGGGTGGCAGCCGCGGGTCACTGCACCTTCTCGGCCGCCGAGCACCTGAGCGCCATCAGAACCCTGGAGACCAGGCTCAAGAGCGGACATTGGGAAGTGAGCCCCGCGCAGATGAACGCCTCGATGTCCGCGGATCTCGGGCCACGGCGCTTCATCCGCTACCGCCCGTTTCCGCTGCCGCGCGGCTGATTCCAAAAAGGGTTGCTTGTTCAACTAGTATTGCTTTCCGCGCCATCCATTTCTACAATTAGTAGACATATCCAACTAATATGGATATCGAGGGGGCAAGACATGAATGGCACAACGACCCATCGGCCGTCGCCGAGGAACGGCGCGCACCGCAATCTGATCGCAGCGTTATGCTGCGCGGGCGCGGTCGCCGGCCTTACCGCGAAGGCGACCGCGGCGGATGATCCCTCGGCCCCGCAGTCGACGCCGGATCAGCCGGCCGCTGCTGAGCAAATACAGGAGGTCGTGGTCACCGGCACCCTGATCCGCAACGTCGCACCGGTCGGATCGACACTGATTGCGATGGACCAGGAGCAGTTGCAGCAAACAGGAGCGTCGTCGCTCGCGGATGCGCTGCGCACGCTGCCCCAGGTCGACAACCTGGGCGTCTCCGACGCGAGTCGTTCGGGCACCGGTGGTGCCGGCAATATCGTTTACGGAAACTCAATAAATCTGCGGGGATTGAGTCCGTTCGCGACCCTGACGCTGGTGGATGGCCATCGGGTACCGCCCGGCGGCACGACCGGATCCACGGTCGATCCCGATGCGTTTCCCGCGCTGATGCTGCAACGAGTCGACATCGTCGCGGATGGCGCCTCGGCGACCTATGGCTCCGATGCCATCGCCGGTGTCGTCAACCTTATTCTGCGTCGCAACGTCGAAGGCGTCGATGTCGAGGGCAAGTACGGCTTCGCCAACGGCTACGAAGAGAACCGCGAAGGGTTGATGGCAGGGCACAACTGGGGCAGCGGCCAGTTCAGCATTGGATTCGAAGAGAACTACCATTCCGATCTCAATGGTCAGGACCGCAGTTTCTTCGAGTCGAATCAGACCGCCGAAGGCGGCACCGACTACGCTACCCAGCAATGCAATCCCGGGACCATAGTAGTTGGGACGACCACCTATGCCATTCCCAAGGGCGGCGTCACGCCGGCGACCGCTGCCGGTTTGATACCCGGTACGGCGAATTACTGCGACCTGGCCAAGTACCAGGACATCCTGCCGCGCGTGCGGCACAGCAACGTGGCCTTCACGCTCGATCAGAAACTGGGTGATCGCATCAGTGTGTTTGCCGACGGCACCTATTCCAAACGTACCTTCCTGTTCCTCGGCGCCGCACCGACGGGCCCGTTGCAGGTGCCCTCCTCAAATGCCTTCTTCGTGGCGCCGCCGGGGACCGCACCAACGGTCGAGACGGTCAACTACAGTTTTGCGAATGATCTGGGGCCGTACAGCGATGACATCGGCGCCTCAACCAATTTTCAGGGCACGCTGGGTGTGAAGGCGGATCTGGGCCATGACTGGCAGCTGCAGCTGGACGGCACGGCCGGACGCGATCGTGACTACGTTTATGATCCGCCCAACTCGCTGGTGAACGGCAATCTGGCGAGTGCTCTGGCGAGCGGCAATCCGGCGACGGCACTGAATGTCTACGGCGCAGGCAATGCCGCCAGTGTCATCGATTCGATCTTCAGCGGAATATTCTATGGCCCGGGTTTTTCGCGCGAACAGGTCCTGGAGGCGCAGGTGGACGGCGGCCTGTTTGCCCTGCCCGGGGGCGAGGTGCGACTCGCCTTCGGTGGGCAGTGGCGTCACGACGAACTCGAATATGGACTGATCTCCGGACCGGTCGGGGCGCAGCTGAATATCGACGAGCATTTGAGCCGGCACTCCGATTCCGCGTTCGCGGAAGTCCTCATCCCGCTGGTCGGCAGCGACAATGCCCTGCCCGGGATCCAGCGGCTGGATCTGGATGTCGCCGGCCGCTACGAGGATTACAGCGACTTCGGCAGCACCAGTCATCCGAAGATCGGGCTCAACTGGACGCCGAGCGAGGGCGTGATGGTCCACGCCAGCTATGGCACCTCCTTCCGCGCGCCGTTGCTGTCGGAGCTGGTCGGTCCGCTGCGTGGAGTGTTCGTGCAGACGTATTCGGATCCGCTGGCGCCGTCGGGAACCTCCGTCGGTTACACACTGGGTGGTGGCAATCTGGCCTTGAAGCCCGAGACCGCCACGACGTTCTCCGCCGGCATCGACTTCGCACCGACTGCCCAGAGCAAGATCAGTCTGACCTACTACAACATCAACTATAAGAACCAGATCGCAAGCTACCTGTCGGATCTGACCATTCTGCAGCAGACGGGTGAGCTTGGAGGTCTGGTGACGCGCTGTCCGTCGGCCGCGTGCACGGCGCTGGTAAGCCAGTACACGAGCGGCCCCGGCGCGCTGCCGATACTGGGGCCGCCGCTCGCCAATCCCAGCGTGTTCGTGAACGGCGAGGAGGAGAATCTGGGTGCGACCAAGACCCAGGGTCTGGACCTGGTGGGCGGCTATGGCTTGCAGACGCCCCTGCCGGGAAAATGGTCGGTCGACCTGGCCGCCAATCTGACGACGCAGTACGACGTTCAGTTCACACCGGGCGGTGCGTACTTCAACGTGCTCAATACCATTGGCTACCCCCTGCGGCTACGCCTGCGCGGTGACGTGGGCTGGGCATACGGACCCTTCACCACCAAACTGTTCGTCAATTTCGTCAACGGCTACCAGAACACCGAGACGACACCCACCCAGTCGGTCAGTTCGTATGTGACCGAGGATCTGGATGTCATCTTCAACGCCAGCAATGTGCTGCACTGGGGGCTGGCTCGGGATCTGACGTTCACCTTCCACGTCACCAATATCGGCAATGTCACCCCGCCCTATGTGAACATTCCGATCGGCGATGGCGGCGGTGGCTACGATGCGACGGCGGCAAATCCGCTGGGCCGCGTCATTTCGGTGGGATTCGGCAAGAAATTCTGAGATTCGATTCTGACCGCGCCATCACATGATGCGGACCATGTCGGTGCCGATGGCGTAAGGAAGGGTCGGCAGCCCCGCTGCGAGTGAGATGCGCCGCACGTACTGAACGATCGCCTCGGCACGAGCGCCGGTGGCAAGCGTGGGTCGGCCGGGGGCTTCAACGTGAACCGGAATGAAGCCCGCCTGCACCAGCCGCCCACCCGCGATGATCACGCGCGCCAACATTCCGTGTATCGCCTCGGGATGAAAGGGTGCGAGGAAGTAGTCGGGATCGGGTTCGAATCCAAATTGAACGCGCCGCCGCCGGGCCCACTCGGCGCGTTGCGGATTGGCCTGATCGGGACTCAGCGCGCGGGTCACGACGCAGCCGTTGCCGAGGCCATGGAAGATCGGCCGGTCCCGATACTGCTCGATGCCGCGCAGGATGTGCGCATGATGAGCGATCACCAGATCCGCGCCCGCATCGATGGCGGCATGCGCGAGCGGGCGCTCATACGGTGCAAGGGTCACCGGCGTGTGCACGATGCCCTTGTGCAGCGCGACGATGCAGCAGTCGGCGCCACGCTTGCGTACACCACGGATGTCTGCGGCCATTTGCGCGACCGACAGCGGATCCGCCGTGTGCAGCGGCGCCGCAGGTCTGATCGGTCCACCGTCCGCGCTCAGCACCCGGACATACGCGCAGCCTGCCGAGGCGGGCTGCGCCCAGCCTTCTTGCGGACCCACGCAGTTGTAGCTGAGCAGGGCAATCTGCGCGGCGCCCGCCTGAAGCCAGGCGGGTTCGCGGGCCCGGGCCAGATCTGCACCGGCGCCACAGTGGCCGATACCCAGGCGGTCCAGCTCGGCGATGGTGTCGGCAATGCCCTCGGCGCCGCAGTCCGCGATGTGATTGCCGGCGAGGGTCACGGCGTCGAGGCCGACCTTCTGCAGCGCGGCCAGGTGCTCGGGCGGGGCCCCTGGGGCGGGTACGTCGGCGGCCAGTTCCCGGCCGCGACGGGTATGAGGCACCTCGAGGTGGCCGATGCTCAGCTGCGCCCCCTGCAGTCGCGGGGCAATCCCGCTCAGCCAGAATTCGGGATCCGGCTCATCGAGCACCAGATCACCACAGAAAATGAGGTCGTGCGCAGGCATGGGCATCAGCCCGGCGGGGCGCCTGGTTCCAGCGGCAGATCGAGCCATGCCGGATTGCCGGGCGCGCTCGACAGGATGATCTTCGTGCCTTCGACGGTGGGGTCACGCGCGCGCTCGCGATAGTCGGCGCCCATCAGTGTCAGCTGCAGGTGGTGCCCCGCACGCAGCCTGTAAGAGGTCGGCAGCAGATCGAAGTGCAGAGTCGCCACTTCGCCGGCCTTCAGGGGGCTGGCGTCCTGCGCGTACGCGCGATGCCACGGCGTCCCCGGGACGGCGAACGGCGCAGTCGCTTCGGCGCGCAACGAGGCTCTCAGCCGCCCCTCCGTGATGACGGTAATCCGACTGTCGGGCGCGACATCCTCCAGGTAGGCAAAGAGGTTGGCCTCCGCGTGGTCGGCGCGCACCGGAAGATTCACGATGGGATTGCCGGTGATGGTGAGATCCGCGCTCAGGGCCGCGCTGCGAACGGAGAGGCCTTGGCCGGCGCTGTGGCACGGCTGCATGAACGGTCCGACGCCGCCGTCGGGGCAGTTCACATCGGTATGAACCACAAAGGTGCCCTCGACCTGCCGATCCGGGGCGCGCTGCTCGAGCACCGTGCCCTGGCCCACGAACCAGCGTTGCAGGTGCATGCCCGGGACGGGCCAGCGCGATGCAGTTTTCCAGATACCCCGGTCAGCGCCATCCATCGTGAAGTAATGAACCGGTGGCTCTGCGGCAAGCCCCATTGCCATGCCCTTGAGATAGGTGTCGAAGAACCGGTGCATTTCCTGCAGCAATTCGAAGCCGGGGTTCTGGCAGTGCCGCCAGGGTCCGATCAGCACCCGCGAGCCGGGCAGATTCAACAGCGCGATCAAACCCTGATCGCGCAGCTCATCATGCCAGCCTCCCATGATGTACACCGGTACGCCCAGTTGCCGCAGCTGCGCCCCATAGCTGCTGACGCTGCTCTCCGCCCAGAAGCGCGAGCCCACCAGCGCTGACCAGCTGTCGCGAAACGGCAGCTGCTGCCACATGGCCAGCAGGTTGGTCGACTGCTGGTGCTCTGCGGCGGCTGCGCGCAGCAACGTCTTGTCCGCATCTGCATCCACGGGTTCGACACTCATATCCTCCTCGAGCGAGCGTTGCGGGCCGGTTCCCCATTGGGCAAAAATGCCGCCGCGGCGCATGGCATCGAACTTGCTCCAGGAGAAACAGCCCGCGAATACCGCGCGCAGGTGCGGCGGCCGGGAGCTGAGCGCGTGCATCGCAGCATCTCCTGTGTTTGAACAGCCATAGATGCCGATGCTCCCGGTGGACCAGGGCTGTGCGGCCAGCCATTCGGTGACCTCATAGGCATCATCGTCCTCGGTCCGATCGTTGTAGCCGCGGCGGCTGCCGAAGGACTGACCGTTGCCGCGGCGGGCCACCTGCACCACGACGTAGCCGTAGGCGGTGAGCGCAGGAAGGTTGTTCAAGCCCGCCGCCGCCGGCTCCTGCGAGGCATCTTTGGCCTCGGTGATCGTGAGGGCATGCTGCCATATGACCGGAAAACGACCCGGGGCTGGCTCTCGGCCCAACCCCGGGCGGGAGATGCGCACGGCGAGACGCACCCCATCGCGCATGGGCAGGTACAGGGTGGAACTGACCGATTCGTTGAAAGTTCGCGGCGGATGGTAGTTGCCAAAGCCCGCATCCGCCGCAACCCCGGCCGGGCAGACCGCGGCCATGAGTGGCAATGACAGCGCCAGCCAATGGTGAAGCTTCGGCATTGCTGCAATCTCCGCGTTGCGCCGCTCTCGAATAATAGTTGATAAGATAACCTATATTACGCAGTTTCGGGCGCCCGGCAATGTGTGCCGGTACAATGCCGCGGCGAAGACGCCGGAAGATTCGGGACATCAACCAGGGAGATTTGGAAATTGGCGCAGCCACTTGCGGGGTACCGCGTTGCGGATTTCAGTCATGTGATGGCGGGGCCCTTCTGTTCGCATTTTCTGCGGCTGCTGGGCGCCGAAGTGATCAAAGTCGAAAACCTCAACGGCGATCCGATGCGAAACTACGGCCCGTTCCGCCGCTGGGATGGGATGGCACCGGCATTCGTGGCCGCCAACGTCGGCAAGAAGTCCGTCGCGGTGAACCTCAAGCAGGCGCGCGGAGCCGAGCTTGCGCGACGTCTCATCGCCAGTTGTGATGTGGTGCTGGAGAATTTTCGGCCGGGCGTGATGCAGCGGCTGGGACTGGGCTACGAGGCGTGTCGGACGCTGCGGCCTGCGCTCATCTATTGTTCGATTTCCGGATACGGTCAGTCGGGGCCGCAGCGCGATTATCCGGCCATCGACAATATCGTGCAGGCCACCAGCGGCATGATGGCGAGCAACGGCGATGAGGGGGATCCGCCCTCGCGGGTCGGCTGGCCGGCCGTGGACACCTACACCGGCACCCTGGCGGCGCTGGCCGTTCTGGCAGCGCTGCTGCAACGGGATCGGTTCGGCAGTGGCCAGTACATTGATGTGTCCATGCTCGATGCATCCCTGGTGATGCTGACCTCGCTGGCCACGCCCTATCTGGTCGCAGGACAGCTGCTGCCGCGCACCGGGAATACCGGCTACAGCGGGGCCCCGACCGCTGCCGTGTTCATGACTCGCGACGGCTCGCGCATCTCCCTGGGCGTGGTCCAGGACAATCAGTTTGCGGCATTGTGCCGCGCCGTCGGCCTCCCGGAACTGCTCGACGATCCGCGGTTCGCAACGATCGTCGAGCGGGCGAGGGCGGAAAATTCCCGGGAAATCCAGTCGCGACTCGCAGCCGCCTTTGCGACCCGTGACGGCGCGGAGTGGGAGCGGGTGTTGAATTCTGCCGGCGCACCCTGCGGGCTGGTGCGCGATGTCGCCGCCGCCTGCGAGGGCGCCCGGGAGAGCGGACGCAAGCTGGTCGAGCCGGTGGACGTGCATCTGCCGTCCGGTGAGCGCACGCGTGGTGAATACCTCAATGCGGGCTTCGTTTTCGCGACCGATGGGCCCGGCGGTGCGAGCAGCGTGCCGAGTCTCGGCGAGCACACGCGCGAGGTGATGAGTTCGCTGCAGTACGATGAGACTGAAGTCGGCGCGATGCTTGCCGATGGCGTCGTCAGTGAGCCGGCGCAGCCGCCATGCAGTTAGTCGGCGCGGTCGAGCAGGAGGCCAGGCCGGGGTGGGTCAGCTGCTACGTCGCGACCGTGATTGCCATGATGGCGATCCAGGCATCAAGTCTGGGATTCTCGCCGCTCATTCCCTTCATGAAGGAGTCCTGGGGAATGAGCTACACCCAAATGGGAACCTTCACCGGACTCTATGGACTCGTTGCGCTGATGATGAGCCTGCCCGCCGGCGTGCTGGCCAAGCGCTATGGCGAAAAGCCGGTGCTGTCGGTCGGTCTGCTGCTGGCTACGCTGGGATTGCTGTTGGTCGCACTGGCCGAAAGCTATGGGCAGGGTCTGGTGGCCCGCACGCTGTGGTTGATCGGCTATCGGCTCGCCTTCATCTGCGTCGTCACGGCGGTCGCCATCACGGTACCCACGCACTGGCGCGGTAACGCGATGGGCCTGGTCGGGGCCCTCACGGCGTTGGCGACGATCATCGGCTCCGGCTTCTCCAGTCGCATGCAGGTGAGCGTTGGCTGGCGATTGAGCATGGTGGGCTTCGCGGCGTTGACGCTGATCGCTGCCGCCTGGTTCATGTACTTCTATCGGCAGTCGCCGCCTGTTGCAGCACGCGTCCGCGTGGCACAGCCCGGAAGTCCAAGCCTGTTCTCCGCCTTCAGAATTCCGATCGTCTGGACCATTCCCCTGCTGGGATTGGCGAACGCCGGAGGTTTTGCGGCAACATTCTTTGTTCCGTCGGTGGTGCGCTCCGAATTCCATGGCGGCCCGGCGATGGCATCCACGATCATTGCGGCCGCGTACGGTGTGGCCATTGTCGTCAATCCGCTGTGCGGCTGGCTCGCCGATCGACTCGATCGCTGGCTGGTCATGGCCGGCATGAGTGCGGTCATGATCCCAGCCTGCCTCCTGATGTCCTCGCGCAACTTGTACGTTTTCGGACTTGCCACCGCGCTGCTGGTGGCACTGGGTCACGCTGCCGCGAACCAGGTCTATCCGACCGCCGCAGGCCTGCTTCGCGGACGCGATACCGGACCGATCATGGGAATCGTCGGACTCGGCAGCGGGATTTTCGGCTACCTCGGCCCGCAGGCACTGGGCTGGATGCGGGACTATTCGGGAGGGTTTGACCTGGGCTGGAAAGTCGTGATGTGCACGACCGTCGGCATAGTCCTGCTGCTGCTGCAACTGAAGCGTTATGCCGACAGTCAGTCCGCAGCTCGGGTCGCCGCGGCGCAATAGGTGAACTTGTCAACTAAATGCCGGCACCCGATAATGCGACATGAGCCCAGCGCCCGCGGACAATGAGAAAGACATGAGTGTCGAGGAGCGCCTGAGCGCGGTGCTTGGCGATCCCTTGGGTGCGGCGGCAGCCGGCGGCGCGCTCGGCTTCGTCGGGTTGGATATCCCACCCGACCTGCTGCTGGCACATGGGGCCGTGAGCTGTCATCTGCCGCTGCGCCTACCTCGAGATACGTCCCGAACTTCTCGCTGGCTGGAGAGCAGCTTCCCGCCGTGGGCTCATTCCATTCTGGAGAGCTGGTGGCAGGGTGAATTTCGCTGTTTTGACCACGTCATCTTTTCCCGTGGCGACGACGTGTGCCACAGGCTCTACTACTACATCTGCGAACTGCAGCGGCAGGGCCGGATCACCGGTCCGCAACCCCTGGTGTTCGATGTCGCGCGGATCCCGCGAGCGTCGAGTCGCCGCTACACGGCGCAGTCGCTGCGGGAACTCGCGAGCCGGCTGGGGATTGAACCTGCCGCGATGCGGCGCGGAGTTCTGAAGGCCAATGCATGGCGCCGCCTGTTTGGCGACATCCGCCGGCAGCGTCGTGGCCTCGGCAGCTTCTACGAGCGGCTGGTGCGGGCAAGTCTGTACACCGACCCTTGTCATCTGCTGCAGGATTGGAAGCCGGACGACCGGGAGCCCTCCCATGGCGGAATCGTTCTTGGCGGCAGCAGCCCACCGGATGACCGCATTCACCTGGCGGTCGAGCAGGCGGGATGCGCCGTGGTCGAGGAGCTCTACGATCGCGGCTTGCACCGTCTCGGCTTCGAGGTGGACGCCACGGCGCAGGATCTGCCGCAGGTCGTCGCCGATCGCTGGCTGGACCATCATCTGACACCCAGGGATCTTTCGGACTCGGCGGCCGCGCTGCTCGAGGCGGTTCAACGCACACGCGCCGTCGCAGCCATCCTATGGTGCACGCGCGAGGACGAAGCCCTGGCCTGGCAGGTCGCGGCACAAAGAACGGCACTTGAAAGGTCGGGTGTTCCCGCGCTGGTGCTGGTCGCTCGTTCGTGGGCCTTTGATGACGGGGCA
The DNA here is from genome assembly GCA_035486855.1 of Steroidobacteraceae bacterium. GTDB lineage: Bacteria > Pseudomonadota > Gammaproteobacteria > Steroidobacterales > Steroidobacteraceae > DAIDKA01. The sequence continues at coordinate 27,380 of DATHMT010000003.1, forward strand.
GATGAACAGATCAGATCCTTCCTCGAAGGAGTCGTCCGTGCGTCCGCTTGAAGGTCACCAGGTGCGAGCATGGGGCCGGGCGGCGCAGGGGGCGTTGGCCCGGTTCTTCGAGTCTTTGGGTGCGCAGGTCATCCCGGGAGCGCCTGATCTGCAGCACCTCGCCGATGCCTCCTTCCTGATCGAGGATCTGGGACTGGATCGCCTTGAAACTTGCGCGATCACGCGCGCTGCGATTGAAAAGGCGAACCCCGCGCTGGTGCACGTTTCCGTGACCGCGTTCGGCAGCCGTGGCCCGCGAGCCCTGTGGAAGGCCGGCGAACTGGTGGTGTCGGCAATGGGCGGTGTGCTGCGGTTGACCGGCGACCCGGATCGGCCGCCCGTGAAGGAAGCGCTCGACGCCTGCCTGTTTCACGCCGACATGGTTGCCGCCGCCGGTGCGATGGCGGCTCACTACTCCCGCGGCCGCACCAGCCGCGGTCAGCATGTGGATGTAGCGGCGCAGGAGGTCGCCTTCAGTCGCAATATCAACGGCGTGCTGGTGTGGCAGTTCGACCGGCGGCAGTTGCATCGCGTGGGCGGTGCAGTGAGCTACGGCAAAGCCACCGTACGCTGCATCTGGCGACTGGCGGATGGGTGGTGTTTCCACTCGCTCATGACGGGCGGGTTTGGCGCCCCGGCAAATCAGGCGCTCTCGCAGTGGATGAACGAGGTCGGCGCACGCAATCCCATGCAGGGCGTGGATTGGCTGCGCTACAACCGCTCGACGCTCGAGAGCGCGGCGCGGGCGGACTGGGAGGATGCGATGGCCGCCTTCTTCGTCACCCGGACCCGGGATGAGATCCGCGGCGAGGGTCGGCGGCGCGGCCTCAACGCCTGCGTTCTGGCAACTCCCGCTGATGTCCTGTCAGATTCGCAGCTGCAGTCGCGCGCGTTCTGGTCCAGGACCTCCTCCGGTCTTCACCCTGCATGGTTTGCCGTGATGCGCGCCGGGCCGCAGCCCGGGCACCCGCCGCGGGCCACCGCGGAATCTTCACCCGCAGGCGCGCAGCGTGGGCCGCTCGCCGGAGTGCGAGTGCTGGATTTCTCGTGGGCCCTGGTCGGCTCGATCACGACCAAGATTCTCGGCGATCTCGGCGCCGACGTCATCAAAGTGGAGAGCCGCAGGCGGCCATGTCTGTCACGTCTCGACGTTCAGGTTGCGGCCTCGAGCGCCAAGGATCTCGACGACAAGCCCTGGTTTGCGCATCTGAACACCTCGAAGCGCAGCCTCGCGCTCGATCTGAAGCGCACCGAGGCGCGCGAGCTGCTGGACCCGCTGATTCGCTGGGCCGATGTCGTGGTGGAGAACTTCTCCCCGGGCACCATGGCGAAATTGGGTCTCGACTATGATGCGCTCGTGAGGATCAATCCGCAGCTCGTCATGGCATCCGGCAGCGTCTATGGTCAGACCGGGCCGCTGGCACAGGAGTGGGGGATTGATGGCACTGGCGCTGCGCTCTCGAGCCGCACCTATATGACGGGCTGGCCGGACCGCGATCCCGTAACGCCCGGAGCGGTGCCGTATGGGGATGTCATCGTGCCCTACGTCATGGTCGCACAGACCGTGGCGGCGCTGCAGTGTCGCCGACAGACGGGACGCGGGGCACACATCGATGCCTCGATGTATGAAATATGCGCGCAGCAGATGTGGCCGGCGATCGCCGCGGCCCAGTCCGGACTGCCTTCGGCACGCCTTGGCAACGCCGATACGCGCACTTACTGGCAGGGCGTCCTGCCTGCGAGCGGCACCGACCGCTGGGTTGCCGTCACGATCAATGATGCAACCGAATGGGCTGAGCTCATGCGGCTGACCGCAGGTGCCGCGCCGGAGGTCTGGAGTGCAACGCAGTCCGACCTGGCGCTGGCCGAAACCCTGCAACGCCACGGCATTGCGGCAGGTATGGTGCAGGACATGCAGGACCTCGTGGACCGCGATCCCGGGATCGCCGCCCGCGGCGCACTCATCCGGCTCGATCATGTCCGACTCGGCGCCTTTGCTCATATCAGGACGCCGATGAGCTTTTCCCACGACGTCAACCACCCTTACCGTGCACCGGCGCTCGGGGAGCATACCCATGAGATCGCGCACTCTCTGGGCGAGTTGCCGCAGGAGCGGGTGCAGGCCCTCCAACGGCAAGGGATATTCGAATGACGGCGCCTTTGCAGCCGCGCGCGAAGAAGCTCCTCGCCTGCACCGAGGCGGCGACCCGCTATCAGAAATCCTTCGCGAGCGAGCTGCGCCGACGGGTCGTGGACAACGGCGAACCGTTCGTCCTGGCGCAGGCCGACACGCCGCACGAAATATTCCACGCCATGGATATCCCGCTGATCAGCAATCAGTGGTGGTCGGCGTATATTTCCGCCAAGCGACTCGCGGGCTCGTACTTCCAGACAATGGACGAACTCGGGTATCCGCCCAACCGCTGCCGATACTGCTCGTTGGGGCTGGCCTGCACACTGGCGGGCGCTCCGGAGCTGGCGCCATGGGGGGGACTGCCGCGTCCGACGGTGATGGTGGCAAGGCTGACCTGCGACTGCATTCAGCACGTATTCGCGCAGTGGGCGCAGGCGCTTGGCACGGATTTCTTTGCGTTGGAAGCTCCGGCCTGGCAGGAGAAAGATCCGGACTGGTATCTGAATTCCCGCTCGGACTGGCAGAGCATCTACGGACGGCATCGAATCGACCTGCTGGTCGAGGAGATGCACCAGCTGATTGAACTGCTCGAGCGCAAGACCGGACGCCGGTTTGACGTGTCGCGTCTGAGTGAGCTGATGGAGCGCATCAACGAACAGGAAAGCTACATTGCCGAGGCGGCGGACAGGGTCGCCTCAGCACGGCCCTGCCCCGTTTCGATCGTGGATCAGATGCCCAATACCATGATTCCGCAATGGCATCGCGGTTCGGACTGGGCGGTGGCGCATGCACGCCGCTTTCGCGACGAGGTGGCAGCTCGCGTGAGGGACGGCGAGGGAGTCGCATCGCAGGAACGTCTGCGGCTCATGTGGATCGGCGCGGGCCTGTGGCACGACACCAGCTTCTATCAGGCGCTGGAGCAGAAGTACGGGGCGGTGTTCGTGTGGTCGATGTATATGCCGTTCGCCGGCCCGCAGTATATTCGGGACGTTAAGGGCGATCCGATGGCGGCACTGGCAAGCCGCGTCTGTTCCATGAACGAGGTGCTTCATCTGCCGCCGTGGATGAACAGCTGGATGGTCAGTGAGGCGTCGCGCTTCGGCATTGATGCCGCCGTGATGCTGGTGCCACCGGACAATCGACTCTCCCAGTCGGGCACCAACCTGACGCAGTGGGCATTGCACGAGTCCGGGGTTCCGGTTCTTGCCATCGATGCCGACATGGTGGATGGCAAGAACTGGAGTCACGGCCGGATGGTGGCGCTGGTTGAGGATTTCCTGAGGACCCACGGCCTGGTATGACCGCTCGCGCGGGAGGACATGATGCAGCGATGGTTCGCAACATTATTGACGGTGGTACCGGGAACGGTGCTGGCGCACCACTCGTTTGCCATGTTCGACATGAACAGGGATCTCACCCTGACCGGCACAGTCAGCGCGTTTCAGTGGCAGAGCCCACACACCTGGCTGGACATCATGGTGAAGGACAAGGCCGGCAAAGTCGGACAATGGAGCCTGGAAATGGGAGCCCCGAATGCGCTGTACCGGCGCGGCTGGCGCCAGCTGTCCGTCAGTCCCGGCGACAAGGTGACCGCGGTGCTGCATCCGCTGCGCGATGGGCGCCAGGGCGGCAGCCTGGTATCCCTGACACTACCGGACGGGAAGCAACTGTTCGGCAGCGGTGGAAGTGCCGCCCCCGCGCCCGCTCCGAGCAGCGCGCCGTGATCCGCAAAGTGATTGCCGGCGTCATGACACTGCTGCTGGCGCATCAGGCGCGCGCCGGCGGCGCGGGCCTTCCGGACTGGTCCGGCGTCTGGCAGGTCAAGGGGTCGATGGCCGTACTCTCGCGCAACGATGCCCGCATGTTCGTTCCCGGCACCCGCGACTATCCGCCACTCAAACCCAGGTACGAGGCCCTCTACAAAACCGAGCTCGTTCGTGCCGAGCACCAGGGCGATCCGCACGCCAAGGACAGCCTGACCGACACCAACACGCTGCACTGCTTTGCGGGCATGCCACGTCTCATCGCCACACCGTTCCAATACGAATTCATCGTTACCCCTGAGCAGACCTGGATTCTCATCGACAAGGCCGTAAGGCACATCTTCACCGACGGGCGCGACTGGCCCGCGGCCGACGCACGCTGGCCCCTGATGCTGGGGCGTTCACGGGGACACTGGGAGGCCGACACGCTGGTGATTGAAACAGTGGATATGCGCACGGATATGTGGCTCGACACCACTCCGTTGACGGTGTCCAAGCGCGCGAGCGTCATTGAACGTATCCGCAAGATCGATCCGGATACGCTCGAGAATCGAGTGACCATCCGCGACCCCGAGAAATTCACGGGCGACTGGCAGTTCACGCGTCAGTATGTGCGCGTAAGCGGACACGACTGGCCGGATGATCCGGAACTGTGTGGTGGGCCCGAGGATCGAAATCCTGTCATCGACGGTCACGTGACGGTACAGTTGCCGGGTGACAAGCGATAGCCGTCACGTGCCACCCCGCAACCCACTCGAGCGCAAGATACGCTGGCGACTGGTGGCGCCGATCACGCTGTTTCTGCTGCTCAGTTCCCTCGATCGGGTCAACATCAGCTTCGCGGCACTCGGGGGCATGAATGCGGCGCTGGGGCTATCTCCAGCGGCGTACGGTTTTGGCGCCGGCATCCTGTTCGTCGGGTTCCTTGCCGGCCAGTATCCGAGTGTCCTGGCGCTGCAACGGGTGGGCATGCGCCGCTGGATCGGCAGTTGCGCGATCCTCTGGGCTCTGGCATCGGGCGGCATCTCGCTCAGCCACTCCGCCGAAAGCTTCTACCTGCTGCGGATCGTGGTTGGGTTTGCCGAAGCGGGGCTCGCTCCGGGCGTCGTGATCTATCTGAGTCAATTCACCACCGAGGCAGAACGGGCGCGCACCTTCGGCGTACCCATGATCGCCATTCCGCTGTCAGTGGCAATCGGCAGTCCACTCTCCGGGTGGCTCATGTCCACTGCCTTGGCGGCCGACATCGCGCCGTGGCGCTGGCTCCTGATCTGCGAAAGTCTGCCCTGTCTGGTGCTGGGCATCGCCGCGTACTTTTATTTCCCGGATCATCCGCAGGATGCGGCCTGGCTGACGAGCGCCGAAATCGATTCCCTGCGCACTCGGGCCACCGCCGACCTGCGCGCGCGGCTGCCGAATGATTGGCGCGTGCTGCGTCAACCGCTGGTGTGGATCGCCGCGCTGCTGTGGTTCTGCCTGCTCTCGGGTTCCTACGGGATCATCTTCTGGTTGCCGCAGATGGTGAAGTCGCTGACGGGTCTGGGCCCGCAGGCCATTGGCTGGATCAACGCACTGCCCTGGTTGGGCGCGGCCGGGGGCATGTATCTGAATGCGGTACATTCGGATCGCACCCACGAGCGTTTTTGGCACGTCGCGCTGCCCGCCGTGGTCGCTGCCGCCGCAACGTTTGCGGCGTGGCAGTTCGGCCCGGGCGGGGCAGGGCTGTGCGCGCTGCTGGTGATGGGGATCGGGTTGGGAGCGGCACAGGGAGCCTTCTGGTCCGTGCCAACCATGCTGCTCACTCGTTCGACTCTCGCGGTGGCGGCAGTGATGATCAATTTGCTGGGCAGCGCCGGCGGGCTGGTGATGCCACACCTGATCGGCTACGCAGTGGGCCGGGGCGCAGGGACGGCAGGGGCGTCGTTGCTCATCGCGGCGACCCTCGCCATTGCCGGTGCATTGACGCTGGTCGTCCGCTATGGGACGGCGCCTGCCGCAACTACAGCGTAAAGCGCATGCGGACGGACAACACTCCAAGCTCAGGCATGCGGGTGCGCGTGATCGGACCGACCACGGCGAAACTGCGCGTGCGAGCGAGCAGTTCCTCCAAAGCGATCCGCAGTTCGAGCCGTGCCAGCGAAGCACCGGGGCAGTGATGGGGTCCCCGACCGAAGGCAAGACTTTGACCAATATTGGATCGGTCGAGGATGAATTCATCGGGACGCTCGAAGACTTCCTCATCTCGGTTGGCCGAGGCGTAGTTAAGTGCAATCGGTTCACCGGCGGCGATGGGACAGCCCCGGATCTGCACATCGCGGTTCGCGGTGCGCGCGAATCCGCGGTAGGGCGTGTACAGTCTCAGGAACTCCTCGAGGGCGCGCGGCAGCAGCGCGGGTGTCTCCCGCAGTCGCTGCTGCAGCGCCGTATCGCGGCTCAAATGAACGCCGATCGAGCCGATGAGGACCGTCGGGGCGATGATACCCACGACCAGAACCTGTCGCACGCAGCCGATGATCAGGTCCTCGGGCAGGGGCTCCCCCAGGTGTCGTGCTTCGAGCAGCGCCGTCGTCAGGTCGGTCTGCGGGTCGGCCGGCACACTCCTGCGCAGCGCGACGAGCCCGCGCGCCATGACGTAGAGTGCCAGGCTGGTCTCCTTGACGACCGCTTCGATATTGGACTGCACGGCGACATTGAAGGCTCTGCCGGCCTGCCGCAATGGTTCTGCCATATCCTCCGGAATTCCCATCCACTCCGCGAATACGTGAACCGGCAGGCGACTCGAGAAATCCTCGCACAGATTGCATTCGCCGGCCGCGAGCAGCGGAGCCAGCAGCGCTGCGCACAGGCGGCGGATGGTTGGTTCGAGCTTTGCGACCCGGCCCTCGGAAAGCAGCGGGTTGAGTACCGCCCGAAATGGGGTGTGGCCGGGAGGATCCAGGTGCAGCGGCGGCCGTCGACCCGTGAAGGCGACCTTTGGAACGACGTTCTGTACTGAGTTGATGAACGTTCGGTAGTCGGTCGCCGCGCGCGCGACGTCCTCGTACTTCATCAGGCTCCAGAATCCGTTCCATGCGTTGCTCCAGGCGACGGGGTGTTGCGCGCGCAACTGTCCGTACAGATCATAGGGACCGTCACCCGTTTCAGGAGCGAGGGCCTGGTAGTCGTCGGGGCGTGCAGAAGGGTGAATCATGCCGTCGCGCCTGGCCAATATGGCAAACAATGTACGCGCCTACAAGCAACTACACCATCGACCTTCAGCGAACCGTACGCCGGCGTCGCCTCATCCCATCAGAGTTTGGCCTTCGCGCCGAGATAGAAGCGGCGGCCGACGGTGTCGTAGTTCGCGTCCGTCGTGCCGATCGCCGTGGTCGCGGCACTCGCTCCGACCCACACCGGCCACGCGTTCATCAGGTTGTCGATACCGAATCGCAGCGTGAGCGCATCGGTCAGCGCATAGCTGGCGAAGAAGTCGACCTCGTTATAGGCATTGAGCGGCCCTGAGGTACCCGGTGTGGTCGGATCCCCGCCCGCTGGCGGCAGATGCTCCCAGCGGAAACCGAGATTCGCGGGTCCGATCGAGTAGCCGAATGTGCTCAGCACATGATCCCGGTAATAGGTCTCGGGGCCTGAGACGGTACCTGTGTAGTTGATATAGGCCGCGCCCTGGAATGGGGACACGGCATATCGATCGAGATAGTTGGCCACGACGTTCACGCTGATGCCACCTGGCACGGACCTGAACAGATCGGTGTCGCTGAAGCGCAGACCCCAGTCCAGTTCCAGGTCGATGCCTCGGGACTGGATGCCTCCCTGATTCACATAAGGAGCGACGTAGTTTCGGGGGGCGCCGTAGAAGTCTCCGGCTGCCGGCGCATATTCACGGTTGATGTATTGGCAATAGGGATTGCCGGCCACCAGTTGTGCGCCCGTGTAGGTGCCCGGAGCCGATCCGATGAGACTGTTGTACTGGGCATCCAGGCACTCCTGGTAGACCTGCCCGAAGGTCGGGACACCGATCGCGCCATTGATCTGGATCTGGTACCAGTCGACGGACATGCGCAGGCGCTGTGTGTACGGATTCTGGAAGGGCGAGTTGAGCACGATGCCCGCGGTGACGGTGCGCGCGACCTCCGATTTCAGATCCGGATTTCCGGAGTTGAGCCCCAGCACGAACGGAAACGGCGCGGGCGAGGGACCGAAGACGTTGTACTCATAGCTATTGGCACTGCCACCGGGGGTCATCAGTGCGGCAGCGACCGAAGCCGGAGCTCCGCCCTTCTCGATGAGGTATTCACAGGCGGCCTGCACGTTGTAGCGGTTGGGATTGCCGGCGACGTTGCCGTAAGAGGGCGTCACGCCGGGGTACACGGCGCAAGGATCGTAGCCGGTGGTCAGGGCGCTGCCGCCCAACGGTGTAAATAATTCGGCGATGTTCGGCGCGCGGTTGGCCACCTCCAGACCGCCGCGGACGTTTACCCAGTCATTCATCACCCAGTTACCGAGCAGTTTCCAGGTCTTGACGTCACGACCCGAGCTTGAATAGTTGACCCCTTGCGAAGCTTCGGTGTAATCCGAGAAGCGGATACCCGGATCGATCTCGATGGACTTGGCAAACGGCAGGTCCTTGACGATGGGTATCGAGAACTCCGTATAGACCTCGGATGCTCCCGTCTGACCGGTGACCGGGGAGGGCAACGCGATGTTCTGCACGATCTCCGGGTAGGCCTGCAGTGCGGTGTAACCCGAATCAGGCGTATAAGTGAACTGTTCCTGCCGATAGTCCGCACCCAATGCGAAGCGCAGCTTCCCGGCATTGAACGGCATGTCGATGATGCTGCCCTGCAGATCGCCTTCGTAGACGTTCTGCTCAATCGTCGTCACGTTGTTCAGCGCCGGATCAACGTATGCATTGCAGTTCGCCGAAACCGATGTCGCCGTGTTGACCGCGCCGGTGGCCGTGAAGATGGGCAACCCCGAGGTGCAGCCGCCGCCGACCGAGATCGGGTACTGGGTGTTGGTCCAGTTCTGGCCGTACAGGTTGGAATCGAGCACCGTCTGCAGCCGGCTGAAATTCGGAAAGCCGTTGAGCTGCGCGTTCTGATTCGACTGGCCGGTTTCACCGTAGACATCCCAGGTCCAATCCTTGGCGAAGTCGAGGCCCGGAATCTCGCCGCGCAGACCCGTTGTCAGTTGATAGACGGAGTTTGTTGTATCGGTTGAGTAGGGGCCCAAGTAGCTGGTGCTGCCCTGCAACTCCCACGGCGCGTTCGGAGTTGGCCGGGAGTTCAGCAGGTTTGCGAGCGCCTGGGGAACCGGGTTGAACGTAGATCCGGCCGGCGGTGAGCCAAAGTTCGGTGAAGCCGGGTCGTCCCACGGGCCGTACGGAATGGTCGGCGACCAAACACTGAACAGACCGGAGGGCGGACCCTGCGCCACCACGTAGGTCTTGGAAAACTGCGCCTGCACATACGCCGTGATTGAGTCCGAAATGTTGTAGTGACCCGTGGCGAGCGCCTGCCAGCGGTTCTGGGGAAGTTGGAGGTTCGGGATCTGATTGTTGTAGCCCAATTCGCCGTCCGGATTGATTTTGTAGCCGGTGCCCAGGCCGAGGGGGCCGCTGTACCCCGTCGCCAGGGGCGCATATTGATTGAACAACTGACCGTTCGGACCGACGATGCTGCCGACGGCTGGAGACGGGTAGGCACCCGCGCCGGTCGGCATATTACCCGCGGCATAGATGAACTCAGTCAGGTTCGGTCCGTTATACAGCGCGCCTCCGGGAGTGCCGGGGGCTTCCTCGCCTGCCTGAAACCACCCGCGCTTGGTCTGATCGGCCTGGCCCACCTTGGAGTAGTCAAGGACCAGCATTACGTTGCCTTTGTTATCGGCAAAATTGCCGCCCATGATGGCGCCGACCGAGGTGTTGGCCGCATCACCGTACTGGCTGAGGCCCTGCTGAGCATCGACCTCGAAGCCCTGGAAGTTTTGCTTCAACTTGATATTCACGACGCCCGCGATGGCATCTGCGCCGTAAGTCGAGGCCGCACCGCCCGTGATGGTCTCGATGGTCTGGACGGCGTCAGGCGGGATAGTATTAAGGTCGATCTCCAGTAGCGCGTCGACCGGCTGGGCACGACGGCCGTCGATGAGGACGAGGGTGCGGTTGGTTCCCAGGCCGCGTAGGTCCACGGTCGCCGCACCCGGGGCAGGTGCCGTCGCTGAAGGAAACGGGTTCGAGGCCGCGCTCAAGTTATTGCTGTTACCGGCGACATTGAATTGCGGCAGATTCTGCAGTGCATTCACGACGCTCGCGTCAGAGTGATTCTGAATGGCGGCGGTGTCTACCGTCACGATCGGACTGAGCGACGTGTAATCGGGACGCGCGATACGGGATCCGGTGACGATGACCTCGGTCAGTTCGCCGTTGTCGCCAGCGGCGGCCGGCGGCGCAGTCGGTGTCTGGGCGACCGCGGCGTTGTTCTGGGCGTAAAGATTGGCGCCACCAGTGTTCGCAGTCTGGAGCGGAATATCCGCAGCGCGGACCAGCTGAGCGATTTGAGCGGGCTGTACCTCGATGGTTTCGTCATCGAGTTGGCGAAACGTAAGACCCGTGCCTTTGAGCAACTCTCGCAGCGCACCCACCGGCGTGTAGCGACCCTTCAGTACCGGTGCATCGTAGGACTGTGTGATGCGCGAGGAGACCAGAACGTCAATTCCGGACTGGCGCGCGAAGTCCTGGAGCGCGGTTCGTAGTGGCTGCGCCGGAATCGACAATTGATATTGGGTAGTATCCGCGGCGAAGGTTTGAGCTGCGACCGGCAGACAAAGCAGGCTGGCTACCGTTGCCCGCACGATCAGCGAGCTCACCCCGCGATCGAACCGTCCTGTGGTCCTGGTGCTGCGCATAATCCCCCCCGATATTATTTGAGATTGGTTCCAGTGCGCGCCGTGCAGTTGACAAATCTACCGAGCGACGCGGGATGCTAACAATGGAGATTTTGGTTATCAACAAACACCGCAGTGCTACAACATGGGATCCCATCGCACGCCGGGCGTTCCGCTGTGCCGGCGTCGCGGTTCCTTATAGGACGCTGGAACACGCGATGAATACGCGGTATTTGCAAGGGCGCGGCACGATGGGATCCCAACTTGTGAGAAAATGTATTTGGCACTCGCCTCGGGCAACACAATTGATCAAGCATGTCTGAAGACTCCCGGTTGATCGGTGTCGATTGGGGCACGACCCGACTGCGGGCATTTCGAATCGGCGCCGACGGCCAGATATTGGAGCGCCGATCGAGCGATCGCGGGGTGGGCGTCATCAGCGACGGGCGGTTCGACGTTGCCTTCGAAGCCATTTTGGAGGGCTGGCCTTCAGGCGTTCCGGTGCTGATGTGCGGGATGGTCGGCAGCCGACAAGGATGGCGAGAGACTCCCTACCAACCATGCCCGGCGCACGTGACCGATCTGGTGAACAGTCTCAGCCCTCTTGGTACCCGCTACGGGCCTGCGTGGATCGTCGGTGGTGTCCGCTCGGAGAGTCGCGCCGCGGCAGACCAGCGATGCGTGCTGCACGACGTAATGAGGGGGGAGGAGACCCAGATTTTCGGTGTCTCCGCTGGCTGCGAAAACGGATTGATCATCACGCCGGGCACCCACAGCAAATGGGCAACCGTGCGCGAGGAGCGCATCGAGAGCTTTCGCACCTATATGACCGGCGAGCTCTACGCGCTGCTTGAGCAGCACTCCATCCTGGGACGGCTCATGGAAAGCGGCGCTCAATACCACGAGGCGTCTTTCCTGGACGGTGTGCATGTGGGGTTTGCGGAACCCACGTTGCTGCACTCGCTGTTCAGTGTCCGCACCCAGGGGCTGTTCTCGCAGCGCGCGCCCGCGATGTTGGCGTCTTATATGTCCGGAATATTGATCGGCAGTGAAGTGTCATTCGAGGCGCGGTTGCGTGACCTGTCGTCGCCCGTGACCGTGATCGCCTCTGAAGAAATGGGGCGCCAGTATCAAGCGGCGCTGTCGGTGACGGGTTGGAGTGACCTCCGATTCGTTGACGCAGAGGCCGCCGTGGTTCAAGGTCTGCAGAGGATCTGGCGACTTCGGGGGCGTTGCGCATGAGAGTTTCGGGCGCGGTGCTGTGGGAGCGGTTGCTCGCGGACCTGCCGCTCATCGGCATCCTGCGCGGCGTGACACCGTCTGAGGTCGTACCGGTGGCCGAGGCTTTGAGTTCTGCGGGATTCATCTGCGTTGAGGTGCCTTTGAATTCAACGGCTGCGCTGGAGAGCATCCGTAGAATTCGGGAGCGCTTCGACGGCCGACTGCTGATCGGCGCTGGTACGGTATTGACCGAAGCTGAGGTTTCCGCAGCCCACCGGGTCGGCGCTCAGGTCGTCGTATCCCCGAATACCAATCCCGCCGTCATCGCTGCCGCGAGGCGCCTCGAGCTGCTTTCCATTCCGGGTTTTGCGACCCCCACCGAGGCCCTGATCGGCATGGCCGCCGGAGCGAGTGCCTTGAAGCTCTTTCCCGCAGAACCTGCCGCTGCCGCTGGATTGCGTGCGTTGCGGGCGGTAGTGCTCCCTTCGCTGCCGATCTTCCCGGTGGGTGGCATTACACCCACGAACATGGCAGGTTTCATGGCGGCAGGCGCCAGCGGCTTCGGCATCGGATCGTCGATCTATACACCGGGAATGACTGCCGACATTGTGGCGCAGCGCGCGGCAATGTTCGTCAAGGCGTGGGCGGAGGTGAGGCAGTGAAGCTCTATCGCACCGGTGAGGGAATATTCATGGTGCACGAAGGCAGCAGCTGTCGCATCCCGGAGGACTGGGACGAGCTGATCGCGCGCAATGACCTGCACGGCTATCTGGTCTCGCTCGCTGCGGGCTCGCACCCCGCCGACTTTACCGGCGCGCACCTGCTTGCACCGATCGGCACTCAGGAAGTGTGGGCCGCGGGGGTCACCTACTATCGAAGCCGCGACGCGCGTATGGCCGAGTCGAAGGATGCGGGTGGGGGCGACTGCTACGATCGCGTCTACCGCGCCGCGCGGCCTGAGCTTTTTTTCAAGGGGACCGCAAGTCGCGCGGCCGCACCTGGCGCACCGGTGCGCATTCGCAGCGATGCGAAGTGGTCCGTACCCGAACCGGAACTGACACTGGTCATCAATCCCCGCGGCTCGATCATCGGCTACACCATCGGCAACGACATGAGTTCGCGCGACATCGAGGGCGAAAATCCCCTCTACCTGCCGCAGGCGAAGGTCTACGACGGCTCGTGCGCGCTGGGTCCGTGCATTCTGGTATCGAGCGATCCGCTGCCGGCCGCGACGGCAATCCGCCTTGAGATCGAACGCGCCGGGCAGCGCGCGTTTGCGGGAGCCACGACGCTTGCGGAGTTGAAGCGCGAGCCGGCGCAGCTGATCGAATACCTGTTCCGCGACAACATCTTCCCCACGGGTGCTTACCTGATGACCGGGACCGGCATCGTCCCACCCGATACATTTTCCCTGGAGCGGGGCGATCGGATCCGCATCACCATCGATGCGATTGGCACGCTCGAAAATACCGTGACGCAGAGCGACCGCTAGGACGCGGTGGAATACGTACCACGGCGCCGCTGGCGCATTGCGTGGCTGCTGGGCATCGGGGTGCTGGTCAGCTACTTCGACCGCGTGAATCTCTCGGCCGCGCACGGCGCGCTGATCACGGCGTTTGGTATATCCGATGTTGCATTTGGTTATCTCTCCGGCACTTATAACTTCACCTATTGGCTTTGCCAGTTGCCGATCGGGGTCATCCTCGACCGATTCAGCGTCCGTCGCGTCGGCCGCGCGGGCATCATGCTGTGGACGGTGGCGACGTTCGGCGCCGCGGTTGCGCCATCGCTCAGCGCCCTGTTTGGGGCGCGCCTGCTTCTGGGCGTCGGGGAAGCGCCGACCTTTCCGGCCAGCGCCAAGGCCGTCGGCCGCTGGTTCCCTGCGCATGAGCGCAGCCTGCCGACGGCGTTGTTCGATGCCGCCGCCAAATTCTCTTCGGTCATCGGTATCCCGCTCGTCGGCTTCGTATTGCTTTGGGCCGGATGGCGCTGGAGCTTCGCTGCCACCGGTGCCCTCAGCCTGGTGTATCTCGGCTACTTTTGGCGCGTTTATCGCGACCCCGGTGAGGATGGCGGTCTGGCCGACGCGGAACGCCGCTACATCGCCGGCGCTGATGCGGGCGCGGACCAGCCGGATGCGCCGGGGTCGACGCTGAGGCAGCTGCTGGGTGAGCGCAAAGTACTCGGGCTGGCGCTCGGTTTCGGCTCCTACAACTACATCTTTTATCTGCTGCTGACGTGGCTGCCGACCTACTTCGCGACCACCCTCCACATCGACCTGATGCATTCATTTCTTTACAGCAGCGTGCCCTGGCTCCTCGCCACGGTGTGCGAGCTGGCGATCGGCGGCGGGCTGGTGGATTTGCTCATTAAGCGCGGTGTGAACGCCGACCGTGTGCGGCGTATCGTGCTCATCGGTGGGGCCTGCTGCGGGCTGGGAATTCTGGGCGCCGCGCGTGCAAATACCGCAATGCAGGCGCTCCTGTGGATCAGTGTATCGATCAGCGGCTTGTCGGCCCACTCCGCGGTCGGCTGGTCCGTGCCTTCGCTGATCGCCCGACGCAGTGACGTCGGCAAGGTCGCCGGCATCGTCAACTTCTCGAACCAGTTGTCGGGCATCTGCGCGCCCATCGTGACCGGCTACATCCTGACGGCGCTGCACTCCTACGCCTGGGTTTTCGGGGTGTCGGCTATCTACCTTGCCATCGGCATCTGCGGCTACCTTTTGCTGCTGGGCCGGATCGAGCAACCACGGCGCAGCAACCTACGACCCCTGGTTTGAGCAACGGAAATTCCCTGCCTGGTCGGTGCTGCCATGCCCGGAGTACGTCGCGAGCTTCGGGTATGGACACAGCGGGCGCGAGCGTGCTGGCTGGTTGGGCGGATTGCCGGCAACCAGCCGTTCGGGCGCTTTGCCGGTCTGCGCCCACTGATCGATCGCACCGAGCATATCGACGACCGAGGGCCCGCTGCCGCCCCCGCAGTGACCCATCCCGGGCAACATGAAGAGTCGCACATCCTCGCGCGCGCGGCGCGCACCGATGCTCTTGACGAGGGCCTGATAGAAGTTGATGGTCGACTGCGGCGGGATCAGCCCGTCGGCCCAACCGTGCGACAGCAGCAGCTTGCGATTGCCGGCGAAGAAATGATCGAGTCCTGTCGGCGGCACATCGAGCGCGTCGCTACCATAGGCCAGTGCGCGCTCAACGTCGTGGTCATAGTCGAAGCTGAGGAAATTCCACGACGGATCATTGAACACCGGGCCACGGAAGAAGCTCGTCGCCACCGGGAAGGGCTCCTTGCCCAGCGTCATCACCGGCAGCTGCGCCTCACTGCCCACCGAATATCCCGGGAATATCTGTTGGCCGGTGCGCGGATTCTTCGGACCGGCATAGATGGCGCGCAGCGCCGCCAGCTGCGGTGCCGTCAGACAATCCGCCGCATCGTCAGCCTTGCACTGGAGCACGCCGGGGTCGAAATGGCAGGCCGGCGGATTGTTGATGATGCCGTCCTGCACCCCATCATTCGCATCGCAGGCCGCGAGTGCCGCCTTGTGCACGAGCGCGAATTTCGCCGGCGGGATGCTGCTGGCAGGGTCCTTCATCACCGCGGCGCCCGTCCACAACGAACCTACCATCAGCGCTACCATCGGATTGGCAGGTGCCATCGCGGATATGCCGTCGTAGTCATCGGGATATCGGTAGGCCTCCATCAGGCCAATGCGCCCGCCGGTGGAGCAGCTGACGTAGAGCGAACGCGTCGGAGCATTGCCGTAAAAGGCGCTGATGGTCGCCTTGGCGGCCACGGCCGTCTCATGCACGGCGCGATGGCCGAAGTCAGTCAGCTTTTCCGGATGCCCCGTGAGATAAGTGCCGTCCAATGGGCTGCCCTGGTGGCCCACGTCGGACGCGGCGGTCGCGTAGCCGCGGGAGAGCGGCGCGACCATATCGCCGTAGGCGATGGAGCCGGCCCAAACGCCGTTCCCGCCGCCGACGAATTTTCCGTTCCAGCCGGACAGCGGCATCCATACTTCGAATCGAATATCGGAGTCGGGCGTTGGCCGGATGGTTCCGGCGACACGACAAAAGGCCGGTAGGGCGGAGAAATTGAGGGGCGGGCCGCCCGGTCCACCCGTGGGTCCAGACAGTTTCAAGCTGCCGGCCGGCACCTCGGCGGCCAGCGTGATGGTCGTGTTCGGCAGTTTGAGCTCCTGCGCGAGTGCAGCGCACGAGGGAGCGGCGTAGGCCGGCGATGCGCTGAGGACGATCGAACCGGCTGCCAGCAGGATCCATGGCTGACGAGAATAGCTGCGCATTGACATTCCCCTGAAGCCTATTAGTGAAGCAACCCTTCGGCGCGCAGCGCCTGTTGTACGGCTGGCCGAGCGGATACGGCCTTTTGGAATGCCTGCAGCTTCGGGAATCGAGACAGGTCCACTTTGAGATGGTCAGCCCAGTTGGTCACCGTGAACAGATAGGCGTCCGCCGCCGTAAAATGATCGCCCAGGAGGAACTTGTGGGCACCGAGCTTCTCCTCGATCAGGCCATAGCGCTTCTGCAAGTACGTGATCGTCTCTGAGCGGACCGCTTCGGTGACGGCCGGATTGAACAATCGGCCGAAGGATTTGTGGATCTCGGAATTGATGTAGGTCAGCATTTCCTGAAGACGATACCGATCCAGCGTACCGGGGGCTGGGGTGAGCTGCGAGGCAGGCTTCTGATCGGCGAGATACTGAACAATTGCCGGGCCCTCGGTGAGGAATTCGCCACTGTCCAGCTGCAATGTCGGCACGTAGCCCTTCGGGTTGATCTTGGTGAAGTCGGCCCCGCCCTCGGTGCGCTTGGTCTGCAGATCCACCTTCTCAAGCTTCAGGGCGAGCCCGGCCTCACACGCGACGATGTGGGGCGACAAGGAGCAGGCGCCCGGGCTGTAGTAGAGCTTCATGAGAACCCCCTTAAGGAATGTCGTAACCGTGAGGGTAGTCTATCAATGCCGCGCGGCCCGCGCTGGATCCAAGGTCAGGGGGTCAAGGCGGCCCCGAAAGAACGGCGCCGCGCGATCAAGACGAAGTTCGGCGGATTGCTGGTGGGGTTGAATGACCAGGAACTGATATTGAAAGTGATGCCGCCACTCGCAACGTCCCTCTGTGATGCGGGCGAATGCCCACTGCTCGGTACCCAGTCAAAGGTCATGAGCGTTGCCCCCGGGGCGGCCAATATCGGAACTTGAGCGACTGCACCAACGCGGCCGAATCGGCTCATGACGCCGCGATGAACCGTTGGTGTTAGCAGCGTTCGGCGCTAGACGCGCTGCAACAACTTCTGCAGACTGTGCCCGCCTATGCCACGATAAGCGCCCCATGGGCAGCTCTTTCTATCGGCGGCAGATGAAGCACGGCCTGACGGTCTGGATTGCGGCCCTGGCCGCATCCTTCAGTCTGCATCCGACCCCGAGTCCGGCCGCGCCGACCGTCGTCTCGGCACTGACGCCGCCGCCGGCGGCCGCCCAACGACGGACCCTGCTGGCCAGCGTCGCGCGCATGGAGCGCGGAAATTCCTCGAGCGGCGATGTCTACTTCGTGGGTTTCGCCGGTTATGGTGAGCAGCGGGTGTTTCGCAAGGAGGCCGAGCTCGCGCGCCAGGTGTTCGGCTCGCGCTTCGCCGCGACGAAGCGTTCGCTGCTGCTGGTCAACGACGTTCATGATCGGCGCACTTATCCGCTGGCGACGTTCGACAACCTGCGCCTCGCGGTGAACGCCATCGGCCGCCGCATGCACCCCGATCGGGATACGTTGGTGCTGATGCTGACCTCCCATGGAAATGACGAAGACGGTATCGCCATCACCAACGGCAAGCTGCCGGAGGATGCGTTGTCTCCGCAAGACTTGCGCAAGATCCTGAATGAGTCCCACATCCGCTGGCGTGTGATCATTGTTTCGGCCTGCTACTCCGGCATTTTCATCCCGCCGCTAAAGAACGCTTCGACCTTGATAATGACCGCGGCGGACGCGCGCCACAGCTCATTCGGCTGCGATGACACCCGCGACCTGACCTACTTTGGGGAGGCCCTGCTGCAGGATGCGCTTCCGCATGCCTGCTCGCTTGGCCAGGCGTACGCCGATACGGCGCGCATCATTCGCGGGCGCGAGACCGAGGAGGGCGACATCCACTCCAATCCCAAGCTGTTCGTCGGGCCGCAAATGCAGTCCCGGCTTGCACAGCTGGATGGCGTGGCGGCCCGCAGCTGCGGCGCGCAGCCTACGCAACCACCGGCACGACATTGAGGCGCAACGTGGCCAACAAGAAATCCGAATCACCCTTGGCGATCATCATTCTGGCGGCCGGCGCGGGCAAACGCATGAAATCCGCGCTGCCGAAGGTGCTGCAGCCCCTGGCCGGCAAGCCCCTGCTGCAATATGTGCTGGACACGGCAGAGAGCCTGAACCCGACCGCCATCCATATCGTATACGGGCATGGTGGCGAGGCGGTCCCCAAGGCGTTCGCGCATGCGAAAGTCTCCTGGGTGCGGCAAGCCGAGCAGCTCGGTACCGGCCATGCCGTCATGCAGGCCGCGCCGCATCTGGCAGCCGATCAGCGCGTGCTGATTCTGTACGGTGACGGACCGCTGATCACCACCGAGACGCTGCGAGCATTGCTGGAAACGGCCGCTCGCGATGCGGTGGGACTGCTGACGGTCAATGCGATTGATCCGGCCGGCTATGGACGGGTGCTGCGCAATCGCAGCGGCCGGGTCCAGGCCATCGTCGAGGAGAATGACGCCACCGTGCAGCAACGGCGGGTGCGCGAATGCAATACGGGTGTCGTGACAATGCCCGTCAAACTGCTGACAAAGTGGTTGGGTCGCCTGACCAACCGCAATTCCCAGCGCGAGTATTACCTGACCGATGTGATCAAACTGGCCGTGCGCGATCGGGTGGCGGTGAAGCCGCTGATTGCAACGGATGAGCTGGAAGTCCAGGGCGTGAACGACCGCATCCAGCTGGCCGCCGCCGAAGGCGCCTTACGGGCGCGCCAGGCACGCGGGCTCATGCTGGCGGGCGCCACGCTGATTGATCCGGCGCGTGTCGATGTTCGCGGTACCGTATCGGTCGGTCAGGATGTTCTGATCGATGTGAACGTCATCTTTGAGGGGGATGTGAAGCTCGGTGATGGGGTAAGAGTCGGGCCCAACTGCCTGATCCGCGATGCGCAGATCGCTGCCGGCACCGAAGTATTCGCCAACTGCGTGATCGATCGTGCGCTCATCGGGCCTCAATGCCGGATCGGCCCCTTCGCGCGGCTGCGCCCTGAAGCTGTCCTCGCCCGGAAGGTGCACATCGGAAATTTCGTCGAGGTCAAAAAGACGAGCATCGGCGCGGGCTCGAAGGCCAATCACCTCACCTACCTGGGAGATGCGACCATCGGTGCGGCCGTCAACGTTGGCGCCGGCACGGTGATCTGCAACTACGATGGCGTCAACAAATGGCCGACTACGATTGAAGACGATGTCTTCATCGGCTCCGGCAGCATGCTCGTCGCACCGGTGCAGATCGGCGCCGGCGCGAACATCGGCGCGGGTTCGACCATCTGCAAGAGTGCTCCGGCGGGGCAGCTGACGATCGCACGCTCACGGCAGGTCTCGATTCCCGGATGGAAGCGGCCCACCAAGCGCACAACCTGACAGCCGTCAGCGCACGGCGTGGTGGGCCGGAAGCTATGAGCCTTTGACGAGACCCTTGATGCGATCCACCAGCGCCGAAGTCGACTTCTGGGGCAATAGGGGTACCAAAGCGACACGACCGCCATTGGCTTCCACCACTTCTCGTCCGACCACCTGCTCGGGTGTGTAATCGGCGCCTTTCACCAGGATGTGAGGTCGCACGGCCTCGATGGTTTCGAGGGGCGTGTCTTCGTCAAACACCGTCACGGCATCGACGCAGGCGAGTGCGGCAAGCAGCGCAGCGCGCTCGGCCTGCGGCACGAGGGGCCGTTCCGGCCCCTTCAGGCGGCGCACCGATGCGTCACTGTTGATCGCCAATACCAGCACGTCCCCGAGGCGCGCAGCGCCGTGCAACAACGACAGATGGCCGGCGTGCAGCAGGTCATAGCAACCGTTGGTGAATACGATGCGCTTGCCGGCGATACGCCAGGACGCCGCGCGTGCCGCGAGATCCGCGCGCGCGAGGACCTTGGCATCCGGCGAGGCGGTGAGCTCGCTGCGGATGCTGTCCGCATCCACGGCGACGGCGCCGACCTGGCCTACCGAAACGCCGGCCGCTGCGTTCGCCAAGCGCGCGGCGGTGGCCAATGGCGCCTTGGCAGCCAAGGAGAGAGTCAGCACGGCAATTGCGGTATCGCCGGCGCCGGTGACATCGAAGACCTCGCGCCGACTGGCCGGCACCGCTGTGGGTGCACCGGCCGCAGGCACGACCAACATACCGTGCTCGCTCAGTGTCACGACCATCGACGACAGTCCAGCTGCCGCGATCAGTGGCCGTGCAGCCGCCGCCACGTTGTCCGAATCAGCGGGATCCAGTGAGGCACCGCTTGCCAGCTCCAGTTCGCGCAGGTTCGGCGTCACGGTGGTGGCGCCGCGATAGCGGCTGAAGTCCCGCGACTTGGGATCCACCACGATCGGCACCTGGCTCGCACGCGCTGCTATCGCGGCGATGATCTGCGTGGTGAGAACGCCTTTGGCGTAGTCGCTCAGAATGACCGCGTCGGGCGACTCAAGTGCCAAACCCTCCAGCATTCGGGTGGCAAGTTCGGAGCTGCAGGGACTGGAGTCCTCCCAATCCATCCGCAGCAGTTGCTGATTGTGGCCCAGCACCCGCAATTTGCGCGTCGTCCGCCGGCCATCCGTGCGCATGACGCCCCGGGTATCAATTCCGGACGCCACGCACAGCCGCAACAGATCATCCCCGGCGCGGTCCGTGCCGATGACACCGCCCAGTGTGACCCGCGCGCCGAGTGCCGCAACCTGGCGCGCCACATTGGCCGCGCCGCCCAGACGGTGCTCGGTGTCACGCACGCGGACCACCGGAACCGGGGCCTCCGGTGACACTCGATCCACCGCGCCCATGACATACTCATCGAGCATCAGATCGCCGACCACCCAGATCTTCAGGCCCGCGTATTGATTGAGCACCGACAGCATCAGCGCCAGGTCAGTTTGTGCAGCATCACTCATGGGTCACTCGATCCTAGGTTTTCTGCTTGCGGTCGGCAAGGATCCGCGCAAGCTGTGCCAGATCATCGAATACCGGCAAGGTTTCGCCGCGTGCGTGAAGTTGCGCAGCCGCTCCCCAGCCCTTGCCGGTTCTCACCAGAACTGCGCCAATCCCCGCAGCGCGTGCAGCTTCTACATCGCGCACATCATCACCCACCATGAGCGTCTGCGCGGTCGGAATTCCAGAGTCGCGCACCGCCGCTCGCAGCAGCCCCGGCGCCGGCTTGCGGCAATCGCACTTTGCCTCGGGCGCATGCGGGCAATGGTACACGCCGCTGATATGCGCGCCGACCGCCTCGGCCTGGGTTCGCATCGCGCCCTGAATCTCATCGAGCTGCGCTTGAGTCATCAGGCCCCGCCCCACGGCAGACTGATTGGTCGCGACACTGAGACGCAGTCCCGCCTTCGTCAAGGCTACGAGCGCCGCCAATGCCCCCGGCAACCATTTGAAGGCAGCGGGTTGCAGGATATAGCCATGGTCGGGCGCTTCGTGATTGAGCACACCGTCTCGATCCAGAATCAGATGCCGGATGTTCTCCGGCAACGGATGGTCCGATCTCATCTAGCGATAACGGTCGGGTTGGGACAAAAAGCGCCGGACGTAGTCGCGCACTCCATCCTCGAGACTCATGAACGGTCGCGAGTATCCCAGTGCGCGCAGGCGGTCCATACGCGCCTCGGTAAAGTATTGATAATTGGGTCGGATTTCGACCGGCGTGTCGATGTAGGTCAGCCGCAGTGAATTACCCACGGCGCCGTAGAGAGCGCTCGCCAGTTCCGCAAAGCTGCGCGCTTTGCCTGTTCCCAGGTTGAAGATGCCATTGACCTTGGGAGTGGCGAGCAGCCATAGCATCACCTGCACGCAATCGGACACGTATATGAAGTCGCGCTGCTGGCCGCCGTCACTCACACCGGCACGGTGCGAGCGGAACAGCGTGATGGTCTCGCCGGCCGCCGCGCTGGCGTATTTCTGTGCCACCACACTCTGCATGCCACCCTTGTGGTACTCGTTCGGGCCGTAGACGTTGAAGAATTTCAATCCCACCCACTGAGCGGGCTGGCTCTTGCCTGCGACCACCTCCCGCACCGCCCAGCGATCGAACAGCAGCTTGCTCCAGCCGTAGGCATTCAGCGGGCGCAGCTGCGCCAATGAAGCCAGGGACCAGTCATCTTCGAAACCGCTTTCAGCACCGCCATAGGTTGCCGCGGACGAGGCATACAGGAAGCGCTTGCCGTGCCGGGCACACCAGCGCCATAGCATCTGGGAGAGTTTGAAGTTGGTGGCGACGATCAGGTCAGCGTCCGTTTCCGTGGTCGAGGAAATCGCGCCCATGTGCACGATCGTATCCAGCGCGGACCCATGATCCTCGAGCCAGATCTCCAGCTGTTCCGGCGCGACGAGGTCTCGCAACTCGAGCTTGCTGATATTGCGCCACTTGGAGCCCGTGCGCAGACGATCACAAATCGCCACGGGGATACCGTCTTCGGCCAGGGCCGCCGCGAGGTTGGAGCCGATAAACCCGGCTCCCCCTGTCACCAGAATCATCTTGAGGCTGTCTCCCGAACTAGCGAAACGAATAATGCCATGGCACTCCTGGGCTTCAGTGGCCAACCTTTAATCATTATACATAAGAATCAAGAGCATACGCGGCTGCGACAGTAACTCGCCACACATCACGGGGTCGACGCGTCGCCATAAGACGGGCATTCTTTCTCCCCTCGGCTGGGTCTGGCACACCCGAAGGCGGTTCAAGAGGACTTTCAAGATATGTGCGGAATCGTCGGCGCAATTGCCGAGCGGAACATCGTCCCCATCCTGATGGAGGGACTGCGGCGCCTGGAATACCGTGGATACGACTCCGCCGGCCTTGCCGTTCTGAATGGCTCCGGCGGCCTGATGCGCCTGCGGGCTGTCGGCAAGGTGCGAGCCCTCGAGGAAGCGATCGAGCAGCAGCCGACGCGCGGCAAGGTGGGCATTGCGCATACCCGCTGGGCCACCCATGGCGCCCCGACCGAGCGCAACGCCCACCCGCATGTCTCACACGACGGTCTGGCGATCGTTCACAACGGCATCATTGAAAACCACAGCGAGCTGCGCGCCGATCTGATACAGCTCGGCTACAAGTTCATGTCCGAGACGGACACGGAAGTCATCGCCCATCGCATTCATTACCACCTGCGCACGGTGAAGGATCTGTTCAAGGCGGTGCGGGCCACGGTCGCCGAACTCGAGGGTGCCTACGCCCTGGCGGTCGTCAGTGAGCAGGATCCGGACCGACTGATCGCCGCCCGGCAGGGCTGCCCCGTGGTGCTGGGACTGGGCGTCGGGGAAAACTTCGTCGCCTCCGATGTCGCGGCACTGCTGCCGGTGACGCGGCGCTTCGTGTTTCTCGAGGAGGGCGACGTCGCCGAGGTGCGGCGCGACAGTTACCGGATCCTCGACCGCGACGGCAACAGTACCGATCGTCCAATCCGCGACAGCAAGTTATCGGCGGATGCCGCGGAGAAGGGTCAGTACCGGCATTACATGCTCAAGGAGATGCACGAGCAACCCCTTGCCGTGGCCAACACCCTGCAGGAGCGGGTCGCGAACGGCAAACTGCTCGAGGCGGCATTTGGCCCGGCCGCGGGCGAAGTGTTCAAACGCACGCAGCACGTACACATCGTTGCCTGCGGCACCAGCTTTCATGCGGGCCTGGTCGCACGGATCTTCATCGAACAGATCTGCAAGATCTCCTGCACCGTCGAAGTGGCAAGCGAATACCGGTACCGCAGTCCGGTGGTACCGCAGGGCTCGCTGTTCGTGACCATCTCACAGTCCGGTGAAACGGCAGACACGCTCGCGGCGCTGCGCCTCGCACGCCAGGCCGGGTACCTGTCCACCCTGGCGATTTGCAATGCGCCGGAAAGCGCGTTGGTGCGCGAGTCGACGCTGGTCATGCTGACTCGTGCCGGCCCGGAAATCTGCGTGGCCTCAACGAAGGCCTTCAGCACACAGCTGACCGCGCTGGGCATGCTCATCGTGGCATTGGCCAAGCACCATGGAGCCGATGCCGAGCGCGAGCGCAATCTGGTCGCACGGCTGGTGGAACTGCCATCACTGATCGAGAAGACCTTGGCGCTCGATCCGGTGATCGACAATCTGGCCAAGCGTTTCGCCGACAAGGAGCACACGTTGTTTCTGGGCCGCGGCGCCATGTATCCGATCGCAATGGAGGGCGCACTGAAGCTCAAGGAGATCTCCTACATTCATGCGGAAGCCTATCCGGCCGGCGAACTCAAGCACGGCCCGCTCGCATTGGTCGATGACGACATGCCGGTCATCGCGGTCGCGCCGAACAACGAGCTTTTGGAAAAGCTCAAATCGAATCTCATGGAGGTGCGCGCGCGCGGCGGCGAGCTGATTGTATTTGCGGACCCGGAGGCCGACTTCAAGGAAGTCGACGGCGTCACGGTCATCAACATGCCCCGCCACGTCGCCTCCTTCCAGGAGCCGATCGTCTACACGATTCCACTGCAGCTGCTGGCCTACCACGTAGCGGTACTCAAAGGCACCGATGTGGATCAGCCCAGAAATCTGGCGAAAAGCGTAACGGTCGAGTAGAGAAGCGAATATTCCCCGAATGTCACTCGGTGTTTACCGCATTGCAACCCCATGGATGGTAGGGTCAGCTGGCCTTTCCTCGTTCATGAGGTGGAAGCGTGAGATGCACGACATGAAACTGCGGCACTTGTTCACAGAGCATCCTGAGGCTGTTGGTGAGACCTATTTCGAGCATCAGCGGTGTGCGTTCGCATTCGGCGCAACGATGCTCGCAGCGGGGGCTGCGTGTCTGCTACATGGCTTGGTGCCGGCGTTGTTTCGGACCACGGGCAGCAGCACGGTGAAACGCCTCCATGAGCGCATGGTGGTGAATCGCACCGGTC
Source organism: Steroidobacteraceae bacterium (assembly GCA_035486855.1). Lineage (GTDB taxonomy): Bacteria > Pseudomonadota > Gammaproteobacteria > Steroidobacterales > Steroidobacteraceae > DAIDKA01. Next base: position 52,577 of record DATHMT010000003.1, read on the forward strand.
GGCATGACAGCAGTGACGCGCCGCAAGTCGCACCTATGACCGGCAGTTGAGGAATTTCAGAAACTCCCCAATCCACAGGGGACCTTGCAGGCCAGAAAAACAAATTGAATACCTCCTTAGAGGACACCGCCGGGTCGGTCGAGTCAGCAAGCGCCATCGAGCCTCCCCAGACGTTGCGCCGCACCCTCAAGCGCCGCCATATGCAAATGATCGCCCTGGGAGGGGTTATCGGCGCGGGGCTCTTTGTCGGCAGCGGGGTGGTCGTCCAAGCCACCGGTCCCGCGGCGGTAATTTCCTTTGCGCTCACCGGTGCGCTGGTCGTCCTGGTGATGCGCATGCTCGGTGAGTTGGCGGCAGCGTTCCCGGGAGTGGGCGGTTTTTACGAATACAACCGCCTCGCGATGGGCAATCTCGCGGGCTTCATGACCGGTTGGCTGTACTGGTATTACTGGGTAATCGTGGTCGCGCTGGAGGCGGTCGCCGGCGCGCGGCTGCTGAACTACTGGTTTCCGTACGCGCCACCCTGGGCTTTGACGCTCGGGCTCCTTGTGTCGTTCACCCTGTTGAATCTTCTTTCCGTGCGCTCATGGGGCGAGGCGGAGTATTGGTTCGCCTCAATCAAGGTCGGGGCGATTTCGGTTTTCTTGTGCGTCGGGGTTGCCTTCATCGCGGGTCTGGTGCCGGGAGGCGCCGGGCTCGCAAATCTCACGGCGCATGGAGGATTCATGCCGAGGGGCATCATCCCGGTACTGACCGGTGCGGTAGCGGCGACCGGGTTCTACTTCGGCGCCGAATTGGTCACGGTGGCGGCAGATGAGTCGGCCGAACCCCAGGTGGTCGTCGCGAAGGCGGCGCAGTCGGTCATCTACCGGGTGCTCCTCTTCTATATCGGTTCAATCCTCGTGGTCGTCACCCTCCTGCCCTGGAATGCGCCCGGGATGGCGCAACCCTATGTCAGCGCGCTACAGCAGTTGCATATCCCCGGCGCCGGTGCCGTGATGAATGCCGTCATCCTCACCGCAGTGCTTTCCGCGCTCAACAGCGGCCTGTTCGGCTCCTCGCGCATCCTGCTCGCGCTGACTCGAAACGGCGATGCGCCCAAAGTGCTGACGAAACTTAACAAGCGCGGCGTCCCGGTGACGGCAATTCTGACGGGAACGACCTTCGGCTATCTGGCGGTGGTCATGAGCTATGTGTCACCCGACCGGGTATTCCCGTTCCTGGTCACCTCCTACGGCACGGTGGCAATCTTCGTCTATCTGCTGATCGCTCTGGCGCAACTGCGGCTGCGTGCGCGCCTCGAGCGCGAAGCGCCGGCGCGGCTGCGCGTTAAGATGTGGGGCTATCCCTACCTCACCATCCTGGCCATCGTGGCCATTGTCGGCGGCCTGGTCGCGATGGCATTCAGTGCCGATCAACACCTGGCGCTGCTTTTCGGAGTGGTCAGCGCGCTGACCGTGGTGGCGGGTTATTTCCTGAGGCGCAGGTTTGGACCTTAGGTGCTGATCTTTAGAACGGCCGGTCACCATTCACCGTTGCCCGGTGCATCGTGCGACGTTCGGGCAGGTAGTCGGCAATCGCGTAATGCTGCGTGACACGATTATCCCAGAGGGCGATGTCGTCCCTCTGCCAGCGCCAGCGCACGGTGAACTCCGGTCGGGATGCATGCGCATACAGGTAGGTTAGAAGGGCCCTGCTTTCTTCCGGTTTGAGTTCCTTGATGTGAGTGGTAAATCCTTCGTTGACAAAAAGCGCCTTGCGCCGACTCACGGGATGCGTGCGCACCACCGGATGGGTCACGGGCGGATGCTTGGCGACCGCCCGTTCGTAACGCTCCTTGAAGGCCGGATCGCTTTGCCAGCGCTCCGCCGGAAACGACTTCGCCACGGAATGCTCAGCGGTCAACCCCTCGAGCAGGGCACGCAGCGGCTGGGATAGCGCCTCATAGGCGGCGAGACCGCTGGACCATAAAGTATCCCCGCCCGATGGCGGGATGCGTTTGGCGGCGAGAATTCCGGCCAAAGGCGGTGTCTGACTGAAGGTCACGTCGGTGTGCCAATTGTCATTGTCAGGCAGGAACTGCGGGTGCGTATCCAAGACCATGATCTGCGGCAGGTCGGGCAGCACCGGATAGATGGGGTGCACATGCAGCGAGCCGAAGCGGGCAGCAAGATCGGCCTGCGCATGAGGGGTGATCGGCTGATTACGAAAGAACAGCACCTGGTGTTCGACCAGCAGCTCGTTCAGGCGGTTCACGGTTGCGCCGGCAAGCTCCTGCGAGAGATCCAGGCCATCGATCTGCGCGCCCAGCGCGGGGCTGAGGAGTGTTACGCGAATACTCAAGAATCACCATGGAGTGTTGAACGCGTGCGCATTTTAGACTCGCTCGATGGCGCGTGCGCAGACGTTACTCCATCAGAACCTATTCGTAACCCGAGTATAACCGCATGGCTTCAACAGCTATCGATTGCGAAACGCCAGGGCCGGGGAGATCGAGGCCGCTCGCAGTGCCGGCCAGACCACGGCCGCCTGGCATAAGGCGAGCACGATGCCCGCGCCACCGCAGATGAAGGCGGCGCTCATCCGCGTGATGGAAAAACTCGACACCAGCCAGAGGTTCCCGCATATGCCCAAAGCGATTCCGAGCAGCGCGCCGGTACCCGCGATGACGAGGTTCTCCAAATGGAAGTATCCAAGAATGTCCCGCCGTCGCGCCCCCAGGGCCCGACGCATGCCGATGTAACGCGTGCGTTGGGAGACCCAGTATGAAGTGAGACCGACGACACCCAGCGCCGTGACGGTCAGCAGCAGGCCACAGACCACGGCGAGAATGACGCTCGCCTTGCGCTCCGAGGTGTAGGCGCTGTGGCGCACCTGGGCAAAGGTGCGCACTGCGCTCACGACTCTCTGTGGATCCAATTGAAACAACTTGTCCTGGGCGATCTTCATCGTCGAAGCGATCTGCCCGGGAGCCGTTCGCACGACGTAGACGGTGTCGTTGCCGAGATCTCGAAACGGGAAGAAGGAAACATCGGCTACCCGCGAACCCTCCTGAATGTCGGCAGTGAAAGGCGCCTGAGCCTGCTCGACGATGCCGATGATCCTCGTGGCTTGAGTCTCGCTGAAGTACACAACCTTCCCCAGAGGATTGGAGTGCGGGAAGAGCGCCTGAGCGAGACTTCGGGTCACGATCACGCTGGCCGGAAACTTGGTCTCATTGTCATGAACGTCGCTGACCTCTTCGGCCGCGAACCACCGGCCTGCGGCCAGTTTGACTCCGAAGGCTGACAGCCCATGCTCATCCACGAAATAGACTGCCGTTTGCGACGCGGCGAATCGCTGCGTCGGATTCAACTTCAGATCGGTGTTCCACATCGAGCCCTGCATGGGAAAGCTGTTGGTCGCTTCGGCGTCGATGACGCCCGGCACACTGCGCAGCGCCGCCAGGTCCTCGAGCACCTTGGCCTTCAGGTCGCCGGGCTCGCCGATCCATTGGTTGCGCAGCGACCAGATGCTCGGTTCGTCGAAGCCCGTGGGCCGGACCATGTGCCGCAGATGCTGCTGAATGATCGACAGAGAATTGCAGACGATCGCCAGGGTGAGCGCAATCTGCAGCCCGATGAGAAGTGCGCCGAGCTTATTGCGACGCAACGAATGCACGATGAGCGTGAGCTGCATGGCCTCGTCAATCCGTTTTGAGCTGCAGCGCCGGTTGTACGCGGCTCGCGCGCCAGGTCGGATAGAGCCCGGAGCATACCGTGGCGAGGACCGCGGCCCCGACCGTCATGAGCACCGTCTCCTGATTGATGGAGTAAAGCAGCCGGATCACGACGCCATCGCCACCGTCCAGGGCGCGCTCACTGGCCTGGCCGATGGCCGTCAGACCGACGCCGAGCGCGCCCCCCAGAAGTCCGATGATCGCGGACTCCGTCAGGCACTGGCAGAAGATATGCCACCGGCTGGCGCCGAGCGCGCGACGCACCCCTAGCTCGCCGGCGCGGCCCGAGAATCGGGCGAGCATCAGCCCGACGGCATTGATCAGACACACGACCAGGAATCCCAGCGCGATCAGGGTGCCTAACTTCACCTCATCGGGGACCACTTTTTTCTGCGCAATCCACTCCGGCAGGGTAGATACGAACGCGAGCGGCGCCCAGTGGAAGCGTCCTGCGGCACGCTGGTCTGCGACATAGCCGAGCAGATACCGGCGATAGTCGCTCTTCGCCGCGGCGCTCGGGAGCTCGGCCCAGAACTGTACCCAGACACACTCGGAGTTCAGATGTCCCAGCCAGCCCGGCGCCGGGGACGAGTTGCAGCTGTCGTGACCGTAGTGACGCAGCTGCCGATCGATGGCCGTGGTGAAGGGTACATATACATCCTCAGCATCCAGCGCGGCGTTCTGCGACATGTCGTAGACACGGGGAATGAGTTGCCACGGGGCCAAGACGCCGACGATCCGATAGTCCCGGCCATCCAGCGTGAGGGTCTTGCCCACGGCATCGGCGTGCTGAAAGAGCCTGTCGGCCAGCCTGGCGCTGAGAACCGCTACATTGGCATGCTGGGCATCCTCGGCCGGGGACCAGGGACCCCCGAAGCGAAACGGCGCTTCGAACATGGTAAAGAAATCCGCATAGGCCGCACGACCCGAGGCATGAAACGGCCTGCCCTGGGAAGGAGTCACGTTCGGCCCGATGCCGTACATCGCCGTTTGCCGCAGCGCCTTATGGCCCTGCATGAGTGCCATCGCATCGCGATAAGTCAGTTGATCGGGAAGCTCAATAGCGCCGCCGCCTGGGGCGCTTCGCGAATCCGGACCCCAGGCATCAATCTGCGGCACCACCAATCTTGAGGATTTGTCCGGAACGGGATTTCCCAGCAGAACGTACATGACGGAGAACTCGGTCATGCAGGTACCGATACCGATGCCCACGGCCGTGATCACCAGCAGGGTCAGCGCCACGTTGCGCTTCAGACTGCGGATGGCCAGTTCTATGTAGTACCAGATCAAGGCACGCGCTCCGGTGATACTCGATGTCGATCGCAGCGGTGGCGGCGGCTTGGGCAATCGCACTTCATTTATAACAATACGCGTCAGGGACCCGCTTCGGGTGCATCTCTCATATGCATGAACAGATCACCGTGGACCGGGATTTGTCCAATTTTACAGCCGCCGAGCACCGCCATGAGACTCAGGCTGATGAGGATCGAGCAACGATCATTCAGGTTTACGACCAGGCCTTGTGCCGAGGACTCCAGGCGGTGGGTTCGCGAGTGGTCCCAGGAAAATCCGGACGCCGCAGGCGCCTTCGGAGACGGCATCACGCGTAATTGCCATTGTGATAGTGCCGCGGCCTGACGCGAAGCCTCGGCCTCCAGTTTCAGGCTATCGGCGGCGGCAAGCTCGGCCTCCTGCGCCCAGTCCACCGGGGCGGGTGCGGTATCCGCAGGCTTGTCCGGTTGGACCTGGCTCAGACTCGCCGGACCTTTATTGAATTTGTGGGCCCGGATGGCTTTGGGGATCGGTCGGGTTTGCGAGACCCGTTCGCTCGGCGCGGTAGAGGAGAGGGTGGCGAACGAAATCTCCTGCCCGGGTGCGTCTGGCGGTGTCGTACGGTCAGCCGGGAAGAACCGCACCACCAGCAAATGTGCGATCACAATCGCTGCGAACAGGAGTGTACGCCGCCATCGCATCCGCCAGCCTCCCCCGGAGCTTTTGGACACGGGCTGCCTCGGCGAGTTCCGGGCGGCGGGGCGGCTCGGCGCGGCAGCCGGGGCTTGCATACCTGCCAGTTCGAGGTATAATACCTAGAACATCGAGGTGCCAGAATGCCGCGCGAACCCAACCCCAATTTCATGGCGGGCGTCCCGGAGCTGATGATCCTGCGTCTGCTGCAGGATCGTGAGATGTATGGGTATGAGCTGGTCCAGGCGATCAAAACCGAGAGCGCCGATGTCATCAGCTTCGGTGAGGGCGTGGTTTATCCCGTCCTTCACGGCCTGGAGGACGATGGCGCCGTGACATCGAGGCGCAAGCTCGTGGACGGCCGCAGCCGCGTCTACTACACCCTGACCGCGAAAGGCGAGCGACGGTACCGCCAGCTGGCGGACACCTGGTCTTCACTGGCGCAGGCCATTCAGTCCGTTCTCAAGGGGTCACGATATGCAACCGGGCTTTGACTCTCTGCGTGAGAGGCTGTTGCGGGCGGGTATCGCACCGCGACGTGTTCACCGCTATCTCGCGGAACTGCGCGAGCATCTGGCCGACCTGACCGAGCGTGAGCGGGCTTCCGGTCTGGATCCCCGGCAAGCCGGCGAACGCGCGATGAGTCTGTTGGGCGGCGACGCCGAGTTGGCAAAGGCGATGATCGACAAAGGCTGCGGCCGATCGCTGGCGGCGCGTGCGCCATGGGCGGTGTTCGTGATGTCGCCGCTGTTTCTGCTCGTCGCGGCGCTCGCGCTGAATTCGATGCTGATGTTCCGCTTACTGTGGCCCATGCAAGGACTGACCCCCGGTGAAATGCCGGAGAGTTATCGCGCCCTCATCGACCTTTCGGGCGTCATTACCAACTACCTTCTGGGCGCGGTCCTGTCTCTCGGTTGTATCGCGGTAGCGCTGCGTCAGCGTCTCGAATCCGGCTGGGTCTGGCTGGGCCTCGGACTCATCGCCGTGCTGACCGGACTGTTGGGCTTTCATGTACATGAGTATCCCGCAGTACCCGGTCACAAGGCCGCAGTTTCGTACTCCCTGGCCGAAGTCATCTATTGGCACGAACGTGCCAGTCTCGCGGCCAGCCTCGGCGTCGGCGCATTGCGGGCGGTCGTACTCTTCTCAGTGGCAGGCATTGCCTACCACATGGTGCGGCTGCGGCTGGTACCTGACCGGCGGTAACGTTGGCTACTGCGGTACCATCAGCGCCTTGGCGAGGTAGCAGATCCCGACAACGGCTATCGTCGCGGAACCGAATTGCTGAATCAGCCACATGCGCCGGCCGCCGCCGGGATCCTCGTTCCTTGCGCGTCGCCCGATCTTCAGCAGGCCGAAGAGCGGCAATAACACCACTTGATGACCCGCCTCGACGCCGATACTGAAACCGAGGATCGCCAGTAGGGCGGTGTGCTCCGGCATCCGATGCATCAGATCGAGAAGACCGCCCGCGAAGCCCAACCCGTGAAATAGTCCGAAGATGAAGGCGACCGCAAGCCGGCTGCCGGCCCGGGCGCTTTTCGGCCAATAGACATTCTGCAAGGCCACGCAGACGATGCTGGCCGCGATGACCGGCTCGACGACGCGCTCGGACACATGGATCAGACCCAGTGCGGCAAGAGTCAAAGTGATCGAGTGTGCGACCGTAAACGCAGTGACGACCTTCACCAGATCCCAGAGAGTCGTGACCGCGAGCACCAAAGCAACGGCGAACAAAAGGTGATCGTAGCCGGTGAGGATGTGACGAACCCCGTGTATGAAGTAACTCTTGATCACCGCGCGGCCGTCCTGCGCCGCCAGTTGCCTTGCGACCGGCGCAGGCACAGAGGTGGCGCCGCCAATCGCATAATCCAACTGATAGGAAGACTGATCGACGCTGCGTCGCTGTGCCAGGATACGAATGCCGGGATCGGCGGGCACAAAGCAATTCACGAGATACGCGGCGATTGCGTTCTGATGGACGTTTGTAAACGTCAGGTGATGCGGTGATGGTCCCGGCGGCGGCGCCGCATCGAAGGTGAAGGCAATCTCGCCGATGCCGCTTCGCAGCTGCGCGGCGGAGTCGAAGGATGAATCAATCAGCCGCAGACTCAGCGGAACGCCATCGATCGTCAACGCCAGGTCCTGGCGCACCCGTTCCCAGTAGGCACGTTGCGCTGCGTCAGAGATCCTCCCGCCATTCTTCACACTCATCGCGCCGAGCACCTGCCCGGCTACGGACACGCCGGGTGTGAGCCGAAGCCGCAATGTGACACGCTCCTTCGCGAGTGTGATCGTTGTGGCCTGCAGATACTGGTCGAGGCGATGTGTCCACGCCGGACCGGAGAAGCCGATGAGCAGGACCGCAAGATACATCCATCGCCGGTTCATGAAGCGCACAATACCAATCGTCGCTGCGAGCGCTCGGTGAAATTCAGTATTATTCTCAGGGTCAATGCACCGCGGAATCCGGATGTAAGCAATTATGCAACCAACCCTACGCTCGGTCAGCTGCGTCGCAGCCGTCACACTGGCGCTCGCGATCACCCATCTGACGCCGGGATTCGCCCAATCCCGAAACGCCGAGGTCGTGAATGCCGCCAATTCCTTTCTCGCGACGTTGAGCGCTGAGCAGCGACAGAAGGTCCTGTACGACTATGGAGACGCCGGGCAGCGCGCGCGATGGTCCAACCTGCCGACTGGTTTCGTGCCTCGCGGCGGCATCAGTCTCAAACAGATGAGCGCCCCGCAGCGGGAAGCCACCTGGAGGCTGCTCACGGTCGTGCTGAGCCCCATGGGACTGGAAAAGGTGAACGCAATTCGCGCAGCGGACGATGATTTCAAGGCAAACGGCTCGAAGCGCGGCCCGGGTGGTGGTGGACCGCCGCCGGGCGGCCCCGGCGGCCCAGGAGGATCCGGAGGTCCAGGTGGCCGAGGGGGTCCGCCATCGTTCGCTAGCGGGGACATGTTCGGCAGCGATTTGTATTACATCTCCTTTCTCGGTAAGCCGTCGATGAGTACGCCCTGGATGCTCCAGTTCGGAGGTCATCACCTCGCATTGAATATCACGATGTCGGGACCGCATGATGTGCTGACTCCGACGCTCACCGGCGCCCAGCCGGCCGTATTCACTTTGAATGGCAAGATCGTGCGGCCGCTGGGGCGCGAGAGCGATCAGGCACTCGCGCTGGTGCAGTCCCTCGATCAGACGCAGCGCCGACAGGCCGTTCTGAACTACACCGTACCCGACCTCGTGCTGGGTCCAGGTCAGGACAATGAGAAGATCGTCCCGGAAGGACTGAAGGCTTCGGCCATGAATCCCCAGCAGCAGGCCATGATGTTGGCGCTGATGGGCGAATGGTCGGGCATCCTCAATGAGCCGGCCGCCACGCTACGCACATCGCAGTTGAAGGCAGAACTACCTGACACCTGGTTTGCCTGGAGCGGTGCGACTACCGGCAAGGCGGGAGACAATATCACCGCCTACTTTCGCATCCAGGGGCCGCATGTGGTCATCGAGTACGCGCCACAGCACGATGAACCCACCAATCATGTGCACACGATGTATCGGGATCCGACCAATGACTACGGGGCGGCGATCCCATGAACGCGCCGGCGGACCTTATATCACGTGCGAAGGAAATCGGTGCGCAGCTGCGTGAACAGCAGGATGAAAGCGATGCGCGGGGTTGTTACTCCGATGCCATTCACCAGCGGCTCCTCGATGGCGGGTTCTACCGGATTCTGCAGCCGCGTATGTTTGGCGGTTACGGTTCAGATTGTGAAACTTATATACGGGTGATCATGGAGCTGTCGCGTGGTCATCCGTCGAGCGGCTGGTGCTATACGCTTGCCTCCTCCCATGCGCTGCTCCTGGGTGCGCATTTTCCGGAGGTCGTTCAGCGTGAACTCTTTGGGCCGACGGGTGACTTCCGCTGCGCCTACGCGGCGGCCCCGGCCGGCAGGCCGACGTTGGAGCGTAGCGGAGCAGGCTACCTCGTCAGCGGCATGTGGGCTTTCGCCTCGGGCATTCCGGTTTGCACGCACTTCATGGGCGGCGCAATGATTGCCGGCGCCGACGGTGTGCCGAGCACGATCATGTTTGTCGTGCCACGCACGAGCATTGAGGTTCTGTCCGACTGGGGCGGTGATGCGGCGATGGGCATGCAGGCGAGCGGCTCCAATAGCGTCCGGCTCACGCGGGTGTTTATCCCCGATGCGCACATCGTTCGCTCGCCCATTGGGCTCTTGTCCACGCAGAGCCTGCCCGACGGTACCCCCGGCACCCGGTTGCATCGCGAGGGACTGTTTCTCGGCATTATTTTCGGCTGGTTCAGCTGTGAATTCGGCGCGATCCTTACAGGCGCGGCTCGCGCGGCGCTCGAGGAATATGAGCGCATCCTGACGACCAAACCGATGCTGTTCGATCCGACTCGCAAGCGCATGCACGATCCTGACCTGCAGCGGCTGCTCGGCGAGGCCATGTGCCGCACCGATGCGGCCGAGGCGCTCACGCTGCAGGCCACGCGCTTGTATTCGCAGCAGAACGAGGCATGGATGAAGGAGGGGCAGGCCATCAGTGCCGCCGATACCCTGCGGGTGTGGGGCATCGCCCGCGAAGGATGCCGTGCGGCCTGCGAGGCCGTTGAGATGCTGTTCCACAGCGCGGGTGCTTCGGTCGCGAAGCGCGCAGAGCGCCTGCAGCGCTATTTCCGCGATGTGCAGATGTATCGCATACACATCCAGTCTCAGCCGATGGCGCCAATGCTGCGCGCTCAATTCCGGCTCGGAGTGGACGTACCCCCTGCCTTTCGACAGTGACCCGGTTAATCCTTGCCCAGCGCAAAGATCCGCTTCGCGTCATCGACGGCAAGTTCGAAAGCCACGTCCGGCTCCCGCAGGAGCCGATCGGTGGCGCTGGCATGCGCACGGACGATCGGGCTTTCACTCGCCATCGCCTGGCGAAGAATCGGCCCGATCACGTCCTCTCCGAGGGCAAGGAGTGCGCGGCTGAGACTGAGCTGGACTTCGCGGTTGCCGCGACCGAGCTGCGCGGCAAGTTCCTCGGCCAGACCCTTCTCCTGACCCTTCGGCACGAGTACCACCGCGGCACGCCATGCGCTGCGGGCGACTTCATCGTCGCGGTCGCGCAGCAGGGATTGCGTGATTGCGGGCCACGCGCTGGGGTCCTTGATCTTGGACAGGGTATGCAGCGCCTGGCTTCTGGCCTGAGCGCGCTGCGACTGTAGCTCTTCGAGCAGTCTTGGCACCGTGACCTGCGGCGGGAGCCGGGTGAGCGCCCACGTGAGCATGTCGCGCACGTAGAAGTTGGGTTCGACCGCGCATCGCGCAACCAGGGTATCGAGCACACCCGGGTTGGGATTGGAGCCGATCTCAAGCGCCGCCTTGAGCCGAATCGAGTCATCGGTGGCAGCCAATGCGGCGATCAGGTCCGTGTCCATACTGACTGTGTGACCACGCCCTAGGGCGGCGTCTCCCCGGGTTTCAGGGTTTTGAATTCGACCCTGTCATTGCGAATCGCGTCCAACATTGCAGCCGCCCGAACGTCGTCTGGAGCGCGCTTCGTGTAGGCCTCCAGGTTCTCCAGGGCCTTCGCCTTGTTGCCCACAGCCTCATAGCTGAAACCAAGCCAGTAGTCCGCATTGGCGGCCCCGAGACTCCGTGCCTTCTCGAGGTAGGGGATGCCCTCGCCCTTGCGGGTGGTCGCAGCCAGAAAAGCCCCGTAGCGGAAGTTCGCCTGCGGATCCTCGGGAGTCAGTGCCAGCAGTTTGTCGAAGTCAGTCCGGGCTGCCTGAAAGGAATCCGGTACATCGAGGTTGAAGCCGATCGTGTGCAGGACCGCCAGTCGCAGCAGAATCGGCGCGCTGATCGCGGAATTGTCGGTCAACGGATCGAGCATTTTCGAGATCGCGGTGACATCGTTCACGGCCCGCTGACGGTCTTCGGCAAACTCGAAGTTCGCGGGGTAACCGCCCGCATGACGCCCCAGATCGTCCACGACCTGGGTCAGGAAACTGAGGTTGACCGTGACGGAGGACTTCCCAGGCGCCGCTTCCGTGACCGACGCGAGTTTCGCGAGCTGGTAATAGCCGTATTCTTGAGCGAGAGACGCCAGTGCTTTCGCGGCCGGTTCGCTCGGGTGGGCGGCGATGTAGTCATCGACCACTGACCGGACGAACTGGTGCTGCAGCGCATTCGAGTGCAGCGCCCACAGTGCCGTGGAAGCGACGATAAGTTCAGGTGCCGCGGCCTTGCCGCGCTTGTCGACAAGCCATTGCTGATCCGCGCCGCTCTGCAGGTTGCGGACGACGTGCACGAGGTCCTCGGCGTAGTCGCCGGTGTTGGCGACGCGCGCGAAACGCGCCAGTATTCTGGAAGGGTATTTGGGATCTGCGGTGGCGAAGCTGGCTCCCCAGAGCAGGTCGAGTTCGGACGGTCCGACGGGTTCGATGGCGTCGAGGGTCGGGGGGAGGGTGGAAAGATCGGGAGCCACGGCATCTCTGGATTTGATGGTCTTGACCAGGGACTCGGCCCGGGCCTGCTGACCGGCCAGTTTCAGGGAGACCGCCAGCAGTCCCATCATCTGCACGGAGAGAGGCTCGGGAATCATCCGGTCAATGTCCGCGGGATAGCGCTGAAAGGCCCCCGCGAAGAAACCCATTAGAGGTGGCCGCGTCCCGCCCCGCTCGGCGGCTCGGAGTGAGTCGAAATAGGTGACCAGTGCGGCCACGCGCGCCGGGCTCGGCTCCTTGTAAAAGTAGGTCATATCGGCTTCGGAGAGCGCCGGTGCCTGCGCTCCCCAAGCCGTACCAACCAGCGAGTTCACCGCAGCGAGCGTGAGAAACGCTATCAGAAGTACCGGCAATACCCTGTCGAACGGAGGATTACGCATGACACGTTCCTTGTACGGTTACGTCCCGACCGGTGCGGGCGGCCCGGCCCGCTTTGCGGGCTGAGGGCGCTATTGACTCTAACCCAACGTCAGCGCTCATTGTCCGGCACATGAAGGAATTGACAGTCAAACAGCTGGCGGCCATTTCGGGTGTCACGGTGCGTACTCTGCATCATTACGACGACATCGGGCTGTTGAAACCGGCCTTCGTCGGTGGTAACGGCTACCGGTACTACGGCCGCAGGGAGCAGCTGCGCCTGCAGCGGATCCTGTTCCATCGAGAGCTGGGAGTGCCGTTGAGTTCGATCGCGGGGCTCCTCGACCTCGAAGGCGAGGATCAGGTCGCCGTGCTGCGACAGCATCGCGAGAAGCTTGAAGCGGAGCGGGAGCGCTACCGCGTCCTGATCGAAACCATCGATCATACGATTGCCGACCTACGCGGAGAACGGATTATGGCGAACTCAGCTCTCTATAGGGGCTTCAGCCCGGAGAAGCAGGCCGGATATGAAGCGTGGCTGATCGAGCGCTATGGCGAACCGATGCGCGCGGGCGTTGAACACGCCAAGAAGTCCTATGCGCGCATGGCCGCCGAGCAACAGGAGTCCCTGGGAAAGGAATTGCGGGAAGTGGAGGCAGCTCTGGCCGCCGCGCTGCGCCGGGGGATCGACCCGGGAGCGGAAGCGGTCGAAGCCCTAATCGCGCGTCATCGAGCCTGGGTGGCCGCCATGTGGGGCCGGCCCTGTTCTGCCGCAGCCTACTCAGGTCTCGCGGATCTGTATCTTCAGCATCCGGACTTTGTCGCTCGCTACGAAGGGATGGCGAAGGGTTTTGCAGCGTATTTGGCAAGTGCCATGAAACTGCACGCGCATCGCGACGCGCAGTAGCTCTATTCGATTTTCGATAGCTTCATTTCAATCAATGCGGCATCCCAGGTACGGCCACCGTCGCGGGACATGTCCGTGCTGTAGCTGAAGTGCGTCCGGTCCGTCAGGTGGAAATTCTCCCGAATCCGGGTCTGCCCATCCTCTGAAGTGACGACGATGGCGCCGGCGTCCTGGCTCACGGACCCGGAAGTTGGATTGACCTGCCGGCGCAGAAACGAATTCGAGACATTGAGATATTCGATGACCCAGGCGTGGCGTCGGGAATCGAACTGACGGAGGCTGATCCCGAGATAGGGCCTGCCATCCGGAGTGCGGGAATGAAATTCGTCGGCGATCGCCATGCCGTTGAGGACATAACGTCCGATCCAGGTGACGCCGTCAAAGGCCGCATAGCTTCCGTCCGCCAGCCTGGTCCTGCCGCCACCCTGCCATTTGCCTATCAGAAACGAAAACAGATCCAGCTGGCTCGACGCCTGTGCATTTTTGACACCGTAGGTGGTGATGGCCGGTTCGCCCGCCATGGAATGACTCGCAGTGGCGATGCCGAGCGCCATGATCGGAAAGATGATGCGCCACGTCGCCATTCTTTCTATAATATAGAACAAATGAAGGGAAGTGAAGACGGTCTGGGCTCGCTGGAGCACATCGTGTTACTCGCCGTGATGCGGCTCGGCTCCGAAGCCTATGGGATGATGGTCCGCAGGGAGATCGAGCGCGCGACCACGCGCGATGTCTCGATCGGCGCCGTGTACGCGACACTGACGCGGCTGGAGTCGAAGGGGTTCATCAATTCGTTCCAGGGAGAACCCACCGCCGAGCGCGGCGGGCGGGCCAAGCGCTACTTTCGTATGACCGCCGAGGGCAAAGGGGCTTTGCGCAGCGCGCATGACATCATTCTGAAGATGAGTGCCGGCCTCAAAGGTCTGCAATCCACCTGATGCGCCATCTCATTCTGCACATCGCGACGTGGCTACTCTCGCGGCTGGCGAATGCCGGGGATCGTGAGTCCCTCGCGGGCGATCTCACCGAGGAACATGCAGCGCTCGCGAATTCGACCTCTCCCTCCGCGGCATTCAAGTGGCAACTGCGACAGGTCTGCGCATCAATTGCTCCCCTGGTGTGGTCTCGATTGACCCGCACTGCCTGGATTTCGACGCTCGGGGTGGCGCTGGCCGCCTATATCGCGGTCGGCGTGGTCGAGTTCACTGCCAACTGGGCGATTGTAAGGTCTCTCGCCGCGGGCACCGGTACCTACACGCCGCTCGAACTGATCATCACCGTTCCGGCCGTCGCATTGATCGCCTATTTTGCTGCTCGGCTTCGGCGCGGCGCCGCCGGCGTCCTGGGCGTGATGATGCTGCCGGTCGTCACGGCCATGATGTTATCGGGCGCTGAGCACATGGCGCTTTGGTATCGGATTGTATATTTCGTGGTCGGCCCTGCAGCGGCTTTCGCAGGTGGCGCCCTGCGACGGGCGGTCGAGAGGAAGGCCCTCGCCTCTTTTCCTCACCCGTAGCACAATAGCTCCAATGGGCATCGTACGGGGCATTCTCGACCGGATCATACTGCTCGCTACCGTGGCGCTTGCGGCGTGCGTTCCGAGCTTCATCGTCCAGTATCGCCAGCGTCTCGGCGGCCGCCTCGATCAGGTGCATGCGGATCTGGCTCCCTTCCAGGCGATCGCCAATCGCAATTTCGGCGGCAGTCTTGCGAAGATGATCGACTATCATCTCGCCAGCCAGGACTCGACCTTTCATCAGGAAGGTGCTGCGATACAGTCGATGGTCGATGCCGCCGCACGGCTGCAGGATGCGCTGCAGTCGCTCAACACCGACCTGGTCCACCAATGCCTGTACCTTTTGGGGCATTCGGACCCCGATCTGTTGCGATCGACGTGGAGCGTATATCAGCCGGGCTTTACCTTGACTTTGGAGGGAGCCGGTTTCGCGCTCGTGCTGGGGCTGCTCGTGTGGCTACTGTTTCTGGGGGCCTGGCACGGCACCGCCGCGGTGTGTCGTCTGGGCACTCGTCCGCGGCGGACACGCGACGACCGTGATGACCGTAACAATCATCGCGACCATCGTCGACGCACCGAACCCCGCATCGGCCTGCATTAGCCGATTGCCTACCCGGCACGCATCGCATCGATTCTCATGAGTGAAATCGAAAATGCCGTTCAGTCCCCGTGCGAACGAAATTGCTGCCTGGACGATGATCTCGTCTGCGTCGGCTGCTTCCGCTCCATCGAAGAGATCAAAGAGTGGGGGCTGGTCGATGATTCCCGGCGACGTATCATTCTGCAGAATGCCAAGCGACGACGGGATGCCGATCAGTTGCGTGACGGACTGAGTGAGTAAGCATGCAAGGGCATTGTCGATGCGGGCAGGTGCAATTCGAAGTCACTGCGAATCCCTTGGTCACCATGGTGTGTCACTGGACGGGGTGCCAGCGCATGACGGGCAGCGCCTACTCTTTGAGTGCCCTATACCGGAGCGACCAGTTCCGGTTGATCCAGGGTGAGCCCGTGATCGGCGGACTCCACGGTGCGACGCGGCACTCCCTTCATCGAGACCTATACCGAGGAAATGCCGCCGTGGGCGAGAACGGCGGCCGTCCACAGCTTCCGGAGATTCCCGCCACGCGAGCAATTCCCCGCATTGATCGCGGAGTATGCGAGGCAAAGCGGATATCGCAGATGAAGCGACGTTCCAACGCAAGCGCAAAAGTTGTGGCTTAGCCACAATCTTTCATTTCATCCGGCGCGCATTGATATGAGTCGGCTACATCTTCATCTTCGGGTCATCGGTATTGGACTCCATGCCCATATCCATGCCTGCCCAGACTTGCCTGTCGTCCGGGTAGACGTGGGTCATCCAGCCGAAGACCACGGGAATCCACAGCCCATGCGCCGCCGTGCAGGCATCCTCGGTGTGGATGCTGCCCTGGGGACCGAATGAGGCCTTCGGCCCGAATTGCTCGCTGATCGGCAAGGACCGCGGACCGCCACAGAAGTCCACGTGACGATGCCAGGTTGCGATACTCAGCGGCGCGATGTCGTTCAGGCGCTCGGGCGTTGCGTCGCGGGGTGCCGTGTACATCACACCGACGGCCTTCATGCCATCGGGCGTGCGACGGTAGAGGATCGACCCGGGCTGCCGGTAATCCACGCTCTTCTGCTCCCGGCGGGCAAAGCGATAGTTCGTGTAATGGACCTCTTCGCCTGCCCGCCCGGTCGGATGAAACGGCTTGTAGCCATCGTGCAGCGCCAGGTTGACATCCGCGTAGTGCACGAGCACGGCATGCGCCGCGTCCTCGATCTCCCTGGCGCGCTGCTCGTCGCCGGAACGTGGTTTGGCCTTCATGGACATCTGCATGTGATTGCCCATCTTCATCGAGGCAACGGGCGTCTCGTCGGTCCTGCCGCCGTAGTATTTCAGCAGGTGCTCCCAGAGGGGAAACTCCTGCGCCATTGCCATCGTGATGAGGCCGCAAAGCAGCAGCGTCCGGGCGAAGAATTTCATCATGGGGTACTGCCTACGCTTCGTAATGGAAGTCGATGAGAAAGATGTTTCGGCCGGGCCCATGCTTCGCGATCTTGAGAAGATCCACGACGCCCTTGAAGCCGCATTGCCGCGCCAGCGGCCCAGTGATGTCTGCGAGCTCCATGGGCGCGATCGCAGTGACGACGACATGGCCGTCACCCATGCGATAGCGGCCTCCCAATCTGACGTGACAGCGCTGCCAGATTCGGACCGTACGAGTTATTTCGCCGCGGCAGATTCCCTCACGAAGCTGCTTCGTGAAGACCACCCCTCAGCCCTTTTTCCTGTGCGCATCGAAGAAGTCGAAGATCTGTCTGATCACATCGGGCTGTGCCCAGGCGTCGACGTGCATGCCACCGGCGACCGGCAACCAGGTCGCATCGACGCCTTTGGCCTTGGCATGATCGACCATCGCCTTGCTGGCATCGAATACCATGACGGTGTCCTTGTCGCCATGAATCACGAGCACCGGCAGCTTCTTTAGCTTCTCGTAGGGGAAGTCCGCATCCTCGAGCGGCGCCGCGCTCGGCGAAATGGCCGTCCAGCGCCTGGGGTACTTGGCGGCATAGGCCCACACGGCGCCACCGCCGGATGAATTGCCCATGAGATAGACGCGCTGCGGATCGGTCCTGTACTCCTTCGCGACCAGGTCAGTGACGAACAGCACATCCTGTTCGGCGCGCTTGAAATCCAACGCGGTGGGCGGCGCGGGAGTGGGCTGGGAGCCGGCACGAGCACCCGGATTACCGCCGCCGCTCCCCGGCGCTGGCGCCGGCCGGGGCACCGTCACCATCCGGTAGGGCACGTTCCAGCCGCCGACCCCCGTGGCATTGGCGTGGTAGCCGGTGACCGCGGCGACGATGTAGCCGCGCTCCTCTGCCATTTTCGCCAGCGTCGGGTTGGCGATCGGCCTTTGGAAGGGCGCCGTGGGGGGTTGGCCGGCACCGTGGGTGACGATGACCAAGGGCAGTCTCGCCGATGCCTTCCAACTCGTCGGGACGTAGAGGTGGTACGCGATTCTTTCGCCCGTCTCCGGAAACGCATAGCTGCGATCCTGCTCGCCAGTGGCCTGATAGTGCGGATCCTTGGTATCCGGCGTCGGCGCCGTTTCGGCGCTCGTCGCGGGGGCTATGAGGCAGGCACCGAGCCATATGGCACACCCAAAACCCATCGAGGCTTTCATCATTCTCTCATTTGGCCGCAAGTTGGGACATGACCGCGCCGGCGAGCTTTTCCTCAAGCGCCAGCTGTTGTGCCTGATTATGCGCCTGCGAATACAACTTGAAGGTATAGGCCGTATTTCCTTTCAGAACCGTCAGGGTTTCCAGGGTTCGCCCACTGTTGCCACCCAAAGTCGTGGAAAACGCGTCATCTCCGAGTCCGCCGACCGGCGTCTTCGAAATTCCCGGTCCCGCGCCAGCGCTCTTCGATTGCTGCCAGTCACCCGCGCTTTTCAGCGATAGGGTCACGATGAGGTGCGGCGCCGTCCAGGTGCAGCTCGCTCCCAGGGGCGCGCCGGCGCCGAAGCTGGCCCCGACGACGGCACTCACCTGCGCGGCAGTCAGCAAGTTACAAGGGGCCGGCGTCTGAGCCGCGAGACGATCGGAGCAGATCAACGATGCAATGATGATTGCGGGAATCAATTGCCATGAGTCATTGCGTTTCATCAGCCTTCCCCTCAAGCGACGGGCGAGTGCACGCGACTATCGCCAAATGGTCGCCGCCGCGCAATCCTGTGCGACCGCCCATCCCTGCCCTGCGCTGCATTGCAGTGCCCGGGGCTCACGTTATCGACCGCCGGCTTTTCCGGGCGGCCACGGTTGCCGGGGGATGCTGAGTTGCAGCAATAGGGCTTGCGGCGGGGCCGCCAGACGTAGCACGATCACGTAAAGTCAAAGAGGCCTCGCCCGCCAAGCGGCGCAGTGCCAGAAAACGAGGGGAAAAAGCATGCCTGGAACGCCCTATCCGAAGCAGCCGATGTACCGCATCGCCTATACCAAGCTGACGAAGGAGCAGATCTCCGCCAAGCTCGATCCGATCGCGCAGCGCGGGCCGAAGGGCATCTCGCCGCTCGCCACCGACTTCGCCGGTCAGTCGCTGGTCATCGTGACCGACGCGGGTCCTACCCTTAGCTATAAATTTGCCGGCAATGGCAAGCTCTCGGTCGCGGAGAACGGCGGTAAGGCCGTCAATGCCGGATTTGGCGCGCTGGAAACAGACAACGTCTGCCTCTTCAGCCACATGATTCCGGGGACCCAGCACGGCTATACGCTGGTCATCGACCGCAAAACCAAACTGGCCACGGTGATCGAACTGTGGTTCAGCGGCTATGAGGACAATCGCGAGGTCCAGCGCCAGCTTTACTACGGCTATGTCGATGCTGGCGGAACGCCACCCAAGGCGCGCCACGAGGTGACCAACCGGGTCGAGGGACGGGGCTATCACTGGCGGCAGGACAATGGCATGGAGACGCTGGAGTACTACGCGTCTTCGGCGTATTCGCACTTCGTGGAGCTCTCCCGCACCGGTGGCGAGCTCGGCTACAGCGCCCCCTCCGACTACATCAAGCTCGACGATGACTTCTACCTCTACACCCGTACGGAGTGCGAGTTTTCGGGCACCTTCACGGCCTACGTCATCGACATGAACCGCAGCCAACAGATGGGTATCAGGCTCGGTTTCGATGAAGGCGATGAGTTGCACTACGACATCTTCCGCGGTCAGGGCGACATCGTGGGTCAGATTGCGCACTTCGAGAAATTCGAGGACAACTCCGGAGATCCCGTCCCGGCGCCGAAGGACAAGGACGGTAAGCCGATCAAGGGCGCGCGGCGGGTCTACCGGCCGATCAAGACCATGGAGAAGTTGAGCCGGGAGGAGGTGGACAAGGTCGTCAAGGAGCATTCCACCGCCTTTCCCGCCCGGACTACGACCGGGGGCGCCGCCGGGATGAGCGCGAACGCCCTGCCCGCGAGTGATTTCCTGGTGGGTAAGACCTTCACTCTGCGCTACGACCACGGGCCGGTGATGGAATACAGGGTGGAAGGCGCCGATGAGCTCAACTGGCGCATGGATGGCAAGGCCGACTGGACCAAGGCGCGTTACCAGGCCTATGAGGTCGCGCCGGGCCTGATTCTGTTCGGGCATCTGCTCGAGGGGGCACCGAACCACGATGGCCACATCATGGCCGTGGATTTTCATCAGGGACTGGTCACCTGCTACAACGGTTTTCTCAACACGCCATTTTTCGCCAATGAGGCCGGGGCGCGCACGCTCTTCGGCGTGCTCGAAATGGAGGGCATTCAGCCTCCGATGTTCCGCCGCCACGCGCGCACGACCGAAATGCTGGGCCGCTGCATCACCTACAGCTACGCGCCGGGCCTGGTCTCGATGCATCTGTATTCCACGCCGAACACCGTATCCTGGATCATCTTCACGCCGGACCAGCACGGCGGCCTGGAGTGGTGCGGTCCGGGTGACTTCGTGAAGATCCGCGACGGAATCTATTTCATGTACTGGCTCGAGGAGGCCTGCAATGGCACGCTGGGCACCATTCTCCTCAACATGAACATCATGCACGACGCGGGCATCGGCTATAACTGCGGCACGCGCGGACTCAATATGAGTGCGATCGGCGCGATCGTCCGGCACGCGGGCAAGTTTGATGTCGACAAGTATTTCCAGATCAGGACCTGAGGAGAACGCATGAGCAACAACATCGGCTCCTCACGCAGAACGTTCCTCAAGGGGGGAGCGCTCCTGGCCGCACCCATTGCCGCCGCATCGGTCACGGCGGTGACCTTCGCGGATGAAGGATTGAAGGCGCGCGTCACGCAACTGGAGGACGAGGCCGAGATTCGTCGGCTGCATCAGGCCTGGCTGCGCCGGGTCAATTCCGGTGAGCGCGACGTACTGTTCGATGACGCCGTGCGTCAGGTCACCGCGGATCACGCCGGGGCACCCGATCAGATCGCGGTCGCCGCGGACGGCGGCAGCGCGGTCGGCCATTTCGACCACGCGGTCGCATTGCAGACTGCCCTGGGCAGGGATTGCACGCTGGCGCAGATGGCACACGTTCAGGGTCATGGCACAGTGCGGCGCACCGAGCGTCGGCAACTGATCGTCCGCTATCTCAAAAGCGACGGTGCGTGGCGGATGGACAGACTCGAATGGAGGACGCTGTAGCGCTCCATGGAATGGAACGGTGGATGCCTGTGCAGGGCCGTGCGATATCAGATCACCGAACCACCGGTCACCGCGCGCGTCTGCTGGTGCCGGATGTGTCAGACCCTCGGCGGCGGCAGCGGCACCGTCAACGCGCTGTTCAAGACCGCGGCCTTGAGCCTCGAGGGGGAACTCAGGGAATTCCAATTCGTCGCCGACAGCGGCAACGTCATGTACTGCCGCTTTTGTCCCCGGTGCGGCACGCAGGTCCTCGTGACCTCGCAACAGCGGCCCCATTTCACGGCGATACGCGTGGGAACGCTCGATGATCCGAATCGCGTGACACCCGAGGCCACCATCTGGACGTCGATGGCGCCCGCCTGGGCGGCCATCGATTCCGTGCTTCCGCAACTCGAAGGTCAACCTCCGCCCGGGAGGTCGACCTTAGCGCCGGATAACGGATGACGCTTCACGCCTATCTGCTGTTCATCGCGGCCAGTATCGTACTGGCCATCGTGCCCGGACCGGACATGATCTACATGCTGAGCCGATGCGTCGCCCAAGGACGAAGGGCCGGGGTGATGGCGGCGATCGGATTCAATCTGGGCGGCTACGTTCATCTCACGGCGGCGGTACTCGGGTTGTCCGCGATTCTCGCTACCTCGTCCGTCGCGTTCACCGCGGTGAGGTGGGCGGGCGCGGCGTACCTCGTTTATCTTGGGATCAGAGCGATTTTCAGCCGCAGCGGCCCGCTGGTTCTGGCGCGGGGCGGCGCGCCGACGCGCGATGACCGGACCATCCTGCGGCAGGCGTTCCTGAGTGACCTCCTGAACCCGAAGGTCGCGATGTTCTTCCTCGCGCTGATCCCGCAGTTTGTCACACCGCACAGTCCCCATCCGACGCTGCAGTTCCTGCTGCTGGGCGTCACCACCAACATCGTGAATTTGCCGATCAATCTGCTGATCGTGTATGGCTCGGCGGGCGTGACCGGAGCGCTGCGTCGCAATCGTCAGCTGTCCGGTTGGCTGCAGAAGGCGATGGGCGCAATGTTCGTCGCGCTGGGATTGCGGTTGGCGGTCGAGCGGGCATAAGGGGAGAGGCAGCAAAGCCTGGAATCGCGGCTCAGCCCCTAGGTCGCCGTCACCGGCCAGGTCCGCTTGGTTTCGGCAATGCCGCCCCTGAGGATCTTCGCGAGAACCGCCGTGTCGATATCAGTCAGCTTGTTGATATAGAGACATTGCTTCAACCCTCCCTTGTGCCTGCCCAGTTTTCCAAGGAGGCCCTCCTTGCCGGGAAAGTCGCTGACGTAGACGACCAGGTTGGCTCTGCGGGGGCTGAAGCCGGCCACGCAGATGGAACCGGAGTGCCCGGTGTCGTAGGTGTAGTGATAGGCGCCAAAACCGACAATGGTCGGACCCCACATCTGGGCTTTCCAGCCGGTCACCTTCGCAAATAGCTTCAGCAGCGCTTTCGCATCCGTCTGGCGGGTCTCATTCTCGATGCCGGCGATGAAGCCGCTGACGCTGACCTTCGTCGGTTTGGTTTTGGTCTCGGCCATTCGAATTCCTCAATCCTCCAGCGCCGGGCCGCGACCCTCAGGATACATTTGCTCCCACTCTTTACCGTTCGCCGGCGTGACGGACATTCGCTCAACCGTACCCTCATCGAGACAGCGCGCGTTCACGCTGAAACCATCCGGATGCGAGCGCGGAACGTAGAACGACTTGATTCCGCAGTGAGCGCAGAACAGGTGCTGGGCCGTGCCGGTGTTGAACTGATAGGTCGAGAGCGTCTCCGCACCTTGCAGCAGCTTGAAGCGTGACTTTGGCACGGTGAGGTGTAGATAGCCGGACTTGGCGCAAATCGAACAGTTGCAGTCCGACACCTCCAGTATTGCCGGCGCAATGACCTCGAACCGCACACGTCCGCAATGACAGCCGCCACTGTGCGTAACCATAGATGCACCCATTACCTTTCCCCCATGGTCACATTCTCCGCCGGAAGCGGGATTTTCAGCAACAGGCCCGTGGCCATCGGTCAATCTTAGGTTCTGAGGAAGCAAACCCCATGAAGATCGTGGCCTTCATCACCGGTCTCATAGTCACCTGCGTCGCGAGCATTTCCGGTGCACAAGTGCCTGCCGTCCTTGGCACTTGGAAGTACAATGCCCAGGCGTAGAGGATCCCGGCACCTGTACCCCGATCGCATGTGCGCAGCCATCGCCTCACCGACAACGGTGTCCTGATGGGGCTCGCGGTCATCGCCGCACCGTCGATTCAAAGGGAGAGCGCGGCGAGGCCCTGCAGTTCCTGTAAGTTTTTGATCGTACGGGACCCTAGCTCAGGCTTGCGAGTGCAAAGTGTTCAGCAGGACAGTGCTGCGCTCATCGTCGGGTTTGGCCCCGAGACTCTCTTTCAGGCCCAACGCCAGCAGGCCCACCGCAAGTGAGCAGCCGACCATGATGAGGAAAGGGGCCGTTGGGCTCACGAGGTCCGCGGCCCGTCCTGCCAGGGCGGGCCCGCCCACGCTGCCGATCAGCTCGGCCACGCCGGGAATGAATCCCGAGGCTGTACCCAACTGATGCATCGGCACGGTTTCGGCCGGAATGACGATGATCAACAGCGTGGTGACGCCTTGCGAAAAACCGCCCACGACCAGCAGCGCACCGAGGCCCAAGAGCGAACCATGGAAGTACAGCAGGGCCAAGGGAGCGGTCATCGACAGCAAACCAAACAGAATCACCGCGGGCTTGCGTCCGATGCGGTCGGACAGTGCCGGGACCAGGAATGACAGCATATTGGCTACTCCCTGCGCTCCGAGCAGCAGGCTCGCCTGAGTGGGGGCCAGGTGGCGTTCATTGACCAGGTATAGCGCGCCGAAGGCGGTCCCGATCATGAGTATCGCCATCGTGAAACAGGCAATGAGAGTGCACAGGGCGATGTTTCGGCGCGCCAGGATCCGCCAATAATCGCCGCGCCTTGGCCGTGACGTCTCGTTGGTGATGCTGGTGCGCACGATGCGGGGGTCACGCGCGAATTTTGCGATCAGCAGGGCCATCACCAGGCCCGGCACCGCGGCGAGCCAGAAGGCGGCGCGCCAGTTGAATAACTGAGCGAGCCCAATCAGCACGACCGGCCCGAGGACCAGGGCGAACAGCGAGAGAAACCCGTTGATGATCAGGCCGCTGTTCAGGCCCAACCGTGTGGGCGATGAACTCTGGGCCATCATCGTCAACACCAGCGGCGGCACCGGCCCTTCGGCCACGCCCATGAAGAGGCGGGCCGCGATGAGCATTGCGAAGCTGCTCGCAAGGCCGGAAATGAACGAACACATCGAGAAGACGACGATCGCGCCGACGAGCAGCCACTTGCGTTGTCCGATCACATCGGAAATCCGACCAAAAATGATGTTGCTCAACGCCCAGGTGAACGACAGGGCGGCAGCCAGCAAGCCGATCTGAGTTGAATTGAGCCGTAGATCGCGCGCGATGAATGGCGCGAGAAAATTCACCGCCAACCGGTCCATGAAGACCACACCGAAGGTGATGCCGAGCATCACCAGCAGTGAGTTCTCATAGCTGAACAACTTGGGTGCGTTGAATCTGAACACTTTATTCTTGGTCGAATATCGCTGCGTTGCGATCAACCCGCGCCGCGGGCTGAGCTGTTCAATCCGCGCCCACGGCTTGGTTCAGGCTGCATCGCAGCCTCTGATCCCCGTGGATTCTGTGAGCATAGCGCACTCAGGCGACTACAATTCCCCCTCTCGTTCATCAGGAGACTGCAATGAATACGACCCATCGATTGAATCGACGTCAATTCACGGCAGGCTGCGCCGCACTGGGTCTGTTGCCGGCAATCGGCGCCGCCGGGATCTCGAAGGTCGCGGCGCACACCGTGAAGCTTGCGGACGGCACCGCCGTGCCGGCCCTCGGTCAGGGGGCCTGGCATCTCGGACAGGGCAGGCATCCGGCGGCGGTCGAACAGGAGGCCCTGAATGCGGGGATCGCGGCGGGCATGACGCTGATCGACACCTCCGGCAACTACGGCAATGGCCGCTCCGAGGAATTCGTGGGTCATGTGATTGCCGGACAGCGCGATCGCATCTATCTCGTCACCAAAGTTGAGTCAGATGAGGTGTTGGAGGAGGGCATTCCGCGGGCCTGTGACGCGAGCCTCGGCCGTCTCGCCACCGATCACATCGATCTGTACCTGTTGCATTCGCCGGTCCCCGTCGGCCAATTCCCAGGTGTGGTCGCACACTTCGAGAAACTGCGGGCGTCCGGGAAAATTCGCGCCTGGGGCGTCTCGAATTTCAACCGGGAGCAGATGCAGGCCCTCTACGCCGTGCCCGATGGCCATCATTGCGCCACGAACCAGGTCAACTACAGTCTGCGCGACCGCGGCATCGAGCGTGGCACGTTGCAGTGGTGCACCGAGCACCAGATACCCGTGATGGCCTATTCTCCGCTGGGAGGTGACAACGGTCTGGTGATGGGTAATCACGCGGTGGCACAAGTGGCGGCCGCCCACGGTTGTCCGGCTGCCGCGGTGGCGCTGGCGTGGGTCATGCGCAGCGGTACCGTCATCGCGATTCCCGAGTCCGGCTCTCCCGCCCATACCAAGGAGAATGCGGCCGCGCTTGCCGTCAGCCTGACACCCGATGACCTGAAGGCACTGGACGCAGCCTATCCGGGACCGGGCAGCGCGTAGGCATCGCTACTGGGTGGCCGGCGCCTGCGTCGGCGGCGGGCTGCTTGCCGGGGTGGCATTCAGGAAGTCATCGAAATTACCGGCCGGCGGCGGAGCTTCCTTCGCCTGCGCGCCGGTGGTGGTGAATCCGATCACCCGGCCCGCCAGAATGATGCCCACCCACAGGCAGATGGACAGCGCGGCCGTCAGCCGGCCAATGCCGGGCGCGCAGGGCGCCCTATCCCAGCGCGCCACGGTCCGGCCCGCGGTCAGATGAAAGACCGCCATGTTGATGCCGGCGATGAGCAGCAACACCATTTTCAACTGGAAGGAAGTGTTGTGGGCATAGACGCGGGCATTGGTGGTGAACATGACGGCGCCCGTCAGCGCCGACACCACAAATGCGCCCCAGGTGATCTTGAGCAGTTCCGCGGACATCCTCGTGAAGGGTCGGTGCCGTGATGCGATTCCGAGGGCGCGCAGATCCACCACCACGATGGTTCCGAACACCACGGCGAGCGCCATCACGTGGACCGACTCGAGGAACGGAAAGTAATAGAGCGAGCTGCGGATACCGACGGCCAGCCCGCTGTCTTCGAGACCCTTGAGCCACGCTGTCCAATCCACGATGGGATCAGGCCTTGGTGGCGGGCGACAGATGGCCCCAGATGTGATCGTAGGCGATCAATCGGCCCAGGATGATGATGCAGCCCCACAGCACGAAGGTCAGCAGCGTCGCGACCCGGACTCCGGGACGGCGGATGAAAGCGTGCTGCCACTCAATACCATGCTGATTGACCGAGCGCTGGTACGTCACGACGATCGTGGTCATCGTGGCGACACACGCCATCTTCAGCCAGAACGAGAAGGTAACGAGTTCGCGGACCGGTTCGGCAACGACCAGCAGCAATCCGCTCGCCAGCAGCAAGTACAGCGCTCCGGCCAACCAGGGTCCGAAACGGCGTTGGGTTTCGAGCAGCGACTGGTCGGTTCCCACCCAGCCCAGCACGCGCAGCGCGATCATGAGCGCCGAGCCGACGGCGGTGCCAATGCCCACGATGTGCAGTGACTGAATGACCGGGATCATCCAGGCTTCATGAAGCTGCATGAAGACGCTCGGAGCGGTAGTCGACAACCATTCCGCAAAGCTGTTCAAGTCAGTCTGCCCCCAGGGAACAAACGGCGCTCAGAAATTGGCGCCGCCCAGGATCACGTGGCCCTCTACGCTGTCGCAAGCCTTGCCCGGCGTCGGTGGTGTCTTCCAGGGGCATTTGACCAGCCCGCTGCTGCCGGCCTTGGACCCAAAATCGCTGCCGTCGCGCAGCGGATTGACTTTGAGACTGATGATGGTGCCTGCCTTGAGCGTCTCCGCGGTGATGCCCTGCTCAGCTACGGCGGCGGCACCGGCCATTTCCACCCCGTAGGCGCGGGGCTTGCCGCTCGCATCCTTCTCCAGCTTGCCGTCCTCGCCGATCAGGTACATGTGGATTTCGGCATGGTTCGCCTGCGCGACAAACTGGTACACCACACCGGTCAGCACCAGGAGCTTGGTCTGGTCATACATGGCGAAAGAGTGATGAGCAAACAGCGGTAGCGGCACCAGCGCCGCGACGGCGGATACCAACCTGCGGGTCAGAATCGATCTGAAAATCACTCACTTACCCCTCTAATTGCGCCCGGTATCTTGACGGCTAGGGACCTTCGGTTCAACCGTCCGGCGAGACGAAGGTGCTTTTTCTCAGCCCATGGCGAACCGTCCCGGGTTCACTGCCTGCGCCCAGCGGGATCATGCCGCACTTCTCCATCACGCGCAGCGATGGCAGCAGCGACGGATAGGTCTCAGCCGCGACCTCCGACGCTCCGGCCGCGAACGCGGCCCGTATCAACGCCGCCACGGCCTCGGTGGCCAGGCCCCGGCAGCGAAACTGCTCGAGCACCGAATACCCGACTTCCACCCGCCCGTCCGCGTCCGGTGCGCCCTTGAACCCGCAGGTGCCGACCAGTGTGCGCGGGTCACGCAAAAGCAGGTAGTAGAAGTGCCAGGGATCGGCGGGTGCGTTGACGTCAATGGACCGCAGGACCCACTCGATCACCCCTTGATCATGGTGTTCCGGTGGCCAGTTGGTCGGCACCTGCGCATCGACCGCGGTGGCCAGCGACTTCACGCCCGCGCTGTCCGCCCGCAGTAGCGGACCGTCGGCGCCGATCAGGTCAAGTCGTGCGGTGGCGAGTCGAAACAAGAGAGGCTCACGGGGATGACATGCTGTGGCTGAAAAGGCTCAATGGCGGCAAGGGCAAGACTAGCCATGGAACGCGGGGTCCGCAACCACCCGGCCCGACATCCGGCTGAGTCGCATTAACGATATGGATTACAAGGTGTTATGGGGAGAAAGTGCCGCCGTGCGGGTGTTGAGAGTTCAACCCGAACCGGCCGCGCCCCGGGCCCGCGGGAGGACGCAGGGCGAGATCCGATGTATTGTCCGTGCCACGGCTTTGTTACATATTGATACCCAGGGGACGCCGCTTTGCCATCACCCATGGCCTCGCTCCTCAATCTGCAGTCAGTGAGCGCCGCGCGGCGAGCCGCGTTCTGGGCGCAACGGGCGTGCGGGTTGTTTCCCGGGGTTTCGGTGCGCAAGGTGGACGGCAGGCCGGAGGCCGGTCGGATCAGCAGCATGTCTTTCGGGCCCGGCCGCATCTGGTCGGTGCTGTCGCCACCTCTCATCGTCAACTACGACCCCTCATCCGGACGCGATGACCGAAACCTGTTCTCGCTCATGATCCAGCTGACCGGCGCGACGGCCGCCCGACAACAGCGCCGCTCCTGCCTGCTGCGCGCCGGGGACTGCTGTGCCATCGACAATGGCGCCGCATTCGAA
This sequence comes from Steroidobacteraceae bacterium, assembly GCA_035486855.1. Lineage (GTDB taxonomy): Bacteria > Pseudomonadota > Gammaproteobacteria > Steroidobacterales > Steroidobacteraceae > DAIDKA01. The sequence goes on from DATHMT010000003.1 coordinate 81,333, forward strand.
CTCGAGGTGCCCGAGGACTCCTCGTACCTGGTTTTCCTGCAGATGCCACGGCTCTCGGTATTGGGGCGGCATCCCTACCTCGAGCGCCATACCGCCGAGCTGTTTGATCCCGAGGAGCCCAGTACCGGGCTCTTGCGCGGACTGCTGATGAACATCCTGGACAGTGCTTCGATACTCGAGGACTTCCAGCGCGCCGCCGCGCTGGCCGCCATCATCGAACTGCTGGGCGGCTCGACCCCGCAGTCGGACCAGGTCGAGGAGACGCACTGGCGCGTCCAGGCCGCCCTGAAATACATCGGCGCACATTTCGCCGATGCCGCGCTGGGCGCGGAACAGGTGGCCAGGGCACAGGGCATCAGTCGCCGGCGCCTCGACAAGCTCATGGTTCAGGGGGCCGGCACGACGCTTACGGCACAGATCTGGAAGCGGCGGCTCTCGCAGGTGGCCGATGAGCTGGCCGAAGTGCGTCTCGTCGGCCGCAGCGTCGCGCAAATCGGGTTTGCCTGCGGGTTCGCGGACCCGGCACATCTGAGCCGGACCTTCAGGCGGTCATTCAACTGCACGCCGTGTGAGTGGCGCCAACTCAAGACCGCCCGCAAGGCTTGACCTTTAGAAGGTCCGCCGCAGGCTCAGCGCCCACAGACGCGGCGGCGCGATCTGGCCATCGAGGTAGCCGGCACCCGTGTTCACCCGTGACAGGTAGTAGACCTTGTCGGTCAGGTTCGTGCATTCGAACGACGCATTCCACTTCTTGTCCTGCGATGTATACGTCAGGCGCGCATTGGCGATGGTGTAGGAGGGATTGCTCACGTCGGCATCGCAGGTGATGTCACCGCACGAATACGGCGTATAGGCCACATCGAAGCGCGGGATGAGCGAACCATGGCCATCCAGATTGACGGTGTACTGGATGCCGGCGCTCGCCCGGTTCTTGCCGATGTTCGGCGGAACCTGGCCCACCGCGACCGAGGTCGAATCGGAGTGCGTGAAGTACTGGTCCAGATAGCTGTAGGAGGCATTGATGGAGAGCCCTCCGAGCAGATATTCGAACTCCGCCTCGAAGCCCTTGCCGATGGCGTCGGCCACATTGCGGTACTCGCCGCAGGGATTGGCGTACTGCGGCGGCAGCGGATTACCGCTGGCATCCACGCAGGTCGCGGGTGTGGCGAACGCCTGGTAGTTGTCATACTGCTGGTAGAAGGTCGCGAAATTCGCCCGCAGGGTGCGGTCAAACAATTCACTCTTCAAGCCAATTTCATAGGACCGCAGGGTCTCGGGACCGAAGCCGATGACCTGTTCCGGATAGTAGGGCCGGGGGGTTACGCCGCCGCCCTTGAAACCCGTGGAGACTTCCGCATAGGTCATGAGGGCCGGTGTCCACTGGTAGTCGAGGTCGAAGCGGTAATCCACATGCGACCCCTGGTACTGACCGCTCTTGCCATTGAGCGGATCGGCCGGGTTGCTCAGGATCAGAAACGGGGTGTCGCCGTCGATGTTGAGCCGATGGTAGGTATAGGTCTTGTCTTCCGAGGTATAGCGGACACCGCCGTTCAGCGTCAGCGCATCGGTAAAGTGCCACGCGGTATTGACGAATCCCGCCTCCGTTGTCGTATGCGTGGGATCATCCTGCAGGAAGTCGAAAGTCGGCGTGGCCAGGCCTCCGTAGAACAGGGCGAGGAATGGATCATCCTCCCGTGAGGCGTAGTAGGTCGTGTAGTCGAAGTAGATTCCACCGACGGTGTAGTCCATGAGCTGGCCCCAGGCACCGTTCAGACGGATTTCCTCACTGGTCTGATCGTGCGAGAAGCGCGCCTCCTCGAGCACCAGTGGCACCGGCGAGGCGCTGTTGTCGTCGCCGAAGGTGCTGATGTAGTGCCGATAGGCGGTGATCGACTTGAGCGCCAGGTCGCTGGCGACTTTCCAATCGAGCGTGAAGGAGGTGCCCCAGGCGTTCAAAGTATTGTTGGGGTCGGCAGAGAAGGCGCCCACCTTGGCCCCCGCGGTGCCGGCGACATTGATCGGCGCATAGGTCACGCCGGGATCGAGGAAGTTCGCGTAGCTGACGTACGGATTGGTTGGAATGAAGCGGCTGTCGTAAGGCGCGCCCATCCAGGGCACCGTGCTGCCCAGACCGGAGGGTGGCGTGGCCAGCAGCGTCGTCGCCGTTGAACCGTCATTTTCCTGCGTCGCATCGATCACCCAGTTCGCCTGCAGGGAGTCCGTGGGCACCCAGCGCACCGTGGCGCGCAGCGCCGTATAGTCCTGGCCACCTTCGGTGCCGTCCTGGCAGTCCGGGGTGTAGTTGCCGCGCGGATAGGCGCCCGAGATCACATAGGGATCGGTCGGGTGTGAGCAGGCATAGTCAATCAACTGCACATAGCCGTTCTCGTGGCGCGAGACCCCGGTCAAGCGGAAGAACAGCTGGTCGGGAATAACGGTGAAATCGCCGCTGCCGCGCAGCTCGACGCGATCATCGCTGCCGTACTTCGCCTCGACGTACCCGGTGTCGCCGCCATCGGCCGGCTTGGTATACATCTTGACCGAGCCGCCGAGGGAGTTCATGCCCGACAACGTGCCTTGCGGGCCGCGCAGGATCTCGACCCGGTCCAGGTCGACCAGTGCGAAGTCGGAGCCGGTCAGCGTCGCGAAGTAGACATCGTCGATATAGATCCCCACGCCGGGATCGACCGCAGGATCCAGATCGGTCTGGCCGACGCCACGGATCTGCGCGCGCATCGAATTACCGGCGCCTGCGGGGTTCTGCTGCAGAATGACGTTCGGCGCCTGCGAGGCGACATCCTGCAGGCTCGTCTCGCTGCGGGCCTCGAGCATATCGCCCGTGATGGCGGTGATGGCCAGTGGTGTCGTCTGCAGGTTTTCCTGGTGGAACTGCGCGGTGACGATGACTTCCTCGAGGCCGCTGGTGTCGGTCTTGGAGTTGTCGGTGGTTGGGGCGGTCTGAGCCCACGCACCGCCGGTGAGCGTCGCGACCACGAATGACGAGACGAGCGGCGCAAGCCGCCGAGAATTCAAACTGGCCATCGGATCCCCCTCTGTAAGCGGGGCTATCGTAGATGGATGCCGCGGGCCATGATTGATTCAGCTGGCCGTAAGGCTTGACTGCCGTGGAACCTTGATTCGACAACACTGCGGCGCTGCACCAGGCGGCCACTTCCCAAAATGGATTGTGCCGAGTAGCTTCCCGCCTGCCGTAGAGCCCTTCAAACGTGCGAGGCCGCCAAATGACATACAGGTTTTCCGTTTTGATCACCGCCCTCGCGGGCATCCTGGCCACTCCCCTCTCGCGGGCCCAGTCGGCGTGCGATCACGACTGTCTGATTGGCTTCACCCAGAAATACATGGATGCGCTGCTCCACAAAGACCCGACCCGCGCGCCGCTGGCGCAGGACGTGACGTTCACGGAGAACGATGTCGTGATGCCGATCGGTGAGGGCATCTGGGCGACCATCAGCTCGGTCGCCAAGACCGCGATGACCGCCGCCGATACCCACACCGGTAATGCCGTATGGATGGGGACGGTGGAGGAGCACGGTGATCCTTCCTACTACGCCATGCGGCTGAAGATTCATGACGGCAAGATCACCGAAGTGGAAACGGTCATCGAGCGCAAGGGCGGCATGCCGGCGCCATTCGGGGACCCCGCGAAGCTGGTGCACGACCCGGCGTTCTCGCAGCTCCTGCCGGTCGCGGAGCGCCGCGGGCGCGAACGACTGCGGGATGTCGCGTACGGGTATTTCAGCACCATCGCACGCAACGACGGTGACGTGCTGACCCTCTTCGACAATGACTGCCAGCGCCTCGAGAATGGCATCAGTACCACCAGTGGCAGCTACGGCTCGGCCGCCCTGGCCCAGGGTTGCGAGTCGCAGTTCAAGCTCGGCTATTTCAACATCAACAAGCGGGTGCGGCAGCGGCACTTCTTTCTGATCGACACCGAGCGCGGTGTCGTGGTCTCCACCGGCTTCTTCGATCACGACAACAGCTACGACAACTATCAGACCACCGATGGCAAGTCGCACGCGACGCTGCTGAAGTACCCGAACTCGCTGTCGCTGATGGAGGCTTTCAAGATCAGGAACGGTCGCATTTACCGCATCGAGGCGATCTTCACCTACGTGCCGTACTACATGCACTCACCCTGGCCGAGTCCCGATGAAGATTGAGGTGTACGCGCGTCTGTTCCTGATGGCGTTGGGACTCGGCGCGAGCACGGCGCTGCCCGCCATCGCCGCTGCGGCCGGCAGCTGCGACCGCCGGTGTCTGGTCGGATTCGCGCAGGCCTATGCGGTCGCGCTGGTGAATCACGCGCCCGGGACGCTGTCTGCGGCACCCGGGGTGAAGTTCACCGAGAATCTCGTACCGTTGAAGTTTGGCAAGGATGGACTTTGGCGGACGGTGAACGGCCGTCGCGACTTCAACATCTACGCGGTCGACACCGAGCAGAGCACTGTCGTTTGGATCGGGATCGTGCTGGAGAACGATACGGCGGTGATGATGGCCGCGCGGCTCAAGGTCGAGGACCGCAAGCTCATCGAGGTCGAGACCCTGGTCGGCCGCTCGGCACTCACGGCTGCGGCAAAGGTGGCCGGGCCGCGGCCGGAATTCGCCCAGGCGATCGCGCCCACCGAGCGGCTCGATCGCGAGCGGCTGATCGCCATCGCCGCGTCGAACTGGGATGCGATGGAAAAGGGTGACGGGCATCGCGCGCCGTACGCCGTGGATTGTGAGCGCTACGACAATGGCGAGAAGACCAGCAGCGGCGAGTCGCCCGCAAAAGGTGCTGCGGACAGCGGCGGTGATCCCAAGGATCGCAGCTGTTTCGGCCAGATGAATTCCGGCCGCTTCAACAATGGCAACCGCGTGGCGCCGCGCCGGATCTGGGCGGTGGATCGCGACTTTGGGCTGGTGGTGGGTCTGTTCACGCCCAACGTTCCGGGCGATGTGCATGACATTCACCTGCGTAATGGCACGACCCTGCGCGTCGATGCGACCGAACTCGTGCCCTTCACCATCGAACAGGTGGAGATGTTCAGGATCATCCACGGCGAGATCAGCAAGGTGGAGGTCGTGCTGGGGCCACGGGTACCCTATGGCATGCGCAGTCCCTTCGACATGAAGACGCCGTGGCAGGAACGCTAGCGGATATGACAATGGAGAAAGGTGCAATGACGAGAAATGTTCAGAGGCGGCGCCGCCGAGTCAGTGCCTGCGTCGCGGCAATCGTTCTGGTGATGGGCACCTGCGGGGCCGCCGTCGCGGATCCCACCCAGGCGGACTTCGATGCCTTGAAGGCGCGCGTGCAGGCGACCGAGGACCGCCAGGAGATCATGCAACTGATCGTTCAGTACGGTCATCTGCTCGACACGCATGACCTGGTGGGTTACTCGAACCTGTTTGCGAGAAATGGCGAGTGGATCGGCGGCTTTGGCCGCGCCAAGGGACCGGCGGCGATACTTGCGATGATGAACAAGTACATCGGCACCGCGCCCTTTGATCCGAAAAACGTCAAGGGCTTTCACCTGTTGACCAATATCGTGATCACGCTGAAGGGCGATCATGCGAGCGCCTGGTCACGCATCATCTACATGGTGCGCAACAAGGACGACAAACCGCAGCCGGCGATGGGCGGACACTACGATGATGAGCTGGTCCGCGAGAACGGCCACTGGAAGTTCCTGCGGCGCGTCGTGATGATGGAAATTCCGTACCAGGATCCGCGGGATATCAAGGGTGAGCCGCCGCCGGCGCCCGCGCCCGGACCCTAGCGCCGCGAGTCAGGCGCGGGTGCGCGCATAGCACGGCCGGCCATCCGCCGGTACATCCCAACTGACGGCGTCCTGCATCCAGATATGGCTGTCGGGCGCCGCCAGCGACGGCTGGTCGAGCGTGCTGATCGTGATATCGATTTCCATCGGGCGTGCGACGGAACTGTAAGTCAGCGGCGTCCCACACTGTCCGCAGAAGGTTCGCAACACTCCCGGCGATGAAGCGTATTCCCGGGGTCTGGCGCCGGTGTAGAAGAGATCCGCCGCTTTGACCGTCAGCCAACCGACAGCATGCGCACCGGAGGCGCGCCGGCAGGACTCGCAGTGGCACAATGTCGGCGGGTACAGCAGCGGCCCACAGCGGTACTGGATTGCGCCACACAGACACCTGCCCATCAGGATCTCAGTTGTGTTCATGAACGCCTCAGAAAAAATCTGCCTTGGAATAGTACTCGCCGTGCTGATGACGGGGGCGGGTAGGGTGACGATTGCGGCACCGGCGTCTGGCTCGATCCCCGCGGCTGCCGATACCGCTCAGTCCGAGCCGGCGGAAGAAGTCGAGGTGACCGGTGAACGCGCGGGGCCGCGCCTGTGGCGAGTCGCGAAAGGTGATCACGTGCTGTGGCTGCTCGGCACGCTCGATCCCTTGCCGCGCAAAATGATCTGGAAGTCGCGGGAAGTCGAATCGGTGCTGGGCGAGGTCCAGGAGGTCATTCCAACCAACCCCGCGGTCAGCGTCCATGCCAATCCGTTCACATGGGTGCGGCTGTACTTTCAGTGGCGCGGCGTCCAGGTGTTGGATGGCAACGCGCACCTGAAGGACGTCTTGCCACCGGCCCTCTACGCCCGGGTGACGGCCCTGGTTGCCCGTTACGACTCCGGGGACCACCGCATTGATCGCCTCAAACCGATCTTCGTAGCGCTGCGGCTGTACCGGCAGGCGCTCGAGTCCGCGCACCTGGCGCCCGGCAACCAGGCGGACGACACGGTACTCAAACTGGCGCGCAGCCATAAGGTGCCGATCAGCCAGGCCAAACTGAAGATCGAAGACCCGCGCGATCTGGTGACGCAGTTGGGGCAGATTCCGCACGACACCCAGGTTGAATGTCTGCAGGCGATCGTCGAACGGCTCGAGACCGGCATGGAGCCGATGAAAGAGGAAGCGCGAGCCTGGTCGCTGGGTGATGTCGCGGCACTGCGCCAGCTCATGGTGCCGAAGGCCATCGACGTTTGTACCGCTGCCGTGTCGACCTCAACCCGCGCCAAGCAGCTCATTGACGACTCGTACGCCGACTGGAACCGCGCGGTGGAACTCGCCCTGACCAGCAATCGTGCGACCCTGGCCCTCAAGCCCATTCACGACCTGATCGGTCCGCAAGGCGTACTCGCCTCGTTCAAGGCGCGGGGCTATCAGGTGGAAGGTCCCTAGATCGTCGGGGCAACGACCGCCAGCGGCCGCCAGATCCTGGCACGCTTGACCATGATGTAACCGCGCACCGGCTGCCCTTCCTCAATAATGGCTTTGACCTTTGCGCTGGGTTCCGCATAGAGAGCCGTCCCATCGACATTGGGTACCGCACCCGGTGATAGTTTCGATTCGTTGGTCGTAGGCGCCGCGGCGGGCTGGACCTGCAGTGGCGGTGACGACTGCGCCGTCAGTTCCGGGTCGGGAACCAGGACGATGCCGAGCGTACTGCTGATCGGCGCCCAGCGATCGGCAGGAATTCCCGGTGGCCGGTCCGGCGCGTTGCTGCTGAGGGCGAGAGTCAAACCCGCCGCGAATACAGTGATGGCGAGGCCGATTAATACTCTCATGGCTGAGACTCCGCTTTTGCCCAAGGGTGTTGGTTGAGCGAAGAGTTAGCTTGGCGCTGCTGCTGCGCAGACGCAAGCAAGGGACTGCCCGCCGCAAGGCAGGCAGTCCCGAACCGCCGAGCGGTCAGTTCAAGTTCCCGGCACGCCGGAGTCGATGGTCACTCGCGTCGCGGTGACGTTTCCGGTGATCGTCGCAACAGGCGCAGCGGATGCAGCATTGAGCGAGCTCATGCTGGTCCAAACGTACACCTTGAGCGTAAACGTTCCGGTCATGTGATTGCCGTCGATGAGATGCACCGTCTCCGACAGTTCGATCGCGTTGGCGGGACTGCCACTGCCGCCGTTGGCGGTCGGATCCCAGGCCAGAGGCAGGTGCTTGAGCTGGTACGTCAGGGGGCCGATCTGCTTCCAGACACCGAGGCAGAAGTTGCTGGTGTTCGGCGCATGCACACCGGAATTTTGGATTTCGGTGCCGTCGGAATGCCATTGAGCATAACCGTCGTCGACCACCGTCCCGGCGGGCGCTCCGGGGGGCAATCCGGTAAATCCGGCCAGCTGGAAGCGCCACATGCCGACGATCGCCGGCTCGCCGGGCCAACCACCCTCATCGTTCGTCAGCACGAATCGGCCGTCGGCACCCGAGCGATAGTAGGCGGACCGCAGCGCCGGGGTCGCTGGCGTCGTCGGCAGCCAGAGGTTCGGTTTGAGTGTGGGAGACTTGGACACCGGTGGTGCAATGCCGCATCCGGCTTGCGCGCCGGTCGCCATCAATAGGCCGCCGACACTCACTACGAGCACGGCGAGCAAGGGTCGCATCGAGAGTTTCATGATAATTCCCTTAATAGTTGTCGGTGTTGTCGGTGGGTCATCATCCCGCGAGCGGTTGATTGATCCTCACGATGAAAACTCTGAGCAAATCCGCGTCCACTCGCCGCAGATTTCCGACCAAGGCCCCCTATTTCGGAGCGAATGCCGTGAATATTGGAGGGAGCAGGTAGGGCGCGTCGACTAACTGTCGATGAGTTCCGGCTGCAATTTTCGCGTCGAGGCGAGTTCGTGGAGGTCGAGCTCCTGTTCGAGGGCTCGATAGACTTCTTCTTCGACCTCACACTGCCGACGCATGCGCCGCAGCAACTCCCTTTGCCTGCGAATTGCCTCGAGTCGCAGGCCATCGAGGCCGCCGATAATGCGGCCGGGCGCCTGGTGATCGATCATTTCGAGCTGCAGCTCCTGGCGCAGCGCGGCCGCGGCCGTGTCGTCGCGCTCCCGCAGCGACACGATGGCCGAATCCGTCAGCAACGCGCGCACACGCGCCTTTTCGGTCTCGTGGAAAGTGTCTTCGGGGAATTTGAGCAGCCGGATGAGCGGCTCGAGGGTAATGCCCTGTACCACGAGCGTCCCCAGCACCACACCGAGTGCGCTGATGACGACCAGGTCGCGGTGCGGAAATGCTTCCGGAAGCGCCATCGCCGCGGCCAGGGTCACCATGCCGCGCATGCCGCACCAGGAGGCGACGATGCCCTGTTTGAGGCTGGGCCCCGGACCGCGATTCAGGTAGCGGATCAGGGGCTGGATGGCGCGGTTGTAGGCCATCACCAGCACGATGCGCACTACGATCACGATCAGCAGAACGATGGCCGCAAACTTGAGATCCTGACGCAGCTGCTCGGCAGCCAGAGTGCGCACGATGGTGCGCGCCTCGAGACCGACGAACAGGAAGGCCAGGACATTCAACACAAACACCAGCAGGCCCCAGACGGCGTTGGAATTGATCCGATCAAGGGCCGCCAGGCGGCCGTCGCGCTGTGCCACGGTCATGGCGGCCGCCACCATGGCCAGAATCGCCGACAGGTTCAGACGCTCGGCAAGCACCCAGACGCTGAAGGCAACGACGAACTGAAAGAGAATGCCGCCGAGCGTTCCGAGCAGGAACGGCATGATCGAGGAGGCAATGAAGCCGGCGGCGATGCCGAGCACCAATCCTCCGGGTATCGCGAATGCGATCTGCGGCAGCGAGTGCAGGACGCCGCCACCATTTTCCGTGATCTGCAGGGCGACACCGAATATCAGGAGGGCGACCGCATCATTCAGCAGGCTTTCCCCCTTCAGAACCGTCGCGGTCGTTCGTGGCAGATCCGGTCGATTCAGCATGGCGGCTGCGGCTGCGGCATCCGGCGGCGAGACGATCGCCCCGAGCACGACGGCTGCGGCCAGCGGCAGTCCCGCCAATGCGACGCCGGCCCACGCCACTGCCGCCGTGGTCACCAGCACCGCACCCACCGCGAGAATCAGTAACGACAACCAGTAGCGGCGGATGGCACGCAGCGGAAAATCGAAGGCCGAATCGAGGATCGCGGGCGCGATGAACAAGGCCAGAGCCAGGCGCGGGTCGATGGTCAGATCCGCGGCCCAGGGGAGCGCCGCGACCACCATGCCCGCCACGGCCAGCATGGTTGGATAGGGAATCCGCAGTCGTCGGGAGGCCTGCAGCAACAGGACTGCGAGGGTCAGCAGTGTGAGGATGCTTTCGAACAATGCCACGGGGGTTCTCCGAACCATGACAGTACCTCAATGGCCGCGGGGCATCCAATAACCCGGGGCTTGCGCAAAGGTCGCTGACCGTCCGACACTGCCTCCCGAGCAGACACAAAGGGGATGGGATGAACAAGCAATTGTTCGCCGAGTACATCGCGAGCTTCAACCGCGACGACTTCGAGGGCTTCAGCAAATACTACGCGGACGATGTGGTTCTGCAGCTGGGCAAACGCAAGACGCTGTACGGCCGGCAGGCCATCGTCGACTTCTACCGCGAGGTCAAATCGAAAATCCGCGAAACGCTCGTGATCCGCGCGATCGTGGCGGACGAGTCAGGTCTGGCCGCGGAAGTCGCCACTGAATTCCACGCACTCGAGGACTGGCCGGATTTCATCGCTGGCCCGATTCGCAAGGGCGAGAGCATCCATATCGTGAGCTGGGTGTTCTACACCATCGTGAACGGTCGCTTTCAGAACATCCGCTCGACCCGCCTCTGACTCAAGGCTCAAATGACGAATTACTCGAAGAGCTACGACTACATCATCGTCGGCGGCGGATCGGCGGGATGTGTGCTGGCCGCGCGCCTGAGTGCCGAGGCCGATCGCAGCGTGCTGCTGCTGGAAGCCGGTGGCTCGGACAACCATTTTCTGCTGCGCATGCCGCTGGGGTTTCTGCGCGCGCTGTTCCGGCCGGAACTGTCCTGGGGATACTTCAGCGAACCCGAACCCAACCTGGGTGACCGTCGGCTATGGTTGCCACGTGGCAAGGTGCTGGGCGGTTCGGGTTCCATCAACGGCATGTTCTACATGCGCGGCCATTCGAATGACTTCAACACCTGGCGCAACCTGGGGTGCGAGGGCTGGGGATATCGGGAGGTGCTGCCGTACTTTCGGCGCATGGAGACCAGCTGGCGCGGGGCCGGCCCCTATCACGGCGACAGCGGTCCGCTGCCGGTGACCCAGATCGATACCGCGAAGCTGCTGCACGAGCCGTTGATGCGGACCGCGGCGGCGGCTGGATTCAACACCACCGAGGACTTACACGCGCAGGTCGAGGAGGGCTTCGCACGCGGCGAAGTGAACATCGATCGACACGGTCGTCGCGCGAGCACTTCGCGGGCCTACCTGCATCCGGTGATGGGCCGTGAGAATCTCACTCTCGAGATGAACGCCCTGACGACCCGGGTGCTGATCGAGAAGGAACGGGCGGTCGGAGTCGAGTATGTGCAGAACGGCCACGTCGAACGGGTCTACGCCGATCGCGAAGTCATTCTCTGTGGCGGCAGCTACAATTCACCGCAACTGCTGATGCTCTCGGGCATAGGGCCCGCTGCCCAGCTGCGACGCCACGGCATTGAACCGGTGGTGGATCTGCCGGGTGTCGGCGGGAATCTATCGGAGCATCCGCATGTGCCGATGGAATTCGCAGCCAGCCGCCCGGTGACCTTCCTCAACGAGCTGCGCTTCGACCGGCTCGCCGGCTCGGTCATCCAGTGGGTACTGTCGGGTACGGGGCCACTCGCCACGCAGATCAACAGCTGCAATATCGTGATCCGCACGCGCCCGCAGTTGACGCAGCCGGACATCCAGCTGATGTGCAATCCGGTGCGCATGGATGCGAAGATCTGGTTTCCCGGAATAACGCCCCGCCAGGATGATCGCATCACCGCGGGCGTGGTTGTGCTGCATCAGAAGAGCCGCGGGCGCGTGTCGCTGGCCTCCGCCAAAGCAACCGACGCGCCGCGCATACTTCTGAATCTGTTTGAACATCCGGAGGATCTGGAAACGGCGAAGCGAGGCATGGAAGCCGCCCGCCACATCTACGGCACCCAGCCGCAGGCGGATCTGGTGGCGCGTGAGACCAGTCCGGGCATCGCGCTGAAGACTGACCAGCAGCTCGAAGACTATATCCGCGCGACGGCCAGTGTTACTCAGCACCCGGTCGGCACCTGTGCGATGGGCATCGGGCCCGATTCGGTCGTCAATCCGCAACTGCGCGTCTATGGCACGGCGGGCCTGCGCGTCGTCGACGCTTCCATCATGCCGACCATCGTCGGCGCCAATACCAACGCCGCGGTGATCATGATCGCGGAGAAGGCTTCCGACATGATTCTCGGCAACCCGCCGCTCGCCGCGGCAACGGTGAACTGAATGCGACTGTATCTGGTGCGCCATGCCATTGCCGACGAGCCGGACGCGAAGCGCTGGACTGACGATCGCCAACGACCGCTCACCGCCGCCGGCGCGCGCCGCTTCAAGCGCTCCGCAGCGCTACTCGGTCATCTGATTCAGTCCGGCGGTACCGTGGAGCGCCTGCTGACCAGTCCCCTGGTGCGGGCCCGGGAAACCGCCGCGATCCTGCATCGGGCGGGTCTGCCTGCGCCGATCGAAGAGTCCGTACTGGCACCCGGGCGAACCGCGGCGCGCGTGCTGGCGGTACTGCGGGCGCACGATGCCCAGTCCATCGTGATGGTCGGACACGAACCGGATCTGGGGCGGCTGCTCGCGGTCTGTGTTGCCGGACCAGACGCCAAGCTGTCGCTGCGATTCAGAAAGGGGGGGGCGGCCTGCCTTAGCTTCACCGGCGCGCCGCGCGTGGGCGAGGCGACGCTGGAGTGGCTGTTGCCGCCGAAAGCGCTGCGCGCGTTGCGTGACTAGCTGCCCGCGGCGACCCGCGCGGTCAGGTCATAGGCGTCGGCCCGGGTGACCTTTACCTGGACAAACTCGCCGACCTTGAGTTTGCCGCCGTTGGTGATGCGCACCTGGCCGTCGATCTCCGGTGCATCCGCGGCGCTGCGGGCGACGGCGGTTTTGCCTTCGATGCCGTCGATGAGAACCTGAAGGGTAGCGCCGACCCGGCGCTGCAAACGCTCGGCGCTGATTTTCTGGGCGAGCTCCATGAAGCGCTCATAGCGCTCCTGCTGCACTTCGGGCGGCAGGTGCGCGCCGAGCGCATTGGCTTTGGCGCCTTCGACCGGCGAATATTTGAAACAGCCGACCCGGTCGAGCTGCGCGTCGGCCAACCACTGCAGCAGCTCCTCGAACTCAGCGGCGGTTTCCCCGGGGAAGCCGACGATGAAGGTGCTGCGCAGCGTGAGCTCCGGACACTGACGTCGCCAGGCGTGGATGCGATCCAGCGTGTTCACGGCGTGCGCGGGACGCTTCATGCGTTTGAGTACGCTCGGACTGCCGTGCTGGAATGGAATGTCGAGGTAGGGCAGCACCTTGCCCTCGTTCATCAGCGCAATCACTTCATCGACGTGCGGGTAGGGATAGACATAGTGCATCCGCACCCACACACCGAGTGAACCAAGACCCCGTGCCAGATCGATGAAGCGGGTCTCGTAGGGGGTGCCGCGCCAGTTCGCGGCGCGGTACCTGAGGTCGCTGCCATAGGCGCTGGTGTCCTGGGAGATGACCAGCAGTTCGCGCACGCCCGCCTGCACCAGGCGCTCGGCCTCGCGCAGCACCTCATCGATGGGCCGGCTGACGAGCAGCCCGCGAAGATCGGGGATGATGCAGAAGCTGCACTTGTTGTTGCAGCCTTCGGCGATTTTCAAATATGCGTAGTGCCGCGGGGTGAGGCGCACACCCTGGGCGGGAACCAGATCCACGAAAGGATCGTGGCGCGGCGGCAGATGCTCGTGGACGGCGGCCATCACATCTTCATAGGCATGCGGCCCGGTAACCTTGAGCACCCTCGGGTGGCGCGCGAGGATGCGCTCGGGTCGCGCGCCGAGACAGCCGGTGACGATCACCCGGCCGTTTTGCTCGAGGGCCTCGCCGATGGCGTCGAGGGATTCATCCACGGCTGAGTCGATGAAGCCGCAGGTGTTGACCACCACCACATCGGCCTGGTCGTAACTCGGGGCAACTTCGTAGCCTTCGCAGCGCAGCGAGGTGAGAATGCGTTCGGAGTCAACCAGCGCCTTCGGGCAGCCGAGACTGACGAAGCCGACTTTCGGAATACGGGGCATGGGCGGCGCGGACCGTGAGAGGGGCTGCGGATTCTACGGGATTCCGCTGCCGAAACTACTGTCCTGAATGCTTCCGTCGCCGGAACTGCGCACTTTATGCAAAACGACGAACAGCGCCAGAACGACCAGGGGCATGACCAGCCAGGGCCAGATGGCGTTGCGCCGCACGCCGGTTCGGCTATGGGTGGAGAGGCGCTCGGAAGTCATGGCCAAGCAATTTACCCGCGCCTTGGGCTCGTGCATAGTGCTTCGCGAGGGCCCGCAGTCGGCCTGCAATTCCCATGGTGAGACCTTGGCCTTCGATGCCGCGTATTACGAGAAGTTCTATTTCGATCCGCGCACTGCAGTAATCACCCAGGCGGAGATGCGGGCCCGGGCGCAGCTCATCGTCGCCTATGCCGCGCATATCGGATTGCCGGTCCGGCGCATACTCGATGCGGGCTGCGGCACCGGGATGTTACGCAAGCCCCTCGAGAAGGCCTGTCCGAAGGCCCGCTATGTCGGCCTGGATGTCAGCGAGTACCTGTGCGAGCGCTTCGGCTGGGAGCACGGAACCGTGGACAGCTGGAAGAGCCCGACGCAATTTGACCTGGTGATCTGTTACGACGTGGTGCAGTACCTGAATGATCGTCGCGCCACACGTGCCCTCACCAACCTGAGCCGCTGGTGTCGTGCGCTGCTGTATTTCGGGGCATTGACGCGACTTGACTGGCGGCGCAACTGCGATCGGCGCCGCACCGATGCGCAGGTTCACATGCGTGACGGCGACTGGTACCGCACGCGCCTGAGGCGTTATTTCCACGAGGTCGGCGCCGGCTTCTGGCTGCGCCGGGGTGCACCCATCACGGTGTGGGAACTCGAGACGGCCGGTTGAACGTGTCGCCCCACACACTTCGTTTCAAGGGAGCGTTGCAACGGGTCGCCGGGCCGGGACCTTTCGGCGTCACGCTGCTGGGCCGCATCGAGGAAGCAGATGGGAGCTCCACTCCTGCACAGCTTTCGCTGATCGGCCGAGAGGCTCCGCAACTGCCGGACACTCTGGCCGATGCAACGGTCGAAGCATCGGGTGCGGCGGAGATTGTGCTGCGCAGCGGCACCGGGTCGTGGCGAATCCCATGTCGCACCTGGCAGCTGCACCGGGAAGTGGGCGCGATGTTCTATGCGGCCATTCCGCCGCGCCCCACCCCGTGGATCCGGCGTCTGACCTGGCGATTACTGTTGGGCATCGCAGCGACGGCGCCCGGCCAGCGGCTGCTGTCGCGGCGCAGCCGTGGCTCGCAAGCGACACCGTAGCTGCGAAAAAAGTCAAATTCAGATGCGAAATTGGCAATGCATCGGGACTTCGGCCAAGATGGACTCTTAAGAACTCGCCCGTTGCAACAAAACGTCATGGTCTTCGCAAAACTGAAGACACCGGGTCGATGAGGGAACTAAATGGCCGTTGAGAGTCAACGCCCCGCGCCGGAGCGAGGCGCAGGCAGCGCGTCCCGGGATCCATCGAATCCCCGTCACGGGCATTCCCGGATGCTGGATGGCTACCTGGGTGATGTCGAATACCTGATGCGTGAGCGACTCTGGGCCGAGGCAGTTCCGCTCGCTTTGATGCTGCCGCATATCTGCGTGGCGATCGGTGATTCGGGTCTGCGCAGTTCCCCCGGAGACTATCTGCAGTGGTGCGAACACTGGGTGCGTCCGTCGCGTACCGACACGACCGCGACCGTGCCGACGCCCGAGGCGCTGTGGCGTCTCGCGCGCTCCCGCTCGGAAGTGTCGGATGATGAATCCGGGACCCGGGTGCCGGCCGCAGCCCTGCGCCAACTGCGGCTGCGACGCCTGACGCGCGAGACGCCCCTGCGCCGCAAGAGCGCGATCAGTGAACTGGTACGCCTCGAAGCCGCACAGGAACCGGAGCGCGAGGCGGCGATGGTACTGGTCGATGCGGTGCGTCGCTGGTACGCGGATCGCGGCGCGGTGGATGGCACCGTGCAGAGCAATCTGGCGCGCCTGGCCATCCTGCGCTGACAGCCGATGCCGGGTCCTCGCCTTGAGGGCTTGCTGACTCGCGCAACCCTGGTCCTGCCGCATGAGCGGCGCGCGGTCATCCTGGCCTTCGCCTGCAATTTCCTGGTGCTCGGCAGCTACTACATCCTGCGCCCGGTGCGCGACACCATCGCCACGGTGTTCGGCACCGAACAGCTGCAGTTGCTGTTCACCGGGACCTTCATCGGCAGCATCATCGCCTCACCCATCTACGCCTTGCTCGCGGCGCGGGTGCGCCTCAACCGGCTGTTGCCCGGCGTATTCTGGTTCTGGCTGCTCAATGTGCTGGTGTTCCAGGTGCTGCTCAAAGCCGCACCGGATAATCGCTGGATCGGGGGCGCGTATTACATCTGGTTCAGCGTCGTCAATCTGTTCATGATCTCCGTGTTCTGGACCTTGATGTCGGATCTGTTCACCGCCTCCCAGGCTACGCGGTTCTTCGCCCTGATCGCTGCGGGTGGCAGCACCGGCGCGATCGCGGGCCCGCTCATAGTCCGGCTCTGCGTGCATGCGGTGGGACTCGACGGCATGCTGTTCATCGCGGCGATGGGCTTCGTGGCCGTGATCGTGCTGGTGCATCTGCTGATGCGCGAGAAGGAGCGGCTGCGGCTGGCGGGTGGTGAGGGCCAACACACGACGCTCGACCACGACCTCGCGGGCGGCGCGCTCGATGGCTACTGGGAGCTGCTGCGATCGGCCTATACGCGCCATCAGGCGGCCTTCATTCTGCTGATGACCTGGGTCAATACGGTCGCCTACTTTCTGCAGACGGATGTGATTTCGAAGGCGTTCTCTGCCGTCGCCAGTCGCGCGGTCGCCATTGCCGACATCTCGCTGGTGGTCAATATCCTGGCCGCCATCATTCTGCTGTTCGGCATGGGACGTTATGTCCACCGCTTCGGGGTAACGGCGGGACTCATCCTCAACCCCATCATCATGGCACTGGCCTTCATCGGCCTTGCGCTCTCGCCCACCCTGCTGATGATCCAGGCACTGCAGGTGATTCGCCAGGTCTCCCAGTACGCCATCGCGCGACCCAGCCGCGAGATCTGCTTTACGGTGGTGCCGCAGGCGGATCGTTACAAAACCAAGAATGTCATCGATACCGTGGTCTATCGCTTCGGAGATGTAAGCGCGGCCTGGATGGAGACCGGCCTGCGCGTCGCGGGGCTGCGGGTGATGGGCTCCGCAGTGGCCGGATTTGGCATTTCCATCATCTGGGGCATGGGTGCGCTGATGCTTGGGAAACGATTTGAAGTGCTGCGGGCACAGCAGTCCGCGGCGGCCTCTGTTGCAACTGAACCTTAATATCCGGCCGCTTCAATTGGACCATCAAATTGGCTTATAGTCGGCGACCGGGCATTTCCGCCGACAACATCAAAGATACTGGAAACAGGCCATGATCGAGGACAACAGCCCCTCCGGGTTCGCGCGTCTGCTGAAGCTGGTGGCCGATGTAGAGCCGGCAGAAGTGAAGGCTGTACTGATCTCCTTCGTGTACTTCTTTTTCCTGATGGCGAGCTACTTCATCCTGCGGCCGCTGCGCGACACGATGGGCACGATCTACGGTGTGGACCATCTGCAGGAATTGTTCACCGGCACTTTCATTGTCAGCTTCGTCGTCGCGCCGCTGTACGCCGGCTTTGCCTCGCGCATCCGTTTGTCGACTTTCCTGCCGTGGGTGTATGGCGTCATCGCGCTGAGCATGGTGGGTTTCTATTTCGCATTCGCGGCCCATGAGAACAGCCGCTATCTGGCCGCGAGCTTCTACATCTGGCTCAGTACCTTCAATCTGCTTACGATCTCGGTGTTCTGGAGCATGATGGCGGACATCTTCGAAAGGCAGCAGGCCAAGCGCCTGTTCGGATTCATCGCGGCGGGCGGTACCGTCGGAACCATCGCGGCGCCGCTTTTCATTGCGTTCTTCGTCAAGATCCTGGGCACCGACATGCTGCTGTTGATCTCAGGGGCCGGTTTCCTGCTCACCGCGGTCCTGGTACGAATGCTCGAGGCCGAGAAGCGCAAGTTTGCCGCGCTCGGCGTTCAGGCGCAGCGCACCAGCCTCGATAGGAGCCTGGGCGGCAACCCCTTCGATGGCTTCATACTGCTGTTCAAGTCGCCCTATCTGTTGATGATCGCGCTGTTCCTGCTGCTCATGACCTGGATCTCGACGGTCATGTACTTCCAGCTCGGCGATCTCATCAGCCATCAATTTGCATCGAAGGCCGCGCGTACCCAGGCCTATGCCTATATCGATCTCGCGACCAATTCCATTGCGGTTCTCATCCAGTTGTTCGGCACCGGACGATTCATCAAGCGCTTCGGCGTCGGTGTCGGACTGCTGATCAATCCGGTGATCATGGTGGTCGCATTCCTGGCCGTGGCATTCTCGCCGGTGCTGATGGTACTGGGAAGCATTCAGGTCGTGCGGCGCTTTGCCGAATATGCCGTGGCCAAGCCCAGCCGCGACATGCTGTTCACCGTGGTGGACCAGCAGTCGAAATACAAGGCGAAGAACGTCATCGACACCGTGGTCTATCGCTTCGGTGATCTGACCTCCTCGTGGCTGAGCCACTTCATTCTGCCCTTCGGCGTCGGCGGTCTTGCGATCTTCGGTGCCCTGATCTCGCTGGCATGGTTCCCGATTGCGTACAAGCTCGGCAAGCGCTATGAGAGCGTGCGCGACGCCGAGGGCGTCACCGCCGCGCCGGTGACCGTCGGACACTGATGAGGGATTGGCCGGGGCTGCCGTTCGGGCGCTCTGGCTGGTCTGGAGAGTCGATCAGTAATGTCTAACTCTGCGGGGCGACCTTCAGATCATTGACGACATTGTCGATGCCGGCCACGTTCACGGCCTTGGCGGCTACGGACGCTCTTTCGGCATCACTGCGCACCACGCCGTTCAGGGTCACGTGTCCGCGGACCGTCACGATCTTCACGTTGTGGGCATCGAGGGAGAGTTGCGCGTCCGCCATCACGCTGCGCCGTATCGACTGCGTCGTCATCAGGTCCTGCGCATCGTTCGTCTGGCCATCGGCGACGCTTGCGCGGTTGGAGGAATTCTCGGCGGTGACATTCGACGATGAGTTGTCCGGTGGCTGGCCCAGCGCCGTGCCAACCTCCGCCATGACCAGGGCAGCGAGCAATGCAATGCAGACATTCCACATGGCGGCGGACCTCGTGTGATCAGGCGGCGGATGCGCTCCTGGGTGAATGGGCTTCGGTGGTCGAGGCGATGTCCTCGGCCTTCGTACCCTTGAGGATGTTCTTGGCCCGGGCAATCTCATCGGTGGTCTCACAATGCACCGACAACAGCGTGCCGCCGTCCTTGACCCGGCCTTCGTAGCGTTTCGCTTCGTACTCGGGGATTCCCATGCCCATGAGGGCGCCGACCAGCCCGCCCACCGCGCCGCCGACGCCGAGGCCCGCCAGGCCGGCCATGATCGGCCCCGCGGCGATCAGCGGACCGACGCCGGGAATGGCGAGGGCACCAACCCCCGCGAGCACGCCGAGCACGCCACCAATTGCACCGCCCGCGGTGACGCCAATCGCGGTGCCTTCGGGCGCCTTCGTATCCTTGTGATGCGCAAAGGCCTGCGTGCTTTGGGTATCCGGCAACAGCACGGAGATGTCCGTGCTGCCAAATCCGGCGGCGATCAAGGCGTCGACCGCGCTCTCAGCCTGGGACTGCTCAGCATAGATTCCGAACACCGCCATCTTTGAGTGGGCCATGGGAACTCCTTGATTTGGGCTGTGATGGTGGGCGCGCGAGCGCTCACCTGCCCACGGTCAGGAGACGCATGACCCTGTCAGCCGGATTCACCAGCCGCTGTAGGAATTCTCAGCGACGCGTGCCGGTGCGTCGCAGCGCGCGCATCCCGGCGATGGCCTCGATCGCCTGATCGGCGCTGGCGAAGCGGTCGTCCCGCGACTTCGCGATCAGGCCTTCGAGCAGTGCCTGCAGATGCACGTACGAGTGCGGCAGCTGGGGCACGGGGGCCGTGACGTGCTGCTGCAGCACATCGATGGCAGAGCTTCCGGTATAGGGTTTACGGCCGGTGATCATTTCGTAGAACAGAATGCCCAGGCTGTAGAGGTCGGTTCGGCCATCGAGCGTCTCGCCCAGCGCCTGCTCGGGACTCATGTAGTAGGGCGAGCCGCGCAGCACGCCGGTGCGGGTCGCGTTGGATGCGCCATCGACACCACGGGCGAGTCCGAAGTCGATCAATGCGATGGTGTCGTTCTCGCGCAGCATCAGATTGGGCGGCTTCAGATCCCGGTGCAGGATTCCGGCCGCATGCACGACCTGCAGACCGCGGGCAATCTGCTCCAGGTAGCGCAGCGCGTCGGGCTCGAGAATGCCGCGCAGCAGCCGCGTCTTGAGATCACCGCGGGGAAAGTATTCCATTGCGAGGTATTCGCGACCGGCATTCGCGCCGTAATCGTAGATGGTCACGATGGCAGGATTGCGCAGCGCCGAGAGCGCCGCATATTCGCGGGCCAACTGCTGCTGTTCGCCCTGGTCCTCGTTCTCGCTCTTGGTGACCTTCAGTGCCACATCCGTGTCGAGCTTGTCGCTGCGCGCCAGATACACCAGCGCTTTCTCGGATTCGCCGATGGTTTTGCGAATCGTGTAGCCGGGGATGGGGTCGCGCAGCGCCCGGGCGATACGCGAGGCATCGCTTGAGTCCACGGCGGGCTCCGCGGACTCCAGCGCATCCAGTTCGATCCGCCGCAGCGCGAGTTTCACGGCGGTGCGCAACCGATCCGGATTCACCAGTCGCTTCGGCAGATAGTCGATGGCACCCAACTGCAGCGCGCGCACGGCCGTCAGTTCATTGCCGTCCTCGGCCACCGCGATCACCGCTGGAAACTGCGGCCGATCGCGCAGCAGGCGCAGCCATTCCAACCCTTCGGAGTGCGGGTCCTCGGGGCTGAAGCCGAACTGGGCGACGATCATGACGAGATGGAAGTCATGGCGGGTGATCGTGTCCAGGCGCTTCTCGAATTCCCGGTCGTCGAGCGCCGTAATGGCGCCATCGGGAAGCAGCACGCCGAGATGGTTGCGCAGCCACTCGAGGTAGCGGGTATCGCGATCGACGATGAGCAGTCGGGCGTCCATGGCTTGAGCAGGCCTATTTGTAGGCGAAGTTCAGCCGTATGCGGGCGTGCTCATTGACCGGCAGGCCGTTGCGCTCGATCGGTCGGTAGCGCCACTGCTTCACGGCCGTCACGGCCGCCTGATCGAAGATCCCGACCGGCTGGGACTTCAACACCGTCACATCCTCGACCACGCCATCCCAGCGCACCGTGAATTCCAGATCGACGAATCCGGTCAGGTCGCGCTCGCGTGCTTCTTCCGGAAACACCGGGTCCACCGAGTGAATCTTCTGCAGGATCACGGCGGCCACCGAGTTGCGGTCCTTGGCCTCGCTGAGCGGTGGCGTGGAACTGGGCGCGCTGGTCGCCGGCGGCGAACTTGCGATGCTCGTACCGCCCGCCGTGGCGCCGACCGCGACGCTCGGAGCACTGCCCGCAGCCGGCGCGGGAGCCGCTGTCGCCGCCGCACTCGAGGGCGTCGGCACCGACGGTGGCACGACCGGCGCGGAAACCGCGGGCGGTGATTTTGCCGCCGGCGGCGGCGCCTGGGATCCGGTGTCGGTAAATTCCGCGAGGCGGCGTCGTGCAGTCGCGCGCGCCTGTTCGCGGGCGATCTGCGCGGTGAGAAACTTCACGCGCACATGATCGGGATCAACGGCGCGGGCCGCGTCGGTGAGTCGTGTCGCCTCCGCCAGATTGCCGGCCAGCAGGGCCTGCTCGGCGGCGGTGGCCAGCCGATCGAGGTCCGCGGCAGGGCTCGGTGCACTGTCGGGCGTCACCACTGGGGCGGGTGCGACCGGCGCCGGCGCGGCGCGCTGCACCACGCTCGGCGTTGCCGGCACAGGCGGGCCTGCGACCTTGGATGAATTTGAATGCAGCACGAACCAGGCAAGGGCCGCGCCGATGGCCGCGACGCCGGCCGCAATTGCCGAGGTGGGCAGCTTCGGAATTTTGCGCGGCGCCGGCGCGCTCGGCGGCAGCTGCGAAATGTTCAGCGCGGGGAAAACCCCGCTGGCGCCGCTGGTGCCATCGCGTTTGCGCCGGGCGGCATCCACGAACAGCTTCACGCGCTGCGCGGACACCGGCTTATGTACGAATCGATAGATGGTGCCGTCGGCCACCAGCGCGGCAAGTTCGCTCTGCGCCGCGCCGTCACCGGTGACGACCAGGACCACATCGGGTAGCTGGTTGTGCAGACGCTGAGCCAACTGCGCCGTCAAGCCCGGCTGCACTTGGCCCGCTCCGGCATCGATGAACGCGACTCCCGCGTGGCCATTCAGCAGCTGGCTGGCCAGCGCGGCCTCGTCCGCCACGACCACCAGGGTATCGGCCGAGACGACACTCGCGAGTGCTTCGATCAGCGACTCATCACGGGTCAGGAGCACCAGATTTTCGGCCAGCCGGGCCCCACCCGCGGGCGGCACAGGGCCGGCAGGCGCCTCCGTCGAGGAGTGTTTTTGAGGCATGGTCACGCAGGTTAAACATGACGCAAGCCTGAGGGAATGTCGCGAACCGGCGTCAATATCTGTGAAGCCGGTCTCTCGGCGGCGCCTGCGGCTATTGGCGCTGCAGGAAGAACTTCGTACCGTGCCAGGACAGGATCGCCCCGTCGGGAGTGATCGACTCGACCCGGACACCCGCGGGAGTGCTCTGGCCTTCCCTGAGTCTTAACATATTGAGAAACACGAACCGATCCGACGGATTGCTGGCGTACGCGTGAAGGTCAAGCTTCAGATCCGGCAGATTCGCGCCGGGTGCCGTGGCCGCCTGCTGATAGGTCGGCACATCACCGGGGCCCATCCCGGTGGTCGGCGCGCGGGGCGGCGGCTCCACGGCCGGCGCGTCGTCGGCTACATCGGCCGCAGGCGTGGGGTTATTGGGCAGGGAGTCCGGCGTGGGCGCCGCCATCGCTGGCGCAGGCGCGACAGCCGGCGGGGCCGCGGGGGGCGGGGGTGCCATGGCCGCCGCCGGCGCAGGGAGGGCCGCAGTCGTATTTGCCGCACTGGGTGGGGTCGTGTCGTGGGAGCCCCGCAGCAGCACGACGCCGAGCACCACGATGTTGACCACCAACAGGCCGGCGAGCACGAGCAACCACGGCGCCACGCCCTGCCGGGGTGGTGCCCGCTTCACTTCAAACAACGCCGGTGCGTCGGAACGCTGCCGTTCGCTCTCAGATTTCTTCAGTGCGTCGAGAATGAAGGACATGGTCAAGTCCCGTGTTCCGGCAACGACGCAAGTTGCGGCGTGTCCGGTTGCGCCAGGGCGCCGTTCAAAACCACCAGAGTCTGTACTCCGGCCACGCCATCGGCGGTGAGCCGGTGGGCGCGCTGGAAGTCTCGCACGAGCTGCGCCAGCTCTCCATCGTATACATCACTGGCGTTCGCCGCGGCGGTCTTTCCATTCAAGCGGGTCAGCTCCTGGCGCAGCTGGCGGATCTGGGCCCCCTGCATTCCCGGGGACAATGGCTTGGGATCGCGAGTCCCGGGTCGCCACAGCAGAATGAAATCACCGAACCAATAGCGCGACAGATCACCGATGCTGACCTGCTGCCGATCATCGCCGAGCTCGATATGTGCCTGCTCATCATCGAGTCCGGTGAGCACGATCTGATGCGCGGCGTCGGTCTCATCGGTGAGCATCAGAATGGCGGGACGGTTGTACAGGCGCAGCTGTGCAAGCGAGCCTTTCTGCACATAGCACTCCAATCCCTGCGCGGTCGCCTGCGTGCACGGATCCGCGGTGCCCGCCGCGTAGTGCGCGCCCCAGATGCTGAAGAGGTGCCCGAACGCCGCATCGGGTGTCGTCTGCGCCGAATCCTTCGTGAGCAATGAGCTGAGCGATGCGGCGGGTGCCGAGCCGGCCGGGGCCAACGCCAGCGCCGGCGCAGAACCCGCCGGCGTGGAGGCTCGCAGCGTCGCATGAGTCAGCGCATGCGCCTGCACCGGGCCTGCAATCTGGCTCCAGGCGCCGTAGCGCCAGGCGGCCCAGCCACCGCAGGCCAGGACCACCGCGGTGGCGGTGCCCACGCTCCAGGGGAGCCAGCGCGGCCACAGCTGCCGGCCATAGACTTCGGTCGCCCCGCGGCGGATGAACGCGGCGCCGACCTGGTGACGGTCCTGGGTATAGGCGCCGAGCAGCGCGCGGTCACACAGCACATTGATGAGTCGCGGCACACCGCGCGACAGGCGATGCACCTCGCGCAGTGCGCCGGGCGTGAAGATGTCGGCGGTGGCGCCGGCCACGCGCAGTCGGTGCCGCACGTACGCGACGGTTTCGGCCATGGTCAGCGGACACAGGTGATAGCGACCGGTGATGCGCTGGGCCAGTTGTCGCAGCTCGTTGCGATCGAGCAGTTCGCGCAGCTCCGGTTGGCCGATCAGGATGATCTGCAGCAGCTTCTGCGTGTTGGTCTCCAGATTCGTCAGCAGCCGCACCTGTTCGAGCACCTCGGGGGCGAGGTTCTGCGCCTCATCCACGACCAGCACGACCCGCTTGCCGCCGCCGTGCGCGCGCAGCAGGTATTGACTGAGGATATCGACCAGGTCCTTCAGACTGTTGGTGGCCGAGTCCTGCACGCCAATGCCCAGCTCCTCGCAGATGGTGAGCAGGAACTCCGGCGCCGTCATGCGCGGGTTCAGGATCAGGGCGATCTCGGCATGCTGCGGCGTCTGTGCCAGCAGGGATCGGATCACGGTGGTCTTGCCGGTCCCCACCTCGCCGGTGAGCTGAATGAAGCCGCCGGACTCGGTAATACCGTACAGCAGATGCGCCAGCGCCTCCGCATGTCGCTCGCTCAGGAACAGATAGCGCGGATCCGGCGTGATCGCGAACGGCTTTTCGTTCAATCCAAAGAAGGCCAGATACATGGTGCAATGCTACTCAAGACTGCTGGCGCGGCGCAGCGCGAGTTTGCCGAAGCGTTGCCGTACGGCGTCGACCGTTTCATCCACTTCACCCGCCGTGCCACCGAACAGATCCAGCTGGGTCGCCGGTGTCAGCTGCCGCAGTGCCACCCCCAGCAGACGCAATCGGGCTCCCGGGTGTTGGTCGAGCCAGTGATCGAGCAGCTGCGTCGCGACGGTCGCGATCATGCGCCGATCCTGGGTCGGGGGCGCAACCGCACGCTGACGGGTAACGGTCGTAAAATCATGTTCCCGGATCTTGACACTGATGCAACCGGCCGCGAGTTCGCGGTCCCGGGTTCGACTGCAGGCGAGGTCGGCCAGTTCCGCGACCGCCTGGTGCAGCTTGCGGCGCTCGTGGATGTCCTGGTCGAAGGTGTCCTCGGCGCTGATCGACAGTTCCTGACGCTCGACCATGACCGCTCGGTCATCGAGCCCCGCGGCACGGTCGCGGATCGACTGCGAATGCTTGCCGAATATCGGCCACAGCCGCTCATCGGGGGCCACCCGCAGTTCCCCCAGCGTGCGCACGCCGGCCGCTTCCAGCCGCGCTCCGGTCTTGCCCCCCAGACCCGGCAGTCGCCGCACGGTGAGGGGGTCGAGCGTCGCGCGCAGCGTTGCGGGGGTGACGACCATCAGTCCGTCGGGCTTCCTCAGCTCCGAGGCGATCTTGGCCACCAGTTTATTGGTGGCCGCACCGACCGAGGCCGTCAACCCGGTGCGCTCGCGGATCCGACGTTTGACCTCCCGGGCGATGTCCGCCACCGGTTCGCGGCTGGCGGTAACGTCCAGAAAGGCTTCATCCAGCGACAGACCCTGCACCAGCGGCGTGAACTCATTGAAGATCTCGAACACCTGCCGCGACACTTCCTGGTAGCGCGCCATGCGCGGGCGTATGCACACCGCCTGGGGGCAACGCTCGAGTGCCTGGCGCATGGGCATCGCTGAACGCACGCCGAACTTACGCACCTCGTAGCTCGCCGCCGCGACGACCCCGCGCGGGCCGGTGCCGCCGACGATCAGCGGCAGGCCCTTGAGGCGCGGATCATCATGCTGCTCCACGGATGCGTAGAACGCGTCCATGTCGACATGCAGAACGGCCCGCGCGACGCTCACTCGGATCCTACTGGACGGTGATGGTGATCTTCTTTGAGACCAGCGCCGGGCTGTGCGGGATATGGCTGCCATCGCCCATCACCAGCTGCAGCGTGTGCTTGCCGGGAGGCAGCTTGGTCGCATCCAGGGTGGCTTCGGTCTGGGCCTTGCCGTAGTGCAGGATACTGTCAGTGACCGGCAGCGGCACGCTCAGGTCGGCCGGCAGGGCCTGGTCGATCAGCAGGTGGAAGTGCCCGGTGTTCGGGGTCTTGTCACCCGCGGGCGCGATGTCCAGGCCTTTGTGACCGAATTTGATCGTGACCGGGCTCATGACTGTGGCGCCCGACTTCGGGCTGATGATGAAGATCCTGGCAGCCTTCGGCCAGTAGTTATCCGGGGCGGTATCGGCCGCGAGCACCGTACCGGTGAAAACGCTGAACAGCAGCGCGGCGAGAGCGAGAGTACGCATGGGAGGCTCCTTACGTGAAGGGGCGCCCAGCTTAGAGCGCCGCGCTGCCCGGCACCAGCTCACCCGGTGCAAAATCATCGACACGCACCAGCAGCATGACCTTGCGGTCGAAGTCCGCCAGGTTCGCCCCTTCGGCGGCGGTGAGAATTCCCTCGGCCACGGCCTGGACGATCCGGCCCGGCAGGTCGAGCGCGGTCACCCTTCCGGTCTTGACTCCCTCGTCGCGGACCCGTTTCTCCAGCACCTCGGCGCCCTCGGCCAGGAGCAGCACTTCCTGCAGCAGTCCCAGCGGGCTGCGGTCGTTGAGTGCGGTATACGCATGGGTGCCGAGCCGCAGTCGGGTCGGCGTGGGGGCGGTGACGAGGTCGGCGACCCGGCGCGACAGCCGATCGGAGGGCGCGAAGTAGGTCAGACCCCGTGGAAAGATGAGCAGCCGCATCAAACCGGCCAGGAAGCGGACGGGGAAGTTGCGCAGGAACGCGTGCAGCTGTTCCTGCGCGAAATACAGCTGGTTGCGACAGGCCCACTCGACGATCGGCAGATCCGCCGCCGGCTGGCCCTGGTTCTCGTAATGTTTGAGGACCATCGAGGCCAGGTACATGGCCGAGAGCACATCGGCGAGGCGCGCACTCAGGGACTCCTTCTTCTTCAGATAACCGCCGAGGGTCAGCATGGCCACATCCACGGCGAAGGCGAAGGAGGCGCTGAAGCGCTCGATGTGCTGGTAGTAGCGTCGCGTCGGACCGTGATCCGGCACCCCGCGCAGGCGCGCGAAGGTCAGCGCCATCACCAGCGAGCGCATGGCGTTTGAAAGCGTGAAGCCCATGTGACCGAACAGGGCGCGGTCGAACTGCGCGACCCCGGCCTTGGCGTCCGGGTTGCGCGCCGCCTCCATTTCCCTCAGCACGAACGGGTGGCAGCGAATCGCTCCCTGACCGAAGATGATGAGATTGCGCGTCAGGATGTTGGCGCCTTCCACGGTGATGGCGACCGGCACCGTTTGGTAGCCGCGCGCGAGGTAGTTGTTGGGCCCGAGACAGATGCCCTTGCCGCCGTGCACGTCCATGGCATCGTTGGCGACGATGCGGCCCATTTCGGTGACGTGGTACTTGAGCATCGCCGAAGGCACCGAGGGTTTCTCGCCCCCGTCGATGGCGCCGGCGGTGACCGAGCGCGCGGCATCCATGGTGTAGGTGAGGCCCGTCATGCGCGCGATGACCGCTTCGATGCCCTCGAAGCGCGCAATCGGCAGATTGAACTGCCGCCGCACGCGTGCGTAGGCACCGGTGGCCCACACCGCCGCCTTGGCGCTGCCGGTGGCATTGGACGGCAGCGAGATGCAGCGTCCCACCGACAGCTGCTCGACCAGCATGCGCCAACCCTGACCGGCCATGGCCGGGCCGCCGATGATGCAGTCCAGCGGCACGAACACATCCTCGCCCTGGATCGGTCCGTTCTGAAACGGAATATTCAGCGGAAAATGGCGGCGACCGATGCTGATGCCGGGCGTGGTGCGCGGGATCAGGGCCACGGTGATGCCCAGATCGGTGCGCTCGCCCAGGAGCTTTTGCGGATCAAACATCCGGAAGGCGAGACCGATGACGGTGGCCACCGGCGCGAGGGTGATATAGCGCTTGGAGAAATTGAGCGTCAGGCCCACCACTTCCTGGCCCTGCCACAGGCCGTATCCGACCACGCCGGTATCCGGGAGCGAGGCGGCATCCGAGCCCGCGCGCGGCCCGGTGAGTGCAAAGCAGGGGATTTCCTCGCCGCGCGCGAGACGCGGCAGGTAGTGATCCTTCTGTGCGGGGGTGCCGTAGTGATTGAGCAGCTCGGCCGGCCCCAGGGAATTCGGGACCGCGACGGTCGAGGAGCAGGTGGTGCTGCGGCTGGCGATCTTGGCGAGCACGCAGGAATGCGCATAGGCCGAGAACTCGAGGCCCCCGTACTGCTTCGGGATGATCATCGCGAAGAAGCCCTTGTCGGTGAGGAAGGACCACACCTGCGGGGGCAGATCGGCGCGCCGATGCGTGATGTCCCAATCATCGAGCAGCGCGCACAGTTCCTCGCACGGCCCGTCGAGAAACGCCTGTTCCGCCGCGCTCAGTTGCGGGGCGGCGGCACTGCGCAGCTTCTCCCAGCGCGGCGCGCCGGTGAAGAGTTCACCGTCCCACCAGACCGTGCCGGCCTCCAGCGCCTCCTTCTCGGTCTGCGACATGGAGGGCAGCAGCCGCCGGTACGAGCGCAGGAAAGGCCCGCTGATGAGCGCGCGCCGCAGCGGCTTGAGGTTGAGCAGCCACAGCAGGGCGGTGATGACCCACAGCACCGCCTTCCACACCGGCGCGGGTGGCGCGAAGTAGGTGTAGAGCCCCAGCAGTACCGTGAGCGTGCAGCAGAAGCTCAGGAGCCCCTGGCGGCGGTAGGTCAGGACGACGACGGCCGCCAGCAAGAGCACCGTGATGATCGCGCCGTACATGAGGCTAGCCGAGCAGGTCTTTGACGCCCTCGCGCTCTTCCTTCAGTTCATTTTCGGATGCCGTCATACGCTTGCGGCTGCCCTCATCGATCGCGAGTCCCTGGACGATCTGGTACTCCCCGTTGCGACAGGTCACCGGGTAGGAATAGACGACTCCGGCCGGTATGCCATAGCTGCCATCGGACGGCACGCCCATGCTGACCCAGTCGCCCTCGGCGGTGCCCAGCGCCCAGGTACGCACGTGGTCGAGCGCAGCCGAGGCGGCCGAGGCCGCGGAGGAGGAGCCGCGCGCCTTGATCACGGCGGCGCCGCGCTGCTGAACCACGGGAATGAAATTCTCATCGAGCCATTTCTGGTCCACCAGACTCTTGGCGGGCTTGCCGTCGACCGTCGCATGGCTCACATCAGGATATTGAGTCGCCGAGTGATTGCCCCAGATGATCATTTTCTTGATCTGGGTGACGTGCGTGCCGGTCTTCTGCGCCAGCTGCGCCAGCGCGCGGTTGTGATCGAGGCGGGTCATGGCGGTGAAGTTGCGCGGATTGAGATCCCGCGCATTGGCGCGCGCGATCAGCGCATTGGTATTGGCAGGGTTGCCGACCACCAGCACCTTCACATGGCGGTCCGCGACCGCATTCAACGCCTTGCCCTGAGCGGAGAAAATCTGCGCATTGGCGAGCAGCAGATCCTTGCGTTCCATGCCGGGGCCGCGCGGACGGGCGCCGACCAGCATGGCGGCGTGGCACTCCTTGAAGGCGATTTTCGCATCGTCGGTGGCGACGACCCTGTTGAGCGTCGGGAAAGCGCAATCATCGAGCTCCATCACGACCCCGGAAAGCCCGGGCAGTGCCTGGGGGATCTCGAGCAGGTGCAGGTTGACGGGCTGGTCGGCACCGAACATCTGGCCTGAGGCGACCCTGAAGGCCAGGGCATAGCCAATCTGGCCAGCGGCGCCGGTTATCGCGACATTCAAAGCTTGCTTCATGGCGGGCTCCGGGAAGGGTGACCGGCGATTCTACCGGTCTGCCGGAACCGTGAAACAGGTCCTGGTGTTGGGGCTTGACACTAATCTAGTGTTGTAGTTATATATAACACCATGACGACCGGGAAGCAGTTCGCTCCCCGGCGCCCCGACCCGAACTGGAGAGCTGAAATGAGCACCAACACCGTAAATTTGAAGGTCCTGGTTTGCGCGCTGATCGCGATGGCCCCGAATGCCCTGTTGATCCATGGCTTCAACGAGACCACCGCACAGGCTCAGGTTGCCGGTCAGACTTCCCCTACCTCCGAACCGAATGTGGACTCGTCAACAGGCGCAGCTGTTCTGGTAGATTAGAACGCTACTAGCCCGATACGGGGCGCCACGGAGTGTTCATGGACCCGCAGTGGGAAGATAGTGTGCCCATCTACCGGCAGCTGCGGGACCGGGTAGTCGCGATGATTCTGGACGGCATCCTCAAGGAGGGTGACGCGCTGCCCTCGGTGCGCAGCGTCGCCTCCGAGTTCCGTCTGAATCCGCTGACCGTCCTGAAGGGCTACCAGCAGCTCGTCGATGAGCATCTGGTCGAAAAACGCCGCGGACGGGGTATGTTCGTCAGCAGCGGCGCGGGCGCGGCCCTGCTCAAGGATGAGCGGCAACGCTTCCTGGAAGATGAGTGGCCGAAAATTCACGCCGCCATCGTACGCCTGGGCCTGTCGGCCCCGGAGCTGCTGAACGGGATCGGTCCCGCCAATCAGCCTTCCCTGGTCATGCCACCGGATACAAAAGAATGACCGCAGTAATCGAGGCGCGGGGGTTGCGCAAGTCCTACGGGTCCAATCGCGCACTGGAAGATGTGACCTTCAGTGTCGCCCAGGGCCGCATCGTCGGCATCATCGGCGCCAATGGCGCCGGCAAGACCACCGCGCTGAAAGCCATTCTCGGCCTGACCAGTTTCATGGGCGATCTGACCGTGCTCGGGCGCAACCCGCGCACGCAGCGCGATGAACTGATGCGCGATGTCTGTTTCATCGCGGATGTGGCCGTGCTGCCGCGCTGGCTGCGGGTCAGTCAGGCACTCGACTACGTGCAGGGGGTGCACCCGCGCTTCAACCGCGCGCGCGCCGAAGAGTTCCTGCGCAAGACCGACCTGAAGATGAAGAGCCGGGTGCGTGAGCTCTC
The DNA here is from genome assembly GCA_035486855.1 of Steroidobacteraceae bacterium. Classification (GTDB taxonomy): domain Bacteria; phylum Pseudomonadota; class Gammaproteobacteria; order Steroidobacterales; family Steroidobacteraceae; genus DAIDKA01. The sequence goes on from DATHMT010000003.1 coordinate 112,688, forward strand.
CAAGGGCATGGTGACCCAGCTGCATCTGGCGCTGATCCTCGCGATCGATGCCAGGCTGCTGGTGCTCGATGAGCCGACGCTGGGCCTTGATCTGCTGTATCGGCGCCAGTTCTACGACACCTTGCTGAATGACTATTTCGACAAAGACCGCACCATCGTCCTGACCACGCACCAGGTCGAGGAGATCGAACACCTGCTCACCGATGTGCTGTTCCTGCGCCACGGCCGGGTGACGCTGTCGCTGCCCGTGGATGAGCTGGCGCAGCAGTACGTACAGCTGACCGTCGGACCCGACCAGGCCGCCCGGGCGCGCGAACTGCACCCGTTCTATGAACGGGAAATCTTCGGACGCGTGGCGATGTTCTTCGAGGGCCGTACGCCCGAATCGCTCGCGTCGCTGGGCGATGTCCGCACCCCCACCATCGCCGACCTGTTCGTGGCAAAGATGCAGCCCGTATGAGCACACCAGAGCCGGCCATCGAGGTTGCGAGCGTGGAGTCGAGCCCCACGGTCGCGGTGCGCCCTCCGGTCCTGCGGACCCTCATCCGCCGCGAGCTGTGGGAGCACCGCGCGCTGTGGATCGCGCCGCTGTCGGTCGCGGCGCTGCTGCTGGTGGGTGCGATCATCGGCAAGATGAACTTCGATTTCGGCGAGGCGACGCTGCCCGAGCAGCGTCGCGCGGTGTTCGCCGCCATCATGGCGGTGAGCTCGATTCCCCTCTACATGACCCTCGGCATCATGAGCTGGATGTACGCCGGGGACTGCCTGTACGCCGAGCGCAAGGACCGCAGCATCCTGTTCTGGAAGTCCATGCCGGTGTCGGATGGCGTCACGGTGCTGTCGAAACTGCTGGTGGTGCTGGTGCTGGCGCCGTTGGCGATCTATGTGCTGTCCGCGCTGGTCACGCTTTTGATCTCGGGCATCTACGTGGTCCGCGCGCCGCAGGGCAATGGTGCTTTCTGGGACACGGTGACCTGGCTGCGCATCCAGTGGATCACCCTGGAACTGCTGGTGGTGGGTACTCTCTGGTATGCGCCGATCACCGCATTCCTGCTGCTGGTGTCCGCCTGGGCACGCCGCAGCGTGTGGCTGTGGGTGTTCCTGCCCCCCGTCGTGCTGATCATGCTGGAGCGAATGGCGCTGGGCACCCATCATTTGATGGACTGGCTGTTCTACCGGCTCGGCGCCGTGTTCGCGCATCCCGCGCCGAACGTCAACCCCGTGCAGAATACGAACCAGTCCCTGAACCTGCTGTTCGCGAACGTCAATCCGCTGCCCATATTCACCAACATCGACCTGTGGCTCGGACTGGTGGTGGCGGCATTGTTGATTGTCGCGACCATCCGCATCAGGCAGTATCGGGACGATACCTGATGCTCCCCACACTCAAGTGTATTTGGAAAGCCGCCGCACGGCGCAGGGCGTCGAACTTCAGCTGACCGGCCCCTGGCGCGTCACGCACCTGGCGTCCCTGACACGCGAGCTCGCTGGCGTGGAGTTCGCCGGTGCCACTCACCTTCTGATCGATACCCGCGCCTTGAGCGCGCTGGATCTTTCCGCCAGTCTCAAGCTGCGCGACTTCGTGCAGCGCGCCGTCGCCGCCGGTTTGAGCGTCGAATATGCCGGACCGGCCCCCGATCAGCTGCGCCTGATCGAGACGGCCCTGGGCGAACCCCCGCCGGTCGTTCATCCCGCGGTGCCGGGCCCGCACCACATCGAAGAACCGGTGGAGGCCCTCGGGCGCCGCGTCGTCGGCGGCTGGGATGATCTGGTCAGCGGCCTGGCCTTCGTCGGGCGCATCGCGACGACGGCGTTCGGCGCGCTCTACGCACCGCGGCGCCTGCGCCCGATATCGATCGCACGGCACATCTACGAAACGGGCATCACGGCGATTCCGATCGTCACGCTCATCGCCTTTCTGATCAGCGTCATCGTCGCCTACATGAGCGCGCAGCAGCTGGCGCGCTTCGGCGCGGAGCTGTTCGTCGTGGACCTGGTCACCATCGGGGTGCTGCGGGAGCTGGGTGTGCTGCTCACGGCCATCATCGTCGCGGGCCGTTCGGGCAGCGCCTTCGCCGCCGAGATCGGCTCCATGCACCTGAACGCGGAAGTGGATGCCCTGCAGGCCATCGGCGTGGATCCCTTCGAAGCACTGGTCCTGCCCCGCATCATCGGCCTCACGATCGCCTTGCCGCTGCTCACCATCATCGCCGATGCGGTGGGCCTGACCGGGGGCGCGCTGCTGTGCAAATACCTGCTGGACATCCCCTTGCCGCAGTACCTGATCCGCATGAACGAGGCGATCGCGCCGACGACGTTCTGGGCGGGCCTGGTGAAGGCGCCGGTGCTCGGACTGCTGATCGGTCTCGCAGGTACCTATCGGGGCATGCAGGTGCGCGGCTCATCGCGGGAGCTCGGCCGGCTGACCACGGTGGCGGTGGTACAGGCCATCTTCATGGTGCTGCTGGCGGATGCACTGTTTGCGACGCTGTTCATGAAGCTGGATATCTGATGACAGCGGTGGTTGAAGTACGCGGCCTGGTGAACCGTTTCGGCACGGAGATCGTGCATGACGGCCTCGACATGACCATCGAGGCGTCCCAGATCTTCGGCATCGTCGGCAGCTCCGGCGCGGGCAAGTCGGTGCTGCTGCGGAGCATCCTGGGGCTGCAGCGGCCGCTGGCCGGCACCGTGCGCTTGAATGGCGAGGATGTGACCCGCATGACGCAGCGCGAAATGCGCACCGTCAAGGCGAACTACGGTGTGACCTTCCAGGAAGGCGCGCTGTTCAGCGCCCTGACGGTGCTGCAGAACGTGCAGCTGCCGATGCTGGAGTACCTCGAGCTGTCGGCGGCCGACCTTGATGAACTGGCCATGCTCAAGGTCCGCATGGTCGGCCTGCCGGCCGATGCCGGCAGCAAATTTCCCTCGCAGCTCTCCGGGGGCATGATCAAACGCGCGGCCCTGGCGCGGGCGCTGGCGCTCGACCCGCAGCTGCTGTTCCTGGATGAACCCACGGCGGGCCTGGATCCGATCAGCGCGGCCGCCTTCGATGAGCTCTTGCGATACCTGCATCAGCATCTGCACCTGACCGTCGTGATGATCACCCACGATCTGGACACGATCTTCCGTACCTGCAATCGTGTCGGTGTGATTGTGGACCGGCGAATGGTGAGCGACACCCTGACCGGCATCATGGACAATCCCCATCCGTGGATTCAGGCCTATTTCCACGGGGTGCGGGCGCGCGGCTACAGCGCGCGCGCCGGAGAGCCAGATGGAGCGTGAAGCAAATTATGCGGCCGTGGGCGCCTTCGTGCTGCTCATCATCGGCATGGCGGCCCTGTTCGTCTACTGGTACACGGATGCGCGCGAGCACCACAACTTTACGCGCTACGAGGTGTATTTCGACGGCAGCGTCAGCGGTCTGACGCAGGGCGCTCCGGTGCGCTATCTGGGCGTGAACGTGGGCCGCGTCGTGTCGATGTACATCGATCCGCGCAATTCGGGCCGCGTGCAGGTCATCGTCGACATCGACTCGGCGACCCCGGTGTCCGATCAGTCGGTGGCCGAGCTGTCGCAGCAGGGCGTGACCGGCGTGCTCTTCATCGACCTGCTGCGCAGTCCCGGCGGCAAACGGCTGCAGGAGGCGGTGCCGAGTGAACGCTACCCGGTGATCCGCTCCGCCAAGTCCAATTTCGATCTGCTGCTGGCGAGTCTGCCGGAAATGGTGGGCCGCGCCACTGAGGTCCTCGGCCGCGTCGAGCTGCTGCTCAATGAGGACAATATGAAATCCATCAACCATGCCTTCACCAACCTGGATGCGACGACCCGCGCCCTGCCCGACACCATCCGGGAGCTGCGCTCGCTGATCGCCAATCTGCAGGCGACTTCCGATGAGTTCCGGGCCACGGCGGCCAGCGTTCGCGGCGTGACCGACAAGGCGGGCCCGCAGTTGAGCGCCGCGGTCGATCACATCGCGGTGGTCACGGCGCACCTGAGTGATGCCACCGATAACCTCAATCAGCTGCTGCACGAGAATCGCGGCGACATTCGCGCCTTCACGCGCGAGAGTCTGCCGGAGGTGCAGCGGCTCCTGGGCGATAGTCGCGAGGCCGTGATCGAGGTGCGGGACCTCGCGAGCAGTCTGCGCGAGAATCCCTCGCAACTGTTGTTTGAAAAGCCGGACCAGGGAGTGGCCATTCAACCATGAGGTACCTGCGTCTGCTGCCGATGGCTCTGTTGGGCGCGCTGTGCGCTTGCAGCGGGCTGCTGCGCAGCAATGCGCCGCCGTTGCAGCTGTACGTACTGCAGCCGCCGGTGCTGCAGAATGCGCCGCAGGCCGCGGTGGCCAGCCTGCGCATTTCCCGCCCGCTGGCCGCACCGGGATTGAATACCGATCGCATCGCGCTGCTGCGTCCGGCGAACCGTCTGGACTACTACGCCGGCAGCCGCTGGAGCGCGACCCTGCCGGAGGTGATCTCCCAGCTGCAGCTGAGTGTGTTCCAGAACGATCCGGCCTGGCGTGCCGTCGCGGACGATCGCAGCAACTTCAATGCCGAATACCTGCTGCAGACTTCCATTGAGCGGTTTGCAGCCGACTACGCGACGGACAGTGGCCCGCCGATGATCCGCGTCGATCTGCATTGCCTCTTGATCCGCCGCAGCGATGGGATACTGCTCGGCAGTTTCCCGGTCAGCGAGAGTCAGCCGGCGCAGGAGAATCGCCTGGCGAGCGTGGTCGCGGCTTTCTCGGTCGCGGCCGGCCGCGCCATGGCGTCGGTCGTCGGTCAGACCGATCTGCTGCTCAAGAGCGCGAAACCCCCACCAGCTCCATGAGCCGGTAGGCCCAGTAGCGCAGCTGCGAGGGGTCGGCCCAGGCGTCCGCATCCGCGGTGTACTCGATGCCGGGCGGCCCGCGCTCGTTCCACAGCGTGTCGAAAAACTCCTGCGCGGTGAGCACCGGCGCCGCCGTCGCGGGGCCCGAAAGCGCGGCATCCAGCGCCAGATCGTAGTCATCCAGATCGCGCCGCGTGAGACTCGCGGAGCCGGTGAGCATCCAGGTGGGTCCGCTGCCGTGAATGAGCACCAGGGCCGCGCGGAACTGCTCGCTGTGGGTGCGGTACCAGGCGACGTGGATGCGGCCATCGCTGGCCGCGATCAGTTCACTGCCGACGGACTGATTGGCGCGGCCCCACAGCAGTGAGGACTTCTGCGGGTCGAGGATCATGCGCACCGCGACGCCGCGGCGGCTGGCCGCGAGCAGCGCATCGATGAGGGCGCGCTCGGACAGACTGTCGGTTGCGATGTCGATGTTGTCACCGTCGGAGGTGGCGGCGATGCGCTGCAGCAGGACGTCGCGGATCGCGCCCTCGGCGAGCCATTGGAAGCTCAGCGGCTGCGCGCTGGCGGCGGCCGGGGCCGCCGGCGGCAGAACCATCGTGCCGCTCCAACCAAAGCCGCGGGCGAGCGTAAGTTCGCTGTTCAGCAGCGGGCGGACCGCCGGGCCTGAAACCTCCAGCGCCGTGACGGTGTGGATGCTGCTGGCCATGGCCGGCTCCGCCGTGCCCGCCAGAGCGGTCAGGACGCCATGGCCGTCATCGGCGATCAGCACCCGCCGGTCGGAGGATTTGAGGTTGGCGAGTTGCGCCCAGGCGCGCGCCGTCAGGGGCGGTCCGCTGTCGCTGAAGGGGTTCGGCAGCCAGCCACCGCCGCTGTCCGCGCTGCTCCACCATTTCAGGGTCAGCCGCCAGGGCTCGGCGATCAGGAAATTGCGATCCCGCAGCGCCGCCAGATCCGCCGTCACCACCTGGATGCCGGCCGCGCGCAGCCGGGCGAACTCGGGCGCGGGACCTGCCCCGTACAGACCATTGATGGGATCGGCAATGACCAGGACCTGCAGCGCGGGGACCGCGGCCTTGCGCGCCAGGAGCGCATCCACCATCTGGGCCGCCATCGGCGTGAGCGGGGCGATCGCATCTGCGGCATTGCGATGCATGTCGTTGCACAGATGACAGTCGAGCACCACCAGGCCGCGCGCGGCGCCGATGTTGCGCAGCATGGCGTCAAAGATGGCATGCGTGCTGAAGCCGTGGCCGTAGGCATCGGCGCCGGTGATGTCGTCGAGGAAGGTGATGTTGGCGGTGGCAACCGCCTCGGGCGCCCCGTCGAGCCGCATTCCGAGGGGCAGCGCGCGGCTCATGAAGTACGCGGCGGCCGCGCCCCAGGCGGCGGCGATGGCGGCACAGGTCCAGCGGGCCCGCGGAGCCTTCATGGCCGCCTCAATGGCCTGACATCAAGCCCTGAGGCTCGCCAGTCCCGTGCGGTGGATGAGGTGGCCGAATGGCGCTTCGCCGGTGGCCTGGCGCGCCAGCAGCACCAGCAGCGCATCGATGCTGTTGGCCTCGCTGAACAGCTTGCCCTGGCCGTACTGGCAGTGATGCTCACGCAGGAAATCCAGGTGCCGCTGCGATTCGATGCCTTCGGCGATGACATCCAGTCCGAGGCTGCGCCCCATGTCGATGATGGTGCGGACGATGGTCGCATCCCCGGCATCTTCCGACACGTCGCGCACGAAGGACTGGTCGATCTTCAGCGTGCCGATCGGGAACTGCTGCAGCGCGGACAGCGAGGAGTACCCGGTCCCGAAATCGTCGATCGACAGGTGCAGACCCATCTCGTGCAGTTCACCCAGCAGCCGCACCGTGCGCTGCGTGTCGGCCATCAGGGTCGACTCGGTGATCTCGAGCTCGAAGTGCGAGGGCGAGACATTGTGGCGGCGGAACACCGAGCGGCAGCGCAGGATGAAGCTGGCCTCGCGCAACTGCTTCAACGACAGGTTCAGGGAGATACGCCCCGGGTCGGCAACCTCCGCCTGCAGCTGGCGGTAATCCATGCACACCCGGTTCAGCACCCATTCGCCGATTTCCAGGATCAGTCCGGTCTCTTCGGCCAGCGGAATGAACTGCGCGGGCGAGATGTCGCCATGGCCCGGCAGCCGCCAGCGCAGCAGCGCCTCGGCGCCGATGACGCGGCCATCGGACAGATCCACCTTGGGCTGGTAGTGGATCACCAGCTCATCACGCTCCAGCGCGCGGCGCAGCTTGCTCTTGAGCATGAGCCGTTCGACCGCCGCGGCATTCATTTCCGGCGAATAGAACGCGAAGGTGTTGCCGCCATTCTGCTTCGAGTAGTACATGGCGGCGTCGGCGTTGCGGATCAGGTCAATCACGTTCTCCGCATCGCGCGGGCAGAAGGCGATGCCGACGCTGGCCGAGAGGAACATCTCGTGCTGGTTCAACTGGAATGGCCGATTGATCTCGGTGAGCACCGAGCGCGCCAGGTGCGCGATGGGCCCACGGTTGTCGGTGTCCGCCGGCAGGCCCTCCATGAATATCGCGAACTCATCGCCGGCCAGGCGGCCGAGCACCGCATCCTTGGGCAGCGAGCGCGTCAGGCGTTCCGCCAGCACTTCCAGGGCCCGGTCACCCGCGCCGTGGCCGAAGGTGTCATTGAGTTCCTTGAAGCGATCCAGGTCCAGGTACAGCAGTGCAACGGCCTGATTGTGGCGTGCGCCGCGCGCGATGGTCTGTTGCAGCAGGTGTTGGAACTGCATGCGGTTCGGCACGCGCGTCAGGGTGTCGTAGCGCGCCAGGTAACGGATGCGCCGCTCGGTGCGCTTCTGCTCGGTAATGTTGCGCGCCACGAAGATGTAGCCCTGAAACTGCGGGTCATCGCTGCCCAGCTGCGAGCCGGTCAGGGAGACCGGAATGGTCGCGCCCTGACGGGTCTGTACCAGGGTCTCGCGCGATTCCCGGGCGGCGCGCTCCAGCTCGAAGCCCGGCCGCTCGCGCTCTTCGAGAATGAACGAGATGTTCTTGCCGTGGACTTCGGCTTCAGCGTATCCGAGGAGCTTGCAGGCGGCCTGATTCGCGACCCGCACGACGCCATCGGGTGAGCTCACGAACACCGCATCCGTCATGCCGTTGAGCACACTGTTCAGATAATTCTTGGTGATGGTCGTCTGGCGCAACTTGTAACGCATGTGCTCCAGCGCCTTCTGCAGCTCACCGAGTTCGTCACGCCGCACCACATCCACCGGACGGGTGTAGTCGCCCTGGCCGAAGCGCTCGGCGCTCCGGATCATGGCCGTGATCGGCTGCTCGAGCCGGAATCCCGCGCGCCAGGCGAGCCATGCCGCGACCAGACCCGCACCGGCGGCCATGATGGCGGCGAGCGCCAGCCCCTCGAGCAGGTCGGCCTGCCCCAGCAGGTGCAATCGCTTCAGCAGCTCGATGGCCGTGGCCGTCCGCACGGCCGTCGCCGATGTCGGCGCGGCGCCCGCCGTCGGTGTGGCGTGGATCGCCGCCTGTGCGAGGTTCTCGACCTGTTGTGAATGCTGATGCAGCTGCCAGGCAAAAAGGGCGACGAATGCCAACGCCGCCACCAGCACCGCCAGAAAGGCAGTGCTCGCATATTTCAATTTGAGACTGACGGCCGTCACGGTCACATTGCCGCTGGTCGAGTCGCGACCGCAGCGTTCCCCTTTGGTTCTAACTTCGGAAAGTCCTCAGGGGATCTTACCTGCGCAAATCCAAGCAGGCCAGTCGGTTACACCGACAAGGTGAAGTTCAGCGGCGCTGGGCCCAGGCGTTGCGGATGTAGCCCACCATCAGGCCGCGTACCGTCGCCATGGGGTCGGCGAGCGCCGAAAAGACCGGCGGGTTGCGGCGCAGCAATCGCCAGTTCTCGCTGCGCAGCACCCGATTCAGGTAACCGACATTGCGGTCGATCATTTCGATATAGGGGTTCTTGCCCCCGTACAGGACCTCGACATGGCGGTAGGCGCCACCGAAGGCCCCGTCGAGGCGCTTGGAGCGGGTTTCAGCCACGAACTCGGGCGTCTGACGCAGCACATCCAGTCCGGAGGCATAGCGCACCTGGCGGCCGCCGTTGGAGGTGATCGGCAGCGCCATGCCGCCGAGCACGAACTCCGGGTACAGCCGGTCCCGGCACTTCTCCAGATAACAGCGGTCGGCCATCTGGCCGATCATGTCCGCCGTTCCGATCAGGTGGCCGAGCGTCCGGTCCTTGGGGTCGGCGACGACGATGCGGTCAAAAGGCACTTCGTAGCCGGTGAAATGGATGATTTCGCGCGCCACCGGTGCCCACCCGGACAGCTGGATGCGGGGCAGGTAGTCGGCGAGGAACTCCGCGCCACGCGAGACGTGGATGCGGGTCAGCTCGGCGCCGTGGCGATAGGCGCCATCGTCCTTGCGGCGCAGATAGCCGACATCGTGGAACAAGCCGATGATGAGACCGGCTGCGGCCCGCTCGGCGCCCAGCTGGTCAACCGGCAGGGCCTTGCGATCGTGTCCCGCCATCAGACGCGCCAGCGCCAGCGTCACATCCAAGGTGTGCTGGCGGTCATGGTAGACGGTGTCGACGCCGAAGTAGCCTTCGACTTCTCCGGCGAACATGCGCTCAAATTGGTCGAATGCGCGCACAAGAGGTTCGAACGGGAAGTTCTGCCAGGTGGTATGGCAAAGCTCTTCGACGGCTTCGCGAACCGCGGCGGGGGAGCTCACCTGCACGGTGCCGGTTACGTCGAAGTCATTGGGCCGTGCTTTCGCCATGATCAGTTCGGCAATCGATGAATGTTGCAGTGTAGGCATGGCCAACAGGGGTGACCAGCGAAGCTGCGCACAGTTCTCCTCAAATCGTCATATGTCAAAGCTGCGCCATTATGCGGCGATTCCCGCCTGGCGCAGCAAGGGCCGCACGTCCGGCTTGCGGCCCCGGAAGGCGACGAAGGCATCGAGCGCATCCCGGCTGCCGCCCTGCGAGAGGATGCAGTCGAGAAAGCGCCGCGCCGTCGCCGGATCAAATACGCTGGTCTCCTCGAAGGCCGAGAACGCATCGGCGGCCAGCACCTCGGCCCACTTGTAGCTGTAGTACCCGGCCGCATAGCCGCCGGCGAAGATGTGCCCGAAGCTGTTCGCGAAGCGATTCCA
>DATHMT010000004.1:0-8391 GCA_035486855.1 Steroidobacteraceae bacterium
CTCGAAGAGGCGGCTGGTGGCCTCATGCCTGAGGTCATGGAAGTGCAGATCCTGGATGCCGAGGATGCCGCACGCTCGGGTAAATGCCGCACCGACGCTCTTGGCATCAAACGGGAAGATGTACTCGGCCTTGCGCGGCTGTCGTTCGACGATTGCCCAGGCCTCGGGGATGTACTTGAAGCGGCGGTGATTGCCTTCCTTGTGCCGCGGATGCTTCGCATCCCGAACCAAGCCGGTCCGACCGCTTTCGTCGTTGTCCGTCCATTCCAGGCAGGTGATCTCCGCTTGTCGCCGCGCCGAGGCGATGGCGAAGTCCATGATCGCCAACATGGGGATATCCGCGCGTCTGTCGCGCGCGGCGAAGTAGTCGCGCAGCCGCGCGAGTTCCTGAGGCGTCGGCCGCCGCGCGCGCTTGCGCGCCTTGCCGATCAGACGCAGCGTTGCGCACGCTTCGCGCGCCTCCTGCGCGACCTCAGGGCGCACTGCTTGCTTCGCTGCCATTGGGAAATTGTCTCGAAGGTTTGGATGTGCCAGCGGATAAGCGCTGCCAGCGTAAAGGGGTCGTGGTGCCTGCGGCCTGGCACGGCCTGGTTTTCGAGCTGCACTTCCGGGTACTTGGCCCAGCTTGCGGCAGCAGAACGCTGCGCAAAAGTCCGGTACTCCTGCCGGATAAGCGTTCGGCCTCTCCGGATGCGAATGATCGCTGTGTAGCGCGTGGAACCGTCGGCCTGTCGCCGTGCTCGTATCTGCGCCATGTCCTAAACTCGGAGGGGTCAAGCCATTCTTGACCCCTATATGACCCCTCTGCAAACGCTAAACTACCCGGAATGCCCAAAAATCCCGCAGAAACGCGCAGCACAGAAAAGCCTACGGAAATAGGCGCTTCTGACGGTTTTTCCCGAGGAAAACTCGATCGGCGGATCTCAGTCGCTCCGATGATGGATTGGACGGACCGGCATTGCCGTTACTTCTTGCGGGGCTTTTCACCCGACGTGTTGCTCTACACCGAGATGATCACCGCGGCTGCCATTTTGCGTGGCAATCGCGAGCGGTTGCTCGCCTACGACGCAGCCGAACACCCGGTGGCCCTGCAATTGGGGGGCAGCGAGCCTGAGGATCTGGCGACGGCTGCGCGGATCGGCGCGCAGTTCGGCTACGATGAAATCAATCTGAACTGTGGTTGCCCGAGTGATCGGGTGCACAGCGGTGCTTTTGGCGCGTGTTTGATGCTGCAGCCTGCGCTTGTTGCCGAGTGCGTCGCGGCCATGCGTTCCGCCGTGAGTCTGCCGGTGACCGTCAAGTTGCGCATCGGCGTAGTGGCGGGGCAGGGCGGTCTCGCGGCGCGGCAGGCCGTTGCTCAGTGCACCGAAGCGGATGTCGAAGCGTTGCTGGGTTTTGTGTCCGCTGTGAGTACGGCCGGCGCTGCGGCCGTCATCGTGCACGCCCGCAAGGCGGTACTGGGCGGGCTCTCGCCCAAGGAGAACCGCGAGGTTCCGCCGCTTCGCTACGATGTGGTTCGAATCGTAAAGGAACGGTTCCCGAAGCTTTCCGTGATCCTCAATGGCGGCCTGCGTCAGGTGGACCCGATCCGCGAAGCGCTGTCGTGGTGCGACGGGGTGATGCTGGGTCGCGAGGCCTATCATCACCCCTGGCTGCTGGTCGAGCTGAATGCGGCGCTGGGTGCACGCCTGGGTCAGCTGCCCGATCGCGCCCTACTGCTGGAGCGGATGGCGGCTTACGCGGAGCGGGAACTGGCCCGCGGCGAGCGCCTGCCCAGCATCACCCGCCACATGCTGGGCCTGTATACCGGCGAGCCCGGGGCCCGTGAATATCGGCGCCGCTTGAGCGACGGGGCGCGTGATCCCGCGGCGGGCGCTCACCTGCTGCGCCAGGCGGCCCCGGAGGCGGCAAAGTAGCGATCAGACCTCAGTTGCGTATAATCCTGGGACTTCGGTGTTGCGGCATTCTGACAGCTGCGGCACGGCTCAAACCTCCAATTGGTGCATGGGAAAAGATATCGAGCTGGCCATACTGTTCGCTGACGTCGTGGGTTCGACACGGCTCTATGAGCTGATGGGTGACCTGCGGGCCAGGGACATGGTGGCTGTGTGCATCGATGTCATGCGAACCGCCACCGAGCAGAATCAGGGCACGGTCATCAAGACCATGGGCGATGAGGTCATGGCGACCTTCGCGGACGCCGATCAGGCGCTGAACGCGGCCGCCCAGATGCAACAACAGATTTCACGCCACTCGCAGCTCAAGGTCGAGGGGCAGCCGGTCTCCCTGCGCATCGGCTGCCACTTCGGGCCGGTGGTGCTCGAGAACCGCGACGTGTTCGGATCAACCGTGCACACCGCGAATCGCATGACCAGTCAGGCCAAGGCGATGCAGATCATGACCACGGCGGCCGTGGTGGAGCGTCTCGCTCCGACCTGGCGCGCGGCCGTGCGCCAGGTTGATGTGGCAACGCTGAAGGGCCAGGGCAACGAGGTCGTGCTGTACGAAGTGCTGTGGCAGACCGAGGATGTCACCAGCATGGTCCCCTCCATCGGCATGAGCAATTCGAACCTCCCCCGTCTGCGCCTGCGGCTGCAGATACAGGACCGCGAACTGGTGCTCGACGAGCGTCATCCGTCGGTCGCGATCGGGCGCGCCGAGGACAATGACGTCATCATCAAGGGCAATCTGATCTCGCGCCTGCACGCGCGGATCGAAATCAACCGCCATAAGTTCGTGCTCGTCGATCAGAGCACCAACGGCACCTTCGTGCAGTCCCAGGATGGCGATGAAGCCTTCGTGCGCCGCGACAGCGTGCAGATCAAGGGCAAGGGGATGATCGGTCTGGGCAAGCTTCCCGATCAGGACTCGCCCCAGACCATCCGCTTCGTCTGCGAGGAAGACTAGCCCAGCGCCTTCTCGACGGCTTCCAGGTTCTGGGTCAGAACCGCCGGCAGCCGTGAGCCGTACTGCGCCAGGTATTTCCTGAATTCACCGACCTCGGTGCGCCACTGCGCGGGGTCCACCCGCAGCAACTCGTTGAGGGCCGCCGCAGTGATCTCCAGGCCCTTCACGTTCAGATCCTGCGGTCGCGGCAGCGCGCCGATCGCCGTGTCCGTGGCGCCGGCTGTTCCGGCCACGCGCTCGAGCATCCAGGCGAGTACGCGCAGATTGTCGCCGTAGCCCGGCCACAGGAACTTGCCATGCTCGTCGCGGCGGAACCAGTTGACGTGGAAAATCTTCGGCGGATTTTTCAGCTTGGCGCCGACATTCAGCCAATGCTGCCAGTAGTCCGCGTAGTTGTAGCCGCAGAACGGCTGCATGGCCATGGGATCACGACGCACGATGCCCACCTGACCGGTGGCGGCCGCCGTCGTCTCGGAGGCGACGGAGGCACCGACGAGCACGCCGTGCGCCCAGTCCCGTGCCTGATACACCAAGGGCGCGAGCGTGCGGCGACGGCCACCGAAGACGAGGGCGGTGATCGGCACGCCCTTGGCGTCTTCGGCGTGCGGGGAGTAACCCGGATTGTTGTGGGCCGAGACGGTGAAGCGTGAATTGGGATGGGCCGCCGGGCCGCTGCCCTTGGTGTAGGGACGTCCCTGCCAGTCGATGACGGGCGTGCCGTCCTTGAGGCCTTCCCACCAGGGCTGATTGTCCGCCGTGAGCGCGACGTTCGTGAACAGCGTGTCGTGGCGGATCATGTCGTAGGCGTTGCGATTGGTTTCCGGATTGGTGCCCGGTGCCACGCCGAAGTAGCCCGCCTCGGGATTGATCGCCCACAGCCGGCCATCGGGACCGGGGTGCAGCCAGGCGATGTCATCGCCCACGGTGAAGACTTTCCAGCCGGGCATTGATTCGGGCGGAATGAGCATCGCCAGATTGGTCTTGCCGCAGGCCGAGGGGAACGCGGCGGCTATGTAGTGGGTCTCGCCCTTGGGGTTCTGCAATCCCACGATGAGCATATGTTCGGCGAGCCACCCTTCGGTGCGGGCCTGGTAGCTCGCGATGCGCAGCGCATGGCACTTCTTGCCCAGCAGCGCATTGCCGCCGTATCCGGAGCCGAAGCTCTCGATGAGCAGCTCCTCGGGAAAGTGCATGATGAAGCGGCGGTTCGGATCCAGTTCACCCGTGGAATGCAGGCCTTTGACGAACTTGCCGGTGCGGGAAATCAGTTCCAGCGCCGGCCGACCCATGCGGGTCATGATCTGCATGTTCAGCACCACGTAGGCGCTGTCGGTGATCTCAACGCCGTAGCGCGCAAGCGGCGAATCCAACGGCCCCATGCAGTAAGGCACGACGTACAGCGTTCGGCCCTTCATGCAGCCGGCGAACAGGTTGCGCATTTTTTCGTGCGCATCGGCCGGTGCCATCCAGTTATTGTTCGGGCCCGCGTCGTCCTTATTGCGGGTGCAGACGAAGGTCAGATGCTCGACCCGCGCCACGTCGGAAGGATTGGAACGCGCCAGCAGACAACCCGGGAACTCCTTCTGATTGAGTTCGGCGAGTTCGCCGGTTTCCTTCAGTTGCGCGGTGAGCCGCTTGATCTCACCCGCCGAGCCGTCGCACCAATGCACCGCGGCCGGCTGGGTCAGGTTGCGGACCGACTCCACCCACTCGGTGACCTGGGGACAAAGTTTCGACAGCGGGAGGATCGCGTGCGGGGCAGTGGCCATGCGTTTTCAGTCCTTATGAATTCACTTTATTCAGTTCGCCGCGGCGCGCGGTTTAATTATATATAGACGCCCGGCTCGTTATCGTCCCGGCAATGATGCAACTTTTGCCAAGCAAGTGCAGCATCCGCATGACCATTCTGTAATATTGCCGGGAACCATTGGTGCAAGCAGCGGATTTACAAGAGATTTTCGGTGCCGGGGGCAGCCTTGCCAGAGCCTTGAAAGGCTTTGTCCCGCGCCACCAGCAGTTGCACATGGCCGAGCGGGTCGCCGATGCGCTCGAAGAGCGCCGCATGCTGGTCATCGAGGCGGGAACCGGGACCGGCAAGACCTTCGGCTACCTGGTGCCGGTGCTGCTGTCGGGTTTGCGGGTGCTCGTATCAACCGGCACGCGGACCCTCCAGGATCAGCTGTACGAGAAGGATCTGCCGCTGCTCAGCGGCGCGCTCGGGTTGCCGGTCGACGTCTCCGTACTCAAGGGTCGCGGCAACTACCTGTGCCGGCACCGACTGACGCAGGCCCAGCTGCAACAGGGTTTGCGCGGCGGTGGCTTGCTCGCGGACAGCTCCGCGGGCATGGCCGACCGACTCATTGCCTGGGCTGCGCGCACCAGCAGTGGCGATCTGTCCGAGGTGCCGGACTTCGCGGACTCACATCCGCTGTGGCCCCAGATCACCTCGACGCGTGACAACTGTCTGAGTCAGCGCTGTCCGGAATATGCGCGCTGCCACCTGGTGAAGGCGCGACGCGAGGCGCAGGAAGCGCAGGTGGTGATCGTCAATCATCACCTGCTGCTCGCCGACCTCACTCTGAAAGAAGATGGATTCGGGGATGTGCTCGGAACCGCGGACGCCGTGGTGATCGATGAGGCCCACCAGCTGCCGGACCTCGCCATGCAGTTCTTCGGCGCCAGCTGTGGTGCGCGGGCTCTGAGCCAGGTGCTGGGCGCCGTTCGTGCCGAGGCCGCCTCCCCCGACACCGGACTGAAGTTCGCATTGGGGGCGGTCGAGGACAGTCTCAATGCCATGAGCGCAGCGCTGCCGACGCGCGCGGGGCGCACGCCGTGGGAGGAGTGTCCCCCGGCCCTGACCGAGCGGACCTTGGATCTGGCGCATGCCATGTCGGCATTGGCCGGCGAACTCGAGTCACTGGCGGATGACAGCGCCGCGAAGGGTCTGATGGGCCGCGTCGCGGAACTGGCGGGGCAGCTCACGCGCATCGCGCAGGTGCAGGAAATCGAAGGCGCGCGGGCCGCGGAGCTCGGTCCGCGGGGGTTCGTCCTGCATCTGTTGCCCTTCGAAGTCGCCAAACGTTTTCAGGGCCAGGTCCAGGCGCGTCGCAGCGCCTGGATCTTCACCTCCGCGACCCTGTCGGTGGGCGAGAATTTCGGTCACTTCACCTCGCGCCTGGGGCTCGAAGAAGCCGCGACCGTGCGCATTCCCAGTCCCTTCGATTTCGAACGCCAGAGCCTGCTGTGGCTGCCCGAGGGTCTGCCGGAACCGGCATCGCCCGACTTCGTGGGCGCGCTGCTCGAGGCCAGCATCCCGCTCATCGATGCCGCGCGCGGCGGGGCGTTCATCCTCTTCACCAGTCATCGCGCCTTGTCCGAAGGTGCCATGCGCCTGCGCGCGCTGTGGAGTGCGACGGGCAAACGCTACCGCCTGTTCGTGCAGGGCGAGGCCCCGCGCGAACAGCTGCTGCGCGGCTTCCGTGACGATGGGGATGCCGTGCTGCTCGGCACCGCGAGCTTCTGGGAGGGCGTGGACGTCAAGGGTACGGCACTGCGTCTGGTCATCATCGAGAAGCTGCCATTCGCCTCACCCGATGACCCCATCATCAAGGCGCGCGTGGCGCATATCGAGCGCCAGGGCGGCAATCCCTTCAAGGACTACCAACTGCAGGAGGCGGCATTGACGCTGCGTCAGGGTGTCGGCCGTCTGATCCGCAGTGAGAGCGACTTCGGCGTGGTGATGATCGGTGATCGGCGACTCACCGGGCGGCCCTATGGCCGCACCCTGCTCGCGGCGCTGCCGCCCATGCGCCGCGCACGCTCATTGGATGAGGTGACCGAATTCCTGGGCCGTCACGCGCCACGGCGCAGCGCCGAGGCCTCGTGAAGATTCTCGCGCTGGATACCGCGACCGAAGTCTGTTCGGTCGCCCTGCTGCTGTACGATTCGGTTCTGGCCCGCGAGCTGCCACCCGGCGGCGGGCATTCGGCACACATCCTGCCGCTGGTGCAGGCGCTGCTGGCGGAAGGCGGTCAGGCCTTGAAGGACCTGGACTGCATCGCCTTCGGTCGGGGGCCCGGTGGCTTTACCGGTGTCCGCCTGGCGGCCAGCGTGACTCAGGGTCTGGCCTTCGGGGCGGGGCTCCCGGTCGTGCCGGTCTCGGACCTGCTGGCGGTCGCCCAGCGGGCGCTGGATCTGATGCCCGGCGCCGCCAGCGTCCTGGTCTGCAACGATGCGCGGATGCAGGAGGTGTACTGGAGCTGCGCCTCACGGGATGAGGCCGGCCTCGCCGTACCCGTGGCGCCCGAACAGGTCGGGCCGCCCGATACCGTGCAGTTGCCGCTCGGGCTGCCCCAGCCCGTGTTCGGCGCTGGCCGGGGCTTTGCGGTTGCACCGCAGCTGGCGCCGCGCCTGGAGGTCAGCCTGACACCGGTGCTCGTCGGGCTGCTGCCTCGAGCCCGGGAGATTGCCCGGCTGGCCGTGCCTCAATGGCTGGCGGGTCAGGCAGTTGCGGCCGAACGGGCGCAGCCCGTGTATCTTCGGAATGATGTCGCCAAACCGTCACGCAAGTGACACAAAATCCCCAACGTCATGATTCTGCAATGATCTGGCCCTGTAATACCCGCGCCAGTTAACAGTCATACACAATGCCAGCCAAACAAGTACTGATCGTCGAGGACGAAAGGCCGATACGCGAAATGATCGCCTTCGGTCTCAAACGCGCTGGCTTCGAGGTCCGGGAGGCCGAGGACTGCCGTGCCGCTCGAGCGCTGCTCGCCGACCGCAGGCCTGACCTGGTCCTGGTCGACTGGATGCTGCCCGACATGAGTGGGCTGGAACTGACCCGGGCGCTCAAGCGCGACCGGGAAACGCGCGAACTGCCCATCATCATGCTGACGGCCCGCTCCGAGGAGGGCGACAAAGTCGCAGGCCTTGAGGGCGGCGCCGACGATTACGTGACCAAGCCCTTTTCCCCGCGCGAACTGCTGGCCCGGATCAACGCCGTACTGCGCCGCATCGGGCCGGCCGGCGAAGGCGAACGCATCGACTTCGAGGGGCTGGCTCTGGATCAGGCCAGCCACCGGGTGCTGGTGGGCGAGATGACCGTGCCGCTCGGTCCCACCGAGTACCGCATGCTGGAGTTCTTCATGACCCATCCGGAGCGGGTCTATACCCGTGACCAGCTCCTGGACCGGATCTGGGGTGGCAACGTCTACGTCGAGGAGCGGACCATCGACGTGCACATTCGTCGCCTGCGCAAGGCGCTCGAGGAATTCGGGTACGATCGCTTTATTCAGACCGTACGGGGTTCGGGGTACCGGTTTTCAGCCCGCACGGCCTGACAGCTTGCTAGGTGCAGCCTTCGTGTCGAGTGGCTTTCAAGTCGGTCTGTTCATCGTCCTGCGACTGCTCGCGGTGGCCGCGGTGGGCTTGCTGCTGGGTTGGCCGCTGGGCAGTCCCTGGGCTGGCCTAAGTCTCGCCACC
>DATHMT010000005.1:0-6874 GCA_035486855.1 Steroidobacteraceae bacterium
CCAAAGCCGGTCGCGCCCGCCGGCAGCGCGACGCGACGCGCCAGCACCGTGCCCAGCGACCAGCACAAACTGCCGCCGAGCACCACCGCGACCCCGAGGCGACTGGCCTGCAGGTCGTGCCCGAGCAGCATGACCGCGATCCCCAATGTGCCGACCCCCATGGCCAGCCATTCCAGTCGCGCCGGACGTTCGCCGAACAGACAGGACCAGGCTGCGGTGGTGAGCGGGACACTGCTGACGAGTGCGACCGCCGCACCGGAACTGACCCAGTGCTCGCCCAGCGCGACCGTGCCATTGCCTGCCAGCAGCAGCAGGCAACCGATCAGGGCGGCGCCACGCCACTGAGCGAAGGTGGGCATCGGTGCACCGCGCAGCATTTGCCACCCGAGGATCAGGGCGCCTGCGAACATGAAGCGAGTGCCGACGAGGAAGAACGTGGCGAAGCCGCTGATCGCGATCTTGATGGCGTAGTAGGTCGTGCCCCAAAGAACATAGACCGCGATCAGGCACACGATGATGAGCGGCAGGTCGGGACGGACGCGCGGACTGTCGGGAGCGAGCACGAATCGGGGCGGCGGGAACTACGGCGGGGCGGGGCAGGTGGCGTTGGGCTTCATGACCTGCGAATAGACCTTGCGCGTGAAGGGCAGTGTCTGAGCCGGAAAGGTGGCGGTCCCAATGGTGATCGGCGGCAGCAGGATGGTGCCCATGGTCATGGTGTCGATCTGGGCATCCGCGGTGGGCACCCCGGGTTGCCAGCTGCCCTCGTGCCGCTCCTCGAAACGCATCTCGGCCAGGCTGCCCGCCCCGCTGGCCTGGGTCGCGGTCTTGAGTTTCAGTGTTACATCCAGATTACCCTTGTCGGTCACACCACTGACCACCACGGAATCGCCGTCCAGATGCGCGTGCACGCCGCGGGGGGTTCGCAGTCGCAGGTCGAGCGGACCGATCGCGACGCCGATGAAAATGCCATTGAAGGGGTAGTAGGCCAGTTTCGGCGGTCCGTCACGCCCATCGCAATTGACCTGCAGGTACTGCGCGTCCGGTACCGTGATCTGCTGATAGCGCCAGAATCCCACCGTGCAGGCGGCGAGCCCCAGCAGCGGCGCCAGGACCAGCATCGCAGGCAGGCTGACAGCGTAGGGGCGGGGCGAAGGGGACGACATTGCATCATCCTGCCATGACCGGCGGTCGAAATCTAAGCGGCGGGTGGCAGTTGTTCGAATTTCGCCGGCGCGGGATCGATCCGGCGGGGAAGTGTGAGTCTGGCCGGCCTTGGGTTAGGATGCCCGCGGTGAAATCCCGTTCCGAAACTGCCAGCGCCGGGCACGCCCGGATCATCGAGGCCGCCATCGAAGGTCGTGGCGACGTGGCGGCACCGGACCGTCGCATTCGCGAGTCCTGGCAGCGCTGTCTGTCCAGCTACCACCTGGCGCCGAATACCCGCCGGACACCGACGATAGTGTCCCGCGCCGACCTGCGGCAGCGGCGGGAACGCTGCGATCCCTTTTATTCGATCGCGCGCATCGAGATGGCAAGTCTCGCGCAGCTGCTCAACGCGCCGGTCGGCGTGATGTTGACCGACGAGCAGGGCGTGATCCTCGGGTACGCGGGTGCCGCGGAGTTCGCGGACGTTGCGCGACGCAGCGGCCTGAGGGAAGGGGCGCTGTGGAGCGAGGCGGCGCAGGGCACGAATGGCATGGGCACCTGTCTCGCGACCCGCGAAGCGGTGCTCATCGAGGCCAGTGAACATTTTCTGTATCAGAACGCGGCCCTGACCTGCTGCGGTGCACCGATCTTGAGCTCGCGCGGCGAACTCGTCGGCGCGATCAATATTTCGGGTCGTCTGCGCCTGTCTGCGGCCCCGACACTGGCGCTGATCCGCATGGCGGTGCAGAACATCGAGAATCGGGCGCTTCTGGTCCAGCACCAGCAGCACCACATTCTGCGTTTTCACCCGCACCGGGAGTTCATCTCGACGGCCGGGGAGGGCATTCTCGCCATTGCCGCCGATGCCACCATCGTCGGTGCCAATCTCAGCGCCCTGGCCTGGATGGGTTTGACGGAGCACGAGGAATTGTGTGGCCGCACGGTGCAGCAGGTTTTTGGCGTGGACCTGCAGATGCTCGAAGCACTGGGTCGGGGGGGCGCCTCGGCATCGCCCCTGCCGCAGACCGCGCGCGGCTCGCTGTGCTTCGGGATCATTCAGCCGCCGCTGGCCGCGGCGCCCGCCGCTGCTTTCAACGGCGCGCGGCCGGCGCCGGCTGCGGATGCCAATGCGCTGCACAGCGCCGAGCGCGCGGCACTGCGGGAGGTGCTGGATCGCTGTCGGTGGAACGTCACCTTGGCCGCGACGCAGCTGGACATGAATCGCCGCACGCTGCACCGCAAACTGAAGGTTCACGGGCTGCATCGCTACGCGACCTGGGATGCCGCCGCCGATAGCTGAAGCCGGTGCGACAAAATTGTCGCAGTTTTTCAACGCGGCCCTGCGGCTCCCTATAATTGCGGCCCCAATCACAAGAGGGTCGCCCCCATGGCCACGGTTTCCATTCATCCGTCGGTGGACAACGGCTTCAAGCCCGCGGCCAAGGACTTCGCCGGCGGCACGCTGGTGTGCAAATGCTCATCGAACCCGGTCGAGGTGGCGGTCGGCGCCCAGTCCGCGCACAACCACGTCTGCGGCTGCACCAAGTGCTGGAAGCCCAAGGGCGCGCTGTTTTCCGTCGTCGCCGTGGTTCCCCGCGACAAACTCAAGGTCACCAAGAACGGCGACAAGCTGGCGATCGTCGATGCCAGCGCGACCATCCAGCGCTATGCCTGCAAGGCCTGCGGCACACACATGTATGGCCGCATCGAGAAGAATCCGCACCCGCTGCACGGCCTTGATTTCGTTCACACCGAATTGTCGGCCCAGAGTGGCTGGTCACCGCCGGAATTCGCCGCCTTCGTCTCCTCGATCATCGAGTCCGGCGCGGATCCCGCCAACATGGGCGCCGTGCGCGCGCGTCTGCGGGAGTTGAAACTCGAGCCCTATGACTGCCTCTCGCCACCGTTGATGGATTACATCGCGACCTTTATCGCCAAGCAGTCCGGTGTTCTGAAGGGTTGATGTCATGGATGTCAAAGCGGCCGTGGCGTTCGAAGCGGGCAAGCCCCTCTCCATCGAGACCGTACAGCTCGATGGTCCGAAGGCCGGCGAGGTACTGATCGAGGTCAAGGCGACGGGCATCTGCCACACCGACAAATACACGCTCTCCGGTGCCGATCCGGAGGGCCTGTTCCCGTCGATTCTCGGTCATGAGGGCGCGGGAATCGTCGCGGACGTAGGACCGGGCGTGAAGTCGCTGAAGAAGGGCGATCACGTGATTCCGCTCTACACCCCGGAATGCCGGGAGTGCAAGAGCTGCACTTCGCGCAAGACCAATCTGTGCACGGCCATTCGGGCCACGCAGGGCAAGGGGCTGATGCCCGATGGCGCCAGCCGCTTTTCATTCAAGGGCAAGCCCATCTATCACTACATGGGCTGCTCGACATTCTCGAACTACACCGTGATGCCCGAAATCGCGGTCGCGAAGATCCGCGAGGATGCGCCGTTCGAGAAGGCCTGCTACATCGGCTGTGGCGTCACGACGGGGATCGGCGCGGTGATCTTCACCGCGAAGGTCGAGCCGGGTGCCAACGTCGTGGTGTTCGGCCTGGGCGGGATCGGGCTCAACGTCGTGCAGGGTGCGAAGCTGGCCGGTGCCGACATGATTGTCGGCGTGGACACCAATCCGGCGCGGGAGAAGCTGGCGCGACAGTTCGGCATGACGCATTTCGTGAATCCGAAGGAGCTGAAAGGCGATCTGGTACCGCACCTGGTGGAACTGACCAAGGGTGGCGCGGATTACTCCTTCGAGTGTGTCGGCAACACCCAGCTGATGCGCCAGGCACTGGAGTGCTGTCACCGCGGCTGGGGCCAGAGCATCATCATCGGTGTTGCGGCCTCCGGGCAGGAGATCGCGACGCGGCCGTTCCAGCTGGTCACCGGGCGAGTCTGGAAGGGCACGGCCTTCGGCGGCGCCCGCGGCCGCACCGATGTGCCGAAGATCGTCGACTGGTACATGGACCATAAGATCAATATCGACGATCTCATTACCCACACGATGCCCCTGGAGCGCATCAACGATGCCTTCGAGCTGATGACGCGCGGTGAATCGATCCGCAGCGTCGTGATCTATTGAAATCGCATCTTGAAAATCGAGACGCTAAGCGAACAGTGGTGTTTTGAGGGCGCGCAGGGGTTTTATCGCCACGACTCGGCGGTCATCGGGCTGCCGATGCGCTTCGCCGTCTACCAGCCGCCCAAGGCGGCGACCCAGTCGGTGCCGGTGCTGTTCTATCTTGCGGGGCTGACCTGTACCGAGGAGACGGCGGTCATCAAGGCCGGCTTCCAGCGCACCGCCGCGCAGTTGGGCGTGACGGTGGTCACCTGCGATACCAGTCCCCGCAACACGGGCATTCCCGGCGAGGCCGACGACTGGGAATTCGGGGCCGGCGCGGGCTTCTATCTCGATGCCACCGAACAGCCCTGGGCGAAGTTCTATCGCATGTACGACTACGTGCTGAATGAACTGCGCCAGTCGGTGCTCGCGAATTTCCCCGTGGACGCCCATCGCATCGGGATCTTCGGCCATTCCATGGGCGGCCATGGTGCGCTGGTGCTCGCGCTGCGCAATCCGCAGGTCTTCAAATCGGTCTCGGCCTTTGCTCCCATCTGCTCACCCACCCGCTGTGCCTGGGGCCTGAAGGCGTTGCCGCGCTTTCTCGGCGCGGATCGCAGCACCTGGCAGGCCTACGATGCGGTCGAACTGATGAAGGCGGCGGGCAAGGCGCTGTATCCGGAAATCCTGGTGGACCAGGGTCTCGCGGACAAGTTTCTGCATCAATCGCAGCTGCGGCCGGAACTGCTCGAGGAGGCCTGCGCGGCAGTGGGTCAGCCGCTGCGGCTGCGCCGCCATGAAGGCTACGATCACGGCTATTACTTCATCTCGACCTTCATCGAGGATCATCTGCGGTTTCATGCCGCGGCCCTGACCTGAGGTGCCGCGGCCGCTTGACCCCGAAGTTACTGACCAGTAGTATCGTTACTGACGAGTAATTTCCTCCTACCATGGGGGCTCTCGTGAGTTCAACCGCCAATGCCGTAGCCAGCGGTCCCGCTGTGCCGGGATCGCCACTTCGTTTCATCAGTGCCGCCTCGCTCTTCGACGGGCACGACGCGGCGATCAATATGATTCGCCGGCTGCTGCAGGCGGCGGGCGCCGAAGTCGTGCATCTGGGTCACAATCGCTCGGTCGCCGACATCGTGCGCGCCGCGATCGATGAGGATGCCGACGCCATCGCCGTCAGCTCCTACCAGGGTGGCCACAATGAATACTTCGCCTACATGGTGGACATGCTGCGCGAGCTCGGCAGTGCGCACATTCGCGTGGTTGTCGGCGGTGGCGGGACGATCTCCCCTGCGGAAGTGATGGCGCTGGAAGAGTATGGGGTGGAGAAGATCTACACACCCGAAGACGGACGGCGCCTCGGACTTGCCGGCATGATCGATGATGTCATGCGGCGCGTGCGGGGTGTCGCGCGCCCCGCCTTTGAATTCGGGCCATTGAATCCGCGCGACCATCGCCAGGTGGCGCGCACGATCACGGTGCTGGAAGGGGGCAGCGAGGAAACCCGCGAGCTGATTCACCGGGCCATCGCCCGCAATCGCAGGCGTGCGCCGGTCGTGGGCATCACCGGGACCGGTGGTGCCGGCAAGTCATCGCTCAGCGATGAGCTGTTGCAGCGTTTCGTGCGTCACCATCCCGATCGCCAGATCGCGGTCGTGGCGGTGGATCCGACCCGCCGTCGGGGTGGCGGCGCTTTGCTCGGCGATCGCATCCGCATGAACAGTCTCGCGGCCGAGAATCTGTTCATGCGCTCGCTCGCCACGCGCCGCCAGAACCTCGCGACTTCGGCCGTTCTGAAGGATGTCATCGGGCTGTACCAGCTCGCCGGCTTCGACCTGATTCTGGTGGAGACCGCCGGCACCGGGCAGAGCGATTCGGAAATCGTGGACCTGGTCGATCTGCCGATATACGTGATGACCAGTGACTACGGCGCCGCCAGCCAGCTGGAAAAGATCGACATGCTCGACTACGCCGCCTGCGTCGTGCTCAACAAGTTCGAGAAGCGCGGCGCGCAGGACGCCCTGCGGGACGTGCGCAAGCAGTGGCGCCGCAACCATCCGGACCGGCTGCGGGCCCCCGACTCCGAGGTGCCGGTCTACCCGACGATTGCCAGTCGCTTCAACGACCCGGGCGTCAACCAGCTGTTCGCGGCGATCACCCGGCAACTGGATGAGAAGGCGGTCAGCCCGCTGAAGTGGCAGGTCGCGAACAACGGGCCCACGCGCTTCACGAGCCATGAGCCCCTGATTCCGGGTACTCGCGCCCGTTACCTGGCGGAAATCGCCGACCTCGGCCGGCGGGCGAATGAGCGCAATCAGCTTCAGGCGCAGGCCGCACAGCGCGCCTGCGGGATGTACAACTCGCTGCAGGCGTTGCAGGATCCGGCCCTGCCCGCGCCCCTGGATCCCTATCCCTCCGCGGCACTGACTGCCGCCGATGCGGATGCCACGCGCCTGGCGCTGCGGGCCGCGTACAACCAGGCATTGACGGACATCGGAGCCGAAGGGGTCACGGCGCTGAAGGAGTGGCCCGCGCGCGTGAGAGGCGTCACGGAGGACCGCTATTCCTATGCGGTCCGCGGACGCGAGGTATCCGGTGACAACTACACCGAGACCTTGAGCCACAGTCGCATTCCGAAACTCGCCGCCCCGAAGTTCCGT
>DATHMT010000006.1:0-4143 GCA_035486855.1 Steroidobacteraceae bacterium
CACGCCTCAGGTCCACGAACTCATCGACTACCTGCAGCGCCACCTGCATGTGCGCGAAATACGTTTTCCGGCCAGTTCCGGCATCGGCATCAAGCCCGTCTCGAAGGAAGGCAGTCAGCGCCTGGTGCGCAAGGCCATCCAGTACTGCATCGACAATGACCGGGTGTCGGTCACGCTGGTGCACAAGGGCAACATCATGAAGTACACCGAAGGGGCCTTCCGCAACTGGGGTTATCAGTTGGCGCGGGAGGAATTCGGCGCCAAGGAAATCGGTGCGGGCCCGTGGCTGTCGTTCCGCAATCCGCGCAGTGGCTCGGACATCGTCGTCAAGGATGTGATCGCCGATAATTTCCTGCAGCAGGCGCTGATGCGGCCGGAGGAATACGATGTGATCGCCACGCTGAACCTGAACGGCGACTACATTTCCGATGCCCTGGCGGCGCAGGTCGGCGGCATCGGCATTGCGCCCGGCGGCAACATCGGTGATGGACCAGCGGTGTTCGAGGCCACCCATGGCACGGCGCCGGGCTTCGCCGGCAAGGATCGCGTCAACCCGGGCTCGCTGATTCTCTCGGCCGAGATGATGCTGCGCTACATGAAGTGGACCGAGGCGGCGGATCTGATCGACAAGGGTGTCGCGCACACCATCGCCCACAAGGAACTCACCTACGATCTGGCGCGGCTGCGCGAGGCCATGAAGGTCTCGAAGCGTGAGCTCGCGGCGCGCAAGAATGTCGAGGAGGTCCTGCAGCACCTGGTGCCGGGCGCCACGCTCATGAGCTGTTCAGGATTTGCGCAGGCCATCATTCGGCACATGGATGACTAGGCAGTACGACCCCAAGTGCACGGCATGTCCGCGGCTCGCCAAATTTCTGGAAGACTCGCGCCGCCGTTTCCCGGATCACCTGTGCCTTCCGGTCGCACCCTTCGGTGATCCCAAGCCGTGGCTGTTGATCGCCGGACTCGCGCCGGGGTTGCATGGCGCCAATCGAACCGGGCGGCCGTTCACGGGCGACTATGCCGGTGTGCTGCTATATGAAACCTTGTTCGGCTTGGGTCTTTCCAATCAGCCTAATGGCGCTGCTCCCGATGATGGACTGCGGCTGAAAGGCGTTCGCATCACCAATGCCGTCAAATGCGTGCCGCCGGAGAATAAGCCGGACGCCGCGGAGATCCGCCGGTGCAATGCCTATATCGCGGCCGAGATCGCCGCGCTCCCGAGCGTGAAGGTGATCCTGGCGCTGGGCCGGATTGCGCACGATGCGGTGCTGATGGCGCTCGCCGAAAAACGCGGCGACCATAAGTTCGGGCACGGCGCCGAGCACCGCGTCCGAGACCTTCATCTCATCGACTCCTATCACTGCAGCCGCTATAACACCCAGACGCGCCGGCTGACGCCGGAAATGTTCCGCAAGGTCATGAGTCGCGCGGTGGAGCTTGGCCACGTTTGATCCCAAGGAATTCGTAGGTTCTCTGCCCCGCAGGCCGGGTGTCTACCGCATGTACGGCGCCAATCACGACCTGCTCTATGTGGGCAAGGCGCGCAACCTGCGCGACCGAGTCGGAACCTACTTCAATCCCAGCAATGTCGTGCCGAAGGTGCATGCACTGGTGCAGCAGATCACGGCCATCGAAGTCACGGTGACGCATTCGGAGGTCGAGGCGCTGCTGCTGGAATACAACTTGATCAAGGAGCACCGGCCACGATTCAACGTGGTGCTGCGTGATGACAAGAGTTTTCCCTACATCCATCTGCGCACCGATCACGAGTTTCCGAAGCTCGCCTTTTACCGCGGCGCGCGCGCCCAGCCGGGGCGCTACTTCGGGCCGTTTCCGAACGCCGGCGCGGTGCGTGAGACCCTGCAGGGACTGCAGAAGCTGTTCCGCATCCGCAATTGTCGGGACTCATTCTTCGCCAATCGCACCCGCCCCTGCCTGCAGCACCAGATCGGTCGTTGTTCGGCGCCCTGCGTGGGACTCATCGACGCGGTCACCTATGGCCAGGACGTGGAGGCGGCGGTCAAGGTGCTCGAGGGCCGCAACCAGGAGGTGCATGCTCAGCTGCGCGAGCGCATGGAGGTGGCCGCCCAGCGCCTGCAGTTCGAGCGCGCGGCGCAGATCCGCGATCAGCTGGCGGCACTGGCGAACATCCAGTCGCAGCAGATCGTCACCTCGGAGGAGTCGGGCGATGCGGATGCCTTTGCCGTGGTCGGTGAGCCCGGCGAATACGCCATCAGCGTAATGCTGGTTCGCGGCGGACGTAATCTCGGCACGACCAGCTACTTCCCGCGCGCCGCGCTGGCCGATCCGGATGAGGCCCTGGGCTCCTTCATCCTGCAGTACTACACCGGCCAGGAGCCGCCGTCGGAGGTGCTGCTGAGCCTCGCGCTCGCCGACAGTGAGGCCATGGGCGAGGTGTTGCGGGAACGCGCAAAGCATGCCGTGTCCGTGCGCAGGCCGGTGCGGGGGATCGCCGCGCGCTGGGTTGAGCTGACGCAGGAGAATGCGACCCAGGCATTGCGGATGCGTCAGGCGCAGCGCCGCAACGCGGCCGAGATGATGGTCGCCCTCGCCGATGCGCTCGATCTGGCGCAGGTGCCGCAGCGCATCGAATGTTTCGATATCAGTCATACGGCAGGCGAGGGCACCGTGGCCTCGTGTGTGGTCTTCGGACCCGAAGGCGCAATGAAGAAGGAGTATCGGCGCTTCAACATCGCCGGCATCACGCCCGGGGATGATTATGCGGCGCTGCACCAGGCGCTGCTGCGTCGCTATGCTCGTGTCAAGGAGGGTGAGATCCAGTGTCCGGATCTGCTCCTGATTGACGGCGGAGCCGGTCAGATCGCCGCTGTTCACAGCGTATTGATGGAACTCGGAGTCACCGAATTGACCCTCGTGGGTATCGCGAAGGGCCCGGATCGAAGGCCCGGGCAGGAGCGGCTGTTCGTCCAGGGCGAGGATGTCCCGTTGACGCTGCCGCCCGAGTCGGCAGCGCTGCGACTGGTACAGCGGGTGCGCGATGAAGCACATCGTTTTGCCATCACCGGCCACCGCAAACGGCGCGCGCGACGCTTCAACGAGTCGGTCCTGGAAAGCATCGCGGGACTGGGACCCGCACGGCGCCGGGCGCTGCTGCGCCACTTCGGGGGACTGCAGGGCGTGCTGCGGGCCGCCGTCGCCGACATCGAGCAGGTTGAAGGTATCGGGGCATCCCTGGCCCGCAACATTTATGATCACCTGCATCCTGGTGCGTAGGGCCTGCCGCCTCCAGCGTAGCTTTAATACAACAGATGGATGTTCAGGTGTCAGAACCGTCGGGCGTCAATGCAAATGTCCAAGCCGTCCCGCCGACGCCCTGGACCGTGCCCAACATCCTGACCTGGATCCGAATCGCGGCCATCCCGCTGGTGATCCTGGCGTTCTACGCCCCCTATCACTGGTCCAATCTCGCGGCCTGTGTCGTATTCGCAGCCGCCGGCATCACCGACACGCTCGACGGCTACCTCGCGCGCAAGCTCGGGCAGATCACCCGCCTGGGCGCGTTCCTGGATCCGGTCGCCGACAAACTCATCGTCGCGACGGCCCTGGTGCTGCTCGTATCCCGCGATCACCGCACGCTCGTGGTGCTGATGGCCATCGTCATCATCGGTCGCGAGATTGCGATTTCGGCGCTGCGTGAATGGATGGCCGAACTCGGACAGCGTCGCAAAGTGGCGGTATCGCTGCTCGGAAAATACAAGACCATTTTTCAGGTCGTGGGGCTTGCCATGATGTTCTATCGCAGCCCGCTCCTGGGCTTCGACATCTACCTGATCGGCGTCGGATTGACGATGCTCGCGGCCGTGCTGACCCTGGTATCGATGGTGACGTACATGCGGGCCGCGTGGCCCGATTTGCGCAGTTAAGGGGCTGATTACCTTGACATCGCGGCCGCACCCCCTACAATTCCGCGTTCGCACTTGAGAGGCGGGAATAGCTCAGTTGGTAGAGCGCAACCTTGCCAAGGTTGAGGTCGCGAGTTCGAGCCTCGTTTCCCGCTCCAGCGTCTCAAGTTTCGCGTCGTATCACTGGCTAGGTGGCAGAGTGGTCATGCAGCGGCCTGCAAAGCCGTCTACGCCGGTTCGATTCCGACCCTAGCCTCCA
>DATHMT010000007.1:0-75953 GCA_035486855.1 Steroidobacteraceae bacterium
GGCTGGGTTTCCGAACTGATCGCAGTCGCCGGTGGCATCGACATTTTCACGGAACTGTCATCGGGCAGCCTCGCCAAGGACCGTTTTGTCACGGACGCCACCGAAGTGGTGCGCCGCAAGCCCGACATCATCCTGGGGTCCTGGTGTGGCAAACGCTTTCGCCCGGAGCAGGTGCGTGCACGCCCCGGCTGGCAGGACATTCCGGCCGTGCGCGCCGGGCAGCTGCACGAGATCAAGTCGCCCCTCATCCTGCAGCCCGGCCCTGCCGCCTTGACGGACGGTGTCGCGGCCATGCACAGAATATTTTCGCAGTGGGCGCGTCAGGGGACCTAGGCCGCCAGACTGTGCTCATAGTAGGGGGCCTGCCGGTCGCTGAGGATTTCCTGAAGTTCTGCCGCCGGCCGTCCGATGGGCGTCAGCCACCGGTCGATGTTCTCGGGTCGCAGGTTGACGATCATGCGGTCATGGCCCGCGGCCGCGACCTCCGGCGGGGGTTCATCCGTGATGGCGGCGAACGACAGCAGTTTCTCGCCGGTGGCGGGGTCGGTCCACTGTGCGTAGAGGCAGGCGATGAACATCTTGCCAACGGGGCGCGGGACGAAGTGCAGCACCTGGTTCCGCCCGTCCGCGCCCGCAACATTCTCATAGAACGAATCGACGACCATCAGCGAATGAGTCATTCCGAATTGGTTACGCCAGAATTTGCTCAGATTGTCCCGGCGGGCGTTGTAGTTTCCGGAGAGCTTGTCGTCCATGAATGCCGCAGCACCGGGTTGCCGCAGCAAATACCGCGCCGGCACCATGATTTTCCGCCCCTCCCGCACGATCACGATCGGCGCATAGGAGCGCGGAAAAATCCGATAATCGTCGGGGTGCGCTTTGTCATCCTTCAACAGCGCCAGCTTGCCGAGCAACTGCTGTACTTTCGTGGTCGCGATTCGCCTGCTGTCCGCGGCGGCCTTGGTTTCCTTGGCCGCGAGTTTGCGTTCGGCGTCTGCCAGGCGCTTGCGCTGGGCAAAGATCTCGGTCTCGAGCTTGCCGGTCTGCATATGGCGATAGCGATCGCTCAGCGCCTTGATCGCTTGTTCCTCCGCGGTGTGCGGAGCGGCGAATTCGAGATCGAATCCCCGGGGCAGCCTGAAGCGGGTGGGATCCTCCAGGCGATGCTGCATCAGCTCGTGAAACTCCGGCAGTGACATGAGAATGCCGGTCACGCGCAGGAATGCCTTCCAGTCCTCCGTCACCATGGCCGAGTAGCACATCGGGCAAGCCTCATACAGGATCGAGCGCTCTAGGATACTGTATGCCGCGTCATACAGTACCGAGCAGCGGGTCTTGCTGGTGCCCATAGGGTCGGCGTTACGATTTTCGGATGCCGTTCCTGAAGCCGCTGCGGATAGCCGATCACCTGAGCGTGGGCGAGTTCCTGCGGGACTGGTATTTGATCAGGATCCGCTGCCCTTGCGGGCACCAGCGCGAGCCGCGCGGCGAGTACATCCGGCGGGTGATCGGCGCGCAAACCACGATCGAGCAAATGCGGCGTCGTTTGCGCTGCCACAAATGCGGGCGGCGCGCGGCGGTCGTGGATGTCTATCAATTGCCCAGGTAGAGACTGATAAGATCCCACAGCGACTCGAGCGGTCAAGGGGGAGTCCATGAACATTCGAATTCACCGTCTCAACGGCGTCCTTGCGACGTTGCTGTGGGCCGCCGCGCCGGGAGCATGGGCGGCAGCGCCCTGCGCGGAGCTGCTGAAGTTTTCCCCGCCGGGGACCGATGTGAGGATCGAGAAGGCACAGGAACTGGCGGCAGCCAGTCTCAGCGCGCCGCCGGGCGGCCCGCCCGGATCCTTGCAGGTGCCCGCTCATTGCCGGATCGACGGCACTATCGGTGCGCGCACCGGCCGCGATGGCAAGGCCTATGGCATTCGTTTCGCGGTGGCGCTGCCGGCGCAGTGGAATGGCCGTCTGCTCTACCAGGGCGGAGGAGGTCTGAATGGCTCGGTTCAAGCCCCGATGGGGGCAACGGCCGCCGGTGACTCCGCGGCACTGAACCGCGGTTTCGCGGTGGTGAGCAGTGATTCCGGCCACGAAGGGGCGGTCTTTGATGCGAGCTTCATGACCGACCAGCAGGCCGCCCTTGATTTTCTCTACCAGTCGATCGGCAAGGTGATGGCGGTCGCCCGCCCGCTGATTGCGGCCCATTACGGCAATGCCGTGGCGCACAGTTATTTCGTCGGATGCTCGACCGGCGGGCGCGAAGCCATGATCTCCGCACAGCGCTATCCCGGGGAATTCGACGGCATCGTCGCGGGCTCGCCGGCGATGCGCACCAACTATTCCAACCTCGCGCTGCGCTGGGTGACCGCCTCATTGAATGCGGCGGCACCCAAGGACGCGCAAGGGCATTTCCTCGCCGCACAGGCGCTCTCGGATACGGACCGAAAACTGGTCGTCAGCGGATTGCTCGAGGCCTGTGATGCGCTCGATGGCGTACGGGACGGCATGATTTTCGATACCCGGCACTGCGCCTTCGATCCGCGGGTACTGCAGTGCAAGGGAGAAAAGAACGACAGCTGCTTATCCGGCGTGCAGGTAAGTGCCATCGAGCGCGCCTTTTCAGGACCGAAAACGGCCTCCGGACGCCAGGTTTATCCCGGCTTTGCCTACGACACGGGGATCGCCGCCCAGGGCCGGGGGATTCCCGGGTTGCTCAGCGGCGGCACGGCCCCCGAAGGCGGTATGCCGACGGGGTCCGCGATGGACGTCGAGGCTGAAGCGGCGATCGCGCACGACGGGCGTGAGATGGCCGGCGACACCGATGCCTGGACGAACCTCTCTTCGTTCACGCAGCATGGCGGCAAACTGATTTTCTATCACGGTGTGAGCGATCCGTGGTTTTCGGCACTCGAAACCGTTCGCTATTACGAGCGCCTCGGCACCGATGCGCCCGCGGGATCCGGTCCCGTTACCGATTGGAGCCGGTTGTTCCTGGTACCCGGAATGGGTCATTGCGGCGGTGGGGTGGCGACCCTCGATCACTTCGACATGCTGTCGGCGATCGTGGCGTGGGTGGAGCAGGGGCAGGCGCCGGCACAGGTCATCGCAACCGGCGCCGCCTTTCCCGGACGCAGTCGTCCGCTGTGTCCCTACCCGCAGCATGCGCAGTACGCCGGTCAGGGCGATCCGGAGTCTGCTTCGAATTTCGTCTGCCGCGACTGATGGGAAGAGCAGTTGATCGGGTGGGCCCCGATGACTCATTAATCGATGCGTGAAGATACCAGACGGGTTCTCGACAACATCATGTGGAATTGCCTCACGGGGCCCCATTCCACATTTGCTGCGGGTGCGGGCGATGCTCGCCGCTACGCCCGGGGTTTCTCGCCCATTGTCGGTTTTCGAGATCCTCAGCAGCCGGACCTGGCGGCGCTGCGGCCGTTCTGTGATTCGGGTGAACACTTTTATTGCAGCAACTGGTCGGGGCCAACGGTCGATGGCTGGCGGATCGAGCAGGAGACGACGATGTTCAGGATGGTGTGGGAAGGCTCCATGCCCGCAGCCGACACGGCACCCGAGGCGATCGCCCTTCGGCAGGAACATGCCCGGCAGGCGCTCGAACTGGCGACGCTGACCAATCCCGGTCCGTTCGGGCTGCGTACCCTTGAGTTGGGCGAATACTTCGGGTACTTCGAGGGGGCGCGACTGATTGCCATGGCGGGCGAGCGCATGGCTGCCGGCACCCTGCACGAAGTCAGCGGGATCTGTACGCATCCGGACTTTCAGGGCCGCGGCTTGGCGCGCCGCCTGACGAACCAGCTCGTGCGACGACAACTGCAGCGCGGCGAGACACCCTTTCTACATGTCATGAGCGCCAATCTCGGAGCGCGGTCGCTTTACGAAAAATTGGGCTTCCGGACTTACCGCGAAACGGTGGTGCGCGTCATCTCCTGCCCAGGCTAGGGTGCCGCAAGTCCCAGCTTGGCGCGGGTCTGGCTCACCGTCAGATCCTTCACGTATACATCCGTACCGACATCGAAGGTCTTCGCGCTCGACAGCGGCCCGACGACGACCGGACCGAAGCCGGCATCGCGCACCAGCCGTTCGGTGACCGCGATCGCCCGTTTGTCATCGGCGGCAATCGGAATGGCGATGGGATCGGCCCCGCCATGGCCATTCTTTTGCAGGGACACGAAACTGATGGCATTGAACGCGCGCACCAGCTTGACGCCGGGAAAGAATTTCGCGGAAGCCACGCCGGTTCCTTGCTTGCGCGCCTCGTCCGCCATCGCGCCATCGCGCTGCGGGTAGGGATTTCCCAGATCAATCACGATCTTGCCCGCGAGCTGGGCAGCGAGTTCCGCGCCGAGCTTGGGCTCCGATCCGTAGGGGATGGCTATGACGACCACGCTGCCGAATTCCGCCGCGCTTTGTGCGGTCCCGGCCTTGACGCCATGTCCGATCGATTGCGTGAGTGACTGCAGGGACTGCGGGTTGCGTGAGGAAATCATGACCGGATAGCCGGCGTTGGCCCACAGCGATGCGAGCACTGCGCCCATCTTGCCGGCACCGATGATGCCGATAGGGAGGGAACTGGCCGGAGCATCCGCGGCGGCTGATGGCGTCGTGAGGCCCGCGGCCATCATGACCGAGGCCGCCAGCAGCGCAATCCCACGCGCCAGGCGCCCGAAACGGGTCCGTTCAGTCTTCATAATTCCCCCTATGGCGAAGCCGGTTGCCAGGTGAATCCTGTGCCATTCGATACGATGTAGCCGATCCCCGGAAACGGGAAGTGCGGCGCAAAGACGAGCTCGTGAGTGCGGGCGAGTTCGGCGAGCATGCTGAGGCGGGCGGCGCGGCCGCCGTCCGCATCACGATCAAAACCATTGAGCCATTGCGGCCTGGCCAGGGATATGATCGAACTGTGGACCAGGTCGCCGACGTCGCGCAGGCGGGCTCCCGCTGAGGTGACTTCATAGCCGACATGACCGGGGGTATGTCCCTCGATGGGTATCGAGCGGATACCCGGGGCGACGGTCTCTCCCGCGCGGAACGAAACGACGTGATCGGAAATCGAGGTCACGAGATGCTCGGAGCCCTTGGTCTTCATCCACTCCCACTCGTCCTCGGACATGTGGATCCTCGCATTCGCAAAGGCGAGCCCAGCGTTCACCGCCAGCAACCCATTGACGTGGTCACCGTGCGAATGGGTGATCAGAATGTCCGTGACCGCACCCGGCGCAACGCCGGTCAGCTTGAGACTCGCCAGCAACGCGCCATGCCATTCCGGCCCCGTGCCCGCATCGAGCAGGACGATGTGGCCGCCGGTCTTCACCAGCAGCACATTCACGCTGAGGGTGACCTCGCCGGGGGGTGCACCCGCCGCTCGCAGAACGTCCGCGACTTCACCGCTCCGCGCGTCGGTGCCGAAGCTCTTGCCGTCATTGGGTACCAAGATCTGCGCATCGTGCAGGGCAGTGAGTTCCAATTGGCCCAGATGGAACGTGCGCGCTGCCGGGGCGACGGGTGCCAGGGTGAAGCCCTCGTCGCTGGCATGGACGATTGGGAGAAATACCAGACTCAGGAGTAGGGACGCAACAGCCGCAGGCCGCATGCAGACATTCCTTTATCGACCGGGCGCCCGAAGTGCGCCAATCTTAAGAGCGCGATCAGGTGCTGTCCAGGCGCTTCGCCAGCCGCAGAATGATGTCGCGCAAGCGATCCTCACTGATTGGTTTCACGAAGTGAAAGGTGAAGCCGGCCTCATCGGCGCGTTGCTTGTCGGCCTCCTGCCCCCACCCCGTGATCGCGACCAAAGCGGGGACCGGCCTCAATCCGCTCGAGCGAATTGCCCGGGCCACATCGTAGCCGCTCATATGCGGCATACCGATATCGAGGAACACGACGTCGGGCTCGAAAGTCTTCGCCAGGTTGATGGCCGAGGGGCCGTCATATGCCGCCGTAACATGTTGACCCATCGATTTCAGCAACAGATCGAGGGTATCGGCCACATCGCGGTTGTCGTCGACGACCAGGATCCGCAGCGCGGGCAAAGAGGACTCGGCGCGCGGTGCGGAAATGATTTTGAGCTGCTGGATCGACAGCGGCAGCCGCATGATGAACTCGGAGCCGCGCCCGATACCGGTGCTGCGCGCCTGCACACTGCCCCCGTGCAGTTCGACGACCCGTCGCACCAGCGCCAGGCCCACACCAAGGCCGCCCATCGAATCGCCCGCCTGAGGATCAATCTGGACAAAAAGATCGAAGATCTTCTCCAGCATCGTGGGGTCAATCCCCTTGCCGTTGTCCTTGATGCGGATGTCGACCTCGGCTCCGTGCACGCTCGTCACCAGTTCGATTCTGCCGCCGCCGGGGGTGTACTTGGCCGCGTTGTTCAACAGATTGACCGTCGCCTGAGTCAGCCGAACGGCATCCCCGAGCACCATGACCGGGTTCTCGGGCACTTTGACCTCGATGGTATGGCCGTGAGAGTCGATCAAGGGCCGACTGCTTTCGACCGCTCGTGCGATGACCTCGCGCACATCGGTGGGTGCTCGTTCGACCGTGAAGTGGCCACGCGCGATCCGATTCACCTCCAGCAGTTCATCGAGCAGACGCACCAGCTGGGTGCTCTGTCGGTCGATCGTCTTGCGCATCGCCTCCAGGGTTGGATCGTTCATGCCCTTGCGACCCATGAGCGCGACCGCATTGCGGATCGGCGCGAGCGGATTGCGCAGCTCGTGTGCGAGCATGGCAATGAACTCATGCATCCGTTGGGCGGTGTCGGCGAGTGCTTCGGCGTGACGGCGCTGGGTGAGATCCTGGGTGACCTTGGCGAACCCATACAGATGGTTGTCGCGATCGCGCAGCGCGGTAATCACGTTGCTGGCCCAAAACAAGGTCCCGTCCTTGCGAACCCGCCAGCCCTCGCTGGCGACCTGGCCCTCGCTTTGCGCCCTGGCCAGGTCTTCCCAGGGCTGATTCGCCGTGATCGCCTCGGCAGGATAGAAGTGCGAAACGTGTTGCCCGAGGATCTCCTGGCTCCTGTAACCCTTGATCCGCTCCGCGCCCGCATTCCAACTTGCGACGAACCCCTCGGCATCGAGCATCATGATGGCGTACTCGGTGACTCCGTCGACCAGCAGTCGGAAGCGTTCCTCGCTTTGGCGCAACTCCTCCTCATGCCGGCGACGCTCCGAGAGGTCGCGGGTGATCTTCGAAAAGCCGATCAGCTGCCCGGCGGGATTGCGCACGGCCGTGATGATGACGTTGGCCCAGAAACGTGAACCGTCCTTGCGGATCCGCCAACCCTCATCCTCGAAGCGACCCTGCATCATCGCGCCCTGCAGTTCCGTCGCGGGCAGGTTGCGTTTGATGGCCTCCGGTGGATAGAAGCGTGAGAAATGCGAGCCGATGATCTCGTTGGCCGAGTATCCCTTGATCTGTTTCGCACCGGCATTCCAGGTGGCCACATGGCCACCGGGATCCAGCATGAAGATTGCGTAGTCCCTTACCCCGGAGACCAGCAGGCGAAACCGCTCCTCGCTTTGTCTGAGCGCAACGTCCTGAGCGCGCCATTCGGTCAGGTCCCGTGTGATCTTCGAGAACCCGACCAGTTCTCCCGCTGCATCATTCATGCGGGTGATGGTCACGTTTGCCCAAAACAACGAGCCATCCTTGCGCACCCGCCAACCGGCATCTTCAAAGGTGCCCACCTTCGCGGCGACGTCGAGTTCGTGAGCGGGCAGATTCCGGGCAAGCGCTTCGGGCGGATAGAACCTGGAGAAATGTGAGCCGAGGATTTCGTCTCGGGTGTAGCCCTTGATCTTCTCGGCGCCTTGATTCCAGGAAATCACATGACCATCGACGTCGAGCATCAGGATTGCATAGTCGCGGATTCCCTCGACCAGCGTTTGATACCGCTCGGCCGTGACGCGCGAACGCGGGTGATTGGGAACGCGGGGCTGACTCATAGGCTTTCGTGCACCGATCCAATCGGGCGATGACTGGACTTGTCGAGCAGGATACCGTTATTCGTGCTGCTCGCGGCGCATCAATGCAATCTGATACCGCTCCGCCCGCCACAGCCCCATCCATGCCCGGCGAAACGCCGCATCAGTGGCATCCGCCGAAAGCTCGATTTCAGCAAAGGCATCCTGCGCGCGGGCGAGCGCCGCCATCGCGCGTTTCCATCGTCCCTCATTGGCTTGAGGGTCTCGCAGTGGTGAGTGCATGGGCTGTTCCTGCAGCGCGGTGGCGTGATCTCGTTGTGGGCCCAGAATAAAAGTGCGTCCACGACTTGGCATGGCAACGGCTGCGCGAGTTGCCTTAGGAAGACGCCTACACGATTCACCTCCACAAACCGGGCGTCCGTCGCGACGTTTGCTGAAGCGGCGAGCGGCTTTATCGTCGGCTGCGTATGAGGATAATTCTGTAAGCTATTGATTATATGATATAATTACCGCCTTAAGGGGCGGTGAGACCGTGCCATGCCCGGTGAGGGGAGTGAGCCGTTTTTCTGCCGCAATCCGCCTATTACCTGAATCATCGTTGCGCGATGCCATCGATAAGGAATCATTGTCATGTGCTTGCCGCGTTTAGTCCTGGGGGCGCTCCTGCTGTCCGCTTCCCTACCGGCCCTCGCGCAGGGCAGTCCGGCCGTGTCGGTCTTTGACAATCCGGGCGGCGGTACCATCGCTACGGCGCAGATGCCCGCGCAGCACACCGTTCAGGGTGCGATGGGCAGGGTGCTTCAGTACGTGCGCTACCGCTTCGGTGCCCGCCCACAGGTCACCCGAGTGCTGCGCGGCGCCGATGGCCATACCCTGGCGGTGATTTTCACGGTCAAGGCCACTCAAGCGGGTAACCAGGAGATCGCGGGCCTGGCGCTCGTCGCCGTATCCCCTTCCGCACCCGGCAGGGGGGCGGTGCTGTCGGACCAGGCGGATCGTTTTCGCACGACCGTGAAGCCCATGCTGGATCGGCTGTTCCAGAGGTCCGGCGGCGCCGGGGCCGCAAATTCGGCGCAAGCGGCGAATGTTTCGCAGATGACGAGCGCTGCGCCCGTCGCCACCGCGACCGGCACTGGGCCGCCTGCGAACTCGCATGTCACGGGACCCAGCCATACGTCAGGCTCCAGCGCCAAGGCAGCGTCTTTGCATCAGGCGCCGTTCCCGGATAATTCTGGGGTCATGGGCCTGCCGGAGGGCTGGAGAATCACGGGCGCACATGCGGGCGAGGTGACTGCGGTGGGACCCGACAACGCCGCCTTGCACTATGACTGGCAATTTCCCGCCATCAACCTGGGCCCTCCCGCGGGACGTAAAACACTTGCCGCGACGGGAGGGCAACCCGCTGGGAACTATGACATTCCCTATGGGACCGATGCCGCCACGACATTCAAATCGGCGCTGACTCAGTTCTTTCAGAGGCAGCGGACGGCGATACCGTCGATTGAGGTGATCAGCGCCACGCAGCAATCGCAGTACCAGGGCTCCACCACCTACGGGATCGTTGCAAACTTCGGTGCGGCCGGGGGCGCGGGCGCCGCGCGGGCCTGGGCGCAGCTGAGCATCTGGCCGCTGAGCCCTTATGGCACCTATCTGATTACCCTCAATCTGATCAAGTTTCCCGAGCAGGTGATGGATCAGAGCGAGGCGACTGCCAGCGCCATGTTCCACAGCTATCTGGTGAACAACAGCGTGGCCCAGACCCAATTGAGCAACGACCACAACCAGGCGCAGCAGGCGGTGAACGCCCAATTGGCCATCAATCGCCGCCAACAGGAAACCTCCGATCGGCAGTTCGCGAACTACCAGCGCCAGCAGGACATCCAGGACCGGCAATTCCAGTCCTTCGACAATGATCTGCTCGATCGCACCGTCGTGCGGGACTCGGACCTGAACGAGCACGGCACGGTCTCCAACGATCTTGCGGACGCACTGGTCCAGGCGAATCCCGATCGCTTTCAGGAAGTCCCGGCGAGCCAGTACGTCAAGGGCATCGACTACTAGGCGAGCGGCACGCCCTCTGCCTCTGTCGCCTCATTGGCACACTTTGACAATGTGGCGTTACCTTGTTGATCTACGCATCGATGATGCGTGCCGACGAGCCTTCCCGAAGGCTCCTCCTGTCAAAGGAGGAGCGCTCTGTGCTGGAAAAGATGGCACTTGGCGCGCATGTCCCGGCGCGCCTCGTCTGCCGAGCGCGCCTCATTCTCGCCCGAGAACGCGGCGAGTCGAATCATCAGATCGCACGCGAGCTGCGGGTGTCGCCCGCGACGGTGCGCAAATGGTGTAGCCGCTTTGCGACATTGCGCCTGGGTGGACTGGTGGACAAGCCCCGCCGTGGCGCGCCACGGCTGATCGACGATGCGGTGGTGGAAGCCGTCGTCAAATGGACGCTCGCCGAGCGATCCAATCAAGCGCGCAACTGCACCAGTCGCCGCCTGGCCCGGGCGCTGGGTGTGTCGCAATCGGCCGTAATGCGCATCTGGCGCGACTTCGGCCTCTCCCGATCATCCAAATAGCGCTCCTGAGTGACCGGGTCGCGCTGCGTATTTACGGTTCAGAAAACCCCGCGCCTTTGGCCCAACGTCTGCGTTTATCGGTAAAGCGCGCATTGTACTCGGCCCGCGCGGATGTCTTGCACCTCAGACATATGGCCGGCCGCTACGGCAGTGCGTACAACCGCTCACGTCATGCGGACTCTTGCCCCAGGGAGGCTACCAATGGCATCACGTACTACCGGCGCGCGACGCGCCAGCGCTGTTCTACTCGGAATCCTGCTCGTGCAGGGGAATCCGCTTTGTGCCCAATCGTCCGGAACCTTCGGTCAGGTGAGCGACCCGGGAGTGCGGCACAGCAGTAGTGATGGGGGCAGCCCGATTGCGCTTCCCGGAATGGGATCCGACGAGATGTCGTTCTTCAAGGATGGCCTGGCGCGCTTCATCGTGGTGGAGGCGGTCTCCGGTGGCGCCAACAACGGTCTGGGACCGACCTTCAATTCGAACCAATGCGCGTCCTGTCATTCGCAGCCCTATGTCGGCGGGTCAAGCCCGGCGAGCAATCCACTGATTGCCGTGGCCAGCGCCGGCGGGGCCACAAACGTGGTTCCGTGGTTTGAAGCGCCGAATGGACCCGCGCGTGAAGCAAGATTCGTGCAGTCCAATGGCGCGGCGGATGGTGGAGTGCATGATCTCTTCGTCATCACCGGTCGCGCCGATGCCGGCAGCTGCGCCATTGCGCAGCCGGACTTTGCGCCCGCGGGAGATCCGGTATCAGGGGAAGGGGGCAACAGCAATATTGTTTTCCGGATACCGACGCCAACCTTTGGCGCCGGCCTCATTGAGGCGATCCCGGACTCGACCATTCTGGCCAACATGGCCGCGAATGCGGCGGCAAAGAGCCAGCTCGGCGTAGGCGGGCACGCCAATTCGGTTCAGGGCGGCACGGTCAATCTGAGTGCCAACGACGGCACGATCACGCGCTTCGGCTGGAAGGCTCAGAACAAGTCGCTGCTGATGTTCGCCGGCGAGGCCTACAACGTGGAGATGGGTATTTCGAATGAGCTGTTTCCCCAGGAGCGGGACGAAACGCCCAATTGCCAATCCGGGATGGCCACGCCGAATGATACGGATAACTATCCGGCCCCTGCCACCACAGTGCCGGCGACGGCAGTGCTGTCAGACATCGAAGCCTTCGCCAATTTCATGCGGATGCTCGCGCCGCCCACGCCGGCACAGCCGACCGCTTCAACCCAGAACGGCCGGGCTGTTTTCGCCAACATCGGCTGTGCGTTCTGCCACACCCCCTCCATGACGACCGGCACCCGAATTGCCAGTGGCTCATGGCGGGTGCCCAGCCAGGCGCTGTCCAATAAGCAGGTCAACCTGTTCTCCGATCTGCTCGTCCATCACATGGGCGCGGGGCTGGCCGACGGCATCACCCAGGGCGCCGCCGGTCCCGATGAATATCGAACGGCACCGCTGTGGGGTCTTGGGCAGCGAGTCTATTTTCTGCATGACGGCCGCACCAGCAATCTGATCCAGGCCATCAAGGATCATGCCGGGCAGGGTAGCGAGGCCAACCAGGTGGTGGCCAACTACGGCGTGCTCGATGCCCGTCAGCAGCAGGATCTGATCAACTTCCTGAGATCCCTGTGAGCCGGCCGGATCGGCTATGGCGCTATGTTTGCCGGCAGCGGAATGAATTCGGTCTCCCCGGGCACGGCGCCGAAGCGCTGCTCGCGCCAGTCATTGGCGGCACCGCGCAGGCGGGCCTGGGTCGAGGATACGAAATTCCACAGCAGGTAGCGCGGACCGTCGAGCGGCGCCCCGCCG
Organism: Steroidobacteraceae bacterium; assembly: GCA_035486855.1. Lineage (GTDB taxonomy): Bacteria > Pseudomonadota > Gammaproteobacteria > Steroidobacterales > Steroidobacteraceae > DAIDKA01. The sequence goes on from DATHMT010000007.1 coordinate 12,337, forward strand.
ATCACCGCCACCGTACGGTCCTCCGGGGCTTTGAGTTCGCACCCCTTGCCGTTGTCGATGACGCCGAGCGTGTGTTGCTCGAGCGCTGAGCCATCGATCATGACACGGCCACCGATCGGATAGACGGCCAGCTCCGCCGCCAGGGCAGGCAATCGCAGGCCTATGCCGGCCTTCAGTCGCAGTATCAGGAATACCGTGGGTGATGCCGCCTTGACGGGCGAGCGGCGCCCGAATGCTTCGCCGACCAGCAGTTGGACATCGGTCTCCTGCTCGATGAATACGGCCAATTGTGCGGCCGGGGTATGCGCAAAGGTGGGCTCGCTTTCCTCGAGCGCCTGGGGGAGTCCGACCCACAGCTGCAAGCCGTGCACGCGGTGCGGCTGGGTTCGAAGATCAGGGGGCGTGCGCTCCGAGTGCACGATGCCGCGCCCGGCGCTCATCCAGTTGATGGCGCCGGGTTCGATGCGCTGCACGGAGCCCAGGCTGTCTCGATGCATCATCGCCCCTTCGAACAGATACGTGACCGTGGCGAGGCCGATATGCGGATGCGGCCGAACGTCGATGTTCATGCCCGGATCGATGTCGAGTGGCCCGAAGTGGTCGAGGAAGACGAAGGGGCCCACCGCGCGGCGCGCCAGAGCAGGCAGCAAGCGCGTCACGCGCAGCCCCCCGCCAAGATCCCGCTGATTTCCGGCCAGTCTCATAAGCATGTTCGATGCCCTATACTGCGCGGGAGGAGGGCTCCCGCGATGAAGCAGAAATCGGTCGCCCCAAGTGGCGCCTTGGGCAAAGTGTTGGCCCTGATCAAGTCCCACCCCGGGATCCGGCCATCGCAGATCAATCGCCGGCTGAACCTGGAACAATCCGACTCGCTGCGCGGCACGCTGCTCAGGCGTGGACTGATACGCAAGGAGAAGGACGGTACGGCTGTGCGGTATTACGTCGTCTGACCATTCAGGCGGCTCCCGAATCCCAGTATTTTTCCATCCGCAGGCGCATGGCCGCATCGGGGAGGCGCCCATGCGCCGCGGCCTGATTGTCCTCCAGGTGTGCAACCTGGGTGGAACCAGGGATCGCGACCGTGACCGCAGGATGGGAGATCACGTATTTCAATAGAAACTGCGGCCAGCTCGTGACGTCGAAATCGGCCGCCCACGGTGGCAGTTTGCGCGCCTGGGCCTGCCGCAGCAGATTGCCGAAACCGAAGGGTACGTTGGCCAGGACCGCGACCTTGCGCTCCTGCGCCAGGGGCAGCAGCGTCTGCGCGGCATCCCGATTGTCGAGCGAATAGTCGACCTGCACGAAATCCAACGGATATTTGCGCAGGTAGCCGATCATGTCTTCATGCTGACCGACGCGGGAGGTCGTGATACCGATGTAGCGGATCCTGCCGGCCTGCTTCCATTCACGCAGCTGTGGCAGCAGGGTGTCGACCCCATCCAGGTTATGGATCTGCAGCAGATCGATTTTCGTGGTGCGCAGTCGCATCAAGGAGCGCTCGAAGCTCGCCTGACCGCCAACCCCGTCACCGCGAAATCCGCGGCCGCCGATGGTCAGCTTGGAGGCGAGGAACATCCGATCGCGGCTGCCCGCCAGGGCCTCGCCAATGAGCGACTCGCTGTCCCCGTAAGCCGCCGCCGTGTCGATCACCGTCCCGCCCAGCTGCTGCATACGCTGGATTTCGGCCTGGATTGCCGCCCGCTCGTCGGACTGGAATTTGTCGGTGCCCAGACCGATGGCCGGCAATCGCTCGCCGGTCCCCGGGATCGCTTTGGTAATCAGTGGCAGGGCAGATCCCGCCGCACCCAGTACCGGTACCGACCATAATGCGCCGGCACCGGCCGCCAGCGCCCCGCACAGTGCCTCACGCCGCGACAGTTGCGCGGCTTCCCAGGTATTCATCGCACTACCCTCGTCATACGCGAACAGACGCCTGCGACTCTACCCCGTGACGGCCGATCCGGCACCTTCCGGCCGACGCAGGAAGAGCACGCACAGCACCGCAAACATCGAAATGCTGGCGCCGCAGACAAAGCCCGCCCGGACCCCGCCCGAGAGAGCCTCGATGGGGGTCACCCCACCGGCGGCCAACCGCGCCGCGCGAGCCGACATCAATGCCACGAACAGTGCCACGCCCGCCGCACCCGCGGCCTGCTGAATCGTGCCGATGACGGCGCTGCCATGCGAGTACAGGCTGGCCTTCACGGATGAGAGACTCACGGTGAACAGCGGCGTGAACAGGAGCGCGAACCCGATGCTCATCACCACATGTCCGGTCAGGATGTAGACCACCCGGGTGGTGGGGCCGAGCAGGGTCATGGCCCACAGGACGATACTCACCACCAGGACCCCCGGTACCAGCAGACGGATGGGCCCGACCTTGTCATACAGCCGCCCCACGTGCGGGCCGAGCAGCCCCATGAGCAGACCGCCTGGAAGCAGCAGCAGGCCGGTCTGCAGGGTATTGAGCCCGAGGACGTTCTGCAGATAGATCGGCAGCAGAATGATGGTGCCGAACAACGCCATCATCATGCTCGCCATCAGCAGCACCGATACGGTGAAATTGCGTGAGCCAAAGGTGCGCAGGTCGAGCAGTGGATAACCGGATTTCTGCAGCGACAGCTGGCGAAAAATGAACAGCGCCAGAAAGACCGCGCCCACTGCCGTCCAGACTCCGGCGGGGACCGTCCCCGGTGCTGAAGGAAGTCCGATGGTGCTCAATCCGTAGACGATACCGCCGAAAGCGATGGCGGACAGTACCACCGACAGCCCATCCAGCGCGGCGCTGTGCGGCGTGGTCACATTCTGCATGCGGCGGGCCCCCAGGAGCAGTGCGCCGATCGCGATGGGCAGCACCAGCGCAAACATCCAGCGCCAGCTGAGGTAGTTGAGAATGATCCCCGAGAGGGTGGGGCCGATCGCCGGCGCCACCGAAATCACCGTGGTGATGAAGCCCATGGTCTTGCCGCGCGTTTCCGGGGGCGCCAGCGTCATCGCGGTGGTCATCAGCAGCGGCATCATGATCGCGGTACCCGATGCCTGGATGATGCGGGCCAGGACCAGCGCCTGAAGATTGGGGGCCAGGGTGGCAATCAGGGTGCCGAAGCTGAACAACGACATGGCCAGAATGAAGATCGGCCGTGTGTTCAGTCGCTGCAGCAGAAATCCGGTCACCGGAATGATCACCGACATGGTGAGCAGGAAGGCCGTCGTCAACCACTGAACGGCATCGGCCGTCACCCGCAGATCGTGCATCAGGCGCGGGATGGCGACGGCCATGAGTGTCTCATTCAGGATGACGACGAAGGTCGCCACCAGCAGCAGGTTGATGACCAGTCGATTGCGCGCGCTGTCCATGGCGCTATCTTGACCTGCGCAGTGACGGTCTGTCCAACCGTCGCTCAGAGCGTGCTGGTCTGAAGCAGCGTTTCGCGGTTCTCGCCCTTGGGCAGCTCGGCGATCAGTTGCTCCAATTGGTCCGGATCAACGGGCTTGGTGACGTGATGGTCAAAGCCGGACTCCTCCGCTTGACGCTTATTGTCTTCCTGGCCCCATCCCGTAAGAGCGATCAAACGCATGCGCAGACCCCAGGGAGTCTTGCGCAGGTGCTGGGCGACCTTGTAACCATTCATCTTCGGCATGCCGATGTCCAGGAACGCAGCGTCGGGCCGAAATTCCTCGGCCAACTGCAGCGCCTGCGCGCCATCATTGGCGATTCGGACCTCATGACCGGAAAGTTCGAGCAGCACCGCGAGCGACTCGGCGGCATCGGCATTGTCATCGGCCACCAGAATGCGCCGCCTCGAGCCCGCACCGACCGGACTCTCGGCAGGGACCGGCTTGAGCTCCTGCGTGAGTGAGAGACCCGGAAGAAAAATCGTGAACTCACTGCCGCGTCCCGGGCCCTCGCTGCGGGCACTGACCTTGCCGCCGTGCAACTCGACCAGTCCGCGCACCAGCGCCAAGCCGATTCCGAGGCCGCCTTCTGATCGCTCCAGCGCACTGTCCACCTGGGAGAACATCATGAAGACGCGCTCCAGATCCTCACGATTGAGTCCGATGCCCTGATCGATCACGCAGATTCTTACATTCTGATCGACCATGCCGACCTCAACGGAAATGGACCCTCCCGCGTCCATGTACTTCGCGGCGTTCGTCAGCAGATTGGCGAGCACCTGGGTGATTCGGGCCGGATCGGCTTCGAGCAGCAGCGGCGCATCGGGCAGCCGCTGGATGATCTTGTGGCGTCGCGCCTCGATGATCGGCAGCGCCGTTTCGATGGCCGAGTTGATCAGGCTCGCGACCTCGACGGGCTCTTTCTTCAACTGCAGGCGCCCGAGTGTAATTCTCGAAACATCGAGCAGATCATCGAGCAGCAGCGCCATTTGCCCGACCTGGCGCTGGATGACATCGCGGCACCACGCCAGTTGACTCGGTTCCAGGCCCTCGGTCGCCAGAATGCGCGCGGCGTTGCGTACCGGCGCCAGCGGATTGCGCAGCTCGTGCGCCAGGGTCGCCAGGAATTCATCCTTTTGCCGATCTGCCGCCAGCAGGGCCGCTTCCGCACGCTTGCGGTCCGTGATGTCGAGCATGATGCCGACACTGCGCCTCGGAGCGCCGGGCTCCCCTCCCAGAAAGCGTCCATAGATCGACAGCCAGCGCACCTCGCCGGTGTCGGCGCGCACGATCCGGTGTTCGGCCTGATAGATCGTGCGATCTTGCGCCGCCGTGGCAAACAGCGCATCGATACGTTCGACGTCCAGGGGGTGCAAGCGTTCGCGCCACAGCGCATAGCTGCCGAGGCCGTCGGCGCGCGGGGCATAGCCGAGCAACTCGAAATGGGTCCTGGACCACTGGGCCTGACCCGTTTCCATGTCGATGTCCCAGGTCGACATGCGGGCGCCCTCGATGGCCAGCCGCAATCGTTCCTCGCCGATCTGCCGCATCTGCGTGAGTTCGATCAGCGCCCCGACTCGCGCCAGCAGCTCGCGCGCCGCAAATGGCTTCACAATGTAATCATCGGCGCCGGCATCGAAGCCTTCGACCAGGGCTTCCTCGCCGGCGCGAGCCGACAGCAGAATGACGGGAATGCCGTGCAATTCCTGATCGGCGCGCACCCGTCGCAGCAGCTCGAAGCCATCCACCTGCGGCATCATCACATCACACAGGAACAGGGCCGGCGGCGCGCGCCGCGCCGCCGCCAGGGCCTGCAACCCATCGTTCGCGGCTTCCACGCTGTAATACGGCGCCAACAGGTTGCAGATGTACGAGCGCATATCGGCGTTGTCATCCGCCACCACCACGCGCGCGCCGAAAGTCGAGGCAAAGCGGCGGTCGTGCGCTGAAAGGGGCGTGTCTTCGCTCCTGCTGGGGGACTGCGCGGCCTCGGGCAGCCAGCGATCCGCCTCCTGAATGAAGACCTGTGCGTTGCTCGTGGATATCGCGGGGTTCGATTGCGTGACCTGCCGCTGCGGTGGCAGGTGCGATGTGCCGAAAGGCAGTGTCAGGGAGAAGCTGGTACCCACTCCCACTCGACTCGACGCCTCGATCTGTCCGCCGTGCAGTCTGACCAGTTCCTGAACCAGGGCCAGTCCAATGCCCGAACCCTCGTGGGTACGCCCGCCGGCGCCCTCAATCCGGTGAAACCGCTCGAACAGGCGCGGCAATTCCTCCTGCGAGATACCGATGCCGGTGTCGGCAATCGTGAGCACGGCAGCCGTTTCAGTGGCTTCGAGTTCAACGCTAATCGTGCCGGACAGCGTAAATTTGAAAGCGTTCGAGAGCAGATTCAGGACGATCTTCTCCCACATGTCGCGGTCCACGTAGACCGGCGCGGGAAGATTCTGGCAGCGCACGACAAAGGCCAGGCCGGCACGCTCGATGGTCGAGCGAAACTGACTGCTCAAGTCGCGGGTGGCCTCGGCCAGGTCGGTCGGCTCGAAGCTGGCCTGGACGCGACCGGCCTCAATGCGGGAGAAGTCGAGCAGGGAGTTGACCAGCCTCAGCAGACGCATGGAATTGCGATGCGCAAGCTCGATTCGTTCGCGGACACCCGCCGAAAGAGTCCGCGAGCGCAGAGAGTCGGCCAAGGGTCCCAGAATGAGGGTCAGGGGCGTGCGAAACTCGTGACTCACATTGGAAAAGAAAGCGGTTTTGGCCCGATCGACTTCCAGCAGTGCCTCAGCGCGTCCCCGCTCGGCCTCGTACGCCTGGGCATTGGTCAGTGCCGAGGCGACCTGTCCGGCAACGAGGTCCAGGAACTCCACGTATGAGCTGTCGAGCGCACGCCGCGGGCTGACGCCCAGAACCAGGAAGCCTGCGACCCGTTCCGGTCCGCTGCCCGTGAGTGGCTGCGTACAGGCGCGCATGACCGGATCCGGCCATTCGGGCGCGTGCGCCCGGATCCCCTGCTGCGGTAAATTCTCCAGATATTGGGACTGACCCGTGTCCGCGGCCTCGCGCAGTGCCCAAGGCGGCGCATCGATCGACACCTCGGTGGCATCGGCGGCATTCGGCGGCTGCGTGTCGCGGGGGAAGTTGCAGCTTGCTTCGACCAACCGCACGGTATGGCGCCCGGGGTGGGTGAGATACAGTCCGGCGAACGCAATATCCAGGGGATACTGTTCCAATACGCCCAACACGCGGCGGCAACTCTCCTCGACCGATTCGACCCCGACGGCGCGTGCCGCGAGGTCGCGCAGCACGCGCAGCCGCCGCTCGCCGATGATGCGGTCGGTGACCTCCGTCACCACGCACAACATGCCCGCAATCGCGTCATGGTCATCGTAGATCGGGCTATAAGAGAAGGTGTGGTAGGTTTCCTCGGCAAAACCCCGGCGCTCCAGGAACAGCTGCAACCCTTCATCCCAGGTTGCCTCGCCGCTGGCGAGCACCGACTGGATGCGCGGACCGATCTCCGGCCAGATCTCCTCCCAGACCTTATCCGAGCGCGCACCGAGAACCCATTCGCTTTTGTCACCCACCGTCGGCAGATAAGCGTCATTGCAGAAAAAGGTGAGCTGCGGTCCCCACAGCATCCACATGGCATAGCGGGAATCGAGCATGACGCGCGTGATGGTCTTGAGGCTTTGCGGCCATGACGCCGGCGGCCCGAGGGGCGTCTTGGACCAGTCGAGCGCACGCATGCGCGCACCCATCTCGCCGCCGCCGGCTAGAAAGTTGCTGGTTGGGGGCGCGTCACTGTCCGGGGACTTCATGACCATCCGTTAGGTTACGAGTCTTGAGAAAATCTGCCAAGAGCAGTTCCACCTGATCCGGATCGACGGGCTTGGTCAAATGCTGATCGAAGCCGGATGCGCGCGCCTGTTCCTTGTCATCCACCTGGCCCCAGCCGGTCATCGCCAGCAGGAACACCCCTCGCCCCCAGGCCTCGCGCCGCATGCGGCGGGCGACCTCGTAGCCGGTCATGTCCGGCATACCGATGTCCAGCACAATGGCGTCCGGCTGCTCGCGGGCACCCAAGTCGAGCGCTTCACGACCGGAGTGTCCGACGAACACTTCATGGCCAAACAACCTCAACACTTCCGCCAATGAGTCGGCGGCATCGCGATTGTCATCCACGACCAGGATTCGGCCGCGTGAGCCCGCATCGGGGGTGGCCATCGAGTTTGCGGCGGGCAGCTGCCTGCGACCCGTCACGATCGTGGCGGAAGGCAGGTGAATCACAAATTCACTGCCGCGCTCGATGCCGGCGCTGGTGACGGCAACCGTACCGCCATGCAGCGCCAGCAGTCCCTTGACGAGCGCCAGTCCGATGCCCAAACCGCCCTCGGCACGGTCAATCACCGAGTCGACCTGCGAAAACATCTCGAACAGGTGCGGAATGACCGCGGCGCTGAGGCCGATTCCGGTGTCTGTCACTTTGATGGACAAGCCCTCCGGCTCCAAGGCGGCAGTCATCGTGATCGACCCGCCGGAATCGGTGTATTTGGCTGCGTTGGTGAGAAGATTGGAAAGGGCCTGGGAGATTCGCAGTGGATCCACCTCGAGCAGGATAGGATCTGCCGGCAGGTGGACCGCAAGCATGTGATGCTTGGCCTCGATCAGCGGTCGCGCGGATTCGATGGCTGTGGCCACCAGCGCATCAAGCCCCACATAGTCCTTCTTCAGCTCCAGTCGGCCGCGGGTGATGCGCGACACGTCGAGCAGGTCATCGAGCAGCAGGGCCATTCGCTGCACCTGCCGCGCGATCACTTCGCGAGCCCATTCTCTTTGCGCATCGGTGGCGTCGCGAACCTCGAGCAGCCGCACGGCGTGTCGAATCGGCGCCAGCGGATTGCGCAGTTCGTGGGCGAGGGTTGCCAGAAATTCATCCTTGCGCCGATCCGCCTCCTTCAGCGCGGCCTCCGCCGCCTGCCGGTCGGCCACCTCAGCGCTCAACGCCGTGTTGGTCTCGCGCAGCGCCTTCTCCCGGTACTGAACCTCATCCAGCATGTTGTCGAAGGCCGCGACGACCATGCCTATTTCGTCGCGCCCGAATGTGCCCGCCCGTCGGGAGTAGTCGCGATGATCGACGATGTGGCTGGCCACCGCCGCCATCGCGTCCAGCGGTTCGGTGATGACTTTCTGCAAAGCCGCAGAGGAGACCAGCGCCACGATCAGTCCCAAGACAATGACGATGCTGATGATTCCGAGGTAGGCCTTGACCCGACCTGCCAGGTCGTAGTTCGCGCGCAGGTAGACCGTCCCCAGTTGCTCACCACTGCGCACGATGGGTTGGGTGAACTCGATCTGATTTCCCGACAACACCGCACCGGTGCGGGACTGCGCCAGCCGGGTCGCCGGCGCCGCCAGGCCCGGGCGCGCATAGAAGGCATAGAGTTTGCCATCCATGCCGTACAGGGCGGCGATCCGAATGGCCGTGCGCGCCTGCATCGCCGTGAGATTGCGTTGGGCGACCGCGCGATCGTCGAATGCCAGGGCAGGGGCGGTTGAAAGCGCCAGAATATCGGCCTCGGCCGACAACCCCGCGACCAGGGATTGCCGATAGCTGAGCAAGTCGTAGGTCAGCAGCGCAATGGCCGCGGCGACCAGGGCGATCGCTGTCGTCAACAGCACGATGCCGATCAATTTGCCGCGAATTGAATTCGGCCGCGGGATGAAGCGCGGACGACGCAGGAGCGGTATCCACCTCGTGGCAGCATTCATCGTACGGCGTCGTCGTGGGGTGAGGCGATGGCAAATTTCGGCGAGCGGTCCGCGTCGGTGTCCGAAATTCCGGAGTGCACGCTGCGACCTTGCACGCGAACCGCCACCGAGAGCAGCTCCGAGCTGACCCGCAGGCCGACCCGATCCGCCGCGGTAAGCGAAACCTCGAACCGCACCCGCCGGTCAACGAGCAGGAAGTTGACGCAACTGCCCTCATCCAGGCCATGGTCACTGGCCGTCACCACCAGCACCGGCTGCTTGGCAACGCGGGCGATCAGCGTCTTGAGTTCATCGTTGAACCGTGGACCCACGAACAGGATCTGCGCATCGCGCAGCTCTTCGAGCCCTCTGATTCGGCGTACCTGGGCGGGGCGATTCTTGAGCAAATGATGGGGCAGAATCCGCCGCAGCTCCTCAACGATGCCGTCCGAGCCCAATACCGCGATGGTGAAGTCCTGTCCCGCGAGCGCCTCGGGGGGCCACTCCACATATCCGGCAAAACGATAGAGGAAGGCGGCCTCGACTTCATCCTCATCAGGCAGATCCGCCGCAAAGGGCGGCGAGTAGGCGAGCAGACCGGCGCACAGGCCCACGAACAGCGCGCCCTTTGACCACCAACGGTTTGCGGTCTTGACGGACGGATGTGTCACGCTAGTTCGGAGCCCACCGCACGTTGAGCCTGTAAGTCCGGGCAATCTCTTCACCGGCGGCAGCGGGGTACTCCAGATGATAGGCATGCGCGAGATTGGTACCACCGACCGAGATGTCCAGCGCCTGGGACAGGTGCCAGCCCAGATTCGCGCTCAGATCGTTGTAGGAGGGCAGCCACGGATCGGGTAACGCCGCAACGTGGCGCAATGAAAGATCAAATGTGAATCGCGAACCGAAGTCCATGGAGGAGGTCATTGCGGCCTGCGAGGCCGGGTCATCTCCGGACTGCGCAAGGCCCAGCAGTCCGCTCGCGCCGGGATCGAGGCGCAGATTCTTGCGCAACAGACTGAAACTGGGGGACAGACGCCACCACGGCATGACCTGCAGACTCCCCCAGGCACTCACCCCCAGGGTATCTCCGGACATCAGATTGCCCCAGTGCAAGGGCAGAAACAGCCCCGGGCCAGCGAGCTCAATGGTGCGCAGGTCGTTGTAGATGTTGTAGAACGGGGAGATCGAAAAGGACGCGAAGGAGGAGGGCTGGATGCGATAACCGAACTCAAGCGCCGTTACCTTTTCGGTCGTGAACTGCGGATTGCCCGTCAGAAACAAAGTGGTGCCCGCTTTTTCCTGCACATCCGTATCGAAGGGGGTCGGCGAGCGCACGCCGCGCTCAGCGGCCGCCCACAGAACACCGAACCGCGCCAGATCCCATGAAACACGAAGGTCGGGCAGCGCAGACCAGCCGGAGTAGGGGTCATCCTCGAGTTTGAGCCCGACGGAGGCCTGAAGGGATTTTGTCAGTGTCACGGTGTCCTGCACGAACTCATCCCCGAGCGTGAGATTGCGGCTGGGGGGAACGAACAGCAGTGTCGAGGTATTGGTAATCACGTAGCTGTTCACGCGTTCGCCCAGTCCCCAGATCAGGCGCTGAATCGATCCGATCAGAAGGCTCTGTTGCACTTCCACATCGTAGGTACGAAGCAACAGGCCGCCGGCGCCGGTACCGGGAGGGCCCTGACGCTCGGACTCATCGAAATAGGCCTGCACCTGCAGGTCGGACCGCTCCCACTGATGGCGCCAGCGCGTCAGGGCGTTGGCGCCCAATATGGTGTTGTCATCGAGCCCCAACTGGTTTTCCGTGCCGCGATACATGTCACCCTGGAAAGTAATCTCATCCTGCGGCAGGCTCCAGTCGGCCCTGAATCCGGCCTGACCCTTCGACCAGCCGTCATGGGCGCTCAAGCCGTCCGTCAGCTCCTCGGCGCCGCGATGGAAAGTCATGCCGTAAACCCGGTACGAGCTCTCATCGTCAATTTTGTCGCCGTAGCGTGCGCTGGCAATCTGTTCCTGATTGCCCGCGCCCGCGCTCACCAGTGTCCCGCTCGTAACGTAAGACGGCCGAGTGATGATGTTGATGACACCATTCATCGCATTGGCACCCCAGAGGGTGCCCCCCGGTCCGCTGATCACCTCGATCCGATCGACATCCTCCAGCATTACGTCGATGGTGTCGGCGTATACACCCGAGTACAGCGGTGAGTAGACGCTGCGTCCGTCGATGAGTATCAGCAGTTTGTTGGCGAAGTTCTGACTGGCCTGGCTGCCGCCGAAACCGCCCGCCCCTAGCTGGTAGCTGCTGGCGGTGAGCTGGGTCGCCTGCAGATTCGGGGCGAGCCGCAACGCTTCGACGAGACTGGTCGCGCCTGATCGCAGAATCTGCTCGTGCGTGATCACGTACACGTTTGCCGCAGCCCGCTGCAGGGGCTCGGGAGACTTCGACACGGAAGTGACCTGGACGTTTGCCAGTTCCTCGAGCGACAGTCGGCTGAGGTCAGCCTGCGATTCGCTGTCGTCGGCCCGCGTATTCATGCTGGCAAGCAGGGCAACGATGACGACGCACGGGGTAAATGACCGGCGCAGTCGCATGACCTCACCCATGAGTGTTATTAGAAATGTGTCCCAGCGGTATGCCATCTTCTTCTCGATCTTGACAGCAATTTACCCTGACCGGCGCCTGGGATCCACGCGGTAGGAGCAGTCCTACAGCGATATGCGACGGCGCGGAAGTCATTCCCGGTCCCTGGCGTCGGCGCAGGCTGACAGACTTGCGCCAGTGCGTGCGTCAGTGTTCCGTCCAGCTCCAGGGTAAGGATGCCTATCAATGAATCAAACCAATCTGAAAGTTCCGCCAGAGCCACCGATAACGCTGCTGCTGATCGAGCCCGACGTGCTGGCCCGGCTGGTGCTGGCGGATTACCTGCGCGGTTGCGGCTATGTCGTGCTCGAGGTCGCTTCCTCCGATGAGGCGCTTGAGGCGCTGCGCAGCACAACGGAAATCGAGTTGATACTTGCGGAAATCAACGACATCGGTTCGATGAACGGCTTCGAGCTTGCGCACTCGCTGCGGGTTTCACATCCCCATATCGATGTCCTCCTCACGACCAGCCAGACGCACGCCGCCGAGAAATGCCACGAATTGTGCGAGCACCGGGTGGTCAAGAAGCCCTACGCACCCCAGGACATCGTGCGTCAAATCAACCTGCTGCGTCAGCGACGCCGCACCCGAAAGAAGCCGGAGTAATTGCGATGGTGGGTGAGCCGATCATGGAGCCAGAACGCGATATAGCAGCCCCAATCAGAGTATTGATCGTCGAAGATTCAGTGGTGTTGCGCATGTCCGTCGCACATTATCTTCGGGGCATCGGCTATTCCGTCATTGAATCCGGTAATGCGCAGGATGCCCTCGACGTGATCGCCTCGGGCATTCAGATCGATCTGGTGTTCACGGACATCGATATGCCCGGCGACATGGATGGGCAGGGCCTCGCCGATCTGCTGGCGGTGGAACATCCCGACCTCCCGGTGATTCTCACGTCCGGGGACAGGATCGTGACCGCTGAGCCTGCCAGCGGTGCCGTGCGTCGCTTCCTGCAAAAGCCATACGATCTGCTGGTTCTGCAGGCTCACGTCGAGGAACTGACTCGACCGGGATAGGATCACGGACGGTCAGGTCGTGCTTGCAGCTCGCGCGCCCTACGCCCGAGAATGAGATCCGCCGCTTTCTCGCCAATCATGATGGCCGGTGCATTGGTATTGCCCCGCGTGATCCGCGGCATCACCGAGCAGTCCGCCACCCGCAGTCCGTCCACGCCCCGCACCCGCAGCTGCGCATCGACGACGGCTGCGGAACCGACACCCATGGCGCAGGTGGAGGTCGGATGGGCGCCGCTGATGACGGTGGCGCGCAGCCACGCATCGAGCTCGAGGTCGGCGTCACATTGAGGTCCTGGCGCAAGTTCGGTGGAGATAAACGGCTGGGCCGGCGCGCTGTTGAAAAAGCGCCGCATGATCCGGACCGATTCACGCAGCCGCCGACGGTCGCTCTCCTCGGCCATGAAATTGAGCAGAATCCGGGGAAGCAGCTTGGGATCCGGCCCCGCGAGCGTCACGCGGCCGCGACTTTGCGGGCTCAGCAGCAGCACTCCCGCCGAAATCTGATGGCCCGCGCCCTGGCGCCATAAGGGGAACCACGGCCTCGCTGCGTAGGACACATGGCTTGCCTGGAACTGCAGGTCCGGATGGTCCTGATCGGGCCCGGAACGGATGAAGCCCTGGATGGTCAACGGGCTTTGCGCCGGGCTACCCTTGCCCGTGATGGTCCAGCGCAACAGGTTGCGGGCGAGGCGGTCGAGACGCAATTCCCGATCGAAGGTATTCGGGCGCGCCGCCCGCCAGAAGCTGAGCGCGATCGGATGATCCTGCAGGTTCTCACCGACTCCTGGCAGCTCGACCAGCGGCTGGATGCCATGCCGCTGCAGCTGGGCCCCAGGGCCGATCCCGGACAGCATCAGCAGCTGCGGTGAGTTGAATGCCCCGCCACTGAGAATGACTTCGCGGCGTGCGCGCAGCACATGACGTTCACCGCCGCGCTCGAACTCGACACCGCAGGCGCGGCCCTGCTCGATGAGGACACGACCAACGAGCGACTCCGAGAGGATCCTCAGATTCGGACGCGAGCGCCCCGAACCCAGATACGCATCGAATGTACTGTGTCGGCGACCACCCTTGATGGTGCAGTCCGGAATTCCAAAACCCTCCGGTGCTTCGATACTGAAGTCATCGATCTCGCGGTAGCCCAGGGTGGCAGCGGCGGCGAGGAACGCCGGATAGAGTTCGGGGTGCTTCTTGAGCGGCGTGACGCAAAGCGGGCCGGTGCTGCCGTGAAGGCGGCCGGCACCGCGCCAACTTGATTCCGCACGCCGGAAATAGGGCAGAACGTCCTCGAAACCCCAGCCCGTCAGTCCGGCATCGCGCCAGCGATCGTAGTCGTGCGCCATGCCGCGGATATACATCGTGCCATTGATGGTGCTGCACCCGCCCAGCACCCGGCCCCGCGGCAGCGGCTGGACACGGTTGTCCAGATGGGGTTCCGGTTCACTCTCCGTCCCCCAGCCGAAACGCGCAATGGCCATCGCCTGCATCCAGGTCAGTGGCATGCGTATCAGCGGATGGTTGCCCCGGCCGCCGGCTTCGAGCAGCACGGTTGATGAGGACGAATACTCGCTCAGACGCGCCGCAAGCGCGCAGCCGGCGCTGCCCGCACCGACCACTACGAAGTCCGTTTCCTGCGTCGTCATTTCATCAGTCGAGCGGCAATCCGGCCTGCTTGACCACCGGTCGCAGCACGAAACTCGAGTCGACCCGTGCGACACCGGGAAGCTTGGTCAGCACCTTGCTGTGCAGTCGCTCGAAGTCCGCGGGACTGCGCGCCACGACGCGCAGCAGGTAGTCGGACTCGCCAGTGGTGAGGTAACACTCGACGACCTCCGGCACGCGGCACACTGCCTGTTCGAAGGAGCCCAGATCCCGGTCGGTTTGGCCTTTGAGGGTGATACGGACGACGAAACTCACCGTCATGCCGATCTTCAGCGGATTGAGCACGGCGGTGTAGCGTTCAATGACGCCGGCGCGCTCCAGCAGCTTCACGCGCCGCAGACAGGTGGACTCCGACAGCCCCGCGCGTTGCGCCAGTTCAGCATTGGCGATGCTGCCGTCTGCCTGCAGCACGGTCAGTATTTTTCGATCGACGGCGTCGAGTTGCATAATCTGCCACGGATAGCCGCGTGAATGGACGATTCTGCCATATTGATGCGTTCCAGAGCCGCATATTGCAATCCTGTGCCAACCCCTCCCTTCAGAATGACCAACTGACAGCACCCGCCATTTGGAGTCCACCCATGCGTATCGGCGTCCCTTCCGAGATCAAGGTCCATGAATATCGGGTCGGTCTCATGCCCGCGGCGGTGAAGGAACTCACGCTCGGTGGCCATACCGTCATGGTGCAGAGCAAGGCAGGGCAGGGGGTAGGTTGCAGCGATGAGGATTACTGCGCGGCGGGCGCGCGGATCGTCGCGGATGCGGCCGCGGTATTTGCCGGCAGTGATCTGATCGTCAAGGTCAAGGAGCCACAGCTTGCGGAGTGCAAGCTGCTGCGGGCGGGGCAGGTGCTGTTCACCTATCTGCATCTCGCGGCCGATCCGGCTCAGGCCAAGGGCCTGATGAAGTCGGGCGCAGTTGCCATCGCCTACGAGACCGTCACTGCGCCGGATGGTTCGCTGCCGTTACTGGTGCCGATGAGCGAAGTCGCCGGCCGCATGTCGGTGCAGGTGGGCGCCTTCTACCTGCAAAAAGCGCAGGGTGGCCGCGGTGTCCTGTTGGGCGGCGTCGCCGGTGTTGCGCCGGCGCGGGTCGTGATCATCGGGGGTGGCGTCGCGGGCACTCATGCCGTGGAGATGGCGCATGGCCTGCGGGCAGACGTTACCGTCATCGACCGCTCGCTGCCGCGCCTGCGGGCGCTCGACGTCCAATTTCACGGAGTTGTACAGACGCTCTATTCGACGGCGGATACGATTGAGAAGGCCGTCATCGATGCGGACCTCGTCATCGGCGCAGTGCTGGTGCCCGGCGCTGCAGCGCCGAAGCTGGTCACCGAAGCGATGATCAAGCGCATGCGGCCCGGTTCGGTGGTGGTGGACATTGCCATCGATCAGGGCGGTTGCTTTGCCACCAGTCGGCCGACGACCCACGCCGATCCGGTCTATGTATTGCACGGCGTGACGCACTATTGCGTAACCAACATGCCGGGAGCGGTGGCCCGCAGCTCCGCGCAGGCGTTGACGAATGCGACCCTGCCGTACGTGAAGGCTCTGGCGGACAAGGGGTGGCAGCAGGCACTGGCCGACGATGTGGGACTCGCGGCGGGGCTCAACGTGCTCGAGGGCAAAGTGGTTCACGCCGCCGTCGCCCGGGATCTCGGACTGACTTGAGCGCGCAAAGGCTCACATCCTCAGCAGCGGCTTGATGACATCGCCGCCCTTGGCAGCCTGCCACGCCTGACCCAGATCGGCAAAGGCAAATTCGGTGATCAGTCGGTCGAACGGGAATCGGCCCTGGCGCCAATACTCGATCAGCAGCGGAATGAATAAGTGCGGATTGGCGCTCCCACCCAAAATGCCCTGCATCTTGCGCCCCCCCGCCAGAAGATGTCCGACGTTGAGGGTCCACTCGCCTTGCGGCCGGGTCACGACGCCGGCAGTGCCCTCATTGGCGAGGCAGGCGGTTGCCAGCGAATACACCGCGGGGGCGTGGGTGGTATTGAAGCTATAGGTGAATCCGTAGGGCTGAATCTCACGCAGCGCCTTTTCTGTGGCTTCATTGGAAGTCACGACGGCAGTGGCACCCAGCTCCTTGGCCACCTGCAGGCGGTGTGAGGAAACGTCGACCGCGACGATGCTTGCAGCACCGGCAATTCGTGCCGCCATGACCGCGGCCAGGCCCACACTGCCGACGCCAAAAATCGCGACCGACTGTCCCGGCGCAATTTTGAATGCCTCGAGCATCGCGCCCGCGCCGGTGATGATGCCGCAGCCGAGCGGTCCCAGCAGCTGCAGCGGCACGTCGGCCGGCACTTTGACCGCCGTCGACTCCGGTACATTCACATGAGTCGCGAAGGAAGACTGCCCGAAAAACGCCCCGGCGATCCGGATGCCGCCCTGACTCAAAGGGGAGGATCCATCCGCGCGCATTCCGCCGAAGCTCAGTTTCATGGCGTCCCGACAGTAGGTCGGTCGGGCCGCGCGGCAGCTGGGACAAAGGCCACAGGAGGCGCCGCTGAGCACAACGTGATCACCCGGTTTGAGGCCACGCACCCCGGCGCCGACGCTCTCGACGATGCCCGCACCCTCGTGACCGAGCACGATGGGGACGGGCACCGGTACCCCCTGGCCGTGATGGCACGACAGGTCAGTGTGGCAAATACCGGTTGCGACAATCCGTACCCGGGCCTCGTTCGGCTGGGGTTCATCCAGATCCACGTCCTCGATCAGAGGGGGCGCGTGTTTGTTGCGCGAGACGGCCGCCTGGATTTTCATAGGTGTCCCTCTTTCAGAGCCGGCCTGGCCGCCGTCGAGGCGGCGCCGGACTGTTGCTTCGCGTAGGCATCACGCGCAAGGGCTATGAGATGCGCACGGATCTGTTCGACCTCGTGCTCGTCGAGCAGATCATCCCAGCCCGGCATGCCGCGCATCTGAAGCGCGCCACCGCGCACCACCGCCTGGAAGGCCTCAGGCGTGCGGATCATGCCCGAGCGGCGCAGATCGGGTACCGGGGCGCGCTCGGCATTGGCGTGACAGCCGCCGCAGTTGGCGGCGAACAGTTTGGCGCCCGCGGCGACATCCGCAGCCGTGCCGGCCTGGGCAGGCGGTTCCGGTATCGGCACTACGGCGGGCAGGACCGGTGGCACGGGCGTGGTGCCTCCGTCCAGTCGAAACACCAGGATCCGGTTGTCGTTGCCACGCTCCAACGCAACGTTTCCGGGCATCCAGAAGTTCCAGCCACCGCCGCCGCTGCCGGCCAGAACCGCGAGGTACTGGACACCGTTGGCCAGGAAGGTCATGGGGGCGGCGATGATTGCGGTGCCCGTGTCGATCTCTTTGAGCACTTCACCCGTTTCGTCATTGAACACACGCAGTGTGCCATCGACGCTGCCCTGGATCACCACACCGCCGCCGGTCGACAGCACCCCACCATGGTCCATGAAACTGGCGTAGGGGTGTTCCCAGACGACCCGATGTCCGATCGGATCCCAGGCCTTCAGCGACGCGTGCATGTTGAGGCTCGGAATTTTTTTCAGGTAGCCCGGGGTGGTCACGGGCCGTAGCGCCGGGGGCAGTTTCTCGGGCGGCTGCAGCAACTCGGTCGCAAACGCGATCTGCACGCCGGTGGCATTGCGCTCTTGCGCGTGCGGCATCGGCGGCTTGCCCAGCAGGGCCTCGCCGCTGTGCACCGTCGGGATATACACCCATCCGGTCTTCGCCGACAGCGACATGGGGTTGAAGTTGTGACCGCCGACACCGGACGGGAACACAATCACGGGCTTGCCGGTCGTGTAATCGGCGTCCGGATTCTCGATCGGCCGGCCGCTCTTCAGATCCACGCGCGACGCCCAGTTTGCGTCGACGAATTTGTCGGCGGCCAGCAACGTGCCGCTGGCGCGGTCGAGTATGTAAAAGAACCCGTTCTTCGACGCCTGCATCAGCACGTCACGATCCGCGCCATCGATCCGGAGTGTCGTCAGCATGATGGGCGGGGTCGCGTCGTAATCCCAGCGCTCCCCGGGAGTCTCCTGGTAGTGCCAGGCGTACTCGCCGCTGTCCGCGTGCAGCGCGACGATCGAGGCGATGAACAGATTGTCGCCGCCGGCCGGGCTGCGGTTGCGGCTGTTCCAAGGGGCGCCGTTCGCGGTCCCGAAGTACACGAGGTTCAGTTTCGGATCGTAGGCGATGCCATCCCAGGCATTGCCGCCGCCGCCCAGCGACCAGTCGCGCTTGGGATCCCAGGTCTTCGCCGCCATCTCCAGTGCCTTGTTCTCGAATCCCTTCGCGGGGTCACCCGGCACGGTATAAAAGCGCCACGCGAGCTGGCCGGACTCAAGATCATAGGCGGAGACGTATCCGCGGGAATCGAACTCAGCGCCGCCATTGCCGATCACGACCACCCTGCCCGCAATCTGCGGCGCGCCGGTGATCGAATAGGCGCGCTGATGATCGACCAACGTGTCTGTCTGCCAGAGAACCTTGCCATCCTTGGCATCGAGTGCGTAGAGAATGCCCTCGAAAGTCCCGACATAGACCTTGCCGTGCCACACGGCGACGCCGCGGTTCACGAGATCGCAGCACGAACCGCGCGCATTCTTCAGTTTCAGCGGCGGCTCGAATTTCCACAGCAGTTGCCCGGAGGCCGAATCGAGTGCGTAGACCCGGCCCGCCACCCCCGAGGTGTACATCACGCCGTCAACGACAATCGGTGTGGCCTGCATGCCGCGATTCGTGCCGGGCCGGAACTCCCAGGCGAACCCCAGTCGCGCGACGCTTCCCCGATTGATCAGATCGAGGGGGGAATAGAACGTCTTGCCGGCATCGCGCCCGACCGTCAACCAGGCGCCGGGCTCCCTGTCGAGCCCCTGCAGGCGGGGGAGATCGACCTGGCCCGCCGCCGGCGGCGTCGGCGGCACGGGAGGGGCCTCGGGCTTCCGGCCGCAGGCCACAAGCAGCATCGCGGCGGCAATCCCCGCGCCAAGCCATCGAGCAACGTTGTTCATAGACGACGATTCCCCTGATTTCGCCGAGATTATAGCTGGAATGAAATTTCTAACTTCCCGCTAACCGGTAGCAGAGTAGCGTGACACCATCGTCGGATATGGGATGGGTAGGATCATGAGATACCTGGGTGACGCACTGGTCATTGTGGCAGCAGTGGCCTGGCTGTACGGTGCCTATGTGATGGCGCGGTCGAAAACACGAATCGATGCGGTCCAATGGGCCATCGGTCTGCGGCTTGGTTCCCATGCATTCGCAGGACTTACGCGAACGCCTTCGATTTCAAAGACAGCACCGGACCCGGAAAGTCGTTCGGCCGGGCGATGATCTCGGCGATCCGGCGACCCACCGCCATCCCGTCGATCCGCATCGGGCCCTGAGCGTTCGCGTCCGTACCGTCATCCACCAGACCAAAGAGCTCCAGCACGCGCACGCCGGGTTTCCCCTGGGTTTCGACCGCCAGTACCTCGTACAGCGCCCGCAGCGCACTTTGAGTGGTGGTGAGCTGTGCCATGCCGGCGGCGGGGAAATTCGCCAGACCGCCATTGATGCCGACATAGACGCCGCCGCCGGCCAGCGCCGGGATCAGGGCCCTGGCCGCCGTCACGTGCGTGAAGAAGTTGGTCGCAAAGGCCTCCCGCAGCTTGTCGGTGGGAGTCGCCAAAATCCGCATGCGGCCATCGATCCTTGCTGAACTGAGCGAAGCCACGACCGCGTGCGCAGATCCGAACGCGGCGAGAAAACGCCTTCCGAGATCTGCGGCGAGCGAATCCGAACTCACATCGCCCTGGAGTATGGCGATGCGTCGGGTGGCGGCGTAGGTGAGTGCCATCTGGTGGAGCTTATCCGCACTGCGCGAGATCGCGACCACTTTGAATCCCGCGGACAACAGCTGCTTGACGATCAGGTTGCCGACTCTTCCGGTCGCTCCCAATACGCCAACGGTGCGGGCATCCGGTTCGGGTGCCAGGTCGGCCCCGGTCGCGGTCCGCGCCGCCCATGCCGCAGCGCCGGCGAAAGCCAGAAACTGCCGGCGGTCTGTCGATTCATTCATGAGTCTGCCCTTTCGGTGAGCGAAGCTGGCCACGGTGCGCCATAGCCTTTAATGTGCCGGTGAGCTTAGCAATTCCACTTCGCCTGCGGGTGCGCCTGAGGCTAATCGGCGCGTTCGGCGGCCAGCCACTGCTCGACCCCGTCGGCGTAGGTACGGCTCGACCGGTGTTCCGAGCCATCCGACAGGGTGACCCGATATTCACGATTGTCGATGGCCCGCAGCTCCACGATGCACGCCGTGCACACGATGCGCGAGCGATGAATGCGCAGAAACCGGCGTGGATCCAGCTTGCTTTCAAGCGCGTACAGCGGCTGGCGCAACAGGTGAGAGCGCCCGCGCGCGCGCAACTCTGAGTAATCTCCCGCGGCCGCGATCCACTCGATATCCGTCACCAGCACGATTTGCGTGCGCGAGCCGGTGCGCACGGCAATGCGGGACAGGTAGTTCCCGGGCTCGGCGCCCAGCATCCGCAGCACCCGTTCGGCCATCTGCACCTTGCTGACCGAATGCATCAGCGCCAGCGCGCGGTTGACGGCGGCCTCGAATCGTTCGTCATCGACGGGCTTCAACAGGTAGTCGAGGGCATGGACTTCGAAGGCCTTAAGAGCGTGCTGCTCGTAGGCGGTGAGGAAAATCACGCCGGGAAGATTCGCCTTGGGCAATGCCCGCAGGACGTCGAAACCGTTCATGGCCGGCATCTGCACGTCCAGGAACACGAGTTCGGGGGCCAGTTCGAGTATCATGTCAACGGCGGCGGCGCCGTCAGCACATTCACCCGCGATTTCAATGACGGGGAATTTCCGCAGACGCAGGGCAACCCCGCGCCGCGCCAGGGGCTCATCATCCACGATCAGGACGCGCACGCCACCGTCTCGATGGGTCTAGGGGCTTCGCGAAACGGCAGGCGCACGGTTACCTCGCACCCCCCCGACTTCAGCCATTGCAGGTCAAGATGCTGGTTTTCGCCATAGAGAGTCTGCAAGCGCGCCGCCGTGTTGCTGAGCCCGATCCCGGTAGTGAGCGGATTTGCCGTATCCGCATCGACGATGGCGCCGGAGTTGCGAACGCTGATGCACAGTTGGGTCTGCTGCCGTTGGCTGCAGATCCTGATCGTCCCGCGCTGTACCTGTGGCGCTATCCCGTGTCGGACCGCATTTTCCACCAGCGGCTGCAACAGCAGGCTGGGCACCAGGGCATCGAGCGTGTCCGGGTCGGTGGCGATCTCCAGGCGCAGGCGATCGCCAAGGCGAATCTGCTCAATCGCCAGGTACTGCTCGGTCAGGGCAATCTCCTGCGACAGGCGCGTTTCAGTCGCCGACTCGCTATCAAGGATGGTCCTCAACAGCTCCGCGATTTGCGCCAGCATGCGGGTCGCCGCGGCGGCGTGGCCATCGAGCACCAGCGTCGAGACGGCATTCAGGGAGTTGAAGAGGAAGTGCGGATTGAGCTGGTAGCGCAGCGCGCTCAGCCGCGCCTCGCGGATCTCGGCCTCGGCCCGCAGCAGCCGTTCGCGTTCGCTCGCCGATTGTTGCCAGAGTTTGATGCTGAAATACAAGCTGCACCACAGAAACAGCAGGATCGCCGCCTGCGCCGACTGCTCGACGGTGTCGGGCCAATTGAACCCGGCCTTTGGGTGCGTCCACAGTTCGCCGCTGACCGCAGCGACCGTTCCGATGAGCAGCGCCCAAAGGGCGCCACGAATTTCCAGGGCGGTCCAGGCGAAGCCACGGCCGATCAGTCGGCGGCAGATCGGGCGCAGCACACAGCTGCCCACGAAGGTCATGATCGTGCAAAGCGAAAACTCGCGCAGCATGTCCCCGATCCTGCTCAGGGAGGGGAGGATCGAGGCAAACACCAATAGGTAGTAGCCGCTCCAACCGATGATCTGGAGCGGCCAGAAGCCAGGAACACCGAGTCTGTCGCGCTTTAGCACGGGCCGATTGTAGCCCACGGCGTGGTCGGGTTCGGGGCTCACCGCACCAAACCCTCGGTTCACCGCAAAACGCCTACGGGTGAAAGCGGGCGCTCGCGACGCCGATGCCCTGCGGTTACAGTGCGCGCCTCTATGAATTGGGCTGACCATGTTGAAAATATTCTTCGCCGCAACGCTCGCGTTGATTGGGCCGTTTTCCAAAGCCTTCGCGCAACACGCTGCCGATAACCCCGTCGTCTCCGCCGATGATGCCTTCGGACTGACCATCGGCCTCGAAAGCACGGGTATCTATAATCCCGGCAGCGTGCGCGGTTTCAATCCGCAGACGGCCGGCAATGTGCGGCTCGATGGGCTGTACTTCGACCAGCAGGGCGGGCTGACGAATCGCGTCATCGAGGGTTCGACCATCCGGATCGGAATCGCCGAGATCGGCTATCCGTTTCCGGCGCCGACCGGCATTGTCGATTATGACCTGCGCCACGCCACCAACGGGGAACCGACCGCGACCGTGATCGCGGATGCCGGCCCGTTCGACATCCGCAGTATCAGCATCGACGGCAGCGTCCCCTTGGTCTCGAAGCAGCTGCAGCTCCCGCTCGGCGTGAGCTATCAGGTGGGCGGCCCCTCATCGTTCGGCCCCAATCCGGGCTATACGGCGCAGATCGCCAATGTGGGGGCGGCCCCGCAGTGGCAGCCCAACGATCAGGTGACCGTCAGAATGTTCGTGGATTGGCAGGACATCAGCCATCAGCGCACCCTGCCCATGATCTTTTCGGATGGCATCTCGCTGCCGCCGCAGATTCCGCGCGGCTACTACGGGCAGAACTGGGCGCAGGGTCACCTCAAGACGGAAAACTACGGGGGCACCGTGGATGCGCATCTGAGCTCGCATTGGTCGCTGGCCGCCGGCCTGTTTCATTCCATCTTCGACACGCCGGTCAGCTATTCGGATCTCTACCTGGACACGCAGGGCAATGGCCTGGCCGATCATGAGGAGGTGGGCTATCCGTATCAGAGTGTGGCATCGACTTCCGGTGAAGTTCGCCTCACGGGCCATTTTGCCAATGACCGTGGCTTCAACGATGTGATCCTGAATGCCCGGGGTCGCGACACGCTGGCCCATTATGGTGGCTACGATGCGGTCGATGAGGGCGAGGCGTTCATCAATCAGGGAACTCAGGTACCGCTGCCGGATTTCACCCTCGGTCCGACGACTCGCGATCTCACGAAGCTCTGGAGTGTCGGTGCGGCCTATCATGGCCGCTGGCAGCAGCTGGCCGAATATGCGTTCGGACTGCAGAGTGAGCACTACGACAAAACCGTGTCGATTCCGGGTCTGGCGGCCTCACATCTGACGGATGATCCGTGGCGTCTATATGCGACGGCGGCCGCACCGATCACCCACAGCCTGAGCGCGTACAGCGGCTATACGCAGGGCTTCGAGGATTCCGGTGCGGCGCCGGCCACGGCGGCCAATCCCGGGGCCATTCTGCCCACCACCCGCACCTGGCAGGTGGACAGCGGGCTGCGTTATCGCATCACGCCCAAGCTGAGCCTCATTACCGGAGTATTCGAGCTCAACAAGCCTTATTTCAATTTCGACACGCAGAATGTGGATCGCGCGCTTGGCGTGCAGCGCGCCAGTGGCGTCGAAGTCTCGATCGCGGGCCAAATCACCGATACCCTCAACGTGAACATGGGGGCGGTCATCGGCGAGGTGCACATCCTCGGACCCGCGCTGCTCGCCGAAGGCGTCGGCACCGATGCGGTCGGTCAGCCGCACAATCAGTTTCTTTTGAATATCGACTATGGCATCCCGAGTTTGCCGGCGCTGTCGGTAGATCTTGGGGTCTATCACTTCGGCACGGTGGCGGGTACCGTCGACAATGCCGTCTATGTGCCCTCCGTGACGACCGTGAATCTGGGCAGTCGCTATCAATTCAGACTGTTCGGCGCGTCTTCGAGCCTTCGGCTGCAGCTTCAGAATCTGACCAATGCCTACCTCTGGAACGTGGGTCTTAATCCCGGTTTTGTCCAGTTCGCACCGCGTAGCGTGATCGCCTACGTCACGGTGGATGTCTAATGAAGCGCTACGGCGTTGCGATATCGAGAAACTTCGCGATGCGTTCGGCGGCATCGCGCCAGTTGATCGCTCGCGCCTGCAGCCACGCATCATCGTAGTAGGTGTGTTGGTAGCGATCGCCGCCATCGCACAGCAGGGTCACGATGCTGCCGGTAGCGCCGGCGGCCGTCATTTCATCGGCGAGCAGCGCGCAGGCCCACAGGTTGGTACCCGTTGACCCTCCGACTCGACGCCCCAGTGCGTGGCTCAGGGCGCGCATCGCCCCGATGCTGGCGCCATCCTCGACGGCAATCATCCGGTCGATGACGGTCGGCACGAAGCTCGGCTCAACGCGCGGCCGGCCGATGCCCTCGATGCAGGAGGCACACCCTTCCGGCAGCTCCTTCACCTTGCGATCGTGGAAGTAGCGATGCGAGACCGAATTGACCGGATCGGCCACGCACAGCTGCGTCAGATGCCGCTGATAACGGATGAATCGTCCAATGGTGGCGGAGGTCCCACCGGTGCCCGTTCCACAGACGACCCAGGTGGGGATGGGATGTTCCTCATGCGCCAACTGCGCGAACATGCTCTGGGCGATGTTGTTGTTACCGCGCCAGTCGGTCGCCCGTTCGGAATAGGTGAACTGATCCAGGTAGTGACCCCGGGTCTCGACGGCCAGGCGCTGCGCTTCCGCGTAGACCGTGCGCGGATCCGCCACTTCGTGGATCTCGCCGCCATGGAAGCGAATGGCGTCCTTTTTCGGCGCGGCGGTGGCGGCCGGGACCACCGCGATGAAGCGCAGCCCCAGCAGTTTGGCGATATAGGCCTCCGAAACCGCGGTGGAGCCGGATGAGGCCTCGATCACGCAGGTATCAGGACCGATCCACTCGTTGCACAGCGCGTAGAGAAACAACGAGCGCGCCAGGCGGTGCTTCAAGCTGCCGGTCGGGTGGGAGCTCTCATCCTTGAGGTACAAGGTGATGCCGCGGTGGCGCGGCAGCTCGACTCGGATGAGATGGGTATCGGCAGAGCGGTTATAGTCGGCCTCGATCCGCCGCACCGCCTCGAGCAACCATTGCCTGCCGGATCCCTTAGGCACTCGCGAGCCTCATACCGTGTCCAGGTCGCTAGAATACTGGATGCCAGGAAACTTGGCCTTTACTTCACGCGGATGTCCGGCAACACTTTGCGTGTCATGGCCGAGTAGGGGGAGATGATGGGGTATCTGTCGCTGATGTGGGCCGGCCTCTGGCGCAAGCCCCTGCGCACCCTGCTCACCATCGTCTCGCTCACCGTTGGCTTCTTCCTTTTCGGCTTGTTGCAAGGCGTCAACTCGGCCTTCGATACGGCCCTGACGCGCTCCAGGGTGGATCGACTGCTCATCGGGCCGCGTTTCGACACGCCATTGCCCGTCAGTTACTTCGAGCGGATCAAGCAGGTTGCGGGCGTGGCCGAGGTCACCTGGACGGGCTTTCTGCGCGGTTCCTACCAGGATCCGAAGCAGGGTGTTCTGGTCATCACGACAGAGCCACGCAGTTTCTTCAGCGTGCGACATGAATATCTGACCAGCCCCGCGCAGCTCGCGGCCCTGACCCGCACGCGTACCGGCCTTATCGTGCTCGACAACATGGCCCGCAGGTTCGGTTGGAAGGTCGGTGACCGCATAACGGTGTCCAATTCGATACCCCGCAAGGATGGCACCAGTGACTGGCCTTTCGACATCGTGGGCATCCTGACCGATCCGAGTAATCCCGGACAGATTGACTTCGCCGTCGGTAATTTCGACTACCTGAACGAAGGGCGCGCACAGGATGCCGGTACCGTCACGCGCTACGTCATTCGTGTCGGGGATCCGCGTCGTTCGGCGGCGACTGCCCATGCCATTGACGCCGCGTTTGCCAACTCAGCAGCCCCGACGTTGAGCCAGGCGGAGAACGAATTTGCCGGTCGGGACCTGGCGACCATCGGCGATGTCGGACGATTGACCGTCGCGGTGATCATCGCCATTTCCTTTGCGCTGTTGTTTCTGACTGGCAATGTGGTGTTGCAATCGGTCCGTGAACGCACGGCGGAGTTCGCGGTGCTGAAGACGATCGGTTACCGGGACCGTCAGGTCATGACATTGGTGGTACTCGAGGCGCTGGCGCTGTGTCTGACCGGTGCGTTGCTCGGCCTGGGGCTTGCCGGCATGGCATTCCCCAGTCTCGGCAGGTCAATGACCAGCGTCAGCGCATGGCTTGGCTCGCGATCGCTGTCGTGGAGTGTTCTGGCAGCCGGCCTTGGCTGCGCGCTGATACTGACTGGGCTCAGCGCCGCGCTGCCGGTGTGGAACGCACGACGTCTGAATGTCATCGACGCGTTGCGGACACGCGCATGAGCCGTTTGCGTCAGATGCTGGCGGTGACGGACATGGGATTGCGCAGTATCCCGGCGCGCCTGGGCACTTCTCTGGCCGTCGTAATCGGCGTCGCCGCCGTGGTGGCGGTCCTGGTCGCGGCGCTGGCGGTGGCGGAGAGCTTTGCCGGCGCGGCCGCGAAGACGGGGGATCCGAAGCGCGCCATCGTTTTGAACGGCGACACCGAGGCAGACAGCGGATTCTCCCGCGAGAATGCCTTGGCCATCCTCAATTCAGCCCAAGCGGTGGGCTCCGCCGAGGTACTCGAATTCGTATCGCTCGTGGATCAGCACTCGGGGCTCAATGCCTACACCACGATCCGCGGCGTCGGCAATCAGGTATTGGTTCTGCGGCCGGAGCTGCGTCTTGTGGAAGGCCGGATGTTCAAACGCGGTGCGCGTGAGGTGATCGTGGGGCGGGCGGTGCAGCACCGCCTTGCTGGACTTCAGGTCGGCTCGATCATCACCTTGCCCAACGGCGACTGGAAGGTCGTCGGCGCATTCGAAAGCGGTGGCGACTCGCACGAGTCCGAGGTGCTCGCGGATGCCGAGACGCTGCTCAATGCCTATCACCGCAACGAGTTCAACAGTGTGACCGTGGGATTGAGGAATTCGGACGACTTCACTCGCTTCAACACTTCACTGAGCGCCAATCCGACCCTTTCGGTCAAGGCACATCGTGAACCGGAGTATTTCGCGACCATGTCGAAAGCAGTGTCGGAACTGCTCATCACGATCGCCTATGGCATTGGCAGCATCATGGCGTTGGGTGCCGTCTTCACGGCGCTCAACACCATGTATTCCGCGGTGAGTACCCGTGCCATCGAGATCGCGACGCTGCGGGCCATGGGATTTGGAGCCGCACCGGTGGTGGTCTCGGTACTGGCCGAGGCGCTGGCGTTGGGGCTCCTCGGCGCAGCCCTAGGGTCGGGGATCGCGTGGCTGCTGCTCAATGGCGCGACAATGAGTGCCATGACAGGAGTCACGCCCTCGCAATTGACCTTCCATCTGGTGGTAGGTCCGATGCAGATGCTGATCGGCAGTGCATTCGCCGCAGCGATCGTCATCACGGGCGGACTGCTGGCGGCGATCCGCGCGGCGGGTATTCCGGTCGCTGCGGCGCTGCGCATGACGTAAGGTACTCGTGGGATGAAGCGTGTGAGACTGGTACTGAGCCTGTGTGTGGGTCTGGGTCTGCTGAGCGTGGCGGCGCGCGATGCGCCTTCGCAGGATCAGGCGGCACTGTCGTATACCCGTCCGCAGGCGCAAGCCGGGCGCACCGCTTACATGACCTACTGTGTGTCCTGCCATGGTCCGCACTTGAACGATGGCACGCAGGGCGCCCCGCTCAAAGGGGCGGCGTTCATGAGGAAGTACGGCGACCGGCCGGTGCTGGATCTGTTCCAGATTGCCCGTACGACCATGCCCACCGCCAGTCCCGGCTCGCTGGATGTTGCGACCTACACCTCGCTGGTCGCCTTCCTGCTGCAGGAAAATGCCATCGTCGCCGGATCGGCTGAACTGCCCGCCGATGCGCGGCAGCTGGCCGGTATGAACCTGCCGGCGAGCGGCTTCAGCATCATGGCCTTTTCACCCTATACGGCCCAGAAAACCGTTTCGTTGCCCAATCCATTGGATCACTACAGCTCCGTTGGTAAAACCGATCTCACCGATCCGCCGGCGAAGGATTGGCTGACCTGGCGGCGCGGCTGGAATGCGCACGGATTCAGCCCGCTGCAGCAGATCACGCCCGCCAATGCCGCGCAGCTGCGCCAGGTGTGGAGTTGGACGCTGCCCGCGGGGTCCACGGAGGGCGTGCCGCTGGTGCGCGATGGCACGCTGTTCGTGCAGGGCTTCGGCGACACGGTGCAGGCGCTGAATGCCGAAACCGGCGATCTTTTGTGGCAGTACACCCCGATTTTGGAGTCCGGCGTGGCGCCTTTTCAGAAGCGTGGCATCGCCCTGTCGGGAGAGCGGCTGTTCATCGGTACCTCCGATGTGCACGTCATCGCGCTGGACGTTCACACCGGCAAAGTCGTGTGGGACACCAAGATCGGCAATAACAAGATCCGCGAACAGATCAATGGCGGCCCGCTGGTGGCCGCCGGCAAGGTCATGGTTGGCACCGCCGGGACCGGCATCGGCGCGAAGCCGGGAGGTCCCCAGCTCGTCGGGTTGGATGAGGCGACGGGCAAGGAACTGTGGCGCCTCGGCACCATCGCGAAGCCGGGCGAACCCGGCGGTGACAGTTGGAACGGAATCCCCTTCATGTCGCGCAGCGGCGCCTCGATCTGGACGCCCGGCAGCTTCGATCCCGGGACGGGACTCGCCTACTTTGGCACCGGCAACACTTACGACACCGGTCCCCTGCTGCCGGCCAAGAAGGACCCCGGCATCAGCAACGAGGCGCTTTACACCAATTCGACGCTGGCCGTGGATCCCGAGACCGGCAAGCTGGTCTGGTACTTTCAGCATTTTCCCAATGATCAGTGGGACCTCGACTGGGCCTTCGAACGACAGCTCGTGGACCTGACGATCGCGGGCAAGCCGCGACGGGTCATGATCACCACGGGCAAGATCGGCATCTATGATGCGCTTGATGCCAAGACCGGCCAGTACCTCTTCTCGATCGACTTGGGCCTGCAGAACATCGTGAGCGCGATCGACCCGCTGACCGGCCACAAGCAGGTCAACACCCGGCTCTATCCGGGAGACGGCAAGGTCAAGATGGTGTGCCCGCATGGCGCCGGGGTGAAGAACTATCTGCCGGCCTCCTGGAACCAGCAATCGGGAATCCTGGTGATGCCGCTCAACGAGGCCTGCATGGACATCTTTCCGGTGCCGGGCGGCGGGCCCGGCCTCGCGCTGTCTTCCGGGGTGAACTGGGGGATTCGGCCTCGCCCGAACAGTGACGGCAAGTATGGCCGGCTCGAGGCCCTCGACCTGAATACGCGCAAGATTCTCTGGACGGTGCGTGGGCGCGCGCCGGTCACCTCGGGGGTTCTGACCACGGCGGGCGGACTCACCTTCGATGCGACGTTCGATCGGGTGATCCACGCCTATGACAGTGCCACCGGAGGGGAGGTCTGGAACACCCGTCTCAACGATGTCTCGAGCTCCAGTCCGATCTCATTTGCAGTGAATGGCAAGCAGTACATCGCCCTGGTAGTCGGGGCCGGCGGCTTTCATGCCCGAAGCTTCGCGCCGCTCGTCCCCGAACTGCCCAGCCCCGTTAACCGGGGAGCAACGGTGTGGGTTTTCGCATTACCGCCGCCCGGCATTCACTAGCCATCCTTCGCGCAGCGCCAGCGGATCGCGTTCGTTGTAGTACTGCGTCAGCGTCGGCGAGTTGACGGATCGAACGGCACCCACGATTGCGTTGTGTAAGCAGGCCTGATGCGCCTCGGACGCAAGTAGCGACCCGAGCGGCTCAGTGGATCTGCAAACCTCGATCGCGGCGATCTGTATTCGCTGATAGAGGTGCTTCACGCCATTGCGGGTCTTGAGATCCAGATCCGCGTAACGGACCGTTGCCGTGGGCGGCGTGGCGGATTCCGCCGCCTGGGCCGGATGGGGCGCTGCGAGCAGCAGGGCGGTTGCCAGTACGCCCAGGCCGATGAAGGATGCGAACAAACGTGCGGAATTCATGATGACTCTCCTGGTTCAGCGATGGATCTGACTTCACAGGAGAGAGTGTGAGGCGTGCTGCGCGAGTCAAAATTCCAATTGCTCAAGACTCGTTAAGTTGTGCTCAACGATGCGTCCGGCCCGGCAAAAGCCGCGGCTTCAGCTCTGATCCAGTCGCTGAACGCTTTGACGTTGCGCTGGCCTTCCGCCCGTGGCGGATAAACCAGCCAGTAATTGCGAAACGGCAACGCCTTCGGGCTCGCGCGGACCAGCGAACCGTTGGCCACCTCCTCGGCGACCAGACTCCAGCGGGCCAGCGCGAGGCCGGCACCATCCGCGGCCATGCGTACCAGGGCATGCGAGTCATCAAACAGCGAGCCCCGGAACTGTCCGGATTGCTCAGGCGGGCGGCCATCGAACAGCCACGCCGTCCAGGGCTCCGTAACGCTGTGCAGTAACGGATAGCGGCGCAGGTCATCGGCACTGCGCAAAGCGCCATATTTCTCATACATGGCAGGGGCGCACACCGGCACCAGCCACTCGTCCATGAGCTTCTCGGCGTGCACGTTCGGCCAGCCGCCGCCGCCAAAGCGAATGGCAATGTGGAAGTCTTCGCGAATGAAGTCGACCATCTCCCCGGAAGTGTGCAAATGCAGATCGACGTTGCCGTGCAGGGCGCGAAATCGTCCCAGACGCGGCAACAGCCACTGCTGCATGTACGAGGCGAGCGTGGAGAGCTTGAGGGCATCGCCTCCGCGCTCGCAGCGCGCGTCGTCGATGGCGTGCTCCAACTGCTCGAGCGCGGCCTGAACGCGCGGCAGCAGGCGCCGGCCTTCCGGTGTGACATGGACTTCCCGCCCGTTGCGCCGAAACAGCGGCCGCGCCAGATACTCCTCGAGCGCACGGATCTGAACGCTCACGGCGCTGGCGGTCACGCCGAGTGCATCGGCGGCCCGCGTGAAGCTCAGGTGATGGGCGACGGCCACGAAAACGCGCAGGCTGCCCAATGGCAGCCTGCGCACGCTCGGCGGCGGGCGCTTCTTGGTACTGATGCTTCGAATCTCCTCAGTGGGGTTGGGCCGCCATCAACCGGGCGACGCGCAATCTATAGTAGGCGCTCAGCCCCGGTCGATCCAGGGCGGTCACGGCGCGATCCACCGCATCGCTGACGCAGCTGTGGTAGGCCTTGGTGTCGACCTCCGGACCGCCCACCGCCACCGGACTGCAGAGCTTGACGGCTGCGGCTTCGATGCGTTGATAGAGTCTCGCAACCGATCTGGCGTCGTCGAGATTGAGGTCAGCGAAGTGAACCGTGATGGCAGGCTCGTCGGGCGCGGTCGCCGCAGGGTTCGCCCGCAGTGCACCGGAACCGAGCGTGATGAGCGTTGCCAGACCACTGGCCGCCAGGGCATTTACAACACGGACCATGGGAGTCCCCGAAGTCACAGCACGAAATGTGCGTAACACAAGCATGCGCTCGCGTCGGATCGGCCCATTGCAAAGTCGGCAAGGCGTGTTGAGTTTTCCTCAACCCAGGCCAGCCAGGAAATCAATCAGTTAGCGCGCTTCGATGGCGGACGCCGATATAACGCCCGGTTGTAGGGATATAGCGTGAAAGGATTGGGAAGGGGCGAGGCCCTGCCAGTACTGTGCACAGCATGCTCGCCGTGCTGCATCTGGGTGCCCAGCCCGCCTACGCCTTCTCGGGCCTCCTGGTCGGGCTGCTGGTCGGGCTGACCGGCGTGGGCGGCGGCTCTCTGATGACTCCCCTTCTGGTGCTGCTCTTCGGTTTCAGTCCAGCGACGGCCGTGGGAACCGATCTGCTGTTTGCAGCGGTGACGAAGTCGGTCGGCACCAGCATTCATAATGCGGGCAAGAGCGTTGACTGGAGGATCGTCGGGCGGTTGTCGCTGGGCTCAATCCCGGCCACCGCGATCACGCTGCTGGTGATCTCGCACTATGGTGTCGCCAGCAAGGCCGTCACCACGGTGATGTCGATTACGCTGGGTATTGCGCTGATCGTCAGCGCGGTCTCACTGCTCGCGAAAGACCGGATCATCGCGATCGCGATGCGGCGCCAGCCGGACTTCGGCCTGACGACCTCATTCGGGCTGACCGTCGCGGTCGGTTTTTTTGTCGGAGCGGTGGTGTCGCTGTCATCGGTCGGCGCCGGTGCCTTGGGTACGATCGCGCTGTTCTTCCTATACCCGCGCCTGCCGGTGGTGAAGATCGTCGGCTCCGACATTGCCCATGCCGTGCCGCTGACGCTGGTCGCCGGCCTCGGTCACTGGTATCTGGGCGCCGTCAACCTGCATCTGCTGTTCGTGCTGCTGCTGGGGTCGGTCCCGGGGATCATTCTCGGCAGCTTCGCGGCCCGGCACGCTCCGGAATTCATCCTCAAGCCCTCACTGAGCCTGGTACTCACGCTGGTGGGGATCCGGCTGTTGGCCGCCTGAAGGGCTACCCTGTCACCACTATATAACCGGCCGACATACCTTCATGAAAGCATCGACTAATCGCGAGGTTAGCCACGGCGTAGACTGATTTCATGGGCTTGAGAACGGCACTTCGCAGCTGGCTGGCACTCGACACCATCGATGGGGATCCCGACGCGCTGGCCACGATCAACCGATCATTCGAAGGCCTCTCGCCACAGCGACGGGTTGAGCGCGCCCTCGAGCTCCTGCCTGGCAATCATGTGCTGTCCTCCAGCTTCGGTGCTCAGTCAGCGGTCATGCTGCATCTGGTCAACAGCATCTCGCCCGGCATTCCGGTCGTTCTGATCGACACCGGGTATCTGTTTCCGGAAACCTACCGCTTCATTGATGAGCTCACCGAGAAACTCAAGCTCAATCTGAAGATCTTCCGGCCTGACTCGTCCGCGGCATGGCAGGAGTCACGATT
This sequence comes from Steroidobacteraceae bacterium, assembly GCA_035486855.1. Lineage (GTDB taxonomy): Bacteria > Pseudomonadota > Gammaproteobacteria > Steroidobacterales > Steroidobacteraceae > DAIDKA01. Next base: position 45,792 of record DATHMT010000007.1, read on the forward strand.
CGGGAAACTGTGGGATCAGGGTCTGGATGGCATCGAACGCTACAATCGCATCAACAAGAAGGAACCCATGGAGCGTGCGTTGCGTGAACTCGGCGCCAGCACCTGGTTTTCGGGATTGCGCCGCGCTCAGGGCAGCACACGAGCCAATATCGGACCCATTGAGTTCAAGCGCGGCCAGTACAAAGTCCATCCGATTTTCGACTGGACCGACCGGGACGTGGGTCGCTATCTCAAGGAAAACGCGCTGCGGTATCACCCGTTGTGGGAAAAGGGGTACCTGTCGATCGGGGACTGGCACACGACCCGTTCACTGGCGGAGGTGACCAGCGTCGAGGAGTTGCGGTTCTTCGGGCTCAAGCGCGAATGCGGCCTGCACGAGGACTGAGCGCTCACTTGCCGAATAGCATTCGCCCGCTGACCACGGCGAGCATGACGGCGATCAGACTGTTGGTCAATTGCGCGGGCAGCCGGATCGCGGCGCGCGATGAGAGCACCACACCCGGTACTGAACCGATCAGCAAGTAAGCCAGTACGGTCGGGTTGACATGACCCAGGAGCGCATGACTGGTCGCGGCGATGATGGTGACCGGTAAGGCGTGCGCAATGTCGGTTGCGACCAGACGATCTCCCGTGAGCCGCAGCGGGTACAGCGCGAACAGCGCGACGACCCCCAGCGCCCCGGCACCGACCGAAGTGAGCGTGACGCCGACGCCGACCAGCAAGCCGGCCACTATCGTCAGCGGCAGGGTGATGCGTTCGGCGCGTTCCAACCATGACGCGGTGAGTTTGACGCCGAGGAGCCGCAGGGGTCGTTGCAGTAACAGGGCCACGGCAGCCACCGCCAGAATGATGGCCAGCGCGTGGGCGATGACCGACTCAATGACGCCGGCAGAGCCGCGCGTCAGATAGAACCATAGCGCGACGGCGCCCGCGCCGGGAATACTGCCGAGAGCGAGGCGACCCACGATGGGCCAGTCCACACGGCGGCTGTAGCCGAAGGAGGCCGTCGCAACCAGTTTGGTGGTCGCCGAGAAAACCAGATCGGTACCCACGGCGATTGCCGGGCTCTGGCCGAACAGCAGTACCAGAATGGGGGTCATGAGCGAGCCACCCCCCACGCCCGTGAGGCCGACCATGACGCCAACGAAGAGACCGGCAAAGCTGTAGAGGAAGGGCTCCAACAAGGCAGATAGATCTACAGTGCGTTGCCGGCGACGGCGCACGGTTCGGCAGGCAGCGCCAGTTGTTGTGCCAGATCCTCGGCGTGCTCGCGAAGTTCCTGCACGGCGGTGGCTTCCCAGTGATCTGCACGCAGCATGGGGCCGATATAATACAGACCCCGGGTCGCGGTTCCGAACAGGTTCAGCACCCCGTGGGTCGGGGAGGTTCGCAGACCGATCCCCAGGGCATCGGGCTGGATGAGGCCGCTGGTGATGAGATGGCGAATGAGGGGATCGCGGGAGGATCGACATTGATGATCGGGGCCGGTGCAGTTGACCACCCGGTCGACCAGCAGTTCCGAGGTGTCCGTCTGGCCTCGCCGCCGCCAGGTGACGCGCACCTGCGCTCCCGCGGGCACCATCTGCAGAATCTTACCCGCGTGCACCGTGAGTCGCCCCGTTGCGCGCAGGTCATTGACTGCGGCCGAGGTGCTCGGCGGCAGGCGATGGCGATGGATGTCCCAGTAGGCCCTGGCGTGCCGAAGAAATCGCCTGCGCTCACGAACCGGCAGTTTCGACCACAGCCGGGGGGCCAGCGTACGCACGAAAGTGATGGCCTCGCGCCAGTCGCCGCCGGTCTGCTCAGCCTCGCGGCAGATCCGGCGCACCTGGTGAAAGAGCTGGCCCGCGGAGACCGCCGCGGCCCGCGTCAAGGGCGCCGGATCGAATTCGGAATGCGCATGACGAAACGCCGTCTGCCGCGGTGGCACCAGGCCATGACGGGAGATGGCATGCACACGGGTTGGTCCGCGGCCCTGCTGCGTGGCCGAGACGAGCACGTCGGCCATGGTCAGCCCCGTGCCCACGACCAGCACCGTCCGGTCCCGCGCGATCGCCTCGGGCGCGTGCCAAGGATCCTCCACCACACACGGGGACTCGCGCAGCTCATCGCTACCCGGAAGCTTGGCCGGGGGCGGATTGCCCATGGCCAATACGACTTCAGTGGCCATCATTTCATGGCCATTCTGAAATCCCAGAATGAAGGTATTGCGCGGCCGCCAAAGGTTCACGCAGCGCACGGTGGCGCGGACTCGTTCAAGCCTGACGTGCGCGGGCGCAGAGTGCTCGGCGGCCGACAACAGCTCCTCCAGATAGTCCCCGTACAGGGAGCGCGGGAGAAAATCCTCGGCGCTCGCACCCGGCACGGTCTTGCGCGCAAAGCGCAGAAAATCCAGTGGGTCGGAGGAGATTGCGGACATACGACCGGCCGGGACGTTCAGTAAATGGGGCGCCGGCTGGGCGCCGTAGGCGCTACCGCGGGCATGCCGGTCGCGGTCGATCAGGAGGATTCGCAGCGGCTCACGGTGCGCGTGACGCAGCAGATTGACGGCCGTGATCGTTCCGGAAAAACCGGCACCGATGATCGCGATACAACGGGTGGAGTCAGTCGGCATTGACCATCCCAAGGACCGGAAGCCTGGGGCGATAGCCTAGCGAAAGCCCGATATCACCGGGGTAGGGATGCGGTAACAAAGGGGTGACAAGGCCATCGCCGCCGGCGCAACTTTGGGTACGCGCCGGGGCGGGAAAGGGCGCGGATGACGGACCCGCGCCCTTGGTGTCTGCACTGCCGCGATCAGTTCGCTCGCGCGACCTGAACGGCGGAGGCCTTCTCGGCCAGCAGTGATTCAATCTTGGCGGTGAATTCCTGCTTCAATTGCGCGTTGAACTCGCCGCTGGCGGGGGAGGCAAAACCCGAGTGCACGCCGCGGACGGTGCCGTCGCGCCCGATGAACACCGTGGCGGGCCAGGTGTTGAGGTTCACCAACTGCGGGACCTTCTCCCACATCTCCTCGGGCGCCCCGGCGATCAGGTAAGTGTACCTGACGCCGTACTGCTTCACGAAGGCGTGCTCGCGCTCGAGACTGCCCTGCTGGTCGGGTTCTTCAAAGTCCAGCGCGACAATGGCCAGACCCTTGTTGCGGTATTTCTTATCCAATTGCACCAGGTACTGCGCCTCATCGTGGCAGTTCGGGCACCAGGTGCCCGTGACGATGGCCAGCACCACCTTGCCCTTGAAGCGCGGATCCTCATTCGAGACCAGCTTGCCGGTGTCATCCGGGAAGTTGAACGTGAACTTCTCGTGCGGATCGCGGGCCGTGGTGTGAGTCTCGTAGTTCTCGGGCTGCGGCAGTCCCTTGGCCAGCGCGAGGTCGGAACGGTAGGCCACCAGCTGCGCGACGTTACGACCGTTGGGGGTATCCTCGGCGCCGTAGCTGCCGCCCGTGTTGCTGACGGGCTGGGCGGTGGCAGGGCGGTTGGCACGCTGATCGACTTCCAAGGTGCCATCCGCGTTCGCCGTCACCGTGATGACGCCCGGCCGGCTGCCGTCAAAATGGCTCAGCACCCATTTGCCGTCCTTGAAGGTGCCGCTGTAGGAGCCGGTGTCACCATCGACGCGCAGGATGGAGGCAGCGACCTCTCCCCCGTGCTGCTCGACGATGAAACGAAAGGCCTTCTCACCCTTGGCGGAGGGAGTGGGCAGCGGGACGACCCAGCTGCCGGCGATGTCGGGCGCAGCCGCGGATGCCGCACGATCTGCTGCGTCGAGGTGGCGCGCGGCCTGGAAGCCGAACTGCTGAAACTGTCCGCGTCCCTGGCTGGTGACAGCGCCGACCAGCTGCCCATCCTTGAGCTGCGCAGTGATGGTGGTGAGGTAGTGCTCGATGGTCAGGACCAGTTTGCCATCAGCGAAGGTGGCACTGGTCGTGCCGTCGTAGGCATGGAACCCATCGTACAGCGTGCCCTTCACGGCGGAACCGGTTCCGGAGAGGTCCAGTCGGAAGGGAATAACGGTACCGCTCTGGGTGGTGAGAGCGGCGTCCCAGCGCCCGTCGATCGATGCGGCGGTGTCGGCAGCGAGCGCGGCACCGCCGCCGCAGAGGACCACGGCGGCAAGGCCGGCGGTTTTCAAATACGTTCTCATGACTTCGTTCCTTGGAAGGTGGATATGACGAGGTGGTTCAAACGGGCGTAGTCCTGCCACTCCTGCGGCAGTCCCGGCTTGGTCTCCAACAGGATCTCCAGCACCGCCCGACGCTCGGGAAGGGTGAGGTGGGCGAAGTCCTCGCTCTGGTCCTCGCCGGTCAGGACCTGCAGCAGGCGGTGATAGACGTAGTCCTTGGCGGGCTGCGGTATCGCATCGAAGGCGTCGGAGTAGATCAGGTAGCTGCACGGATAACGGAAGATCCGGGCACCCAGATCGAAGTCGCGCAGCGATCGGCCCTTCGAGTCGCGCGGTCCGCGCGCCGCAAATTCCCGGGCGAAGGGTGAGGCTTGTAGCGCCGCCTGCGCATGCAGCCCGCTCAGGGGCGCCTCGTTGGCGAAGAGCAGATAGCGCAACAGTTGTTCCGCGGGCCGCTCGAACTGCCGCCGCGTCGCCTCCGGCAGTGCGCCGGTGTCGGCAGCAGGGGCCCCCGGTGTCTGCAGCGCGTAGAGTGCGAGGCGAGTCTTGTAGTTCGTGAGAGTGATCAGGTTGTGCATCTGTGTCTGGTGGCTGAGCACCAGCAGCGCAACCGGATCGCTGCCCGGGAGCAGGTAGTCGGTCGGGTTGTAGGTCTGCGCCGCCAACGGTGTGAGCGGGTGGGATGCCACCTCCGGCTGCGCAGGCTGATCGGCTGCCCCGGCGGCGGGGGCAGGGCTTACCGCGTTGGCCATCGAAGTGCCGGCGAATTTGCCATCCACGTACCAGCCGCCCCAGCGCTCGGTGAGCGGACTGTCCTGATCGGTGATGTACGAGGGCGCACCGGGGACCAGCGTCCCGGTACTGCTGGCAAACACCGAGCGCACCAGGACGCCCGGAATGCCGCGGGTGCCGGCCGCGATGTGGCACTGCGTGCAATCCAATTCGGCGCGCTGGAATGCGGGTTTTTCCACTTGACGCTCATCCAGCAGGTAGAAGATCGCGCCCTGGCGAGCGTCGAAGGAGACGATCTCGATGGCCTTGCCCGCATGGACCTTGCCGACGTAGACGTCATCGTTGTAGTAGAGCGCCCGCGGATGATCGGGGGTGATCTTCGGATACTGGAAACTGGTCTTGGAGAACACCAGCGTCTGGGACTCCAGCGGCACCTTCAGCAGTTTGAGCACTGACTTCAGGTAACCCTGGTCCGGCTCCCAGCTGAGACTGGTCTCACCTTTTTCGAGCTGCCGCTCCAGCTTCGCCACCGGATCGCTGACATCATCCGAACGATAGTTGATCGGGGCATCGCTGTAGGGCATGTATCCCTGATTGCGTACCGCGATCTGCGCCTGCGCGCACACACTCACACCGCCGGTGGCCAATGCCAACAGGGCAATCCGCAAGCACTTGAGTTTACGGCTCATGGCGAGTAGCGCGGTTCGAAGGGCGGGGGACTGCTTTGCCCCTGATGGCAGCTGCCGCAGGTCACCGGCACGGCGTAGCGGCGATCCCCGCCGAGCTCGGCCAAATACTTGTCGTTGATATCCTTGAGCATGGTGATCATGAGTCGGGCCGTGGTCTTATCCGGGTTTTCATCCGAGGCGTAGTCGAACTTGCGTGTGACGGTGTCCTGTACATGGCAGTGGCTGCAGGTGACGCCGAGATCCGCCTCGAAGCCCTTCATCTGCCTGCCCAATTCGCGCGCGGAGATGTCCTGGGGCAACACCCGCAGGTTCACCGGCTTCAGGCGCGCAAAATCCGGCTCGGTCTGCTGCGAAACCGCAAAGGTCGCCGCGCCGAGCGACAACACCCCTGCAACCACGGCCGCTGCGCGACCCACCTTCATGTATCGATGCACTCAACATTTCTCATCATCAGCAGCAGGATTTAGTCAGCAACGCGCGCGTGGAGCAAGGAGAAAAGGCTTCCAAAATAGACTGAGCACATAGCCGAAATTCATGTACGGCGCTCTGTCACCGGACTGTGACCGTCGCGAATCACGAATGTCACCGCGCCACCGGATCAGAAGGTGTAGGTCGCCCTCAGGTAGTAGAAGCCGCCATCGATTCCGATGGGTGAGAAATTGTCGTAGTGACCCACGGCGCTGCTGGAGAGGATCCTGGCGTTGTTGTACAGCGCCAGCAGCTCCGCGTTCAGTTTGTCCGGGTAGCGGTTGAACACATTCTCGGCGCCGACGCTGAGCTTCAGCGACTGCAGCACGTTGTAGCTCACATCGACATTGGTGATCGGCAGCACGCCGGTCGAGTTCTGGTAGAACAGCTGCGTCGCGGGACTGATGCCGGCGACCTTGTCGGTGTAGCCGGAATCCCCCGTCTGCTCCGAGGAGTTGCCGTAGACCACCTCATGCACGTTGATGGACAGCCGGTTGAGGGTCCAGAGCGCGCCGAAATTGAGCACATCGCGCGGCGAGGCGGTGGTGAGGTAGGAGATCGCGGTCGCATTCAACAGCGGTTGTCCTGCCAGCTGCGGGGTGCCCCCGCGAATGTCGTAGGCCGTCGTATCGTTGTACGTGGCGCCAATCGACCAGTCGACTTTTCCGAGCTTCGCCAGGTCAGTGATGTAATCGAGCGCGAAGTCGACGCCCTTGGTCCTGGTATTGACGCCGTTTGTAAACAGGCTGACTGCGGTTTGTCCGGTCGCCACGACCTGCGGGTCCAGCGAGTTGCCGTTGTCGATGATGGCCTGTGAGATTTGCGGGGCGACCACCACCCCATTGAGTGCGGCGTTGAGAGTGCCGGTGGGCACGATGCGGTTCTTGACGATGATATAGAACAAGTCCAGGGAAGCCGTGAGCTCGGGCACCGGCGTGAATACCGTTCCGAAGCTGTAGTTCGTCGAAGTTTCCGGCTGCAGCCCGGATCCCAGACCCAGATCCCTGGCGCCCGGGGAATTCGGAGCGAGTTGCACCACGGCCGAAGTCGGCGAGACGTTGGTGGTGGTGTAGTACTCCTCGGCGAGGGTCGGGGCCCGGAATCCCGTACTGACCGTGCCACGCGCCGCGAATTGCGGCGTGAAGTCGTATCGCCCCGTGAGTTTGCCGACGGTCTTGTCACCGAAGTCGCTGTAATGCTCGAAGCGCCCGGCAGCGTCCAGCCGCAGCTTGTCGAATACCTTGGCAGCGAGGTCGATGTAGGCGGCGTCGTTGGTGCGCGAGTGGATACCGGCGTCGACCGGATTGAAACCGGGATAGGAGGCGGCACCCGCGCCGAAGTACGAGGCGGGGACGCCCGCGCCGAGCGCGAACGCTTCGCGCCGGTACTCACCGCCGAAGGCGACGTTCAGCGCTCCCGCAAGGCCAACATCAAAGTCGCGGTTGATGTCGATCGTACTGGTCCATTGAGTGGCCTTGAACGATCCGTCATAGAAGCTGGACGGCGGCGGCACGCCATTCAGGGCATAGAGACTGAGATTGGTACTGTCGATCGTGGAGACGTCGATGAAGTCGCGGCCATAGCCGCTCGCGAGATCCCAGTTCCAGTCTGCGAACGCACCCCTGAGTCCGCCGTTGATCTGATAGTCGGTCTCGTCGATCGCCTCCTGCGGGCTGAAGCCGTAGGGAAACTGGTAGGTCGTGGTATCTGTGGCGGCGTCGTCATATACCACCGTGCTCGGCGGGCGGTAGTTCTCGAAGGACTGGCCCTGCTTCCTGCCGTAGCTGCCGAAGGAATAGAACTCGAGGGCATCGCTGAGTCTGAAGCCGGAGTTGAACGAGAAGATCTTCAGCTGCTGCTGCGAGTCGCCCGCGATCCGATTCAGGTAGGGATAGCCCGCCGCGTTGAATTCGTTGGTATTCGGGTAGGTGGTCGGATCGATGGTGCGTGGGTCCGGGGCGCCGCGGAAGCTGAAGCCATGGTTGCGGAACTCGCCGGTCAGATTGAGGTAGGCGCCATCGTAGGGCTGAAAGCCGATGTTCCCGTCCACATCGTCCGTGACCCCGCCGCCGTCTTCGTAGGCGCCGTAGGTCGCCTGCAGATTGCCGCCGCCGTAGTCCTTCTTGAGGATGATGTTGATTACGCCCGCGATCGCGTCCGAGCCGTACTGCGCGGCCGCGCCGTCGGTGAGAACTTCGATGTGATCGATGGCATCCACCGGAATGAAGTTCAGGTCGGCGCCGGCGCCACCCTCAAAGGAGCCCCCGCCGATGGACAGACTGCCGGTGGTATGCCGACGCTTGCCGTTCACGAGAATCAACGTGTCGTTCGGGCTCAGGCCGCGCAATTTCGCCTGCAGCGTGAGATTGGACAGGTCCCCGCCAAAGGTCGATGCGCTGAACGACGGTATCAGCTGCGCGAGGGTCTGCAGCAGATCGGGACTGCTCGAAGCCTTCTGCAGCTGCTCGTTGGAAATGATCTGGATCGGGGCCGCACTGTCGATGGCCTTGATGCCGCTCTGCCGGGTGCCGGTGACGATAACCGACTGAAGTGCATCGTCCGTTTCAGAAGTGTCGGCTGCCGCCGTTGCGGCAACGTCCACGGCCCACGCCCGTGAAGCGAGGAGCGCCGCGGCGACAGCGGCCGTGACGAGCGGATTGCGATGCGCGCGGAAATTCATGTTGACCCGTATCCCCTGTTTGGTATTCGGCCGGCTGAATTCAAACAAGCGCCATGCCGTGGGCGCCGAGACTAGCGCGTGCGCGATGCGCGTCTAATGACCTTACGTCCTGAGGAGATTGCGATTCGTCATCATCGGCGGCGCGAATGGTCATCATCGCCGGCCGCTGTCACTGGCCTATAACCGGCCTGCAACCGCCATTGTTACTGGCCGCCGATATACTGGTTGGACAGAACAAGGATGGATCGGTGCCGGAAGCGCAACGTCTCAAATGAAACTGCAACAGCTCCGCTGTCTGGCCGCAGTCGTGCAAAGCGACCTGAATCTGACGGCAGCGGCCAACAAACTCGCCACGACCCAACCGGCGGTCAGCAAGCAGCTGAAATCACTCGAAGCCGAACTGGGCTTTCGGATCTTCACGCGTCACGGCCGGTCCTTTACCAAGATCACACCGGCCGGCGAACGCATCGTGATGTATGCACTGCGCGCCCTGCGCGAGGTTCAGAACATCAAAGGGGTGTCGGAGGAGTTCAAGCACGAGGATCGCGGCGAGCTGTCGATCGGTACGACCCATACCCAGGCGCGATACGTATTGCCGGCGGTGATTCACAAGTTCTGCGAGCAGTACCCCAATGTGAAATTTCACCTGCATCAGGGCACCTCCGAGCAGATCGCCGAGATGGGGCAATTGGGTCGCATCGATTTTGCAATCGCGACCGGCTCCCAGAACAGCTTTCCGGATTATGTGCTGCTGCCCTGTTACCACTGGCGGCGACGCATCGTCGTTCCGCGCCAGCATCCGCTGGCGCGGGTGCGAACGCCGACGCTTGAGCAATTGGCCGCCTACCCGCTGGTGACCTATGTATTCAGCTTCTCCGGCCCCTCATCGCTGCACGATGCTTTCGCGCGAGCCGCGCTCGCCCCCACGATCGCCCTGACGGCGCGCGACTCCGATGTGATCAAGACGTACGTGCGGCTCGGACTCGGAGTAGGGATCATCGCCGGCATGGCGCTGGAAGCCAAGGATGAAGAAGATCTGGTGAGTATCGATGCCGCGCACCTGTTTCCGACGCACACGACCTGGGCGGGTTTTGCGCGTGATGGCCTGCTGCGCCAGTATATGTACGATTTCCTGCAGCTGCTGGCGCCGCATCTGACGCGACGGCTGATCGACCGCGCCGCGGCGTGTGATACCCGGCAGGAAGTGGAGTCGCTGTTTGCTCCGCTGCAGTTGCCGATTCGCTGATGCCATTCGCGCATACATATAGTGAAATTACGCATTGGACACTCGCGTCGTGCCGTTCTAGATTGGCCGGGCGGTGCAAAGCCGATGCGCGCGGAGGACTGTCTTGAATCCAACGACCATGACCGGTTTGAGCGTGCTCAGCTGGGCCCAATGGCAGATCGCGGTGCTCGCGGTGCTGCGCGCGGATTTCGCCGAGGTACTGCAGTTCATCGGCATGGATGAGGTGGATTGGGACTCCTGGCGCAATTTCTACAACGAAGGCCGCACGCCCAAGTCGGCGGTGGACCGCGCCTTGGAGCGCGACTTCTGAACGCACCGAGGATGCCACCCGAAGGCGCTCGCCGCAGTCTCAGCCCGCCGCGGCGACTTCGATCGGTAAGGAAAGATGTAGCGTCCGAGGCAGCAGGCATTCCCGGTCGCTGCAGGCTTGAAAGCGGACATTGAGCGGAATCAGCTGCCGTCCGGCCGGCAGATCCGGACTCAGATGCACCGGCACCCGTACCGCGAAGCTGTGGGTGTAGTATTGGGTATCGAGACCGAAGCTCGCCGAAAAGACCTTCTCCGGTGCGCTGCCCGACGCCGGCCTCGCCAGCACCGCAATGACATTTGGATCGAGCGTAACGTGTAACGGCGTTGGTCCATGCGGCAGCTGCTCGAGAGCGTAGACGTGCCAGCCCTCATCGATGACACCCGATACCTCAAGCGTGGCATCGCTGCCGCTTCGGATCGGATCCTTGGATACGAGCGCCACGTTCCAGTGCACCGGCTCCGGCGGCGCGTCTGCCAGCGCAGTGCCACACAGGCCGAGGGCGAGCGGCAGCACGATCCGAAAGCTGCGGTGCATGGCTGTACTCCTGTCACTCGCCGGCGGCGGAATGCGGATCGACTTCGCGAATGGGCAGATCGTAGTGAGCGAGCGTGAGACTCCAGCGCTGATTCTCTTCTTTGCGGAATGTCGCCTGATCAGGGAACAGCTGTTTCGGCAAGTCATGGGATTGCGTCGTCGCGAGAATGTCGCGATAGGTGATCACCACCCGGTAGTCCCAACGCTGATCCTCGCTGGCATGCAGTCCCGGGTGATAGACGGTGTAGCTGAGCACCCGGCCCAACTCCTTTTCCTTGTCGAGCAAGGGGATCTGGTACTTACGAAAGAGCCGCCAGAACTCGTCGGATTCGCCCCATTTGACACGGTAGACCCATTCGACCAGATACGGTGGCAACGGCGCCTGCGCTGCCGCCTTCGACGAGGGCTCCGTGGCACGCGCCAGCTGCCAGGGTGCTGAGACGATGATCGCGAGCAGCAGTGATCGAAGTAGTGCGCGGTTCATGGCGATTCCCATTACGGTAGTGTTTCAGGACCGGATCGTACGGCCGGAGATCACCGTCTCGCCAGCTTCAATTTGGCATGAATACATGCGATTCGTTCATCACAGAAAACCAATCAGCCGCCCGCTGAATCCGACGGCGAACCAGAGCAGCAGGGCGGTCAACGCGAAGCCTCGTTGCCGGGTCTTGAACAACCCCAGGGTCGCGACGAGCGCCAGCAGCAGCAGCAGCATTTTCCAGCGAAACGCCGCGTTGCCGTAGTACTTGAACGGCATTGCCAGCGCGATCAGCGTTCCGGAGAGCATCATCAGCGACAGTCCGGTCCACAGCAGTGGCCGTAGTGCCGCGACCAATGTCGCCACCGATAATCCGCGCAGTCCCGAGGGGCGCAGCCCGCCCACACCGATGATGATCGCCGCACCCCCGAGCAGCGTCAGCCCGATGAGGTGAACGGCCTCGAGCGCCATGACAGCCCAAGCCGACTCGCGAATGGATGTGCTCAGGTCCGTTCGCATCAGCGCGCTCAACACCGAGACGTGATCCAGGCTCAAGATCCGACCCCGACATTCAACCGGTGTGCAAATACGGCAATCAGCCGGCCGGAAACAATGACCGCGCACCACAAGACGGCGGACGTTCCCGCCAGCAATCGAGCGGGAAGTGGCGCGCTGGGTCGACCGCCCCACTCATCGACACTGCGATAGAGGGTGCGATGGAACAGTAAGGCGTTGGCGCCGGCGAGCGCGAGCAGCAGCAGTTTGACGCGAAACGCCGGGTTATGGATCACCTTGACGGATTCGGCGGCGAACAGCGGGATACCGCTGGCGACCATCAGTGCAAAGCCCCACCAGGTATAGGGCAGCAGCGTCTGCGTGATACGGCGTACGGATTCGGTGCGGAAAATCATTCCCATGACCCGTAGATCCACGGTAATGATGGTGCCGGCCATCAACCCGATGCCCAGAACATGCACGCTTTCGATGATGGGAAAGAGGTTGTCGGACTCCTCCAGCCGTACCACCCAGGGTAGGTCGTACAACCAACGGCAAAACTCGAGGAGCTGAGTCACGGGTCGCACATCAAAAGGCAACGAGTCCGGTGATGCAAGCGGGTTCACCGAACTATCACCCAATCGACGCCGGGCGTTACTCATTTATAACTTCGTTGCTAGCAAACGAATACGTACAGGCCGCGGCCGTCTCAATAACATTGGCAGGTGTTTTGTATGGAGGCGGGGCGAGATGGCAGACGCATGGATGACAAAGGACAGGTGGCACCAGACGGCGATTCTCGCCGCAGCCCTGATGGAGGCCGTGGCAGCACGGCCGGCGGCCGCGCATCACTCGTTTGCCGCGGAATTCGACGGCAACAGGCCCGTGCGTCTGATCGGCACGATCACGAGAATCGAATGGACCAATCCGCACTCGTATTTCTACCTCGATGTCGCTGATTCCAAGGGTCAGGTCCACAACTGGGCCTGCGAGTCCGGCAATCCGGGGGCGCTGTCACGCCGTGGCTGGAAGAAGGGCGATATCAAGTTCGGCGACCGGCTCATCGTCGATGGCTATCTGGCCAAAGACGGCTCCCATCTCATCGATGCGCGGCGCGTGACTTTGGCCGACGGGCGCACGGTCTATGGCGGCAGCGCTGGCGATGGGGGGCCGGGCGATGCCGCAACATCCGGTCAAGCGGCGCCTTCCAGGAACTAAGCGCATGCCAACCGGTTGGATGGGGCTCCTTTTGCTCCCGGCCGCAGGGCTTGCCGCGCAGTTCGCGGCGGCGGCGACCGCCCCGGCGATCGTCGCGCTGTCACCGGAAAATGGTGGCGCCGGCTTATTGGGAAGTGAACCGGCGGGCCCGGCGCAGCCGCCTCCCCGTGATGCCGCCGGGCATCCGGATCTTACGGGGTACTGGAAGCCGCTGCGCGAGCCGGGCAAGCCCGGCGGCAATCTGGGCAAGGACCTTCCGGGATTTCAGCTGCCCCTCACCGCCGCCGGCAAGGCCGCGCAGGAATACAACCGCACCAAGACCATCGACCCGGAGGCACTGTGCATCCTGGGCGGAATTCCGCGGCACGATGCCAGTGGCTTGCCGTTCGAGGTCCTGCAGACCCCGAAACGGATCGCCTTCCTCTACTTATATTCCACTCATCGCTACATCCCGGTTGACGGGCGCGCCCATGACGTGGATGCCGACCCCCGTTTTTTCGGTAACCCTGTCGGCAGCTGGGACGCAGATACCCTCGTCATCGATTCGATCGGCTTCAAGGATCATCAGATCTGGGCGGACGAGAACGCCGATCCGCAGAGCGATGCGATGCACACGATCGAACGCTGGACGCGGCCCGATGCGCAGCATATCCATGTGCAGCTGATCGTCGACGATCCGAAGTTCTACACCCAAACGTTCGAGTTCAATCGGACGTGGGTGTTGGGCAAGCCGGGAGAAGGGCTCACGGAGTATTCCTGCGCCGAAAACAACATCGATGCCAAACATATCGGGCCTGGCCCGGGTGTCATCGGGCCCGATGGAAATCGCGGCGCGGACATTCCACAGTCGCTGCCGGCAAATCCGCCGCCGCCGGAGTATTACCAGACCCACAGGTAGGTGCATCCCGATCGAGCGCGGGGCGCAGTACCCGAGTCCACCACATCAGCGCCCCGGTGACGAACAGGGCGCAGGGCGCCAGACCCAGGATCACCCACAGCACCTCGATCGCGAGACCGAAACTGCGGCCGAAATGCAGCCGCACCAGCCACTCGATCGACGCATCCAGGAAACGCGAGGCGGGCGTGGCAATGTTGCCCCCCGCGAGCGCATCGCTCAGCGCGAGGAACGGATTGGGAAAGGCAAAATAGACCCCGGTCAGCGCCCACATGAAGATGAGCAGCAGCAGCCAGAAGCCCAGGACGTTGTGCAGATCGCGGATGAAGCGGCGTGCGCTCACGCCGCGGTGCAGAGTCAGGCTGCGCCGCCAACGCTTGCTGCCGGGCCACCAGATGATCGCACCCGTCACACACGTGATGACCACGGCCAGCGCCCCCAAGCCGTTTATGAACAGGCCCGTCCGTCCGCCACCCAGATGGTCGTGAAATTCGGCCATCCAGGTGACGAATTCAGGCTCACAAGAGGCCGTGGCAACGGGGCCCGACGGGCTCATCACGGTGGGGCCCGGGCAGATCGTTCGATCCAACTCGCGCCGAAAGACGATCAGGCTGCCCGACAGGCTGATGATGAATATGTAGAGCCCGAGCCCGATTCCGACCCACAGGTGAACCTGAAAAAGCACCCGCCGCATACCCCTTAGAATGCCAAAGTCGGGTGCACGGCACCCGATGTTCTCAGCCTGGCCTGGGCGACCGCACCATGCTTCACTGCGGGCCTTGCGATGGGGTACAGGGAGGACTAACGTTCATCGCATGGCAGCAATCGAAAGGTTGAGACGCAGCGGACTGGTGGCATTTGCCATGACGTCCCTTATTTTCAGCGTGGGCGGCGCGTACGCGGATGATTCCGACCCGCCGGCTCGAATCGCCCGGCTGGCCTATGTGCAGGGCTCCGTGTCTTTTCAACCCGCGGGTACCCAGGACTGGGTCGCTGCACCGCTCAACCGACCGCTCACGTCGGGCGACGTGCTGTGGGTAGACAATGGCAGCCGCGCGGAACTGCAGCTGGATGGATCGGCGGTCCGCCTCGGCAATGGCACCGAACTCTCGCTCATTGAGCTGAGCGACGATGTCACTCAACTGCAGATGAGTTCGGGTACCTTGATCCTGCGGGTCCGACAACTCGATGACAATGTCACCTATGAGGTCGACACGCCCAATCTGGCGTTCTCCGTGTTGCGGCCGGGCACCTACCGAATCAGTGTCGATGCCAGCGGCAACAACACCTCGATCATCGTGCGCAGCGGCCAGGGAGAGGTGTCGGGCGGCAACAGCGCCTATACGGTTCAGTCGGGCGACTACGATATTTTTTCGGGCAACGCCATGAGTCCGTTAACTGCCGCCGCTCAACCCCAGGCGCCGGACTCTGATGCATTCGATGATTGGAGCTGGGATCGGGACTCGCGCTGGGATCGGTCGCCCTCCGCGCAGTACGTGTCCGATGATGTGGTCGGTTACGAGGATCTCGACGAGCAGGGCTCGTGGACCAATACACCGGACTACGGGCCGGTATGGTCTCCGAACAGCGTCCCCGATGGCTGGGCCCCGTACCAGGTAGGGTATTGGTCCTACATTGCGCCCTGGGGTTACACCTGGGTGGATGCGCAGCCGTGGGGTTTCGCTCCGTTTCATTATGGACGCTGGATTTGGGGCGGCCGGTCCTGGGGTTGGGTACCGTCCCCGCCGCGGCCCGCGCGCGGCGTTTATATCCGGCCCGTGTACGCGCCGGCGCTGGTGGCGTGGGTGGGAGCGGGAGCCGCGGTCGCCTGGGTGGCCTTGGGACCGCACGAAGTCTATGTACCCCGCTACCCGGTCAGCGCGAATTACGTTCGCAAAATCAATGTCTCGAATACCACGGTGAATACCACCGTGATCAATAACCTCTACAACACCACCGTCATCAACAACAAGACGGTGAACGTTACCTACGTCAATCGCGGCGCCCCGGGGGCCATCACCGCGACCAGCACGACCGCCTTCACTTCCGGTCAGCCGGTCGCCAGAAACGTCATCCGAGTCGATCCGCACCAACTGGCCGCCGCGCCCATTCGCCCGCTGGCGCCCGCCGCAGTGCCCACAAAACAGGCCGTGCTGGGTTCATCCCGTCCGGTGGCATCGAAGCCCCCGCAGGCGGTACTGACCCGCCTCGTGGTCGCGCGTACGCCGCCGCCCGCGCCCCCGCCGGCCTTCGAAGCCCGGCAAGCGGCAATCAAGGCCAACGGGGGTAAACCGCTGTCGGTGGCGCAAGTCAGCCAGATCCAACATGCCGCCTCGGCCACGCGACCCGCGCCGATTCGCGTGACGACGCGGCTGGCGGTACCGGTCCATCTGACTGCACCGGTCAACGCGCCCGTCGCACGGGCGCCGGCGAACACCCAGCCGCGGCTGCCGGCACCACCGGTCTCGCAGATACAGATCGGCCGTGCCGCACCTGCCGCCATTCACCCGCGCGAGCTGCCGCAGGCGCCCGTGCCCCCGTCGCCCGCGAGCGCCAACTCGGCGCTCGAGCGCGAACAACTCCAGCAGCAGCAGCAATTGCGCGCGCAGCAGGATGAGGAACGGCAACGGGTGCAGCAACAACAGGAGCTCGAGCATCAGCGCCTGGCGCAACAACAGGCAGATGCCGCGCGCACCCAGGAACTCGAGCGTCAGCATCAGCAGCAAACGCAGGAGCTGCAGCAACGACACATCGCGGAGCAGCAGGCTCTGGCGACCAAACAGCAGGAAGAGGGGCACGCCGCCCAGCCGGCGCCGGCGCCGCATCCGGAACCAGCACCGTCCGCTCACAAACCCGCGGAGCCGCGCAAACCGGAGTAGAGCAGTCAGCCGCTCAACTGTGCCACAGCGCCCGGCTGGCCAGTTCCGCACCGCGCGACAGCGAACGCAGCTTCGCCCAGGCGATCTGTGGATGACAGCGCAGGCCGAGCCCACAGTCGGTTGAGGCCATCACGCGTTCGCGCCCGACGATGTCGGCGAAGCGCCTGATCCTTTCGGCGACCAGCTCCGGATGCTCGATGAGTGTCGTTGCGTGACTCACGACCCCCGGCGCCAGGATCTTGTCAGCCGGCAATTTGACCGACTTCCACACGACGTATTCGTGTTCGTGCCGGACATTGGCCGCTTCGAACAGATAAGTCTGGGCATTGACCGCCAACATGATCTCGACGATGTCGGCCATCGGCAGGTCGTGGGCATGCGGACCGTGCCAGCTTCCCCAGCACAAGTGGTAACGAATCTGCTCCGCCGGAATGCCTCGCAGTGCATGATTCAAGGCTTCGATGCGCATCGCGCAGTAGCGCTTATAGGCCTCGAGGCCCATCTGGATGCCGATACGGTCCCAGAGCGCCGCCAGCCACGCATCATCCACCTGCAGCACGAATCCCGCATTGGCAATCGCCTGGTATTCCACTCGCATCGCCTCCGCGAGCGCGAAGACGAACTCTTCCTGGGACTTGTAATAGCGATTCTGGCGCGACGGCTCCAGGCTCGCCGGAGCGGTGGAAGTGAGAAACGCATCATCGGTTGAAGGGCCCACCACCTCGCGCAGCAGTGCGATTTCACGTTGCAGCGGAGCATGGCCCCGATAGGTCACCGGTCCCGTGCAGGCCCAATCCAGGGTGCCCGCCCGGGTCTGGGGTTGCGCCGTGCGCGTCTGCTCGAAAAGCGTGCCGCCTTCGAGGGCAGCTTGGTAGAAGTCACCGAACTCCTGCCAGTCCGCGCTGCCCATGAGCAGTGAGGCGGAGGGTCCCGGGTCCGCCGGTTCGAAACCGGTGAGCCGCTCATTGACGAAGGCCAGCCAGTTGCCGGCCTTGGTCAGTTCACCTTCATTGACCATGTCGACGCCACAATCGCGCTGCTGATGCACGACCTCGGCCACGGCTTGCCGCAGTCGGGAAGGGTCGACGCCCTCCAGATTCCAAAGGTCGGGTGGCGCCGGCAGCGCGCCCACATGCGTCGTCAGAATTCCATCGGTTCTCTTACGCATGGGATGCCCCGCTAGTGACCGGAGACTCGTCGAATCGACACGATCTTCACCGGCGGCGTCAGGCTCTGTCCATCCGCCTTCGAGCGTTGAATTCGCCGGACGGTGTCCATTCCCCTCAGCACCCGTCCGAATGCCGCGAATCCCTGACCGTCCGGGTTGCGCTTGCCGCCGAAATCAAGGCTCGGCTGCGCGCTGACGCAGATGAAGAAATCGCTGGTGGCAGAGTCGGGACCATCCCGCGCCATCGAGATTACACCGGCGCGATGCCGCAGTCCGGTTTGGCTGGTGCGCTCCAGGGGAATCGGCGCCAGTTCGTGTCCCTGCTGGGCCGGATTGATGCCGGCCTGGATGACCTCAATCTTGATCTGATTGTTCGGTTGGTTGTCCGGCGTCACCGTACGATGGAAGGCGCCGCCGTCGTAAGACTTCTGGTCCACGTAGCGCAGGAAATTCGCGGCGGTGTGCGGCGCGTGGGCCGAATCCACGGCGACGATGATATCGCCCAGCGCCGTGACAATTCGGACCTGGGTCTCCTGGGCGAACGCCTGCATGCAGCAAGCGCACAGTGTCGCGATGAGAAGAACGCGGGCGATCCGGATCATGGCTGGATCTTACATAGAGAGGAATGCTAGCGCTAACTTCCGTATCTGCAGCAGACCAGGCTCTTTTAGGCCCCCGCATTGTCTGGTGCTAAGCTGTCACGCAAAATGAGCACGAACTTCGGGGGGAGTGGGATATGCCGATCAAGCCGGTCTCGGAACGCATCTCCAATGCTGCGCTGACGGATTCGATTCCGGGTCTCGATCTGAACCTGCTGATGCTGTTTCTGGAGATCGTGAATGCCGGCAGCATCAGCCAGGCCGCCTTGCGCCTGCACACCCCGAAGGCGACGTTGAGCCGCAAACTGCGCCTGCTCGAGGAGCAGATCGGCGCGGTCCTGGTCAAGCGCGGCTCGCAGCGACTGGAGCTGACGGAGATCGGCGCGGCCTTCCTGCAGCGCTGCGAGCGCATCGCCATCGAGACCCAGGAGGCCAGTCTGATTGCCTCCGAAATGCAATCCCAGGTGCGCGGCCTGATGCGCATCAGCATGCCCTTTGGTCTGGCGCGGACCTGGTTCAGTCGGGCTTTGGCGGCCTTCGCCCTGCAGTACCCGGAGCTGCGACTGACCGTCCATGTCACCAACCGCTGGGTCGATGTGAGTGAAGAGCCCTACGATGTCGCCATCTGTATCGGCCGAGTGCGCAACGAGCAACTGCCCGCCAGGCGCCTGGCGGAGCTGCCGCGCGGACTGTACGCGAGTCCGGCCTACTGTGAGCGCAAGGGAGCGCCGCTGGCGGTCGCCGACCTGGCGCGCCATGACTGTATCGCGCTGGAGAGCCAGCTCAACGAGGGCCTGTGGGCCTTTGCCAGCGGCGACCATGGCACCGTGACCCCGCACCTGACCACCACCGACATCCAGTTGGCCCGGGAACTGGCCATCGCGGGTGTCGGCATCGCCATGCTGACGCACGGCGTCAGTGAAGCGCCCGTCAAGGCGGGGCGCCTGGTGCGTCTGCTGCCGGAATGCCGCATTCCCCCGGTGCTCATGGTGGCGATGTTTCTCGAACGCCGGCACATGCTGCTGCGAACCCGAACCTTCATCGATCTCATGGCGGAGGCCATTCGGCTCGATGGACACGGACCCGTGGCTGCCACAGTGAACGCCTGATGAACCGACGGGATTGGTTGCTCCTCGCTGCCTCCTCGGTCGCAACGACCGGCCAGGCGGGGACGGACCTGGTGACGGAAGCGCCCGCCGGCGCTCGTGTCCCGGCGATGAAATTCGTGTACGACTGCGATGCCACGCTCCTGCCGGCGATCCCCTTTGGCGAAACCGCCGAGGGCACACGGCGGATCATTCCAATCACCGGGGGCACGGTGAAGGGGCCGCGGATTCGCGGCGTGGTGCTCAACAATGGCGCCGACTGGAACCTCAGCCGCAGGGATGGGGCGAGTTCGGTCGAGGCAGCCTATTACCTGCGCACGGATGACGGCGTCATCATCCGGGTCGTGAACAAAGGAGTAGGGGCTGCCAGCGCACCGCCCGCGAAGCCCGACAACCGCGAACCCTTCTTCATGTTCACCGCGCCGGTATTCGAAGCACCGGCCGGCAAGTACCAGTGGCTGAACCAATCGATTTTCGTGGCCACCCTGGGAGCGCGACGCGGCACCCAAAATGCAGTGCTGATTCGCGTCTTTCAGGTGGTGTGAAGACCATCGGACTGATCGGCGGCATGAGCTGGGAGTCCACCATCCCGTACTATCGGCATGTCAACACGGTGGTCAAACAGCGACTGGGCGGGCTGCACTCGGCGCGGGTGATCCTTTATAGCGTAGATTTTCAAGACATCGAACAACTGCAGCGCCGAGGCGACTGGCAAGCCGCGGCCGCGCTGCTGAGCGCGGCGGCGCGATCTCTCGAAACCGCGGGAGCGGATTTCCTGGTACTTTGTACCAACACCATGCATAAAGTGGCGCCGGCGATCGAGGCGGCGGTGGGTATTCCATTGCTGCACATCGCCGATCCGACCGCCGCCGCGATCAAGCGGGCAGGGTTTACGAAGGTGGGACTGTTGGGCACGCGTTTCACCATGGACGAGCCATTCATGAAGGAGCGCCTCAGCCGTGAGGGACTTCAGATCCTGACGCCCGAGCGCAGCGACCGGGGGAGCGTCGATCGAATCATTTATGAAGAGCTCTGTCAGGGCGTCCTGGCCGAGGCATCCCGCGCCCAGTACCGCAGCATCATCGGCCGCCTGGTCGAGCGGGGCGCGCAGGCGATCATCCTGGGATGCACGGAAATCTCGCTCCTGATTGCGCAGAAGGATTCGGCGGTGCCGCTATTTGATACCACGAGTCTGCACGCGCAGGAGGCGGGGCTATGGGCGCTGTGAGTCATCCGGTGCGCCTCGAGACCGAGCGACTCGTGCTCGATGCACACGCGGTGCAGGACTTCGAGCCGCTCGCCGCCATGTGGGCGGATCCTGAAGTGGCACGCTACATCGGCGGCCGTTCCTCGACGCCGCAGGAGAGCTGGATGCGGCTGCTGCGCTACGGTGGGTTGTGGCCGCTGCTGGGATATGGCTATTGGGCCGTGCGCGAAAAGCTCAGTGGACGCTACATCGGGGATCTCGGCTTCGCCGACTTCCACCGCGAGTGCGAGCCATCGATCATCGGGGTGCCGGAGGCCGGCTGGGCGATTGCCAGCTGGGCGCAGGGCCGCGGGTTCGCGCGCGAGGCACTCGGCGCCGCGCTGCGATGGCTCGACGGTGAGCGCCGATTCGAGCGCTCGTGCTGCCTGATCGCACCGGAAAATACCGTCTCCGTTCATCTCGCCGAGCGCCACGGTTTCGTCGGCGGAACGACCATTCAATTCAAGGGCGAGGACACGCTGCTGTTCTACCGTCCTGCGAAGAATATAGCGTAACTATCTGATTTTTAGATTATTTAGGGCGACCTTTGAAGCCCTCGCTGAGCATGTTGATCCGATAGAGCGTCATGGCCGTGTTGCGCACTCCGGGAAGAGTTGCCCACGGCTTGCCATCCGGGCCGACGGCGCCCATCTGCGCAACGTACATCGTGCGCTTCTGTGGCCCTGAGAACGCGATCGAGATGGGAACGCGCGGCGTCGGAATGAGTCCGAGATGCACGCCTTGCGGACTGATCACGTGAACGCCGGTCGAGGCCGAGACGTAAATTCGACCCGCTGCATCGATCGCCATGCCGTCGCCGCCGGTGTCGCCCGCCAGGTCGGCGAACTGGCGCCGGTTGCGGGTCGAGCCGTCGGGCAGGACATCGAAGGCGACGATCGTCGTTACGTTCGTGACGTACAGGGTCTTGCCATCGGGGCTGAGGATGAGACCGTTGGTGCGGATGTCCTGATCAGCGACCGTGCTGACGACGCCCTGCGCACTGACGTAGTAAATACCGCCGACCGTGAAATAGGCGCCGCCCTTGCCATCGGCGATCAGGTCATTGAGTCGGCCCAGTGCGCGGCCATCACCGAAGCTGTTGGCGAGCAACCGTTGCTCCGGGGCAAGAATGCTAATGCGCGGCAGTTCCTGGCAGGCGCTGCTGAACGCTCGGCCCGGATCCGTGCAGGCGCGCTGCACCGCGTAGAGACGTCCTTGCGTATCGATCGATAGCGCGCCGGCGCCATGCGTGTCGGTGAGGTAGATCGATTCGTGATTGTTTGCATCGAGCTTGCGGATGGTGTCGCCCTGTTCCTGCGCGAACAGGAGGCCGCCATCGGGCGTGCCGACGATACCGTCCGCCGTCTTGAAATCCGCCCACACCAGCTCCCAGGTGGCATCGGCGCCGATCACCTCGGGAATCGCGGTGACCGTCGCGACCCGTTCACCGGCGAGCGGCGGTTGCGCCGCCACCCGCTGCGGCAGGCTCAAAAATGCACTGCAGGCGATGACTGCCCACGAACTCACGTGTCGGATCATAACCACCCCCATCCCGCTATTATGCTAGCTCGCTCCCCATCCCGGATGCTCGATTTACTGAAGGTCATCGCAATGCAAGATGCCGATCTGGAGCTCAAGTATGAGCATGTCTTTGACGTGCGGATCAACTTCGACAAGCGCTGGGTCGCCGGGCCCCTTCCGGGAGGGGGGCAACAGGGCTACACATCGGTCGGGGAAGGCTGCACCGTGAGCGGTCCGCGCCTGAATGGCAGGCTGGTGGATTACAGCGGGGCGGACTGGCCCATCATCCGCGCCGATGGCGTGGTCGAACTCAATGCGCACTACATGATTCAGGCGGATGACGGCACCCTGATCTACATCCGCAATCTGGGCTACGTTCACGGCCCCCTGCGGCGGGCCGATCAGCCGGCCGATGAGGCACCGGCCATCGCCGCCTATTTTCGCTGTACCCCGTATTTCCGCGCGCCGCAGGGCGTACACGACTGGCTCAATCGCACGGTGGTCGTGGGAGTCGGCAAGCGGGTGCCGAAGCTCAAGGCGGAAGACCCGCCGGATCACTCGCTGTTCCGCTACTTTGCCGTGCGCTGAAGAGCACTCAGTCGGTGCGCGAGAGTTTACGTTCGGCCGCCGGCATCATCCTTTGCCTCACCGCGTTCGTCAGTCTGCTGGGATTGCTGGCCGTACCATCATTGATTCGCGCCGCGGCCCTGCGCCCTTACTGGCTGGTCCGCAACTCGGAGTACTGGCGTCTGCTCAGCAGCGGCTTCGTGCATGCGAGCCTGAGCCATCTGTTCTTCAATCTGCTGACGTTCTACTGCTTCGGCTTCGCCCTGGAACGACGCATCGGCACGGGTGCTTTTGTGGTGCTCTATGCCGCCGCACTGCTGATCAGCAATGTGGGTACCTATTTCAAGCATCGCCAAGAGCCCGAATACGCCACCCTCGGTGCCTCGGGCGCGATCAGCGCGGTGCTGTTCGCGGCCATCGTCTACTTTCCGACATCCCGCATCTACATCCTGCCGCTGCCGGTGCCGATTCCCGCGCCACTGTTCGCCGTGCTGTATCTGGCGTACAGCTTCTATCAGGCCCGGCGGTCCATGGGGCGCATCAATCACGATGCGCATATTGGCGGTGCCGTGACCGGCCTGGTCTTCGTCGCCGTGACGGACCCGGCGGCCTACGGGCGGCTGCTGACCGCCGTCGGCTTTACCTGACGGGCGGCCCGTGCTCCGCTACTTTCCCAGCACTGCCAGATCGACGGCATCGCCCATGGCCTTGTAGCCGGCGTCATTGGGATGCAGGTGGTCCCGATCGTTGTACGCCTTGGCAAACGTCAGGGGATTGGCCGGATCGGCCACCACCGGTGCAAAGTCGATGACAGCATCGAACGCACCGCCGGTCTTGATCCAGGTATTGAGCGCCTCGCGTGCCGCCTCGCCGGCCGGCGAGGCATAGGAGGCTCCCTGATAGGGCGTCAGGGTGGCGCCGATGACCCGAATACCGTGTTCATGCGCGCGCGCAATGATCTGTTTGTCGGCCGCCTCCAGTGCCTCGGCCGTCACCGGTTCCGTGGAGTTCGGCATGCCGAGACCGCGCCCGATGTCATTGATGCCCTCCAGCAGAATGATGGCCTTGATTCCCGGCACACTGAGCACATCCCGGTCGAGCCGCGCCAGTGCGCTGGGACCCGCACCGTAGCGCAGCAGGCGATTGCCGCTGATCCCGACATTGACGGTCGCCCAGTGATGACTGGCGAGTCGTTCGGCCAGCCGGTCGGGCCAGCCGCGGAAGGCATTCGCGGTGGACGCCGCGCCTTCGGTGATGGAATCACCGAGCGTCACCAGCACGTTGGTCGGGGCGGTGGGCTGCGACTCGACCAGCGTCACCAGCACCGGCGTGCGCATTAGGCGCACCCCGGGCAGTGCGGCCGCGCCGGTGAAGTCACCGGGAGTAGCGGCCACGTAGTCAAAGAGTGTCCGTGAGGCGCGCAGGGTCATCGGGCCCGGCACCAGGACCGAAATGTACAGGCGGTCGAGCGCCTTGGTCGGCAGGTCGATCGGATCGCTCAGTGCCGGGGAGCTGGCCGGAATGATGATCCCTGCCTGTCCGTTAAAGGTAACGGCATGGTCGGTGCCCGCCACCACATTGCCATCGGGCCCGGCCAGGCCGACATGCACGGCGGCGAGGCTCAGGGAGTCAGGGCTGTCCTCGGCGGAAAATTTCAGCCGCAGGCGCGAGCCGTCAGCCGATACGCGGACCAGTTGGCGCACGGTCGTGTTGCGGATCTCCGTGGTCGTCACATCGACCGGTACGTTGCCCGGATTTTCCAACAGGGGCGGCGGCAACACCCGAGGCACCGCCGGGGCAGTCGGCGCGGCCGGGGCTGCAGGAACACCCAGCGGCGTAAGCGGCGCTGGCGGCGGTGCCGGTGGCCCAAAGGCGGCAGGTGCGGGGGGGCCAAATGCCGGTGGCGAGATCACGTAGCCCCATACACCGATCCAGGTGTCGCCGCTCGTACGCGCGGCGGCGCCCACGGAGCCCTGCGCCGTCACGGCCAGACAGGCAGCGGCGGCCAGGATTTGTCCCCAAGTCTTCATCATCGTCCCCCTCGCTGGATCAGATGCCAGCCTTTGTTCTGGGGATGATTGTACCCGGCTGGCGGTCGCGACGTCAGATCAGCGGCAGCTGGTTACCCAGAATCTCGCTTTCCACGTTCAGCAACGGCATCTGGCTGGCCAGCGAATCGAAGATCCTGCTGCGTTCGGCGAGACGCGCGGCCTTCGGGGTGGGGACCCAACTGTGGATGATCATCGTGGGTAGGCGCTCGCCATCGGCATGCAACTCGCGGATCCACTCATACAGTGGGCGCAGTTTCGGTTGCGGCACCCACCAGGGGCGCTCCTCCGGCAGCCACAGGCGCGCGGTGCGCAAGTGCTGCAGAAAACGCCGGCGCGGCGCGGCAGTTTGACCGATATAGCGGCTCAGCAGCAGCTCACGGGGATCAGCCAGCGAGTAGATCGCGATGCCCGCCGGTGCGAGTCGCGAATCATCGTACAGTTCGCGATCCACATGCTGACCCATGCGCCGCGCCAACTGAGTTCTGATGAGCATCGACGGTCAATGCTAGCAGGACAGGGCCTGCTACTGTACGGGCGCGACCTCGTCGGTCGGGGCGTCGGGTCTTTCGGGGTCATCCACCAGACCCACATCCTCGATCGCAGTCAAGACTTCAAGGGCGTCGGTTTTCTGCGCCAAAGATGCCGCCTGAGGATCATAGCGATCCTTCACCATCGGCATGTCGCGGCGCAGCTCCTCCAACAGATTGATGATTTTTGCGACCTTCTGCTCGGTCATCAGGTTGACCTGCAGCGCGATATGCGCATGGCGCGTCTCAATTCGGGTCTGGCGATTTTGCGCGATCAGAATGATGGTCGTACTGACCAGCGCGGCGAGCGACAGGATGCCGTCCAGAATCGGGAAGGGAGCCGGATCAAATGCGGCGCGACCCAGTCGGGGCGCCATGAGATTGAGGGCAATCCAGCTCGCGACAAAGGTGAACAGGCCACCCAGATACAGCGGCCGGGCGATAATGCGGCTGATGCGGTCGACGACCCGGTGCGAGGCAGGTCGCTGCCGCTGTTCGCGCTTCTGCACCTCGCGGACACTGTCGACATTGTGCTCAAGGTGCGCGGCGCGATCGGCGGAGGTGGGTGGGGAGTCGGCCATGGGCACGCGCAAACGCCCGTTCATCCCGTTGGATGAACGGGTCGTTTCTGCCTGCAACTACGGACGCTTCTGCGCGTCCTTGTAGTGATCCTTCACGGTCTCTTTGGCGTCGCCGTACTTGGCTTGCGTGGCGCCTTCGACCTGTTTGCCCAGGCCTTTGGCCTGCTGGTTCACGCTGCCGGTGGCTTTGCCTGCCGATTCCTGTACCTTGCCAGCGGCCTCTTTCATGCGGCCTTCCACCTGGTCCTTGTTGATACCCATTGCTCACTCCTAATTTGGCCTGTTATCAGGCGCAGCCGTACTATGAGCGTCCGCAAGGCCCAAGCCTGTAGGACTGACCTGCAAGGACTGGTCCGCCGAATGCGCATTCGACCCCGCAGCCGGTCCGGAATTGTCTTACAGGCGGGCGGTCTGGCTCACCCTTGAACGCCACCGGCTGCGTGACCCAGGATCAGCCTCATGCATGGCTTCAACATCGTGCCGCGGGATGTGATGACGGCCCTCAAACCGGACAATCCCATCGGCGCCTTCGTCTATCTGGTGGTGTTCGTCATCATCGCCCTCATGCTGTCGCGCGGACTGCGCGCCGGTGTCCACGCCGCCTTATCGAAAGAAGCGCACATCGACCGCACGACCATCAGCTTCGCCCAGCAGATTGCCACGGTCGTGATCTGGTTGATGATGATCATCCTCTATGCACACCTGATTCCTCAGCTGCGCGCGCTGGGGACCGCGATGCTGGCCGGCGCCGGCGTCGCCTCGGTGGTCATCGGGCTTGCCGCGCAGAGCACCCTCGGCAACCTCGTGGCCGGCATCTCCATGACGATCTACAGACCATTTCGGCTCGGGGATACGCTGCAGATCGCTGCTCCCACCGGCACGGAAACCGGCACGGTCGAGAAGATTTCGCTGGGCTATACGACGCTTCGCGTTCAGGACGGGCGCTCGGTCGTGCTGCCCAACAGCGTTGCCGCGAGTCAGGTCGCCATCAACCTCAGTCCCGGAATCGGCCGCTGGCCGCAGACGGTCATCATTCGCGTGAGCCGCGATGCGGATATCGAAGCGGCCAGCAAGCTCGCGCGGCGCGCGGCCGCCGAGGTGATCGGCGAGAAGGCGGTGACGGGCTGCTTTCTGACCAAGGTCGATGCGACCGAGGCGCAACTGGAATTGCGTTTTCAGGCCTCCGATCCAGCCACTCGTGACGCGCAGCGCGCCGCCGTCATGGCGCGACTGGATCAGGAATTCACCGCGGCCGTGAAAAGCGCGCCACCCGCGCAACCGGCGCCGCGGCCGACATTTGCCTGACTCGCCGCCCCTGAGCGGCAAGAAATTGCCGCCGCGACCCTCCTTCGAGAGGGCAGGAGCTGAACCTCGGCATCCGCTTGCCGCGGTCATTGCCACCGCGAAAACATCAAAATCACTTACAAAACAATTACGCAAGCTTTGTTAACATCCCAGGATGCAGTCGTTGCCGGCATTGTCCCAGCTAACGTTCGAGCTGCCGTCCAAGCGGTACGTTCCGAGCACGTGGGCGGCGCCAAACAGGTCCGTGATGCGCGGCTCGGTTGCGGACTATGTGGACGCGGTGGCGGTGGAGACGGTCGCCGTTGAAGTCATGCCGGCGGCCAATGAAGCTTCGCTGCTCGGGGTGACGCGCACGCAGGCGGCACTGCAACTCTACCGTTCGATTTACCGCAATCAGCAGCGCCCGAGCGTGACGCTGCACGTCATTGCCTGAAGGGCAGCTCAGTGATAAGCCCAATGAAAGTAGGTCCGCCGGCTGAAGTCCCGGTAGAACAGCTCATAGCCATTCTCGTCCTCGCCGCGAGCCGCAAGAAAAATCCAGGCTGATTGCCCGCTGCCATCAAGGTCTGCTGCCCCGACCGGCGTCATGTTGCTGTCCAGATACTGGACCCGCCGCCGGTCGTGGATGACAAACCAGTAGCTGAAGAAGTGCTGATCATTGAAGAATCCGCAATTGGCCTGCGGGTCCTGCAATCGCTCACCGACCAGTAATTCACCGTTGCTGCTGCGGTAGACGCCGAGGAGCGCAATCTGGTCGTCATCGTAGGGGATCATGCGGATGGGTAATTGTTCAGGGGCTGTGCAACGTTCGGTCGCGGACACCCTGCGGCGGAACGCCGCCACCGCGAGACGCGTGTCAGACTTCGTCAACGTCGAAGTTGTCCAACCTGCCGGATCCTCATAGTACGGTGTGGATACCAGTAGCAAAGGCTTCGCTGCGGTCGCGATTGCGGCCGCACTCGAGGTGATGATGTGGGTACCGATGTCGGCGTACCAATGCAGCACCTCGGGGTTGCGGCTACTGATCTGCCCCACGGCCTTGCCATTCAGTACCACCGTCCACTGCATGCGGGCCGGATAGGGTTTCGTAGCCTGCGTGAGCGCAGTGGGTGAACCAAAATCGGTGGGCAGGGCCTGCCACACCCTGCCGCTCTTGCGAAAGGCGATTCTGACGTGGAGCTGCGAGCTCACCGGCGGGTTGGGCTGGCTTGCATCCGTCTGCGGACCCTCCAGCATTCCGAGGTAGAGCGGTGCGGCTGATGCAGCCATGGAAAGTATCAACCCGAGGCTCAGGTAACCGGCCATTCTCATCGTCCGCTCCCACTTTCGCTGCCGTGCCAGCGGCACCTTGCACGCTCAATGTGGCAATCCGCGGGCGCCATTGTGACCAAAAAAAAGCCCCGTGAATCGCGGCGATTCGACGGGGCTTCGACTCGAGCATCCGGGCGCTCGAACGGACGATCGGTGCTACTTGGTGCGCCAGCCCGATGCATAGTTCTTGCGGGCATCCTCACCGTAGGGGACGGCCGCGACCTGCACGCGCACTTCGGTCTGCTCGTGACGCTCCACGGTCGCTTTGGCGGTACCCTGGTCGGCTTCGCCCCAGATCAGCGTCAGTTCCTCACCGATCTGGATGTCCGGGTTGACCACGCCCAAGGACAGCGCGGTGCGCTCGTTGAAGCTGTAACCACCGAACATCGAGTACCCGACAACCTTGCCGCCCTTCTTGACAGCATCGAAGGTGGCCGAGCCGTAGTTTGAGTTAGGAAAATCGAAATACTTGTTCGACAGCTTTCCTGGAATGAAGAGCGAGGCGAGAACCTTGCTTACGTCCTCGCCGCTCCAGGCGAAGGTCACCTTGTTCTTGTGCGGCTGCTTGGAGAGCTTCTCAAGCGCCTCACGGCCGGCGAAGTCATGGTCGAACTTCACGAACGGTCCGTAGCCCAGGTCGTAGGGCGTCGTATAGTAGTCCTCGATCCTGTCGGACACGAAGCTGCCGGCGATCGAGCAGGTGGCCTCGTATCCATTGGCCGGAAGCCACTCACGGTACTTCTTCATGCTCTCGCCGCTGTATACGGCGGGCAGTGGAGATGGGATCCACCCGGACTCCAGGGTGTTCGAGGAATACGCACGCGTACCGACGGCGGCGATGCCGAACTCCTGACCTGCTTCCATGATGGTGTTGAAGACCTTATCGTAGTCCGCGTACGGACCCCAGACCTCGAGTCCTGGCGCGCCGGCCATGCCGTGCCGCAATGCCTTGACCTTCTGGCCGCCCAGATTGATTTGGCTCCAGTTGAAGAACTTGATTTCCGGCACCGGGCCGCCGTTGAGCTTCTCGATCACTTTCCAGGCGTTCGGGCCCTGGATCTGGAAGCGGTAGCGGCGGCGGGTGACGGCCTTGCCTTTCGGCGCCGACGGGGAGCGGTCATCACGGATGCTGTCGACCTTGAAGTTGCCGGTCTCGGCCTGGAACTGCAGCCAGTTCACTGAGGGCGCGCGGCCGACGAATACCAGCTCGTCCGTGTCCTCGTAGAACAGGATCCCGTCACCGATGACGTAACCGTCGTAGCTGATCGGCACCATCTGCTTGGCCTTGCCGACCGAGAAATTGTTGAAGCTGTTGATCGTGCAGTACGACATCAACTTCAGGGCATCCGGACCTTTGACCGTGAACTCTGCCATGTGGTGCGTCTGGTCGAACAACACGACGCTCTCGCGCCAGGCGCGCTGCTCGTCACG
>DATHMT010000008.1:0-5522 GCA_035486855.1 Steroidobacteraceae bacterium
GCCTGATCGACCACGTGCTCGCCGCACACCCGGCTCAGGATATCGCAACGTATCCTGACGAAATCACCTTGCGCATCGAGGTCGTAGAATGCAGCCTCGTCTTCGCGATACAACTGCTTGAGAATCAGCTCGCGCAGCTGCAGCGACCGTTCCTGCCACTGTGCCGCCTCACCTGACTTTCCCAATGCTTCGGCCATCTGCGCCAGCGCCACGCGCCCGCCATAGGTCGTCGCCGACAGGTCCGGGCACAGCCGCGGCAACTTCAACCCCGCGGGAAACTGCTTCGCGTCCTGATCGGGGCACTGCGCGGGAATTCCGCGCCAACGCGGGCTGTTGTCCTGCCCCGTATCGTAAGTGCAGAAGCCTTCGGTGAGGCCGGTGCCGCGTACATTGCGGTAGCGGCGCAGCCACGCATCCCACGCCGCGGCGGCACGATAGGCTTCATGAAGCAGTGGCTCGTCACCCGCAGCCTGAGCCAGCTCCCAGGCCGTCGCGGCAATCGGCACGACCATCTGAATCTGGCCAAATCCCGTGCCCGAGCCTTTGTTGTTGCACGGCAGCTGGCCGTCAGCGCGCTGCAGCTCGAAGAAGCAGCGGTGACTGTTGCGCGCGATATCGGGCCTGAACCTGCGATACACCAGTGACTCATGCGGGCCGCACTCGAGCCAGATGCCCGGATACGCGGCGCCTTCGATCAGTACCGGGTGCGGGTACCGCGGCAGGGTCTGCACGTTGGCCGCGAGCACGCCCAGGGCCTGGTCGTAGGCCGACTGCCAGGCGCGCTGCAGCGTTTGGAACTGCGGAGCATCGGCAGCCTGGGCCAGCGCCGTCTCGGCCAGCGCCCGGCTCGCGGCGACCGCCGCGCTGCCCGCCAGGAACCGGCGGCGATTCATGCGTCAATGCTCGACATGAAACCAGTCGACATCCACGTATCCGTCCGATTCCGGATCGATCGCAGCGCCGGGCTGCGCCTTGATGAAGGTAAAGAGGCCCGGCCGACTGCCCTTCCACCACGAAAATCGACTCAGGGCGGTAGCGGGGCCGAAGGCCTGAAAGGGTCCGTGCGGATCCGTCGCATAGGCGAAGCTGACCGACTGGTCGGGACTCACCTGGGCTCGCAGATCGATGACTGCGCCTGGCAGCACGGGGCCGCGCGTTTCCTCCCCCGCCGACGCATAGGTCAGGTAGGACGAGCCGTGCTCGCGCACCACGCCGATCCATGTCGGCCTGACGCCGAACAGTACCAGCCCGGCACGCTGCGCATCGCCCAGGTGACTGATATCCAGTCGTGCGGTCAGGGTCTCGGCGGGCCCCTGCAGAATCTGAGTCAAGGTATTGCGGGCGCTCACCAGGTACTGCGCAGGCGCGGCCCGCAGTCGCAGGAAGCCCGGGCGCGCGCTCAGGCTCCAGAGCCGATCATCCGGATTGTGGTTCCATTCCCACTGCAGCCCCAGGGTCTGGGTATTGAATTCATCCGAATCCTGCAGACGATATGACTGCCCGGCGCTGTGCGCCACCGGCACCGCATGCTCGGCTACCGGCTGACCCTGGGCGGAGTCATCGATGGGATCGCCGATGATGGGCCAATCATCCTGCCAGCGCACCGGTTCCAGGTACGTGATGCGGCCGAAGGCACCGGTACTGCTGAAGTGGACGAACCAACCCTGTCCCGACGGTGTCTCGACGTAGCCGCCCTGGTGCGGGCCTTTGACATTCGTCTGCCCCGCTACCAGGACCACGCGCCACTCATACGGACCCTCGATGCTTCTGGCGCGCAGCACCGCCTGACCACCGCTGCCGACGCCGCCAATGGGCGCGAAGATGTAGTACCAGCCGTGCCGCCGGTAGAGTTTCGGACCCTCGATCACCGGCAGATTCACGCGATCTTCGACGATCGTCCTGCCTGCATCCAGCACCCGCGTGCCGTCGGGGCTCATGCGATGCAGTATCAGAGAACCCGCGCCGACCTTGGCATGGATCAGATAGGCCCGACCGTCCGCATCCCAGAAGGGACAGGGGTCCTCAAAGCCGGGCCCCGCCAGAACGCTCACCGGCTTGGACCAGGGCCCTTGCATGCGCGCGGCGGTGCTGACGAAGATGCCCTCGGTCGGCGTCGGCCAGTACACGTAGAATCTGTGATCGTGATAGCGCAGGGCCGGCGCCCAGACCCCGCCCGCGTAGCGCTGACCCTCCCCGACCGGACCCGCGGTCGCGTCCGTCAACTGGAATGGCGGCAACAGGTCATACCCCGGCGCAAACTCAAGTCTGGACAGAACATGTCCCAGGATCCGCCAATGCACGAGATCCACTGACTCGAGCACCGGTATGCCCGGTGAGAAATGAAAGCTCGATGCGACCAGGAAGTAGCGCTTCCCGGACCGCAGCACATCCGGATCGGAGTAATCCGCGTA
This sequence comes from Steroidobacteraceae bacterium, assembly GCA_035486855.1. GTDB lineage: Bacteria > Pseudomonadota > Gammaproteobacteria > Steroidobacterales > Steroidobacteraceae > DAIDKA01. The sequence goes on from DATHMT010000008.1 coordinate 2,412, forward strand.
GAGCACCGGATTGCGATAGGTCTCGGGGGCGGCCGTGATGCCGCGAGCCGGCAGCATCGCAGCCAGGCACGTCAGCAGAACCAACCTAGTCACCACAGACGTTCTTCGTATCCAGATCCGCGAGGATCATCGGCCGGCCGTCCGGAGCCCGGGTCGAGAATTTCACGCGCCTCAGGGTCAGCCGGTCAATGTGGCGCGCCCACAGGCCGTACGCCGGCACCGCATCGGCGATCATGTGAGCATCAGGATAGGTATCGCGCATCTCTGCAATGTCCGCTTGCCGGGGAACGGGCTTATCGGTGGCGCTGACCTGCAGCGCGATATCCCTGAGCGCCACATCCTCGATGTGTCGCTCGGGCAACCCCATGAAGTACGAACCACGCGCGCCGTTGTCGGCGCCACTGATCTGATCGTAGACGATCCGGCGCAGGATCCCGGGCTTGGGCCGCGGCTCCTGCGGCCGAACGCGGCCGCGATCCCCCAGTCGCAGAAACAGGGGGGAGTCGGCGCGGACAATGTGAATATTCCGGGCGTAGATATTCTCTGCCAGGCCCCCATCGACGATCTCCCAGGAAATGCCGGACTCGGTTCGCCGACGGTTGATGGCGGGCATGTCGGCAGCGGGTCCGCCGATCTCAAGATTCTGGATCAGGACGTCGCGAAACGTGCTTTGCGAGTCAGTCCCGAGCTTGATCGCGTTGGTGGTGCTGAAGATGCGGCAGTTCTCGACCAGCACCTGCTCGGTCGGTCGTTCGGCCGCGCCCTTGAAACACAGGCCATCGTCTTCGGAGTTGATCCGGCAGTTGCGCACGATGACCCGGCGGCAGCCGTCGATGTCGCAGCCATCATTGTTGAAATTGGCCTGATTCTCGACCCGGATGCCCTCGATCAGCAGCTCATCGCAGTGCAGATAGTTCTGCATCCAGCACGCGGAATCCTTGAGGAGGAGGCCCTGGATGTGCACCTGCTGACAATCGATGACGCGGATCAGGAACGGACGTCCCGGAGTGCCGCCGTTGGATTCCAGGCCGGGAAAGTTCGCCTTGGTACCGCGTCCGTCGATCGTGCCGGCGCCGCACAGTGAGATATTGCTGCACCCTTCGGCAAAAATCAGCGATTGATTCATGCCCATGTTGCTGTCCATGACCGTGGGACGTTTCGCGACCCGCGGCGGATAGTCGGCAAGGTTCAAGCTGGCGAGCAGTCGCGCGCCCTCATCCACCTTCAGCCGGATGTGACTGCGCAGATCCAGGGTGCCGCTGACGTAGTCACCGTGGGCGAGGATGACCGTGCCGCCGCCCTCATTCGCCAGCGAGTCGATGGCTCCTTGGATGGCCTGCGTCGCGAGCGGCTGTCCGCGCGCATAACCGAAATCCTCCGGCCGCGCGCTGCGCTCCGGGCCGCTCCAGGGCTTGAGATCGGCGCGCAGGCGGCCGGCCATCGCCGTCAGCTGCGAAGCCAGCCGGGTGGCCCACGCCGGGAAAGCGCCATCGCAGCCCTGCGCGAGCGCATCACGTGCAAAACCCACGGCCCAGCCGCAGGCCATGAGCCCTGCTGCGAACTCGCGGCGCGACAGCCGGCTCACAAGGTCACGCCGCGTTTCCACAGGGCGATTTCGCGGGCACCGGCCTGCTCGTGACGACACGGTGCACCCGATGCCACTGCGACGATGAGATCCAGCAGCTCGGCGGTGAGCGCATCGCGATCCGCACCCTCGATGAGAGAGCCGGCATCGAAATCCACCCAGCGCGGTTTGCGCTGCGCCAGATCACTGTTCGAAGAGATCTTCAGAGTCGGTGCGGGAAAGCCCAGCGGCGTGCCGCGGCCGGTGGTGAACAGCACGATGACCGCACCGGCGGCAATCATCGCGGTGGTCGAAACTGCATCGTTACCCGGCGACTCGAGTATCACCAGGCCCTTTTCCTGCACCCGACCGCCGTAGCGCACGACTTCGACCACTTCGGCGCTGCCACCCTTCTGCACCGCGCCCAATGACTTCTCCTCGAGCGTCGTGATGCCGCCCTGCCGGTTGCCCGGCGAGGGGTTCTCGAAAACGGCAAGCTGGTGCGAGGTGAAGTAGTTCTTGAAATCCTCTATCAGCTGCACGAGCCTCGAAAAGGTGGCCTGATCGCGGCATCGGCTCATCAGTCCGCGCTCGGCGCCGAACAGTTCGGGAATCTCGCTCAGAATCGCGCTACCGCCATTGGCGGTGACGGCATCGCAGATACGCCCGACCAGCGGATTGGCGGTAAGTCCCGAGAAGGCGTCCGATCCGCCGCATTTGAGGCCGATCACCAGATCGCCGAGGTCGCACTTCGAACGCTCATCCGTCGCCACTTTCCGAACCAGCGGTTCCAGTGCCTCGACTCCGGCCTCAACTTCGTCGGCCACCGACTGAGCGTTGAAGTACGCCAGCCGGTCGACACCGCGACTGCCCAGCTCCGCGATCAGGGCGCTGAGCTGATTGTTTTCACATCCGAGACCGACCACCAGCACCGCCCCGGCATTGGGATGCTGGGCCAGCGCGGCCAGCAGCCTCCTCGTGCCGCTCAGGTCATCGCCGAGCTGCGAACACCCGAAGGGGTGCCCGAAGGCGAAGATCCCATCGGTGCGGCCGGCGAAGCGGGTTTGGGCCTGCTCGGCAATGCGGCGCACGGTCTCGGCCACGCACCCGACCGTGCACAGAATCCATATCTCGTTGCGAATCCCGACCTGACCGTCCGCGCGCCGGTAGCCCATGAACTCGCGCTGCGGCGGGGCGGCGGGCGCCCGAGCCGCAGGCTCGCGGTACCAGTAGTGATCACTCCGGGTCAGGTCCGATTGCAGGTTGTGGGTGTGGACGTGGGCGCCGGCTTCGATGTCGGTCGTCGCATGACCGATGCCATGGCCATACTTCGTCACGACTTCGCCCGCACGATGGGACCTGAGTGCGACCTTGTGGCCGCGTGGCGTATCGGCGCGAATTTCAATGATGCGCTGGCCCAGCGTCAATCGCTCCCCCAGGCGTACATCCCGCAGACATACCGCGACGCTGTCGGCAGCGTGGACCTGCAGCAGAAGCTGTCTCACCCGGGGAGTCCTCGCGTGCGCTTCAGATCCGGGCTCAGGATG
>DATHMT010000009.1:0-10863 GCA_035486855.1 Steroidobacteraceae bacterium
GCGGCCTGCTGATAGTCCGCCGGCAATTTCGATTTCTGGGCGGCGGCGTGATAGAAAGTCGCCAGATCCTTCAGATTGGTCTGCAGCTCCTTGACGACCACCGGGTAGTCCGCGTGGGCGCGCCCCTTCCAGAACGGGGCCATGAAATCGTAGTGCTCGGCGTATTCGCGCTTGCCATCGATCACCAGATCCGTGAAGCCGCCCTTGGTGTAAGCCTCGATGGCCTGCATGGCGAGATCCGGCGCATGCACATTGTCCGAGTCGCGACCGACGAAGGCCCGGTACGCGCCGGCGGCATCCTGGTAGCGCTGCTTGTCCACGTACAGATCGCCGAGCCGTGAATACATCAGATAGGCATAGGCCGGAGTGCCGCGCTTGCTCAGGAACGCATCCACGCTGGCCGCGCCGTCGAGGTAGGAGAAGGTGATGCTCATCACCCTGAGCGTGTCATCGACCAGTTCGCGATTGGCGCGCGAGAGCTGCTCCAGCGGACGCATCGGTCCGCCGCTCACGCCGCCGAGCAGTTCCTGATCCAGCACTCCGGCGAAGGACGGCAGGCTGTCCTCGTTCAAGGACTGCTTGAACAGCGACCAGCCATTCTTGTAGAGCGACTGGGTGTAGAAGCTCGAGGCGGGACCCAGCTTGATCACGACCGCGTAGGCCGTGGCCGCCTGCCGGTAGTCCTTGGCGGAGAACAGCAACTCACCGCGGCGAAACTGCACCTCATCGAGCATGCGGGTGCCGGGATAACGGGCGATGAGTTGATCCAGGGTAGCCAGCGCCTGATCCGGCTTGCTCGTGGCCTCGTAGGCCCGGGCCATCTGATACAGAACCTGATCGTTGCGCGCGTAGTCCGGGTAGGCCTTGAGCAGCATGGTGTAGAGGCGAATGGCCTCGGTGCTGTTCAAATCGACCTGCGACAGATCCTTGTCCAGGGTATCGAGCTGATCGCTCTCCAGGTTCAGATCGCCCAGGCGGCGCATGGCCTCGGCACGCAGCTTCGGATCGGTACGCTGCAGATCCAGGAAGCGTTTGTAGTTGTCCATGGCCTTGGCGGCATCAGCCGGCGCCGGCGTGTTCTTCTGCACCGTCACCGGCCCCTTGCGGACCAGATCACCGATCGTCGGCTGCGAGCCGGTGGCGTCCGCGGCCCATGCGCCGCCAGTGACGCACGCCGAGGCACCGGCGAACGTGAGCAGCAGCACGCGGCGCAGGCGCGGCCGGTTCATTGCGGCGCTCCAGGCGGCGGCGCCGGTTTCGGCGCAGGCTGCCCGCTCGCGGCCTTGTCATACATGGTCGCGAGCGCGAACCGCGCCTGCACCTCGTAGGTGTCCAGTCGGTCCTTCTGATCCGACAACTCCGCGACGGCGATCTGCTGCAGATAGGCCTGCTGTGATTTCTCCGCCCCCGCCAGGCGCGCCTGCAATTCGGTGATCCGGGTCTTCAGCGCCGCCAGGCGCGCGGCGAACTCACCGGTATTGGTCGGCACGCTGCGGCGCGCACGATCGACCCGGATCCAGCGGCTCTGCGCCTCGTGCAGCGCCAGATCCAGATCCTTCAGCGTGCGCTGTTCCTGCCACTGCCGCGCCTTGAAGGCGTCGACCAGCTGGTAGAACAGCACGCCCTTCACCAGCCGCAGCCGATCGCGCAGCGCATTGGTCGCATCATCATGCGGCGCGTTGGCCAGAGCATCCTCGAGCTTGCGGATCTGCTCCCAGTGGGCGCGCTCCGCGGGTGAACCCAGCGCCGCCACGTCCTCGCGGGTCTCGATCGAGGTGAGGCGCGCCGCCAGGTCGTCGCGGCGATGTTGCAGCTGGTCGACCGCACCCGAGGCCAACAGCTGGTCCACCTGCGGCAGACGCTGCGCGTAGGCCCGTTCGCGGGTATCGATCATGTCGCCGAAGGTCTGTGCGCTGTCCGACCAGGCATCGAGCGTCGAACCCAGGAAGGTCAGGTCGCGGTAGTTCTTCAGACCCTCCTGAAAATCGTGACCCGCCATGATGGCGTACAGGTAGCGCGACTCGGGTTCATCCGGCAGGTTGCGCAGCTGCCAGAACCAGCCATAGTGAGTCTGCTCATCGCCCGCGAGCAGCTCCTCCAGCATCTTTCCGGACTGGATGCGTCCGATGGCGCCATCGAGCGCCTTCTGCTCCGCCGCGAACGAGGTGAGCGCCGACTCGTAGTACTCGGCGGCCTGCGAGTTGGATTCGAGTTTGCCGTAGGCGTACGGCACTGCCAGATAGGACTCCTGCACCGCCGAGTCCAGCAGGCTGCGGTTGCGCAGTTCAGTCCAGGGCGCGAGGGCCGCCTGATAGTCCCCGAGGGCCGCATCCGCCCAGCCCAGTCCGAGCAGCGCCTTGTTGGAATAGGCCCCGTTCAGACGTACGCGCTCCAGCGGCACGCGCGCCTTCGCCGGCTCATTGGCCTGCAGATAGGCGAATCCCAGGGCCAGATTCGCCCGATCGCGCAGCGCCAGCATCTCCGGCTGGGTGCTCACCAGCGTGCCCACCGCGGTCAGGCTGCTGTCCGCCTCATCCATCTTCTGCTGACGCACCAGCGCGACGCCCATGTTGAACTGGGCGAAGGCCAGCCAGTCCGGTGGCCCGTTGAAACTCCTGAGCAGTGCGATGGCCTCATCGAAGTGGCCCTGGCGCAGCAGCGCATTGGCGAGCAGATGGGTCTTCTGCGCCTCCTGCTGCAACGGCAGATGCCCCTGCACCTGGCGCAGCGCATCGATCGCCTTGTCGAGGTAGCCGCGCGCATACCAGATCTGTCCAAGATAGAACCAGGCGCGGTTACGCACCCCCTGCGGCAGATCCGGGGTGAGCAGTTTCGTGAAACGCTCGCCCGCCTCGTTGTACAGCCCGAGTGACAGGTACAGTCCGCCGAGCAGCAGCTGCGAGTCCAGTTCGTGGTGCGGCAGCTGGTTCCAGTGCTGGTAGGCCAAAAGACGCGTCAGCGCCTCGAAGTCATCCTGCTGGTAGTAATGAAACAGCACATCCCCGTACTGCAGGTCCTGCACGCGGATCGGCGCCAGCTTCTCCGGATCGTGCTGCGCCGCCTGCGCCACGCCGGCGAGCGCGGCCAGAAGGACGCAGGACAGTTGGCGCAGGACTCGCATCGGAAGCGGCTACTCCCAGTCCTTGATCTCGAACTCCGGCTGCATCTTGCGCTGCCGGTCTTCGATCTTCAGTTCCAGATACTTCGCGCCGATGCTTTTGTCGAATTTGAGGGAGGCCCCGCGCCGATAGTCGCGGTTATCGGGACCCTTGCCCGAAAAGAACGCCACCAGCTCATGATTGCCGACCTTGAGATTACCGAGATACAGACGCTGGACGCCGCCCTTGAGCAAAGCGTCCACCTCACGCGGCGTGTACAGGTAGTTGGTGACTTCCTTGTTGTCGATTTTCAGCGTGATCGAGTCCAGGGCGAAGAACTCGCCGACATCCATCGACACATACACCGCGACCTGGGTATTGGCGGGAAACAGCAGTTCCTCCTCCAGCACGAACAGGTCGCGGTTCAGATCCACGACATCTTTCTTGAGCGTCTGGGTGTCCTCATCCAGGCTGCGGGTATCGGCGGCGCCCGGAGCGGTGGTCGTGGTGAGGGTTGCCGGTGCGGCCGGGGCACTGCCCTGAGCGGCATCGGCGGCGGCCAGCGCCGCTTCGACCTGCGATGCCACGGCCTTGGACTTGGCGGAAGCCGGAGCGGAACTCGGGGCGGCCGGCGCCGACGAAGTCGTGTCGGCCGCGAGTGCCTGCATGCTGATCAACAGCGCACAGGCTGCCACCAGACAATCGCGTATCCGGCCGATCTTTTTTGTCACTGGCATGTCACATCCGATCATTCGTTGAGCAGCTCGCGCAGCTGACTGAGGTAGAGCGCCTCGTCCCGGGGGCCGAAGTCGCGGTAAACATGGCGCACGATTCCGCCCCGATCAATGAGTACGGTCGTGGGCAGATTGTCGATCTGGTAGAGACGGGCCACTTCCTTCGCGGGATCCTCGAGCATCGCGAAGGCCAGCGGATGCGCGCTCACGTACTGGCGGGCGTGAGCCGCATCATCGTCGACGCTGACGCCGTACATGTGCAGACCGGCGGAGCGGTAGGTCGCGAAGCTGCGATCGAGCATGTCCAGCTGTTTGCGGCATACGCCGCACTGGCTGCCCCAGAAAGTGATGACCACGACGTCACCGCGGTCTTCAGAAAGCCGCACGTTCGTGCCGCTGAATGAGCGCAACGCGAAATCCGGTGCCGACTGGCCCAGCAGGGCCGGGCCCTGGGCGAATGCCGTCAGACACAGAATCGTCAGCGTCGCAGCTGCAATGCAGCGTTGAGGCAGGCTCCAAACGCGGAAAGACTTCACACACGCTCATCCATGGGTCCGCCCCGGCATCCGGCGGCCCTCGCACACCGAATTTAACATTTGCGCAGGACGCGGTCTGTACCCAATTATCGTTAGCTGATCACCCCGTTGACGATGGGTGCGAACGAGATCAACGGATCAATGTTGGTACCCAGGCCGTTATTCGCGATGGTGGCGGCAAAGTTCCCCTGCTCCCCGTGCAGGGCCATGTAATTGAGGATCACGGTGTTCACCAGCAGGTTCACGGCGTTCGCGGCCGGGCTCGAGGTGCTGTTCACGGAGCCGCCGGGAGTATAGGAGCCGATCTGATTGGGCGTGGTGGCGCTCGGGTTCACCTGGGGGCGGCCGGCCGGGTTATAGACCAGGAACAGGGTTGCCGCCACGGAGGAGTTGTCGCCCTGCCAGCCGAACTTGCCGCGCCCCGCCGCCGAGGTGTCGATCATGCCGGTTGAACTGAGCGAACCATCGCTGATCACGTAGATCATCAGCGGCACGCCGACGCGCTTGGCGTATTCGAGACAGGCACCGATCGCCTGTCCGGCCTGGAAGTTGCGGGTCTCGCCGGTGGCGCGGGTACCGTCGTGGTAGTCGAATCCGGACATGGAGATGGTGCCGGCGCCGGCCAGACCGTTGACCACCATTTTCATGACGGCGGCGGTCATCAGAAAATTGTTGTCCTGGTACTGGGCTGCCGTGAAGATGCTGTTCGAGGCACCCGTGATGTTGGTATCCAACGTGGGATTCAGCGACGAGGGATCGCCGAACTCGTTGACGAGGACCGTCGACTTCACATACCCGCAGCGCGCCGCTTCCTTGAGCGCCGCGTCGGCCGTCGGGTTGTCGAGTATGGCGGTCACCTGACCGAGCTTGCCGCCAAAGGTGGTCGGATCGGTGCCACCGCTCAGGCGGATCGTGGACTCGAGCGTGGAGACCGCATCGGCGGGATTGCTGAAGATGGTGCCGAGCTGACCGGTATTCACCAGCCCCGTGATGTCACTGCCCTGCGTGACGACGGTCGGGCTCACCGACAGATTGATGAGCGCGGCCGGGGCCATCGAATTGCCACCGGACACGGACGGCATGGTGCCGATCAGGGGCAACAGTGAGCCGTTGGCTCCGGCGGCATAAATGCCGTACATGGGATTGTGCGGATTGGTCTGCGTGTCGTTCTGCGACATCGCGGCGATCACCGTGCCGTTGGTGTTCGCCATGGCCGCGGCGGAGGCCATCGACTTGATGCCACGCAGAATGGCGCCGTCGGAGTGCCAGGCCAGGCCCAGGGAGGTGTCAATGAAGTTGCCGGTGGCGCTGCCGGTATTGGGCGAGTTCGGCAGCATGTCGCCCGGCAGACCCAGCTCCCCGTACCCGGCGGTGGTCAGGAAGTCGAGCTGACCGCCCGGTCCGCCGATGAGGGCTTCCGAACCGTTGAGATTGGCGCCGCCCGCCAGGTCAAAAACGATGAATGGAATCTTGCCCGCACCGTTGGTGGCGATGCCGCAGGTCGACTGCAGTGTCCCGATGTCGGTCGCGAGCGTCGTCGTGTTCGCGAACACCGAGCGCGGGTTGAAAAAGGCGCCCAGCATCGCGGATGACCCGATCAGGGTCGCCTGAGTGGCCAGAAAGCCCGCACCCAGGAAGTCGCGGCGCGTGACCGGACGCGGATGGCTGCCCTCATGCCGGATCGGCTCGTGCAGCTTGTGGCTTCGGGGGGGCTTCTTGCGAATGATCATTACAGTCTCCCAGGCATCGACCGGCTACTGGACCAGCGTGGACGCGCTGCCCAGCAGCGCGGCGCACGCCGCCTGCGTGACGACGCCCGAACGGCCGGGCGTACTTGGATAGGCAGCCGTCAGATTGGTGATGAGCGCATCAAGCTCGGTCGAGACGCTCGCGTAGGTCGGCTGCGTCGCGAGATTCGTGGCGATGGTGCCGCCCACGATGTTCGCGTACAGCGCGTTGATGACGGTGTCGCGGCTGCCGCCGGATCCCAACGGCGCACTGAAGTAGCTGCCGCCCTGGGTCGGATCGAAGCCGCTGCCAAAGAAGGCCGTGCTCAGTGTGGAACTGCTCACCAGCGCGCCGCAGTAGGCCACTGCCAGCTGCGAGATGGCGGTCTGATTGGCCGAGGAGTAGGCGCTCAGATCCGGCACCGGCGGCAGCGCCGACAGCACCGACTGATACGTCTGCACGACACTGGCGTTCTGCATCGACACGCCGGTGAGCTTGGCCATGGTCTCGTTGACCCGCTCATAGGTGCGCACGCCCAGGTCCGGGCTTACGGCCGAGGAGGGAATCAGCGCGGCCACCGGCAGCACCGTCTGCGTGTAGGCGCGGCTGTTGCTCCCGATCTGCTGGAAGGTCAGGAAGAACTGATCCGAAGCCGGGCCCTTCTGCAGCGCGATCACGGCGCCCACGTTGGAGAGCAGCTGCCCGGTCGAACTGTTGTAGTCGGCGGAGGTGATCGTCGTGCTGAGCGGAATGTAGCTCTGCCCGGTCTGCGCCTCGGCGCCGTTGATTCCGATGCGAATGCCCTGGATGGGGATGTTGTTCGGCGTCTGGGTCGGATCCAGGCTGATGAAGGTCGGATTGTCGAACAGGTACGAGTAACTGTCGTTCAGCCCGGCGGTCATCATGATGTAGCTTTGCGGCACGTTGGTGAGCGTGCTGACATCGAACAGCAGGAAGTAGGACTGGCCGACGCCCGCAGCGTAGTTCTGCTGGATTTCGGCCTGGGTCAGCGCCTTGTTGTGGATCGCGACCATGCGCAGTTCGCCCTGCCACTGATTGCTGGAACCGGAGGTCTCAGAGCCCAGCACCAGCGCGAAGGTGTTGTCCCAGTTGGCGAGCGTGCCCCCGGCGACCGGGTCGACATCGCCGGTGTAGACGCCATCAACGTACAGACGGCGGCCGTTGACGGGGTCATAGGTGAGCACCAGATGCTGCAGAGCCGCCTGGGCCAACATGTTGGTCGGGCTGGTCACCAGCGGCGGGGCCCCGTTGGTATCGGTCGTGCTGCTGCGCGCGTAGGCCTCGTACTGGAAGGCCTGCTGCGCGAGGGTTGCATCACGGGTCTTGGCACTGCCGGAATAGCTGACCAGGTAGGCCGCCGTCTGCGCGACATTGGCCGGGGATGCCCAGGTCTCGATGCTGAATTCACCGGTCTGGGTGATCATGTTGTAGAGCTTCGCGCTCGAGGTTGTCGAGCCCTGCGCATAGGAGCCCGGCGAGAACACCACACCCCAGCTCTGATCCCAGGCGTAGTTGCCGAACAGGTTCAGATCCAGTTCCGGCTCCACGCCGCTGGTGTCGTAGGCGACCGTGCCGCTGCCGGTCTTGAATTCGTAGAGCGCAATCTGACTGCTGGTGTAGCGCCCCTGACCCGAGGCCACCGTGCCCTGAAACAGCGACAGCGCCTTCGAGATCACGAGCGTCGGGTCAACCTGAGTGAGCGGAATCTGGTTGGCGAAGGAGGTGATCGCCGCCAGCATCGTGGCCGCATCATTGGCGCAAACGTCCCAGCAGTTGTGGAACTCGGTACCCAGGCGCACCACGAAGCGCGACAGCGACGGGTCATCCAGGTCGATCTTCGCCTGCGCATTCGAATACGCCTCGACCGGATCGCTGCTGGCGAAATACGGCTGCTGCGGCGTCACGGCCGACGGTGAATGGCAGCGCGAGCAATACTTCGTGAGCAGCGGGTAGACCGTGTTCTCAAACAGGGTCGGATCGGTCGGGAACGTCTTGGCCGAGCCAACCGATTGCTCCGGCGGGGCCACGAGCTTGATCGACTGGGTCCCGGTCACCGAGGAGCCCGCCCAGTTGGTGATCCACACGGTGAGGGTGTCACCGCAGGCCGAAGGCGAGGCCAGCCAGCAGTTATGGCCACCGGACACCTTCTGCACCATCGTCGACTGGCTCGGCTGTGCCAGATTCACCACGGTCTGCGCGGCGGCGTAGGCGAGATTCACGTCATCGGTGCGCGCAAACTGCGGCGACTGGCCGCCCTGCGTGTGGCAGCCGCCGCAGCGGTTCGTGGGGTTGATGTTGGCCCACAGATTGACCATGAAGGCCTGCACATCGGCGGTGGCCGGCGGCGGGCCGCTGTAGGTCGATGCTTTCGCAACCGACGTAACCGGATTCTGGGTCGTGGCGGCACCACCACTGCAACCGGCCAGCGTGATCAGCACCAGTACGCCCAAGGTCGTAACAGTGCGCTTGAAGTGTTGGATGTTCATTGCGGTGCTCATTGGCCCATGCAATAGACGGCGGCGGAGGCGAACAGCTGCTTGTACTGGTAGCCCCCGGCCTGAAAGGCCGCCGTCATGGTCGCGACTTGTGACACATCCGCGGTGCTGCTTGGAACGCGATAGCACACGGCCTGGAATACCTTCTGCGCCTGGCAGCTGGCGAAGGCCTGGCTGTTTTCAAGTTCCTGGCCCAGTGACTTGGCGCCGTTGCCGCTGCCGGGCAGCGATGCGCTCCAGCCCAGCGCCGAATTCGTACCGGTGCGCCAGCGGTTGCTCCAGCTGTCATCCGGCGTCACGAAGCCCTGGGGGAAGTTGCCGGTGTTGATGTGGTACTTGGCCTGGGTCACGCCCTGCGTGTACTGCAGTGCGCCGGTGTTGGTGCCGTCACCGACGGCGGTGCCGACGAAGTTGTAGTAGGCGAAGGCCTGTGCCATCGGATCCATGCCGCTGTGGCAGCCGATGCAGCTGTTGAGGAACACGCGGCTGTCACCACCGGGCGAGCGGCTCACATCCTGACGGATGCGATCCGGGGGCCGGGTGATGTCCTCCACCGTCGGCAGGTCGTTGCACAGATGCGCCATCAGCGTGTAGCGAAACATCGCGCGATTGGTGCCGTTGATGAAGAAGGACGAGGTCGACCCGCGTGTGGTCATCAGACCCGCGGTCGCGGTGCTCGGTATGCCGTAGACGCCGGACTGCGTGGTCTGTACCAGCGTCGACTTCATGTCGACGCCCTGCGTTTCGGCGGTCGCGTAGTGGTTGTTGTCGCTCGCCGAAGGCGCCGGCAGCCCGGCTGCGTTGCTCACGTACAGAATGTCCGCCGACAGGGCGGTGTTGAACGCGACGCCATCGCGCACCATGCCGATGAAGGTCGCCACATAGTCATTGAGCGGCGCAAAGACGGTCTGATCGCGGTTGGTCCAGGGCATCGCGAAATTCTTCAGCACCGTGTTGTAGAACGGCGGCGCGTTCAAAGCGACGTTCACGGCATCGGTGGTATCGCCGGTCTGCAGGTAGCCCGCCATCGTGGTGAGCTCGGTGGCACTGGGTGGAACACCGGCGACGCGGTCGAAGATGCGCTTGGCCTGTTCGTTCGGCCCCGCGAGTACCGGACTTGCGCACAACAGCGCAATCACCGCGGCAATCAGCCCGCGTGAACCGCGCAGTGCGTTGTTGTATTTCGCGTTCATGGCTCCCATTGAACTCCCGCCAAAGACCTGTTGCGGACGAACTATACCCACAGCTTTTGCGCTTCCCGAATGTCTCATCCACCCGACGTCGCGTGCCGCAGACATCCCGGTCCCGGGGCCTGTGCGGCTATGCTGCACGGGCGCAATCCGGTATTTGCGCGCGCGCCAGATGACCATCTTTCGGAACACCCGCGGTGTGACAAATCCGGCAGAATGCGCATCTGCAACCACGGATTAAGTAATATGCGGCTACGTAAGGGCTCCTGAGCCTCAACTCAGGTGCCGTTGGAGCGAAATGGAAGCGTCGACAAAGTCACTGCCACGGCATCTGCGAACCGGGCTTTTGTGTGCCCTGGCGATTTTTTTCGGCGCCTGCAGCAGCGGCGCGGGCCACCTGCAGACCGCCGGTGGCCAGAGCACGGATCCGGCCACCGTCGACTTCCCGATTTTCTACGTCAAGCGCTACTCGGTACCGCAGCAGCCGCAGACCAACGATCTGACCTTCCTGCGCTTCGCGGTGCCCTCGGCCGATCTGTACAAGCGCACCAACGCCTCCCCTTCGGGCGTCGAGGTCAACATCACCGCGCGCATCACCGGTACCGGCACCAAGACGGCGGCGAACTATGACGTGAAGGATGTCAGCGCCTCGGCGGATGGCACGACCATCCTGTTCGCGATGCGCGGGCCGCTGACCGCTAACATGGATCAGACCAAGGCGCCTTCCTGGCGCATCTGGCAGTACGTCATCGCCACCGACACCTTGAGTCCGGTCGTCAATCCCAGCACCGACCCGGACCCGGCCACGGTGAACGACATCTCACCGCAGTTCCTGCCCGACAGCCGCATCGTCTTCACCTCGACGCGTCAGCGGCAGTCGCAGGGCATTTTGCTCAATGAAGGCATGCCGCAGTTCATCGCCGAGGATGAAGTGCGCAATGAACCCGCCTTCGTGCTGCACGTCATGAACGGCGACGGCACCAACATTCACCAGATATCCTTCAATCAGAGCCACGATCGGGATCCGACCGTGCTCGCCAACGGCCGGGTCATGTGGACCC
>DATHMT010000010.1:0-31994 GCA_035486855.1 Steroidobacteraceae bacterium
GTCTCGAATTGCTCGAGCAGCGGTTGGAACGCCTTCGCCTCACCGTTCTGCAACGCGGTCGCGATCCGCTCCTTGAAGCGCGCGATGCGCTGATCATTGACGTCCTTGATCGTCGGCAGATTCATCGCCTCGATCGGCTGACGCGTGTGCCGTTCGATGATGCGCAGCATGTTGCGTTCACGGGGCGCCACGAACAGGATGGCATCACCGGTGCGGCCCGCGCGACCGGTGCGGCCGATGCGGTGGGTATAGGTTTCCGAGTCGTACGGGATGTCGTAGTTGACGACGTGCGAGATGCGGTCCACGTCGATGCCGCGGGCGGCCACGTCGGTGGCGACCACGATGTCCAGCTGCCGGTTTCTCAGGCGGCTGATGGTGCGCTCGCGCTGGGCCTGGGGTATGTCGCCGTTCAGTTCGGCCGCATTGAAGCCGCGGGCGCAGAGTTTCTCGGCCAGATCCGTGGTCTCAAGCTTGGTGCGCACGAACACCAGCATGGCATCGAAGCGTTCGGCTTCGAGCATGCGCGTGAGCGCGTCGAGCTTGTGCAGCCCGCTGACCAGCCAGTAACGCTGACGGATCAGCGGTGCGGTGCTGGTCTGCTGCCGGATCGTGATCTCGACCGGATTGCGCATGTGCTTCTGGGCGATGCGCCGGATGGCATTCGGCATGGTCGCCGAGAACAGCGCGATCTGCCGGCCTGGGGGAGTCTGCGTCAGGATCCACTCGATATCATCGACGAAGCCCATCTGCAGCATCTCATCGCCTTCATCCAGCACCACGAAGCGCAGCGTGGCCAGATCCAGCGAACCGCGCTTCATGTGGTCCATGACGCGGCCCGGCGTCGCGACGATGACCTGGGCGCCGCGCTTGAGGCCCTTCAACTGCGGCGTGTAACTCTGGCCGCCGTAGATCGGCAGCACATGAAAGCCGGGCATCCTTACCGCGTACTTCTGAAACGCCTCCGCGACCTGGATGGCCAGTTCGCGCGTGGGCACCATCACCAGTGCCTGCGGCGCGTTCTGTGAGACATCGATGCGCGCGAGTATGGGCAAGGCGAATGCGGCGGTCTTGCCGGTGCCGGTCTGCGCCTGGCCGAGTACGTCCTCGCCCGCGAGCATGCGTGGAATAGTCTCGCTCTGGATGGGCGAGGGTGACTCATAGCCCACCGCGGCCAGCGACTCGAGCAGCGCCGCGGGCAGGCCCAGCTCGGAGAAGCTGGTCATTTTGGGATCATCGGTCACGGTCGGAGGGTGCTCGGGGGCCAAGGGGGGCGGGATTGTACGCTAGTGGTGCACCGGCAGGTCAAAATAAGTACCGCTGCTCCAGCGGATCCGCAGCGGAATCCGGCCGTCGTCCACGGACTCCGTACTGACATCGCCGCCGGTCCCATAGTTGATCTGCCGATCGGGGCGCTTGATGACCGAGATGGCAATGGCCAGCCGGCTGCCGGCCTGCATGCGATGCCCGAGGACGCGTTGCACCGTGACATCCAGTTGCTGTTGAACCCCCGCCTGCAACAGGTGTCGACGGGCGCGATCCCGCGCGTAGCTCGCCCGGAATTCGAAGGGCGGATCGTAGAGCTGCACGAAATCGCCGTTCGCCAGTTGCTCATACAGCGTGACCGCAAGGTCGACATCAAATTTATTGGGCGTGAAGTCGAGGTGCAGCTTCGGAGTGCCCACCAGGTCGGTCGCCTGACCCAAGGGATCGCTGATCAGGACCAGAGTGTTGCGCTCGCTCAGGGTCTTGGAGATGAGGCTGGGCGGTGAGGTCCAGTCCTCATCGGTACGATCCGCCAGCTTCACCAGCTGGGTCACCAGCTGCTTATGGGTACTGCGATGCGCAACGAGCGCGAATCGTCCACCATTCGCGGCGACCGGCTTGGCGGTCTTGGGGGGCGGCGGCTCGAGGCTTTGCGGATCCAGAAAATACCGGATGCTGCCATTCGCCAGGGCATCGATGCTCGCCCCATGCAGCCAGTCGTTGGCGCCGGACAACTGGACATTGACCCGACCCTTGATGAACGCGGGCCAGGGTGCGTGCCGGAAGATCTGGTCGAACCACTGATAGCGCAGATCATCCAGGTCCAGCTGTGCGACCGGATCCACCGCCAGGCCGCGCACATCCGGCATCGGACCCGTGTCGATACTGCCGTCGGTCCAGGGGCCGATGATCAGGGTATGGTCGGCCTTCGGATTCGCCTTCAGCTGCTGATTGAAATAGTAGATCGATCCGAGTTCGCCCGATGAGTAGTAGCCGGTGATGCTCAGCACCGGAATCTTGATGCGCGCGAACTGGGGACCAAAGGGCACCATGCTGCGCCAGTAGTCATCGTAACTGGGATGGCTCAGCCAACGCTGAAAGACCGGGCTGGGGCGCCCCGCGAGCCGATCCAACTCCCGATAAGGCTTGCCGCTGGTATACCAGCCCTTTTCCAGTTGGTGCCAGGAGGCATCCTCGGTTTCGCTCGAGTAGTCCGGGACTTCGGAGTTGGTGGCATCCAGGATCCAGCGGTAGGCCTGCGACCTGAAGATGCCATTGCGCATCGGGAAGTCGACGCCGGGCACGGTCGCATCAGCCGTCGCGACCGCCTTCAGCGCCGGCGGCAGCTCCCGCAGCGCCGCCCAGGCGGTAAACCCGCTGTAACGCATGCCGAACATCCCGACCCGTCCGTCGCTCCAGCTTTGATGAGTGATCCAGTTGATGACGGCGGTCGCATCGGCACCGTCATGTTCGAACACCTGCACCTGACTCGCGGCCCGACTGCGCACGTAGGCGACGACGCCCACGTACCCATGCGCCGCGTTTTCGCGCAGGTCGCCATTGGGATCATCTCCGAGCGTGTATTCCAGTATCGCAGGCCAGGTTGCCGGCCCGTTGCGCGGGCGGATGACCCGTGCGGCGAGCTCAGCGCCATCGGGGGTCATGATGGTGACCTTGTCGTCCACCACGTAGCGGTGCTGGTCATCGGCGCGGATCAACCCGGTGGCGAGGGTCGAAAAACTGCGATAGGCGTCGAACGCCAGATAGTTCCAGATCAGCTCGATGGCCCGATCGGTCGTGATACGCGGTTGCGGGCGATCCTGATCGAGCGAGCGCTGCAACGCCGCGCGAAACTGGTACACGGGTCGCGCGAGCCAGCGATTGAACGTGTAGGCATCCAGGTCGGACAGCGGCGGGACCGTCTGCTGATACGCACGCGCATAGGCATCCGCAAAAGACGGTGAGCCCGAAGCGGCGAGCGCACGCGCCCGCATGTACAGGTCAAAGATCACCGTCTGGCGGATCGGCTTGCCGCTCTCCTGCGGGCGGCGCCGGTCCATCAGTGATTGCCGGGTGTTCCAGGCCGAGTCGATGCTGCCGGCCACCAGTTGCAGTGCCGACAGGTTGTTCAGGTAGCGGGTGGCATCAGCCTCCTGGTACACCGGCAGCACGCGCACCGCAAGATCGCGCATGGAGGCGGCCAGGCCCGGGTCATTGGTGCTGGCCGGCGGGTGGTAATCGAGTTCCTGCGCCGGCAGTGTGGTGACCGCCAGCAGCAGCAGCGGCAGCACGCAGCAGAGGCGGCGCCTAGCCCACATGCGGCGTCTCCGGCGTCAGTATCTTGACTTCCGCGGTCTGCGGCGGCCCGGTGTCGGTGAGCTTCACCAGATGCACGACGCGTCGGAACAGGTGATCCACGACCTGCGACACCTGACCGATATGGACCACGGCCGTGTACTTGAGCTCGTTTTCCAATGCGTCCGAGACCCGGTCCAGAAACTCATCGGGCAGCGATGAGAGCGTGCCGTCCATGAGCACCCAATTCGGGACATGCACCACGATGCGCGCGATGGCAACCGCCGCCTGCTCCTCCGATCCCAGTTCCCGGTCCCAGCGGTGGACTTCATCCAGCATCGGCAGCAGGCGCTTCAGTTTCATGCGCCGCAGTGCCTGTTCGAACGCCTCCGGCTTGAAGTCGGTGGTCTTCTGCGGATAAGCCAGCACTTCGCGCAGGGTGCCGCGCGGCAGGTAGGGGGTGCTGCGGGGAACGAACTGCACCAGTTCGCCCTCGGGTCGGGTGATCTGGCCATGCCCCCAGGGCCACAGGCCCGTCAGGGCGCGGAACAGTTGTGTCCGATTGGTGCCGGGAGCGCCGGCGACGATGACGCGTTCACCCGCGTGTACCACCACATGCGGTTCCTGCAGGCCATCCTCCCCGGCGCTGGATTCAACGACCAGGTTGTCTATCACCACCGTGCCCGCATCCCCGTACTGATACTGGATCTTCGACTCGTACTGCTGACTGACCCGCGGATGCACCAGCGCGTCGCGGAAGCTCGCCACGCGCAGCAGCGTCGCGCGCCAGTCGGCGATGGTGCTGAAATTATCGACGAACCAGCGCAGCGATGACTGGGCTTGGGTGAAGGCGGCCGCGGCCATCATCAGGCCGCCGAAGGAAATCTTGCCGGTGAAGTACAGCGGCGCCGCCACCAGGATCGGCGCGACATTGGTCACCCAGCCGAAGCCCGCCGACACCCAGGTGAGATTGGTGAGTCCGTTGACGATCTTGCGGGTCGCGGCCAGGACGTTGCCGAGGTGGGTGAAGATCCGGCGCTGTTCGTCGGCTTCACCCCCGGCGAGGGTGATGTCATCCAGATGTTCGTTGACCCGCACCATCGCCACGCGCAGGTCCGCCTCGCGGGCGTAGCGGAAGGCATTCTTGGCGATCAGACCGTGTCCGACCCAGTAACTGATCAGCGAGCCGGTCAGGGCGTAGAGAATCGCGGCCCAAAGCATGAAGCCGGGGACCGCGTAGTCGTGCTCGCCGATCCGGAACACGAAGGCGCTCGACAGCACCCACAGCACCCCGGAGAACGATAGTAGCAGGATCGTGGATTGCAGTAGCTGCATGCCCAGATCCGCGGTCAGCTCGCACAGATGCCGGGCATCCTCATGCATGCGTTGGTCCGGGTTCTCGCCCATCGCGCCGGCATTGGCCAACCAGAAGGCGCGCCGCGGCTGCAGCCAATGCGACAACAGATCCTGCACCAGCGCTTCGCGCAATTTCAGCTTCAGCGTTTCCCCCACCCAGCGCTGCACCACATTGAGCACCGTCAGCCAGGCGGCCAGGATGAAGAACACGCCCAGCTGTACCGTGAAGTCGTGCAGGTCGCGGCGCGACAATGCGTCGTAGAACGGCTTGTTCCAGATGTTCAGTCGGATCTGCACGTAGGCGGTGGCGCCGATGACCGCGAACGCGGCGATCATCAGCGCAATCAGGGTTTTGCCGACCGGGCCGTTGAAGTTGGCGCGCGTCAGACCCACGAGCTGGGAGACCAGCCCGCCGTCGGTATCAGCCTGTTCCTTGTCAGTCGGGGTTGCGCCTGCCATCGGCCCGTATGATGCATCAATAGAGGGTTGGGCGCCGTGTAGGACTTGTCGGACCGAGATCTGTCACACTGTCTGCTGGTTTTTCGGGGAGTCTCAAATGGGATTGCTGGACGGTATCTTGGGTGGGGTCATCGGCGCGGAGATGACGCAGGTCGTGAGCGGCCTGATAGAAAAACACGGCGGGGTGCAGGGCGTGATCTCACAACTGGAGAGCCAGGGACTGGGTGAAACGGCGCGTTCCTGGGTCGGCAACGGCAGCAATCTGCCCATCAGTGCAGAACAACTGCAGCAGGCCTTCGGCAGCAACGGCACGCTGCAGGAACTGGCCAGCAAATTCGGCATGGATCCGCAGACCCTGGCGCAGAAGCTCGCGCAGGTGCTGCCCCATGCACTGGATCATCTGACGCCCGGCGGCGCGGTCGCCCCGGCCTGACTTGAAACGCGGCCCGAGCGGATCAGCCGTCGGGCCGCACGCGGTCAGGATCGCGATCTAGCGTCGGACCCAGGCTCCGCCGGTCAGATGCCAGCCATCGGCGCGGCGCTCCCAGTGGTGGGGCGCCCAACGGTATCCCGGACGCGGCGCAGACCAGTGCCCGCCCACCCAGACGTGGCGACCGCCGACCCAATTCCAGTAGCCACCGATCCAGACAAATCCGGGTGAGGGGGCGACGCCCACCACCTCGACCTGCGGCGCCGGTGGGGCGATCGTGACGACACCCGAGTAGTAGCCACCCCCGGCATAGTAGCCGGGCGCCGGCGCCACGACGCACGCGCTCACGGTGAACGCGACGGCAGCCGCCACGGCCAGATTGCGGATGTGCTGATGAACGATTCGCATAGGGGACCTCAATGTGACCTGACGCACACCTGGCGCGCCTTGTACCCATTAAACGCAAAGGCCTGCCCCTCGTGCACGGGCACGGTTCAAGATTTTGTAACGTTTTCGGCCTGCAGGGCACGGCGGCGGGCGGCGGTGGCACTGATGAAGGCCGCGTAGCTCCATGTCAGATCCCGCGCCGAACTCTGGACGCCCGTCTTTTGATCAAACTGTTCGGCCAGATCGCCGCTGGCCGGCGTGAAGGCACGAACGGTCTCCAGGAAGGCGTCACCCCGGGCCAACCAGGGTTGTGCCGCATCCGGGGCCATGCGGACGGCCGCGAGGTAACACAACTCCGCGGCGCCGAGGGTCGAGAAGTAATAGGCGCCCCCGGAATAATAGACATCGCCGGCATAGCGACCCATGGCCGGCCCCGATCCCACCGGACGGCCTTCATTGATCAGATACTGTCTGGCAAACAGCTCCTCGAGGCGCGTCAGGGTGGCATGCTGGCGCGGATCGCCCGGCGAGTGCCGTACACCCGGCAGGTCGGTATGCACCGCGGCCAGAATCACCGCGATATCCAGCTGCTTCGTGGAAGCCGCGCCGCTGCTGAGCACCCGCGAGCGATAGTGGCCACAGCTGCTGTCCCAGAATCCATCGAGCATGCGCAGGATTGACGCGCCGGCCGGGTCGTCCGCCAGCGCCGCCGCGGCCGTGCACAATGTGTAGTAGTGAAGGCCGAGGTCCTCTTCCCAGATGTCGTAGGAGGGCTCCCGCCAATGCCGTCGGGTGTAGTGCACGTCCGCCTGCAGCAATCGTGAAGCGGCCTCGCGCACGGCGGGTTCGAGCCCCGGCAGCTTCAGCCAGCGCGTCAGGGTCAGCGCGCGCGTGGCGATCCCATCGTGCTGCGGCCGTGGCCAGCTGGAGATATCCAGACTGCCGTCGGCATTGAGGCGGGTCTCCCCGCGGATGCGCTCGCCATGGGCCTGGGCCAGATCCGCGTCCTGGCGCAGGAATTTCACGAAATCCGGTTGCACCCGCTCGCGCCACTGCGGCCGTTCAACCAATGCGCGGCCGTCCAGCGCATCGGCGGCCAGGCTGAAGTGCACGAACTGTTCGAACAGCTGCAGGGCCTCATCACTGAGCGTGCCGCGCTCGTAGAGGATGCGCAGCGCATCCATGACCACCGCCGAATCACGGTACCAGTGAAAGAAATAATCCGGGTCGGGATCGTAGGCGGCGAGCACCGGTGAGGCCACGACCGAACCGATATGCGCCTGGATACTCTGGCCGAATCCGGGCCGCTGCTTGATGATGTCCGTGGCCGAAATACCGCGCAGCATCTGGTGCGCGCAGTGGTGGTACTGCGCCTCGAGCCACTCCTCGAGGTCGGTGTCGGTGTTCAACGGCGCGCGCGCGGCGTGGTGAAGCCCAGTTTGCGCAAGCCGGTCTGGATTTCCGGCACGGACATGAACAGCCGCCACAGCAGCCCCGAGCGGTGGTTTTCAATCATGATGAGAATCGGCCCCTGATCAATGGCCAGAAAGGTGTCCGCGAACCAGCCGCGCCGTTCGCAGAAGGCATCCACGAAGCCATAACGTCCCCACACCTTGTCGCCATGGCGCCGCAGGAAGTGGCGGATGGCGGCCAGGGATTCATGGGGAGTGTAGGGGAGGCTCGCGAGCGCCGCCGTCGGAGAGAGGGTGCCGTTGTCGTTGGCCGGGTCATGCACCGCGTAGCCGTCCGGGTCATCACTGGCGGTGAGTCCCCAGCACTCGGCGCTGTAGCCCGGATGGCCATGCGGATTGGCGCTGCAGTGGGCGTGGTTGATGCGCACATGGGCGACATTCTGCTGCCAGTAGTCCGCATAGGTGTCCTTGAGACCGTGGGGATCCAGCGCGCAGAACGAGTAGTGGCTGAAGAACAGTGGCCCCCCGTAGGGCATACCCAGGGGCAGCTTGATGTCGTAGTAGGCCTTGCCGTTGAGGAATTCACGACCCCCCGCGAATCCGCGGTGGTACACCAGTGGCTCGACGCCGTAGCGCGGCGCGGCCGCGGCCAGCACATAGGTGATCAGGCATTCATTCCAGCCGCGGATCTCGAGGTCCACGGCCCAGCCGTTGTTCGGGCTCCAATGCCAGTACAGCAGCCGGCGCTGATCCTGGGTGAACCAGTTCCACTCGACCTCCTCCCACAGTCCGTTGGCGCGACCGCGCAGCTGCGCCTCCCCGGGCCGGTCGGCATCGAAGTACTGCCGCACGCACAGCAGCCCCATGCACAGGAAGGAGGTTTCAACGAGGTCTGCGGCATCATCCTTGCGATAGAAGGGAATCGTGGCGGCGGTGCGGCCATTCAGAAAATGTGGAAAGGCGCCGTGATAACAGGTCGCCCGGGTCAGCATGTCGAGCATGGCGCTGATGCGGGTCACGGCCGCCTCGCGAGTGATCCAGGCGCGCTCGACTGCGACGATGATGCTCATCAGTGCGAAGCCGCTGCCGCCGATGGCCGTCTTGTCGTCGGCCGGCGCTGTGCGGCCTGTCAGCCGGTCGGGTGCCAGGCCGCTGACCGGGTGGGCGCCGTCCCAGAAGAAGCGGAAGGTCTGTCTCTGGACCGCTTCGAGCAGCTCGTCATCAGGCAAGGCCGCAAGCTGCGCCGGGCTGCGCGCGCGCGCGCGGCGGGGGGCAGGTGCGGATCGGGCGGCAGGTCGTTTAGGCACGCTGGGCATCCTGTATCCTAACGGCATTATGAGCCGGATCGAAACCCTGATAGCCAGCATGACCCTGACCGAAAAGCTCGGCCAGCTGACCATGACGGCCTCCTCGTTCACCGTCACCGGGCCGGTCATCGCCGGGGACTCGACCGACGCCATCCGCAGCGGGGCCATCGGCAATCTGCTCAACATGGTGGGCGCGGGGCCGGTCCGCGACATTCAGCGCCTGGCGGTCGAGGAGTCGCGACTGAAGATTCCGCTGCTCATCGGCCTCGACATCATTCACGGGCACCGATCGTTGTTTCCGGTGCCACTGGCCGAGGCGGGGGTGTTTGACCCGGCCCTCTGGGAAGCGACCGCGCGCGAAGCCGCCATTGAGGGCGCGGCCGATGGCCTCGCCATGACCTTCGCACCGATGCTCGATGTGTCGCGTGATCCGCGCTGGGGCCGCACCGTGGAAGGGTCGGGCGAGGACTCGTGGCTGGCGGTTGAAATGGCCGCCGCGAAGGTGCGCGGCTTCCAGGGCGCAAATCTGGCCGCGCCGGATGCCCTGGCGGCCTGCGCCAAGCATTTCGTCGCCTATGCGCCGGTGACGGCGGGCCGCGAATATGCCCCGGTGGATATCTCGGAACGGACACTGCACGAGGTGCATCTGCCGCCGTTCGAGGCGGCGGTGCGCGCCGGAGTGGCCACCGTCATGCCGGCCTTTACCGATCTTGCCGGGATTCCGATGACCGCGCACCGCGCCTTGCTGCGCGGCTGGCTGCGCGGGCGTACCGGCTTTGAAGGCGTCATCGTCAGCGACTACAACGCCGTCCGTGAACTGCTCAATCACGGCGTGGCGGCCGATCTGCCGGAGGCGGCCGCGCTCGCTTTGAACGCGGGCGTCGACATCGACATGATGGCCGACGGCTACCGCCATGGACTGCCGGTGGCGCTGGAACGAGGCCTGGTCAGCATGGAGCAGGTCGATACCGCGGTGCGCCGCGTGCTGCGCCTGAAGGAACAGCTGGGTCTGTTCGATGATCCGTACAATCGCTGTCATATCAGGAAAGAAACCGACGCGGCCATTGCCCGCCGCCGCGCCCTGGCGCGCAAGGTGGGCGCGCAATCGCTGGTATTGCTGAAGAACGAGCGTGACATTCTGCCGTTTAAGACGCCGCTGCGCTCGCTTGCCGTCATCGGACCGCTGGCTGATGCGCCCGAGGAAATGCGCGGACCCTGGGGGGCGGCCGGTGTCGGCGCGAACCATGTCAGCGTGCTGGCCGGCCTGCGTACGGCATTGCCGGATACGAAGATAAATCACACCCTCGGCGTTGCGATTGCGGCCGATGACACCTCGGGAATCCCCGCGGCCGTGGCGCTGTGCGACCAGGCCGACAGCATCCTGCTGTGCCTGGGAGAGGCCGCCGACATGAGCGGTGAGGCCGCCAGTCGCGTGCACCTGGGTCTGCCGGGTCAGCAGGACGCACTCGCCAGGGCGGTACTGGCGCGGGCGCACTTCCTGGGCAAACCCTGTGCCGTGCTGCTGTTCTCAGGGCGCCCGTTGACCGTCCCGGACCTGCTGCAGGACTGCGACGCCGTGATCGCCGCCTGGTTCCCCGGCTGCGAGGCGGGCAATGCGCTGGCCGATGTGGTGCTGGGCAAGGTCTCACCCAGCGGCCGCACCGTGATTTCATGGCCACGCTCGGTCGGGCAGATCCCGATCTTTCACAGTGAGCGCCGCACCGGGCGTCCGGCCAATCCGCAGGACAAGTACACCAGCAAGTACCTGGACTCACCGAATGAGCCACTGTTCGCCTTCGGCCATGGGCTCACCTATGGCCGCTTCCGCTACGCGAACCTGCGGGTCGCACCCACGGCAGTGAGCGAGCACGATACCTTTCAGGTGCAGGTCGATCTGACCAATGAAGGCGCGCGTACGGCCTGCGAAACCGTGTTCGTGTTCACGCATGATGTGGTGGCGACCGTTTCGCGACCGCTGTTGCAGCTGGTCGGGTTCGGGCGCCTGGAATTGGCTGCGGGTCAGAGCGGCACCGTCACGATCGCAGTGCCGGCGCAGCGGCTGACGTTCCTGGGAGCGGATCTGGAACCGCGCTTCGAGCCGGGTACCGTCGAGCTCCTGGTGGGCCCCCGGGCCCTGCGTGCCGACCTTCTGGTCGGCACGGTGCTCAGGCGCGCGACCTAGGCTCGAGGGTCAGTGCGGAAACTTCTGAAAGATCGCATCGACCGCGACGCGGATGCGGCTCGCCGCCGCATCGCCGGTCAGTCCCGACAGGTTCTGCTCCGCGGAGGCGTGCCAGATGGGCTGCTTGGACGCGGCGTCGTACAGGTCCACGGTAATGTAGCTCGTGTGATAGACATACGGGTCTCCCCACCCCCAGCCCCAGCCCCAACCGCCCCCCCAGCGAGGTCCTCTTCCCCAATAACCGCCACCGTAGACCCAGCCGTCGGGGTAGACGGCATCCACGTCGCGGTTCATCCCGATGCCATAGCCGATCAGGCATTGGACGGCAGGTGCCGCGGCCGGAACGGGCGCTGCCGGTGCGCCGGCAATCGGTGGCGTGGGGGCGGGCTCGCTGACCAGGGTGAGACCGGCCCGCGGCAGGTCGGCCGCGATGGCGTCGCGCAGCCGGGCCTCATTCAAGGGATTGGCAATGGTGTTGCGCAGGGGGCTGGCCCCCTTGAAGCCACCGGCCCAGGCCACGGACTGGCAGTGCACGGAGGACAGCAGCTGGGCATTCTGATCGGTCCGCACCGGGACACCCTGGCACGCCGCCAGCGCGGCAGTGGCCGCCACGACCGGAACCCACACGGTTAGCCTGCTCATGATCTTCTCCCGCCAAAATCGGCACCCGACGGTGGATTAACGTTTCGGCCGGCAGTCGGTTGACGGCCGGGAAACCCCAACCGAGTCTCCCCGCGCAAGCGCCTGATATGCTGGCCCTGGGGAGGTCTCCTGCCGCCATCTTATGATTCAGACGCTGCAATTGCTTGTCGTACTCCTTTCCGTGATCGCCGCCGTCGAGGCCGTCGCCATCCGGCTCAAGGTGCCTTCCTCCATCCTGCTGGTCATCACGGGTGTCGTCCTGGCGCTCATCCCCCGGCTACCTGCGGTCACCCTGGCGCCGGAACTGGTGTTGCTGGTCATCCTCCCGCTCGTCATCTACCAGGCGTCCTTCTCGATGAGCTGGAAGGACTTCCGGGCGAACCTTGCGGGTATTTCGCTGCTCGCGATCGGCTGCGTGCTGTTCACGACGGTGCTGGTGGCCGCGGCCTGTCATCTGTGGCTGCAGCTGTCCTGGCCGGTGGGATTTACGCTCGGCGCCATCGTGTCGCCTCCGGATGCCGTCGCACCCTTGTCTATCGCCAAGCGCCTGCAGGTGCCGCGGCGCATCCTGACGCTGCTGGAAGGCGAGGGGCTGGCCAATGATGCAACCGCCCTGGTGCTCTATCGGTTCGCGGTCGTGGCGGTGAGCGCCGGAAGCATTTCGATCAGCCACGCCTCGGGCCTGTTCGCGCTGATCATCGTGGGCGAGGTGCTGTGGGGCATCGCCGTGGGGTGGCTGATGCTGCATCTGCGCCAATGGGCGCATGACACGCACATCGAAATCACGCTCTCGGTACTGACGCCGTTCGTCGCCTTCTGGCCGCCGCAACATCTGGGAGGGTCGGGGGTCATCGCGACGATCGCCTGCGGGCTGTTCGTGAGCTGGAACGGACAGCGCCTGATCAGTTCGGCGACCCGCCTGCAGGGCGTGTTCTTCTGGGACTTCCTGGTGTACCTGGTCGAAGGCCTGGTGTTCCTGGTCACCGGACTGCAGGCGCGCGCCATCGTCGGGGGCATCGCCGGTTACTCGACCTCGGGGCTCGCGCTCGCCGCGGGCATCGTCAGCCTCGCGGTCATCGGGGCCCGTTTCCTGTGGATCTTTCCGGCCGCCTACCTGGCCGTCCTGGGCCATCACCGGGACGGCAACGCCGAAGAGGACTCGATCTCCTGGCAACGCGCGTTTGCGCTGGCCTTCACGGGCATCCGCGGCGTGGTTTCCTTGGCAGCGGCCCTGTCCCTGCCGGTGCTGATGGACAATGGCGCGCCGTTTCCCGCTCGCGACCTCATCCTGTTTCTGACGTTTGCCGTGATCCTGGTGACTCTCGTGGGTCAGGGGCTGGCGTTTCCGAAGGTCATCACCTGGCTGTGCCTGGCCCATGCCGGTCGTCGCGAGCGCTCGCGCGATCTGATGGAGGAGTTCCGGGCACGCCGTGCGGCCATCAAGGCGGCACTCGCGAAGCTCGAGGAGCTGACGCGCGAGGGCAAGTTGACCGAAGAGGTGCTGGCGCCGGTACGCCAGCTCTACCGTGAGCGACTGCGGCATGTCGAATACCGCGGCGATGATGATGATTCGCACACCGCGCTGATCACCCAGCGCGACGCCGTGGAACTGCGCCTGATCGCGGCCGAGCGCGATCACATCAACGCAACCTATCGCAAGGGCGAGCTCAAGGATGATTCGCGTCGGCGGGTCGAGCGGGAGTTCGACCTGCGCGAGGCGCATCTGGCCAGCGTCGGTGCCCAGGAGCAGTCGTGAGCACCGGCGCGCGGCGCGGTGCCCAGGTGCTGCAGCGCTTGCGCGAGCGGCCGCCGACGCTGTGGTACCAGGGCCGGCAGATCAAGGATGTGACCACCCATCCGGCGCTGCGGGGCGGAGTCGAGACTCTCGCGCAGCTCTACGATCTGCAGTGGCAGGACCCAACCGTGAGTCTGTTTGCTTCGCCGAGCAGCGGCAACAAGGTCGGCCGCTCGTTCCTCATTCCGCGCACGCTTGAGGAGCTGCGCAGCGTGACCGCGGCGATGCGGGTCTGGCACGAGTACACCCACGGCATGATGGGGCGCGCCCCGGATTACATCAACCGGGCCATCACCGGCTATGCCGCCGGGGCGGCGTTTCTGGCTGAGGCGGATCCGCGTTTCGGCACCAACGCGCAGCGCTATCACGAGTATCTGCGCGAAAACGATCTGTGCATGACGCACACGCTGATACCGCCACAGGGCTATCGCTCGCTGAATGCCCTGCAGCAGTCCGATCCCTACATTGCGGCGCGGATCAAGGACGAGACCGACGCCGGCATCATCATCCGTGGCTGTCGCATGCTCGCGACCCTGCCGATCTCCGATGAGATCATGGTGTTTCCCTCGACGCTGCTGAAGAGCGCGGTGGAGGATGCCCCGCACGCCTTCGGCTTCTGCATCCCGAACGACACCCCCGGACTGCGATTCATCTGTCGTGAAAGTCTCGACTACGGTCGCTCGCACTTCGATCACCCGCTGGGCTCACGCTACGAGGAAATGGATGCCGTGGTGGTCTTCGATGACGTGCTGGTGCCCTGGGAAAACGTGCTGCTGTACCGGGACATCAATCGCTGCAACCAGGCCTATTCGCGCACCGGCGCCGTGGTGCACATGACTCACCAGGTCGTCGTCAAGAACATCGCGAAGACCGAGTTTCTGTTGGGGCTCGCGGCGCTCCTGGTCAATGCGATTGCGGCGGAGTCGTTGCAACATATCCAGGAGAAGCTCGCCGAGATCTGGGTGAACCTGGAAACCATGCGCGCGTTCCTGCGCGCGGCCGAAGCGGATGCGCAGCTGGATGAGTGGGGGGTGATGCGACCGGCCTGGGACCCGCTGGATGCCGCGCGCAATCTGTACCCGCGCCTGTATCCCCGAATGGTCGAGATCATCCAGCAGATCGGTGCCAGCGGCCTGGTCGCCATGCCGAGCGCCGCCGATGTCACCGGTCCCTTGGCGGAGGACATCCGTCAGTACTACCAGGCGGCGCGCGCCGAAGCGTTCGACCGCGTCCCGATGTTCAGGCTGGCGTGGGATGTCGCCGTGTCGGCGTTCGGTTCGCGCCAGGTGCTCTACGAGCGCTTCTTCTTCGGCGATCCGGTGCGCATGGCCGGTGCGCTGGTGACGGGACACAATGCGCAGATCCAGCAGTACGCAGAAAAAGTGCGGGCTTTCGTGAAGCAGGGGCGCGATGAGTTGCTGCGCAAGCCGTAGCTCACGGTACGTCATTCGGCCGCGCGGTCGAGGTCCTTTCATCGTGCAAGGCCGCCGCGTTCTCGAACAGGTCGCCATGGATCTCGATATGTCCGATGAGACAGATGGGCATGATGAACAGCACCAGCGCGCAGCGATCATTCAGATGCAGCACCGGCAGCGAGCCGCGCGTATCGATGCGATGACTGCCGGCGTTGTACCAGCGAAAGCCCGTGACCGGATCCGGATGGGGATCGCGCGGGTCATCCGGCAGTGTGTATTTGCGCGTCAGGGCGCCCAGCAGCTCGGCCTCGTGCCGTTCCTGGTCGAGAGTCGACCTCGCCGCGTCGCCGAGTTGGGCGGACCAGTCGATCTTTGCTTGCGGCGCGGGGGGCACGCTGATCGCGCTGCTCGCATCCGGTGGCTGGGGCAGAAGGATCAGTGGCGCGGTGGCGCGGGCGTGTCCGGCGGTCGTTCGAGGCGCAACCGGTCTTGCGGTCGATGGCGGCGCGTGCTCGCGTGCCGGAACCCAGAGCATCGTTGAAGTGAAGGTCTCGATTTCTTCGGGTGGGGGTACTTCAATGCGCCAGACGGCCCAGAGGATGAGGCCATGGGCGCCGATCAGGACCAGCAGTGTCGTCGTCCGTGACGCGATGCGTGATCGACCCGCCGACATTGACTCCCCCGGGCGCGCTTGAGTGTACTGACCCGTCCCGGCGCAACTGGTTCCCCCCCTTGTAGCGCGGTGCTGCCCCGATACAATGGCTTTTGGCTGGCGGGAGATTCGCATGGCAACGGAGACGCGAGTGGGACGTAGTGGACTGAGGTGGCTGGCGGTCGTGGCGGTCAGTCCGTTGGCCATCGCGATGCTCGGTGCGCCGGTACACGCGGCCGATCCCTGCGATGCCAGCTCCTGGAATGTGTCGCACGAGCGCGCGCTGTTCGCGACGCCGCCGACGGCGGTCACCGCCGCGACGGCCGCGGGTCCGGCGCCGACGCTTGCCGTGGACAAGCTCTATGAGATTTCGCTTGCGCCCCAGGACCAGGTGAGCTTTGTGTTGCCGCCGGAAAAAAAGGTACTGGCGGACGGCGCCTTCGCCGGCATCGTCACCCTGCATATTCCGAGCGCCGGCAAATACCGGGTCGCGATGAGCGAGGGATTCTGGATCGATGTGATCAGCGCCGGAAAGTTTGCGGCGACGGATGACTTCACCGGCATGCACGAGTGTCGCGCGCCGCGCAAGATCGTGCAGTACGCCTTGCCTGCGGGTGACCTCGCCCTGCAATTCAGCAACACCAACAGTGCCAGCGTTCGCGTGACGGTGACCGCCGCACCCAAGTAGCCGTCGTGCGGCGACTCTCGGTATGCGGCATCCTGTGCGGCCTGGTCGTGGCCGCGACTTCAGGGCGGGCTGCTTCCCCGATCGGCCCGATACCGTATGTCAATCACCGCGACCCACCGCCGTATCTGCCGTTGTCGGGACCCGTCGCGGATCAGTATTCCCTCGGGCATGCGGTCTTCAATACGGACTTCGTCGCCGCTGGTACCCCGGGCGCCGGCTGCCGCGCCGGGCTGGGTCCCCTCTTCAGCGCACCGTCCTGCGATGAGTGTCACAACGAGGGCGCCCACGGCCGCGGCCCGCTGGGTGACGGGCCGGCACCCAATGCCCTGGTCGTGCAGCTCGAGGCACTGCCTGCTGCGGGCAGTCGCGAGCCCAACGGCTCCGACCCGCCGGGCGATCCGGTGTACGGACGGATACTCAATCCTGCCGCGGTGGCGGGCTTCACGGCCGAAGGGATGGCCGTCATCCACTATCACGTGATCCAGCGCACCTACCCGGACGGCACGGCCTGGATGCTGCGCCAGCCGACCTACGAGTTGACGCATCTGAACTACGGGCCGCTGGCGGCGAATGTCCTCATCAAGCCGCGACTGGCTCCGGCGTTATTTGGCCTGGGATTACTCGAGGCGGTTCCGGGTCGCCCGCCGCGTGCCGGACCCGGCCGCTTCGGCTGGCAGGCAGCGGCCCTCAACATCCGCGATCAGACCACCCGGGCGCTGGCGCGTGAAATGGGCGTCACCAATGCGGATCGACTTATGGATGACTGCACCGACGCCGAGGCCCAGTGTGCTCAACAGCGCCATCCGCAGGCCGCGGAGATGCCGGCGGAGCTGCTTGATGCGCTCCTGATCTTCCAGAAGTGGCTGGCTGTGCCGGTGAATCCACAGCCACTGAGCCCTGCTGAGCAGCGTGCAGGCTTGAAACTGTTCAAGGCTACCGGCTGCTCGGTCTGTCACCTGCCCGAGCAGCCCATCGCGCTGCTCCGGCCTGATGGCCAACCGCTGAAAGCGCTGATTGCCCCATACACGGATCTGTCCGTGCACGACCTGGGTCCGGATCTGGCCGATCGGGATTCATCCGGAAACGTGCATCGCACGCGCTGGCGCACCGCGCCGCTTTGGGGGATGGGCTATCGCCTCAGTCGTGAACACTCTCCGACCTTTCTGCACGATGGTCGCGCGCGCTCGGTGGAAGAGGCGGTGCTCTGGCATGACGGTGAAGCGGCCGTGGTACGCGAACGGTTCGAGCAGCTGCCGCGCGCGCAGCGCCTGACGTTGCTGAAGTTTGTCGGGGCGTTGTAGCGCCGAGCCTGCGGACGTCTGCGATGGCGCTGAGCCTCGCGAATATCTGGCCGATCGCAACGCTAAGTGCGCTGTTCCGTGCGGCGGCGCTCTGGTGACATGCTCCCCACGCCAGTCACGGAGTTCCCCGATCATGACATTGACCGCACGCTCTCCCTCGCTTCGTGCGCGCAGCCTGTGGCTGGCGGCCGCGCTGACCCTGGTGCCCGCGCTGGGGCATACCCAGGAATCCCCGTTCCTCACGGGTGCAACCGCCTTGCAGACAAACATCCTCGCCTGGATGACGCCCATCGCAATTATTTTGATAATGGTGCTCGGCGGAATGGCCATGGCCAACCGACTCTCCTGGGCCTGGTGCCTGTGCGCCGTGTTGGGTATAGCCATCGTTTTTGGGGCGCCTCAGATCGTGACCTGGGTGCGCTCGCTGTTCGGCGTTTGAGACCGGTGATGACTCAGTATCACAGCGGTTTGACCTCGGACATCCTGTTTGTCGGCGCGACGCGTCCCCCGATGCGTTGGGGCGTGACCTACGCCGCGCTGATATTCAATCTGGTATTCACACTCGAGTTGTTTTTGGCGAGCCGCAATCTGCTGGCGCTGCTGCTGGCGTTGCCGATACACGGAATAAGCGCACTGCTGTGTGCTCACGACGCGCGATTCTTTGATCTGCTGCTGCTGTGGGCCCGCACACGCCTGCTGAATCTGATGGGCAACGGCAGGTACTGGAAGGCGTCGAGCTATTGCCCATTGTCCGTCTCGGTCGGCCAGCGGCACCGTCAGGAGCCGACCGCCTACGTGACCGTGGCGTCACTTGCGGAGCGCACCTGAGTGTCTGTGCAAAGCGTTGCCCGAATCCAGCGCGAACGTCACACCTCGCTGCACGTGCCCTACCTGTCCCACGTCTCCGAGAACGTGATCAGTACGCGGGCGGGTGATTACCTCCAGGTCTTTCGCCTCGGCGGCATCGGATTTGAGACTGCGGATGACGCGAAGCTCAATACCTGGCACGAGCGTCTGAATGTGATGTGGCGCAATGTGGCAAGCCCGCACATCGCGTTGTGGACACATGTCATTCGCCGACGTGAGCGGATCACTCTGGCGCAGCCCGCGCCGGGATTTGCGGCGACCCTGAACGCGCGCTACCGCGAACGGCTCAGCGGCGAGACGCTGATGCTCAACGAACTGTATCTGACCCTGCTGTATCGGCCGGTCGTGGGCACCGGGCCGAGTCTGTTGGCAAAACTCCTGGCCGGATCGGGTAAACCGCTGTCCAGTACGGCTGAGGCCCTGGATGCCTGCGAGAAGCTCGGCCGCACCGTTGCCGCATCTCTGCAGGAGTGTGATCCGGAGCCGCTCGGTCTTCATCAGGTCGGACGGCACGTGTATTCGCGGCTGCTGGAATTCCTGGGGGTGCTGCTGGATGCCGAGAGTCAGGCGGTGCCGCTGCCGCGCGCGCCACTGGCGCAGGTTCTCGCCAGTTCGCGCTGCCTGATCGGGTCCGAGGTCATCGAGTATCGTCAGCCGGCCGCGACGCGTGTCGCGGCAGTGCTGGGGATCAAAGAATACCCGACGCCGACCGTTGCCGGCATGTACGACCGCCTGCTGTGCGCACCTTTCCCCTTTGTTTTGACCCAGTCCTTTGCCTTCCTGTCCAAGCCCGCGGCACAGGGTCTGCTGCAACGCCAGCGCAATCGGATGGAGAATGCCGGGGACTTCTCGGTGTCCCAGGCGCAGGAACTGGACCTCGCCCTCGATGCCCTCACCAGCAGCGAATTCGTGATGGGTGACCACCATCTGACGTTGCAGGTCTTTGCGGACGTCGAAGAAGACGGGACCGAGGAGGCCTTGCAGCGGCGCTTCCGGGTGCTCAACGACCATGTCGCGCTGGCGCGAAGCCTGCTGGCGGATTCGGGAATGGTCGTCGCGCGCGAAGATCTGGGTCTGGAGCCTGCTTACTGGGCGCAGCTGCCCGGCCATTTCAGCATGCGGCCCCGCAAGGCGCCGATCACCTCGCGCAACTTCTGTGCCATGGCTCCGTTTCACAACCATCCGGTGGGCCGTGCGACCGGCAACCACTGGGGCGAGGCCCTGGCGCTGTTTGTCACCAGCGCCGGCTCGCCTTATCACTTCTCCCTGCATGCAAGCGATCCGAGAGACCCGGACGGGGGCAGCCGGAAGGATACCGGGCACACCTTGATCTGTGGTCCCACAGGTTCAGGCAAGACCGTACTGATCGGGTTCCTGCTGACGACGCTCGTTCGGCAAGGCGCGACCCAGGTGGTCTTTGACAAGGATCATGGCCTGGAAATTCTGGTGCGGGCCCTGGGCGGACGGTATCTGCCGCTGCGCAACGGAGTCGAAACCGGCTGCAACCCGCTGCAGCTAGTGCCGGACGCAGCCAATGAGGCGTTCCTGAAGGCCTGGCTGCGGGTGCTCGCCAGGCCGGCCTCGGGCAGGGCGCTGACGGCGCGGGAAGAGGCAGATCTGGATCAGGCGCTGAAGGGAACGCTGGCACTTGAAGCACCCGTGCGCTGCTTGTCACGACTGGTCGAATTTCTGGATGCGACGGATCCGGAGGGCATCCATGCACGGCTCTCCAGATGGTGCAGAGGTACCGCGGGGGATCTGGCGTGGGTTTTCGACAATGCCGAAGACCGCATCACTCCGCATCTATCCGGATCCCCGCTCGTGGGCTTTGATGTCACCGACTTTCTGGGTCAGGAAGTCATTCGGGCGCCGCTGACGCTGTATCTGTTTCATCTGGTACGACGAATGCTCGATGGCCGGCGCCTGGTGTGCTGGATGGATGAGTTCTGGCGATTGCTTACCGATCGGGCCTTCGAGGGCTTTGCCACGGACGGTCCCCGAACCTGGCGCAAATTGAACGGCGCGATGTGCCTGGCCACCCAAAGCGTCAGCGACGTCCTTGCGGCTTCCATCAGTCGCACGCTCATCGAACAGACACCCACGAAGATCTTCTTTCCGAACCCGGAAGCCTCGCACGCCGACTATGTCGTCGGACTGGGACTCTCGGAGCGGGAGTTCCGTCTCATCAAGGAGCAGCTGACCGTGGGCTCGCGGCAGTTCCTGGTGCGGCAGGGAAATCACGGGGTCGTGTGTCAGCTGGACCTCAAGGGTCTCGACGGTGAGCTGGCGGTGATTTCCGGTCGTGCCCAATCCGTGGATCGCATGCACACGCTCATCGAGCAGCTGGGAGCGGACCCGGAGCAGTGGTTACCGACCTTCATGTCTGAAGCCACTCAGCCCAACGCCAGAACCGGAGCAATAGAATGAAGATGATTCGCACTTGCCTGTTTGGACTGATTGCCATCGTGCTGATGATCGCGGCTCCGAGCGCCCGGGCACAATGGGCCGTCATCGATGTCTCATCGATCGCCCAGTTGATGCAGCAGGTGCAGATTCTGGAACAGGCCCTGAACACGGCGCGGGGACAACTGGCTCAGGCCGAGCAGGAATATCGGTCCATCACTGGCACACGCGGCATGCAGAACCTGTTGGCCGGCACGGTGCGCAACTACCTGCCGAGCAATTCGGCGGACCTGATGGCCGCGCTTTCGCTGGTGAATTCGGGAAATTCCGCATTGTCGACCTCGATCCAGGCGGCGGTGCGGGCGAACGCCATACTTAGCCCCCAGCAGCTCGCGGCATTGCCGCCGACTGAGCAGGCTCGGATCATTGCCTGGCGCTCCACCATCGCGATGTTGCAGGCGATTACGGGTAGCGCCCTGAGCAACTCCAGCAGCCGCTTCTCCGCACTCCAACAGCTGATCACGGCCATCGGCGGTGCGTCAGACCAGAAGGCGGCGCTGGATCTGCAGGCGCGAATCGGCGCCGAGTCCGGAATGCTGCAGAACGAGCAGACGAAGTTGCAGTCGCTGTACCAGGTCGCGCAGGCACAGCAATGGCTCGACACACAGCAGGATCAGGAGGCAATCATCGCGGGCCACGGGCAGTTCGCCAGCCGCTTTGAGCCGGTACCTTAACGCCAGCCATCGATGCGGAGGCCGACATGGGTTTCTTCGCGACCTTTTCCGCCTGGCTGGACGGGCAGCTGCTCAACTACATCGGCAGCAACACGGCTTTACTGTCGGCGACCTTGCAGCCGGCGCTCGTGACACTGGGGACGTTGTACGTCATGTTCTGGGGCTACCTGCAGTTGACCGGCAAGATCGAAGAGCCATTCATCGAGGGGCTGCGCCGAATAGGCCTGCTGGCCATCGTGTTGGGCGCAGCGCTGCAGCTGTGGTTGTACAACGAAGTCATCGTCGACACTTTCTATAACGCGCCGGCGCAGCTCGCAGCCGCCATCGCGGGGGCTGCCTCGCCGGTCGCGACGCTGGACACCGTGTGGCAGGCGGCGGGTTCAGTGGCCAATCAGCTGTGGAGTCGCGGCGGGATCCTCCACGGTGACTTCGGATTCTACATTGCCGGCGTTCTGGTGTGGATCATCATGGGGCTGGTGTGTTGCTACGCCATGTTCCTGCTCGCGCTGTCGAAAATTGCGCTGACCGTACTGCTGGCGCTGGGTCCCTTGTTCATCTGCCTTCGCCTGTTCGAGGCAACCCGCCGATTGTTTGACGCGTGGTTGATGCAGCTGGTCAATTACGGGTTCATCACGGTGCTGACGGTGCTCTTGGGCGCGTTGCTGCTCAGCCTCCTGCAAAGTTATGCGACCCAGACATCGGCCCGAGGCGCGGCCGTGCTGACGGTCGATGCCCTGGACATGCTGCTGGTGGCCGTCATCGTGTTGCTGGTGCTTCGACAGGTCATGCCCATCGCTGCGAGCCTCGCGGGTGGCGGTTCGCTGAGCAGCATGGGGGTCATTGGCCGCGGCTTGGGTACATTCGGGCGGCATGCGGGTGCTCTCGGCAAGACCGGCGCTGTCCTGGGGTTGGTGGGGATGCGGGCGCTGTACAGGCATCGTGCGAAGGGAGGAGTCAGTGATGTGCGATCTGTTCCGTAGAGGTATCGGGTGGTGCTCACTGTTAATCATGCTGACCACGCAGGTGGCCTGCACGGTCTCGGCACCCCCCAAGGTCGAGTGCGACTCGAATCTGCGGCCCATCAATCCGCCGACCCAGGAGCGTCAGAAGCCATGAATGCCAGCACCGAACTGGCCGCTTACTGGCAGGAAAGCGCCTCCTGGGAGGCGGATCGGACGCAGCAGTGGCGTGAGTCCGCGCGGATCTGGCGCTGGGTGGCCGCGGCGGGCTGGAGCTGCGCGCTGGGGGCGGCTGTGGCAATCGTCGTCATGATGCCACTCAAGCGCGTCGAGCCCTACGTCATCCGCGTCGACAACACCACCGGGATTGTCGATGTGGTACCGCAGTACGACGAGCATGCTCAACCTTCCGAAGTCGTGACGCGATACCTGCTGACCCACTATGTCAGCATCTGCCAGCGGTTCAATTTTGCGACGGCTGAGAACGACTATAGTGAATGCGGGTCATTTCACTCGGCCCAGCGCAATCAGCTGTGGTTTGCCCAGTGGAAGCGCAGCAATCCCGACTCGCCGCTGAACCTCTACAAGGACGGCACGATGGTGCGGGCGACCGTCTCATCCGTCACGTTCCTGAAGGCGGCGGATCAGGAGCCGGGACTCGCCCAGGTCCGGTACCTGCGTCGACTTCAGCCGGCGGGCGATGCCGCCGAGCAGGTCAGCCACTGGATCGCCTCGATCCGTTATCAGTATCTGCAGCCGGCGCAAGACCCGCGCCAAAGAACCCTGAACCCACTGGGGTTTCGGATTGTGGATTTTCGCGTGGAGCAGGAGTCCGGCCAATGAAAGCGGGACTGCCCCATCGCGGTTTGCCGGCCGTTTGTTGCGCGGTGCTCGTTGCGAGTGTCGGCCCGGAATGCTGTGCGGCCGCTGTCGTTCCGGCCGCAACCGGGCCAGACCCGCGCATCCGTGTGGCCGACTACGATTCCGGTCAGGTCTATGTGCTGCATGGCAGAGTCGGTTATCAGATCGACCTGCAGTTCGATCCCGAGGAGACCTTCGTCGGCCTGGCGGCGGGCGACATCGAAGGGCTCACCTTCGTGGCACAGGGAAGCCATCTGTTTCTGAAGCCGAAAGCCACGGGAGTCGTGACCAATCTCACCGTGCTGACCTCCAAGCGGCAATACCAGTTCGACTATACGGTGCAGACGGCGGCCTCAGGATCGAGTGCGACGGCCATGTACGTGGTGCGCTTCCTTTATCCCGGGAACGTAGCGGCCGGTATCGCGAATCAAAGCCTGGAGCGGCAGCTGGAAGATGCCCCTGACGCGCGCTCCCACAATACCGACTACTGGTTCTGCGGGACCGAGCTGTTGCGTCCGGCGGCCGCCTGGGACGACGGCGTTCAGACGCATCTGCTCTTTGGCCTGCGATCCGAGCAGCCCGCGATATTCGTGCGCAACGATGACGGAACTGAATCGCTACTGAACTTCAGCATTGAATCGGGAGAGGTGGTCATTCATCGGATCGCCCGGCGCCTGATCCTGCGCCGGGGTGCATTGACCGGCTGCATCGTCAACAAGGGATTCTCCGGCACCGGGGAGCGCTTGCCTTCCGGAACCATTGCGCCGCAGGTGCGGCGTGCGTCAAGGGATGAGCCATGACGGGGGTCGCTGAGCGCGGCGTGGCCTCGATGGCGCGGGCACGTTCGCTGCAATCGCGATTGAGCGGCGCTCTGGCGCTGCTGTTGAGCGGCGCTTTGGCGGTGGGGCTGCTGGTGTGGTACTACCGCGCTGTTCTGAGTCATCGGCATTCGGCGAGCGCGGCGCGGCATGCCGCTTCGCCCGCCGGCTCGGCGGACAATTCACTGCCGCCACTGGGTCCAATCCGGGATCCAAGGTCGCTCGCGGTGACCAGTGATCCCGCCGCGGGCAGTTCAGCTGCGGCGATGCCGACGCCGCTCAGTGAGTCGGCCGCCTCGGTAGCCGCGCTGAGCGCTGCTGATCTGCCGTTACCGCCGGCGACGAGTACGCCGGGCGCAGCAGCTTCAATCAACCCTCAAACGCCGCTGGATCGCCGTCTGGCCGGACCGGCCTTTGCGGGGAGCACGGCTCAAACCCGAGGCGAAGGGACGTCCGCGGATCACCCAACCGAGAGCGCGGATCACACGGGAGCACTGGCTGGCTTACTGACTCCCACGACCTTTTCGCCCGCCCGGGCGAGCGAATTGCCCAGCCAGCGGTTGCTCTTGGCAAAGGGCGCGTTCATCGACTGCACGCTGGAGGCGGCCATCGATTCCTCCTTGCCAGGCATGACGACGTGCATTACGGCCACCGATACCTTCAGCGTCGATGGGAAAGTCGTTCTGCTCGAGCGCGGCTCGAAACTGATCGGCGAGACGCGCGGCCAGGTGCAGCAGGGCAGTGCGCGATTGTTCGTCCTGTGGACCGAGGCGCGCACGCCAACGGGGGTGATTGTGCCACTGGCTTCCCCGGGTACCGATGCGCTGGGTCGATCCGGTCTGGATGGCGAGGTTGACCGGCACTTCTGGCAGCGATTCGGCGCCGCCATCCTGATCTCGATGGTGGATGCCGCCGCCGAGGCGTCCCAACGGTCGGGCGGCACGGTGATATACGACACCTCCTCATCACAGGGAGTAGCCACCGAAGCGCTCAAAGGCACGGTCGGCATTGCGCCGACCATCACCAAGAATCAGGGCGACCGCATTCAGATCCTGGTCGCGCGTGACCTTGATTTCCGTCAGGTCTATCAGTTGCGCGATTCGGAGACCCTCCATCAGCGGTGAAGTGGCGACCGTACCGCTGGAAAGATCGGCGCTCGCCCTCACGTTGCGCGATCTGGAGCCACTTCTGGCCGCGGAGGAGGTGACGGAACTGTGTATCAACCGGCCGGGCGAGGCCTTCATCGAATCCACCGCGGGCTGGCAAAGAGTGCCCCTCGGCTTCGCGGGTTTCGACTGGTGTCTGCGGCTGTGCAAGCTCGTTGCGAATGCCACTCAGCAGAGAATTGACGAGCAGTCGCCACTATTGTCGGCTTCGCTGCCCGGCGGGGAGCGTATCCAGCTGGCCATGCCACCGGCGACGCCGGCGCGGACAGTCTCGATCACCATCCGCAAGCCGGCGCCGCACAGCTGGTCGCTCGATGAGCTGGCGCAACGGGGGATTTTCGAGCGTGCCCGGCACAGCGGCGATGCGGTTGATCCGGTGCAAGCGCAGCTGCTTGCACTGCTGGAGCGGCGCGACTACGTGGGTTTCATGCGACTGGCCGTTGCGGGCAAGCGCAATATCCTCGTCTCCGGACCGACCGGGTCCGGCAAGACGACCTGGACCAAGGCGCTGATTCGCGAGATTCCAGCGCATGAGCGCCTGATCAGCATCGAGGATGCGCAGGAACTGGTGCTCGATCGCCACCCCAATCACGTGCGGCTGTTCTACAGCAAGGGCGGCCAGGGTCGCAGCCGTGTCACGCCCAAGCAGCTCCTGGAGGCGTGCCTGCGAATGAAGCCTGATCGGATCCTGTTGGCAGAGCTGCGCTCCGAAGAAGCCTTCGATTACCTGAGGAATGTGAATTCGGGCCACCCCGGCTCGATCACGAGCATTCACGCCGCTTCGGCGGAGCTTGCTTTCGAGCAGCTGGTACTGCTCGTGAAGCAGAATGAAGCTGGGCGCGACATGTCGCGCGAGGACATCAGGGAACTGCTCGGGACGCTCGTGGATGTCGTCATCCAGTTCGGCGTGTCGGGTCATGTCCGTTACATCAAGGAAATATGGTACGGACCGGCCAGGGCCCCGGTTGGTGCGCATTGCTGAATAAACACGGGCAATTCGCGCCGTGCGAATCAAGCCGGCGGATGCGACCCTGCCGCCATGCTGGGAGCGGCAACATCGATCACGCGAGGCACGAGTGGGCTCGTGCTCGGCTACACGTCAGTGGCGGCGCCGATGCTGGTCGGCATGATCCGCAATCGCGCACCCTGGCGCCGACTGCTGGCGGCGCCGTTGTTCGCCATTCCGACGACCCTCGTGGCGGGCGCGGCGCTCGCCACGGCCAGCGCGTTGGGCGCTGCCCTGGGTGTTTCATTGGGCAGTGGCGCGTTATCACTGGGCGTCGGTGCCGCGGCGACGATCGGGATCGGCTATGCGGCCGGGCGCTTGCTGGCCAATTCCGCAGCGCCTTCGGGCGATCATCGTCGCGGCACCGTGGTGCTGGAAGGCGAGGGCGGCAAGGGTGCGCGCCGCGTTCCCGGGCGCTCGAGGCCGGGTCGGGAGGCCGGACTGACCCTGGCGGGAATTGCGGTCGCCGAGGCGGATGAGACCAAGCACTTCAAGATCATTGGAACGACCGGAACCGGCAAGAGTACGGCAATCACGGAGCTGCTGACGCAGGCGTTGGCACGAGGCGACCGGGCGGTCATTGCGGACCCCGACGGCGGTTACATGCGGCGCTTCTATCGTCCGGAAAGAGGCGACGTCATCCTCAATCCCTTCGAGGCGGCCTCGAGAAAATGGGACCTGTTCGGGGAGATCCACACTCCCTACGACATCGAGCAGATAGCCCGTTCACTGATTCCTGATCATGAAGGCTCGGACCGCATCTGGCGCGGGTATGCCCGGACGTTCTTCACCGCCGTCACGCGGCGCGCGCATGAGGCCGGAATCGAGGACGTGGGGGAGGTCTATCGGCTGCTGGTCTTTGCCGAGCACCGGGAGCTGCGGGCGCTGCTGGCGGGAACGGCGGCGCAGCCCTTCCTCGATGAAGACAACACCAGGATGTTCGACTCAGTGCGCTCCGTCGCCAGCTCTGCGGTGACTGCGCTCCAATACGTCGCCGAGCAACGCCAGGAGAAGCTGTCGGTCAGGCAATGGGTGGCTGGGACCGATCGCGGCAAGGATCGCGGTGTTCTCTTCATTCCCTATCAGGCCGGGCAGATTGCGGCGCTGCGCTCGCAGATCTCGGCCTGGATGCGGGTGGCGATATTCGAGGCGATGAGTCAGTCGGAACCGAAGCAGCGCCTCTGGTTCGTGATTGATGAGTTGGATGCGGTCGGACAGATCGATGGGCTCAAGGATGCGCTCGCGCGGCTGCGAAAGTTCAACGCCCGGTGCGTCCTGGGATTTCAGTCGGTGGCGCAGGTTTCGACCACGTATGGAAAGGGCGAAGCACAGACGATCATAGAAAATTGCGGCAACTCCCTGATTCTGCGCTCCTCGGCGAGTGAAGGCGGGGGCACGGCCCGGTTTGCATCGAGCCTGATCGGCGAGCGCGAAATCCTGCGCACCTCACACTCGCGGTCGCGACGCCCGACGGAGTTCCTGAGTACGCACAGCAGCAGCCAGCATGTGGCGCTCGAGGCAGCCGTATTGCCGTCGCAGATCGAGCAACTGCCGGATTTGGCGGGATACCTCAAGCTGGCCTCCCGGCCCGAGTGGCTGCGGGTTCAGTTGACTCCGCAGCCGGAAGTGATCCGACACCAGGAGCGCGGTTATGAACTGTGAACTGGCCGCTGACGGCACTCCGGTGCAGATCGGTCGGATCCTGGAGACGGTCCATGCGCAGCAATCCGAGATCCATGGGATGTTGGCGACTCTCGATTCACGCGCGCGGGACCTTGATTCGTCTCTGGGTGAGGCCGTGCAGCGGGCGTTCATGGACGCGGCCGGCCTACGCGCGGCCGAAAGACTTACCCAGGTGCACCGCGCCACGGGACTTCACTTCGCCCGCTGGTCCCTGGCGATCGTGTCAGCGTGCGCGCTGGTGCCGGCAGCGTTGAGTTGGATGCTGATGCCATCGCGCGCCCAGTTGCTCCAGGCGCGGCAAACAGCGGATCAACTATCCGCTCAGGTGGCGCGGCTGTCGGGTGAAGGCGGGCGCATCGATTTACAGCACTGCGGTGAGGCAAAACGCCTATGTGTGCGCGTTGACCGCAAGTCGCCGTTCTACGGCGCGAACGCCGACTACATGGTACTCAAGGGATACTGACTTGGTGAGTCCCTGGCTGAGTGCGCTGGGTCCATGGGGAGCGTTTCTTCTTGGGCTGCCATTGCTGGTGGTGGCAATGCTGGTGGGGCGACTCGCACGGCACGATGCGGCGATCCGCGGGACACGGCTCATGGGCAGGAGCCCGCTGCGCCAGTGGTGCGGATACGTCAGGGCAAGGTCCGGTGGCCTGCTGACGCTCGCGGGCAGGCCGTTGACGCGGCTCGATGAGACCAAGCATTTCAAGTTGATCGGGACCACGGGCACAGGCAAGTCGACTGCCATACGCGAGCTCCTCTCGGCGGCGCTGGCGCGGAACGATCGGGCGGTGATCGCCGACCCGGATGGCGGTTACTGTGCGCATTTCTTCGATGCCTGGCGGGGCGACCGGATTCTCAATCCCTTCGAGCTGCAGTCGGCGAAATGGGAGCCCCTGAGCGAGTTGACGGCCCTGGCGGATCCCGAACATCTGGCAAGCGCATTGATCGCGGGCTCCGCTGATGCCACGGCCGGCGAGTGGCGGGGCTATGCGCGTGCCTTCGTGTCCGCCCTGCTGGATCGTTGTCGGGACATCCCGGGCTGCGACGCGCGGGAACTTTGGCGGCTGGTGGCGGTGGCGACAGCCGAGGAGTTGCGACCACTGCTGGCCGGCACGCCCGCTCAGCCCTTCCTGGATCCGGAGAACGCGCGCATGTTCGGCTCCTTGCGCTCCATCGCGGTCTCGGCAATGCGCGCTTTGGACTTCGTGCAATGGCAGAAGGGGAGACCCTTCTCCGTGCGCCAGTGGGTGCGCGAAGGGCGCGGCGTGCTCTTCATGCCCTACTCGGCGCGACAGATCGCGGCATTGCGGACGCTCATCTCGACCTGGATGGGACTGGCGATCTTCGAGGCTCTGAGTCAGAAGGAGGGACACGACCAGAGGCTGTGGCTGGTCGTGGATGAGTTGGATGCGCTGGGCGCCATCGACGGACTCAAGGATGCGCTCACTCGTCTGCGGAAGTTCGGCGGCCGATGCGTCCTGGGCTTCCAGTCGGTTTCACAGCTCAATGCGACCTACGGCGCCGACGCCCACACGCTCATCGAGAACTGCGGTAACACGTTGATTCTGCGCTGCTCGGGCAGCGAGAATGGTGGCACTTCCCAGTATGCGGCGCGCCTGATCGGAGATCGGGAGGTCATCCGCCGGCAACGCTCGCGCGGTCGCGACAATCCCGGTGGCCTGTTCACAGCCGGCGCGCGCCGCTCGACGCAAATCAGCGACCAGCGGCTCATCGAGCCGGCGGTACTCGCGGCGCAGCTCGAACAGCTTCCGGACCTGGCGGGCTATCTGAAGATCGCCTCATCGCCAGTTTGGCAGGCGGTCCGGATCAGCCGCTGACGCCATGGCCATTTACTATCTGGGCGTCAAATCCTTCGGCAGAAGTGCGGGGACGGGTGGCAGCGTCTCCACCAGCGCCGCGGCCTACCGGTCGGGAGAGCGCATCCGCGACGAACGTACCAATCATGTCTACGATCACTCGCACCGACGGGACGTTGAGTACAAGGAAATTCTATTGCCGGCCCGGCTTGACAGCGCGGGATCGCAGCTGGACTGGGCCCGGGATCGAAGCCAGCTCTGGAACGCCGTGGAGCGCTCGGAACCCCGTGCCAACGCGCGGGTCGCACGCGAGTACGTGCTGGCGTTGCCACATGAGCTGAACGCCGCGCAACGAATCCTGCTGGCGCGAAGTTTCGCGCGCGAACTTTCCGATCGCTATCACAACGCCGTGGATCTCGCGCTTCATCAGCCGCGCAGCGACCCACGTAATTTTCATGCCCATCTGCTGGCCACGACCCGTGAGATCACCGTTCGCGGTCTGGGACCGAAGACGATCGCGGAACTCAACGGATCACAGCGCTTTGAGCTCGGCCTGCCGCGCGCCATGCAGGAGCACGCGCAGATTCGCGCGCGCTGGGCCGACTTGACCAATTCCGCGCTGCGCGAGGCTGGCCTCGAGGTGCGCGTCTCGCACATTCCAAACCCCGAGGCGATGCTGCGGCCTGACGCCCGGCCCTGGCTGCC
Organism: Steroidobacteraceae bacterium; assembly: GCA_035486855.1. Classification (GTDB taxonomy): domain Bacteria; phylum Pseudomonadota; class Gammaproteobacteria; order Steroidobacterales; family Steroidobacteraceae; genus DAIDKA01. Next base: position 30,604 of record DATHMT010000010.1, read on the forward strand.
CAGAGTCGCCTGGGAAATCGAACGTCGGGGAGGCCGAAGCGTCCTCGGAGACCGTGCACGTGAGCAGTTCGTCCAGCAACGTGAAGTGGCCGCTGAACAGAGCAATCGTGCCCGGATAAGCCCCGAAGAGATTCGCAGGCGTGCGATTGAGGAATGGCGGGCGATCCGAGCTGAATCTTCAACACTTGCAGCCCCGACTGAAATTCCTAACGCGGCACGCCTCGGCAGTGAGGTCGAGCGGCAGATCGGAAATTTGCGCCGCGAGTTGGGACGTGACGATTTTGGACTGTAGACATGATTGACCCGAATTACCGAATTCTCAGTGATGAGGCGGCGGTCGTCAGTGGCCGCGTGAAGTGTTGGAACTGCCGGGCGGACATCGAGGTGGTTTGCTTGTACTGCCAGACCGGCTTCATCGACGGTGAGCCGACGCTCGATTTCAGTGTTTCGAATATCACTGACGTCGATGAGTCCTTGCGGCTGCAGCTGGCGCGTTGGCCGAAATTCCACCCCATACGCCGCCTCGGGAGCGGTGACGGCTATTTTGCCAATCATTGCCCGAGCTGCGAAAAGCCGCAGGATGACTTCTACCTTCACTGTCAGCCCGGCGGGCTATTCTTCAGCTTCCAGGACCCCGTCGCGCAGGAACTTAGAATTCACGCACTGACCGGGTTGGTCCGATTTTCAGGCGATGAAGGGTTTGAGCCTTAGACCAAGACGGGTAGACTTCACGGGTCGCCCCCGTAGCTCAGTGGATAGAGCGACCGCCTCCTAAGCGGTAGGTCGTCGGTTCAACTCCGGCCGGGGGCGCCACTTCGACTTCCGCCCCTCTCCACCGCCTTCCATGATTCAGCGCAAAATCAAGCGCTTAAGCCAAAACCGTCTCCGCTAGCTTCCACCCCTCTCCGTGGACAGCCACGCTCCGGCCGGGTACTGTTGCGGGTACGAAAGTCCACTACGGGTACGGAGCATGGCCACCAACCTTTTGAACGAGACGAAAGTCCGCAACGCCAAACCGCGTGAGAAGCCCTACAGGCTGAGCGACGGCGGAGGCCTATGTCTGCTGGTCACACCGGCCGATACCCGCTTGTGGAGGCTCAGATATCGCCAGCCGGGCAAAGTTCGCGTGGACAAAGACAAGACGAATCGCGGGCGACCAGAGAGCATGGTCTCACTGGGCAGCTACCCCACGATTTCATTGAAGGACGCACGCGCGAAGGCTGCCGAGTACCGCACCCTGTTCATGCGCGACAGGATCACACCGGCGGAGGCAAAGCGGACGGAGCAAGCCCAGTACAACAACACCTTCAAGGAAGTCGCGCTGGAATGGCTGGCCAAGCAGCACTTCAGCAAGAAGACCCTGGAGAAGGCGGATTGGACCTTCAAGAAAC
>DATHMT010000011.1:0-18994 GCA_035486855.1 Steroidobacteraceae bacterium
GTGACCGAGGTCGACCAGGCCGCCGAACGCGAGATTATCGCCAGCATTCGTAAATCCTACCCGGATCACGCGTTTTTGGCGGAGGAAGGCGGTGCCAGTGGCAACGGTGACATCGTGTGGATCATCGATCCGCTGGATGGCACGACGAACTTCCTGCATGGAAATCCAACCTTCGCGGTCTCGATCGCCTGTCAGATTCGCGGGCGGCTGGAACATGCGGTGGTGTACGACCCCATGCGCCAGGAGCTGTTCACGGCCTCGCGCGGGGGTGGCGCGCATGTGGACAACCGCCGCCTGCGCGTCACCGCACACCGCACCCTCGAAGGGGCGCTGATCGGCACCGGTTTTCCCTACCGCGAGAACACCCGCTACCTGGATGAGTATCTGAACATGATGAAGGCGGTGATCATGAACACCGCTGGCGTGCGGCGGCCGGGTGCGGCCTCACTCGACCTGGCCTACGTGGCCGCGGGCCGTCTGGATGCGTTCTGGGAAATCGGCTTGAGTCCCTGGGATACGGCCGCTGGCACGCTGCTCATCCAGGAAGCCGGCGGTCGGATCGGCACCTTGAGTGGCGGGGAGTACACACAGGGCGGCAATGTCCTGTGCGGCACGCCCAAGGTGTACGAGGCGATGGTCGAGTTGCTCGCGCCGTATCTGCCGGAAGGATTGCGCGAGGGTTGATCACCCCGAGCTTGCGCCGGCTGTAGTACAGTCGGAGCGACAGCAGGGAGTAATTGATGTCCAAACCGGGGATATTCGCCACCATTCCAGTGGCTCAACTCGAGCAGGATTCCACCAATAACGCATTGAACCGCTCCCTGGGCCCCGGCGCGCTCACCGCACTGGGGATCGGCGGCATCATCGGCACCGGCATCTTCGTGTTGACCGGCCTCGCCGCCGCCCAGCATGCCGGACCCGCGGTCGTCCTTTCATTCATCGTCGCCGGCCTGGGCTGCATTTTCGCCGGCCTGTGCTACGCCGAGTTTGCCGCGATGGTGCCGGTTTCCGGCAGCGCCTATGCCTACAGCTACGCGACGCTCGGCGAATTCATCGCCTGGTTCGTCGGCTGGAACCTGGTGCTGGAGTATCTGTTCGCGGCATCCACGGTGGCGGTGGGGTGGTCGCGGTACTGCGTCACACTATTGAACACGCTGAACATCAATTTTCTGCCCGCGTCCGTGTCCGGCTCACCGCTGAAGCTGGCGGCCGATGGCAGCACCATCGTGGCAACGGGCGCCGTATTGAATCTCCCGGCCGTCTTCATTGCGTTGCTGGTCACCTATATCTGCTACGTCGGCATCCGCCAGTCGGCGTTCGTAAACACCATCATCGTGACCATCAAGGTCGCCATCGTGCTGGCCGTGATCGGTTTCGGCGCATTCTACGTGAACCCGGCCAACTGGCATCCCTTCATTCCGCCCAATACCGGAACGTTCGGCGCCTTTGGCTGGTCGGGCATTCTGCGAGCCTCGGGCATCGTGTTCTTCTCCTACATCGGGTTCGATGCGGTCTCCACTGCCGCGCAGGAAGCCAAGAACCCGGCGCGCAACATGCCGATCGGCATCCTCGGGAGTCTGCTCATCTGCACCGTGCTCTACATCCTGATGTCCGGCGTACTGACCGGGCTGATGCCCTATCCGCTGCTCAATGATGCGGCCCCGGTCGCCGTTGCCCTGGCTTCACATCCGGAACTGGCGTGGCTGCGCACCTGGGTGATCGTCGGCGCGCTCGCCGGCCTCACCTCCGTGGTACTGGTCATGATGCTGGCCCAGGCCCGCATCTTCCTGTCCATGGCGCGGCACGGCCTGTTGCCGGCCTTCTTTGGCAAGGTGCACCCACGTTTCCGCACTCCCTACATTTCAACGCTGATCACCGGCGGGTTCGCTGCAGTGGTCTGTGGCCTGCTGCCGGTGGACGTGCTCGGCGAGCTGGTTTCCATCGGGACACTCATCGCCTTCGTGGTGGTGTGCATCGGCGTACTGGTGCTGCGCAAGACCCGCCCCGATCTGCCACGACCCTTCCGCGTCAAGGGAATCTGGCTGGTGGCGCCGGCAGGAGTCGGAATGTGCGCGCTCATGATCGGTTTCCTGCCGATGAGCACCTGGATCCGGCTGGTGGTGTGGACCGCGATTGGCGTCGTGATCTACTTCACCTACAGCTACAAGCACAGCCGGCTGCGCCGCTGACTCGTCAGTTCCCCGATTGCTTCAGCGCACGCACCCGCAGGTTGATCAGTTCCACCACGGCCGCGAAGGCCATCGCGAAGTACAGGTACTTCTTCGGCATCTCGTAGTGCAGGGCCTCGGCGACCAGCGTGGCGCCGATGAGTATCAGGAAGGCGAGTGCCAGCATCTTGATGGTCGGATGACGATCGACGAAATCGCCGATGGCGCCGGCCACCCACATCATCACCAGAATGGCGGCAATGATCGCGGCCACCATGATCGCCAGATCCTTGGCCAGACCCACCGCCACGAACACCGAATCCAGCGAAAACACGATATCGATGAGTGCAATCTGGATCACGGTCAGTAAGAAGCCGGCCAGCAGGTGGGGCCGCTGGCCGCGCGCGGCACCCTCCAGGGCGTGATGGATTTCGATGACGCTCTTGGCCAGCAGGAACAGGCCGCCGCCCAGCAGGACCAGGTCGCGACCCGACAGCGTCTGTGATCCCAGCTCCATGAGTGGCTGCGTCAGGCGCGTCAGCCAGACGACCGAATACAACAGCGCAATGCGGGTACACATCGCAAGCCCAAGACCCGTGATGCGGGCGGCGCGCTGCCGCTCATGCGGCAGCTTCGACACCATGATGGTGATGAAGATGATGTTGTCGACGCCGAGAACGATCTCGAGCACCGCCAGCGTGGCAAACGCCAGCCAGGTTTGCGGATCCGACAGCAGTGCCGTCACCGGTGCCTGCCGTGGTCAGGGCATGGCGTCGACTGCGGTCTTCTTCATCGTCGGGAACAGATGCTCGGAGGTCAGACCGCAGTCCAAGGCAATTGCGCTCGAGATGTAGATCGACGAATAGGTGCCCGCGAGGATGCCGATCAGCAGTGCCTCGGAGAAACCGCGCAGGGCCGGGCCGCCGATCACGAGCAGCGCGACCACGACGATGGCGGTTACCACTTTGGTCATGATGGTGCGCGACAAGGTCTGGTTGATCGACTGGTCCAACACCAGGGCCGGCGCCAGGCGACGGTTGACGCCGAAGCGCTCCCGGATCCGGTCGAAGACCACGACGGTGTCATTCAGTGAATAGCCGATGACCGCGAGAATGGCGGCGACCGCCGGCAGATCGAACTTGGTCTGCAGGATCGCGAAGACGCCCAATACCAGGATCGGGTCGTGCATGACGGCGAGCATGGCGCCGAGGGACAGGCGCCAGGTATGAAAGCGCCAGGCGATGTAGATGAAAATCAGAAACAGTGTAAAGAACAACGCCAGCTCGGCGCTGCGCCACAGTTCGCCACCGACCTGCGGGCCCACGACATCCGGTGGCTGCACCGTGACGGCCGGATCAACTCCCTGCAGCACCTTCGTGACCTGCGTGCGGATCACCTGGGCGTCCTGCTTCACGCCCAGGGGCGGCAGGCGAATGGAAACATCGCGCGAGGTGCCGAAGCTCTCGACCTGCGGATCGGGATATCCGGCCTTGCTCATGGCGGTGCGCACCGCCTCGACGTTCGCGGCGCCCGGGAAGGTTGCCGAGATGTTGACGCCACCGGTGAAATCAAGATCAAGGTTCAAATGCCGGGTGGCAAGCGTGGCGAAGGAGATGATCATGAAGACAACGGACAACCCGTACCAGACCTTGCGGGTCGCCATGAACGGGAAGTTGGTCGGCTTGTGAAAAAATTCCACTTTGATTCCTCGAAGCGACCGGCGCTCAGATGGGGAGATGGGTCAGCTTGCGCCGGCCACCGTACATGAGGGTGATCAGCGCGCGACTGCCCATCAGCGATGTGAACATCGACGTCGCGATGCCCAGCGTCAGCACCACGGCGAAATTCTTGATGGCGCCGGTTCCCAACGCCCACAGCACCACGCCGGCGATGAAGGTCGTCACGTTCGAGTCCCAAATGGCCGAAAAGGCCTTCTCGAAACCGGCGCGGATTGCCGCTTGCGGCGAGACCCCATTGCGCAACTCCTCGCGGATGCGCTCGTAGATCAGCACGTTCGCATCCACCGCGATACCCACGGTGAGAATGATGCCGGCGATGCCGGGCAGGGACAGCACGGCACCCATCAGCGACAGGAGTGCGGTGAGCAGCACGACGTTCGCGAGCAGTACCGCATCGGCGACGAGACCAAAGACCTTGTAGTAGGCGAACATGAACAGGAACACGGCGCCCATGCCGATCTCCAGCGCATTCACGCCGCGGGTGATGTTTTCCTTGCCCAGGCTCGGGCCGATGGTGCGTTCGTCGACGGGATAGATCGGCGTTGAGAGCGAACCGGAACGTATCAGGAGCGCGAGATCGCGGGACTCGCCGCCGGTCAACCCCGAAATGCGAAAGGCGTTGCCGAATACACCCTGGATGGTCGCATCGTTGATCACCTTTTCATCGGTGACGTCGCGCGTCACCTTCTTGCCACCGACGTCGGTCGTTTCCCGATGCTTCTCGATATAGACGACCGCCATGTGCCGGCCAAGATTGGCCTGGGTGGTCGCCAGCATCCGATCCCCGGCGCGCGAATCCAGTTTGATGTTGACGATCGGCCCATCCTGATCGTTGGCGGCCGTGGCGCTGGCGAGCTCATCACCGGTGGCGATGATTTCACGCTTGAGCAACAGGGGCTGATGCTGGTTGTCGTAGTACAGCTTGGTGCCGACCGGGGCATTGCCGTGCTGGGCGACCTCGTAGGGATCGCCGGTGGTGGCATTGAGGCGGAACTCGAGGCTCGCGACCTTGCTCAGCAGGTCCTTGACCTCGGCCGAGTTCAGCACGCCCGGGAGCTGCACGTTGATGCGGTCGCCGCTCTGGCGCTGCACGATGGGCTCGGCGACACCCAGCTGACTGACGCGATTGCGCAGCGTGACCAGGTTCTGTTCGATGGCGTAATCCTGCCGATCGCGGATCGCCTTGCTGCTGAGCGTTCCCTGCAGCGCCACACCGTTGGCGAGGGTGACGGTCTTGAACGGCAGATCAGGCAGCGCCTTCTCGGCCACGGTCTGCGCGGCATCCACATTGGCGCCGGGCGCGAGCGTCAGGCGCAGGCCGTCCACGACATTGCCGACCGAAGCCACGGGCGCCACCTCGGAATACGGAATCTTTGCTTCCGACAGCGCGCGCCGCAGGTCCTGCGCATAGCTGTCGAGCAGCTGCGCGATCGCGCTTTGGGTATCCACCTGGTAGAGCAGGTACAGGCCGCCTCGCAGGTCGAGGCCCAGCTTCATCGGCCGCAGGCCCAGCACGCGCAAGGCGGTCGGCGCACGCGAAGCGAATGACAGCGCGGTGATGTACTGGTCCGCGAACTTGGCGTTGACGGCGTCACGTGCCTTGAACTGATCGGCGGTGTCGGCGAAGCGCACGATCACCTGGCCGCTGTCCAGATAGGCGCTGGTGTACCCCAGGTGCTCGTCTTTCAGAAACTGTTCAACGGTGGGCAAGGAATTCGCCAGCATCGGGTCATGGTCCTTGCGTGCGACCTGCAGCGCCGGGTCATCGCCAAAGAGGTTGGGCAGCGCCAGCAGCAATGCCAGTGCGAGCACCACCAGAACCAGGACATATTTCCAGCGCGCGTACTCAAGCATTTCTTAAGCGCTCTTGAGGGTGCCCTTGGGCATCAGCGAGGTCACCTGCCCCTTCTGCACCTTCACCCGCACCCCCTCGGCAACCTCGATGGTGACGAAGGCATCGCCCACCTCGACGATGCGGCCGAGGATGCCCCCGGAGGTCACCACTTCATCGCCCGAGGAGAGCTTGCTGATCATGGCCTGGTGATCCTTGGCCTTCTTCTGCTGCGGGCGGATCAGCAGGAAATAAAAGATCGCGACGAACACCACCATCATCAGCACGGGGGCGAACTGGCTGCTGGTGGAAGCGCCGCCGGCCTGGGCCCACGCCGCTGGTATCAATGAATTCATGCATGCACCTGACTTTAGGGGGCGGCATTATGCCACAGGGTCCGCCCGGCCCCGCCTGGGAGCGGGGTAGCGAGCGGCAAAAGCCGCAAAAGTGCCCTCCTCCAATGACTTGCGTATGGACTGCATGAGCTGCTGGTAGAAGTGCAGGTTGTGGAGGGTATTCAGCCGGCTGCCCAGGATCTCATTGCAGCGATCCAGGTGCCGCAGGTAGGAGCGGGAGTAGTGCGCGCAGGTGTAGCAGCTGCACTGCGGGTCGATGGGCGCCAGGTCGCTGGCATGGCTGCTGTTGCGGATATTGATGACCCCCGCCTGGGTGAACAGATGGCCATTGCGCGCATGGCGTGTCGGAATCACGCAATCAAACATGTCGATGCCGCGAGCCACGCCGGCCACGATGTCCTCGGGAAATCCCACCCCCATGAGGTAGCGCGGCCGATCCGCCGGCAGGTGCGGCACCAGCTCCTCGAGCACCCGCAGACGCTCCGGCTCCGGCTCCCCGACGGCCAGTCCGCCCACCGCGAATCCCGGCCAATTGCGCTGCACCAAGGACTCCAGGGAGGCCAGGCGCAGGGCGGTATGCATGCCGCCCTGCACGATGCCGAAGAGTCCGCCGGGCGGCCCATCGCGGTAGTAATGGGCATGGGCGCGGGCGGCCCAGCGCATGGAGCGCTCCATGGACTCGCGCGCCTGCGGTTCGGTGGCCGGGTAGGGTGTGCAGTCATCGAAGGCCATCGCGATGTCGGAGCGCAGCGTGCGCTGCATGTCCATCGAACGCTCGGGCGTCAGGTGAACTTCACTGCCATCCAGCGGCGACTGGAAGCGCACCCCTTCTTCGGTGATTTTGCGCAGTTCGGCCAGACTGAAGACCTGAAAACCGCCCGAGTCCGTGAGGATGGGCCGCTGCCAGTGCATGAAGCCGTGCAGACCGCCATGCGCCTCGATGATCTGCGGACCGGGTCGCAGCATCAGGTGAAAGGTGTTGCCGAGCACGATCTGCGCGCCGCTGGCCGCCAGATCCTCCGGCGTCATCGATTTGACAGTGCCGTACGTCCCCACGGGCATGAAGGCCGGGGTCTCGACCACGCCGTGCGTGAGCCTCAGACGGCCGCGGCGTGCTGCGCCATCGGTGTTGAGCAATTCAAAAACCGGTTGCATGAGCGCTCACCGGCCGCCGTCTGCAGTCACGAACATCGCATCGCCATAGCTGAAGAAGCGATAGCGCGACTTCACGGCGTGTTCATAAGCGGCCAGCACCCGCTCGCGTCCGGCCAGCGCACACACCAGCATGAGCAGGGTGGACTCGGGCAGGTGGAAATTGGTCAACAGGCCATCGACGACCTGGAATCGAAAGCCGGGGCGGATGAAGAGACGTGTGTCGCCCTCCCACGGGGCGGCGGCGGAAGCCTCGAGCGCACGCACCACCGTGGTCCCCACTGCAATCACCCGTCCGCCGCGCTGATGCGTCTGCGCGATGGCCTCGCAGGCCGCAGGCGGCACCACCACCCGCTCCTCGTGCAGCACGTGCTTTTCCAGATCCGGATTGCGCACCGGCTGAAAGGTGCCCGCACCCACATGCAAGGTGACGCAGGTATGCCGCACGCCACGTGCCGCAAGGCTCGCGACCAGTCCGGCATCGAAATGCAGGCTGGCGGTCGGCGCGGCCACGGCCCCGGGATCGCGCGCAAAAATACTCTGATAGCGCTCGCGATCCGCAGCCACGGCGGGACGCTGGATATAGGGCGGCAGCGGCACGACACCGTGAGTCTCGAAGAACGCGAGCGGCGCAACCGGTGTACGCACCTGCCACAGGTCCTGTTGCTGCGCCAGGATCAGCACCGGTCCGCCGGGCGTGGTGAGTTCCAGTCCGGTACGAAGGGGCTTGCCGGCACGCAGCTGCACCAGGGCGGTCCCATCCGCGAGAATGCGCTCGAGAAAGATCTCGACCCGGCCTCCGGTGGGTTTGGCGCCCATGACCCGGGCGGCGATGACGCGCGTGTCATTGAAGACCAGCAGATCATCCGGATTCAGCAGACCGGGGAATTCCCGCATCGATCGGTCCTGGGGACCTGCCCGCGGGTCCAGGACCAGGAGACGGCTTGCCGAACGCTCGGGAAGGGGAGCCTGCGCGATCAGCTCGGCAGGCAGTTCAAAGGCAAAGTCAGATAAAAGCACGCGCGCATGGTATCAACTCATTGCGGGTCTGGATCCCCCGGCGGACGATCACCAGGCGGGCGAACGCCCGGTCCGGGACCTGGGCCGGGTCCGCCGCCACGGCGGTGCTGCGGCAGGGTATCGACGAGTTCCAGCGGCTTCTTCTGTCGCATCACCTTCAGGTGAATCGTCTCCCCGGCCTGATAGGAGCGCAGGATGCGCGTGGCGTGCGAGCTGTTCTCCGGAGTCCGGCCGTCAATGCTCTGAATGACATCCCCATCCTCGAGTTTCAGGAACTCGCCGTCGTGCGGGACCCGGACCACCAGCACTCCCTTGCCGGTGCCAAAGTACTGTCCGAGCCCCGGGGAAAGATCCGCCAACTCCATCCCATCGAACATCGCGCCGACGCCATCGCGAGGCCCGATCGCGAAGGCGTCCAGGAACCGCGGGTTCGGCGCCCCGGGTGCACCCGGACCCGGATCATTGAAGGCCCGGAAGAAGTCGGCAACCCTGGCGCGCGGGGTGACCTGGAATTCCTTGAGCTTGCCGTCGCGCATCACCTTGACGGTGACCTTGGAGTCCGGCTTCACGGAAGCCATGCGCTGGACGACCTGGCGCGGTGCATTCGGCCCGGTCGTCGCCTCGCCGTTGAGCGCCACGATGACATCGCCCGTGGCCAAACCGGCCTCCGCCGCCGGGCCACCCGGACTGACACCCATGATGGTTGCGCCCTGTTCCTTGGATGACGGATCGACCTGCAACTGCAACCCGAGCACCGCGCGAGTGCTCATGATCTGTACCCGTGCCATGGCCGACTGACCCAGCTGCGAGGAGAGCTGCGCGACATCGCGCGCAGCGGCCTCGAGCTTCTGTCGGGCCACGGCCAGTTGTGCCTCGATGTCCGTGTTCGGCGTCGCGGGCGCCGTGGCCGGGGCGCTGGGTGCGCTGTCGGCCGCCAGCGCATTCGCGCCGACCAGCAGGCCAGCCAGCAGCAGTGAGGAGATTTTCGACATCACATTCACCTTGGATTTAGGGCATACCCGAAATGAGGTTCTGCGCATAACGCACCTGCGCCAGGGATTCGACGAGTTGCGCCCGATCCCGCTGCAGCAGTGTCAGCTGTTTCGCCTGTGCCGACGCCAGCCGCTCGGCATTCAGCTGATCGTCGATGGTCGCAATCTGGTCTTCCAATTCGGTCACCGCCATCTGCGCCGGTACTTTGACCAGCGCCTGACGTGGATGCTCGGTGAGCCAGTCTTCGGCATTCACCGTGGGCAGGAGCACCGCCGACCGCAGCGGTGGTCCTCCGGGCTCCCTGTCAGGCGGTGGCGGGGGCAATGGCGCATCGGCCAGGGTCGCGACCTCGCCGAGCCACGGCGCTACACCATGGCGCAGCAGCCAGCCGGCGCCCATCACCACCAGCGCCAGGGCCAAAAGCCGCAGCGGTCGCTGACTTTGCTGCCGCCGGCGCCGCGAGTAGCGATGCGAGAACTCCGAGTAGTCGTAGGGGGGCGGCTCGGCGGGCAGATCGCGCAGGCGTTCCAGCAATGCTGAGGGCTCTAGGTCGGGGCGCATGTCTGGGAAGCCTCAGGTTCGAACCAGGCCCGCAGGCGTTGGTGCCCGCGGGCCAACTGGGATTTGGAAAAACTGACCGTGCGGCCGAAGCTCCTGGCGATCTCCTCGTGCGTCCAGCCCTCCACCTCGTAAAGCCAGACCACGGCGCGCGCGGTCGGCGGGAGAGACGCCATCGCCCGCTCCACATCGAACGCTGCGGCATCCGGACCCTGCAGGGCCAGCCTGGCGGGCTCCAGCCGAGCCTCCCCGTCCGCATGTGACCCGAAGCTCAGCCGGGCCCGATGCCAGGGCGAGCGCAGGTACATGAGGCTGCGCGACAGCGCGATCTTTCCCGCCCAGGCACCCAAGGGCGCCTCCTGCCGATAGTGACCCAACTGTTCGAAGACCATGATCATCGTGTCCTGAAATACATCCTCGGCGACGGCCCGGACCCCGACGATGCGGCGGATCGCGGCGAATACGCCCGGTGCCAGCAATGCGTAGAGCTGCGCCTGGGCGCCAGGGTCGCCCGCACGGGCTCCTGCCAGTATTCCCTCCGCCACCCGGATGTCGGCCAGTCTTGTCACCTAGTGAATAAGATGCGCCAGGTCGGCAAAAGGTTGCAGCCGCCGGCGCCGTTGTGAGCGCTGGGCCGAATCGCTAGGATGTCGCCCCCTCCCCCTCAAAGCCCGAGTGGCGGAATTGGTAGACGCAGCGGACTCAAAATCCGCCGCCCTTAAAAGCGTGTCGGTTCGACTCCGACCTCGGGCACCAGCGACCCGCAAAGCTGGCGCAAGGCAAATTCCACGCATTCACCCGCCGGGGGTATCCGCGGACGGGTTTATAGGCGATTGTAGGCGCATGGCGAAGCCTACCGTAGAGAGCGCAGCAACCCGGTACAGGGCGGCCAAGAAAGCGTTGACCCGGCACGAGGGCAAGCTGTCCGTGGCCAAACTCGCGCCGCTCGAGTCCAGACTGGCCAAGGCCGAAGGCGACCTGCTGGAGCAGGTCGCAGTGCTGATCGGCAAGACGGTGATGAAGAAGTGACCACCGATCGATTCAAGCCGGTACGCGATCACCTCGTCGCCGCGTGCAATCTGTTGGCTGGGTACTCCGAGCGCACCGAAGGGCTCTCAGACCGCCTCAGGGCGGTCGAGCGGCAGATGGATTGGCGCGGGGATCCTCATGCCGCGTTGTACGCGTTGCCCACCATCATCGCTGACCTGGGCGAACTCAAAGCGCTGCCCGGAGTGAATGAAGCCATTGTGCAGCTTGAGAGCGCACTTGCCATGTTGAGAACTACTGCCTGAGCGCGCCGCACGGCTGCTGCAGTGCGATTGTGTGAGCTGCGGCGTGCGAAATGCCCTGTCAGGGGCTAATGTCGCCGCACGCCATGCAGTCTCGACCCGTCATGCCGAAGTCGACCGCGACCGTGGTTACGCTGGCCACCGCGCTGCTGGCGATTGCGGTCCCCGTGGTGCTCGCTATCTACCTCGCCAATCGGCAGGCGCAGGAGACCGAGATGACCCTGGTCACGGGGTACGCCACCGACGTCCTGCACCGCTCGGAGACCACCTCGACGCAGGCGTTGTCGGCCGTCAACGCCCTGGTCGCCAATCATTCCGCAGATCCGTGTTCGGACGCCAACCTCGAGATCATGCGCCGGTACGATCTGTCATCAAGTTACCTGCAGGCGGTCGGCAGTGTGGAAAGTGACCGTCTCGTGTGCTCTTCGCTGGGGCGCGACGCGGGGGGCTTGCCGCTCGGCCGGCCCGACTGGGTTACACCATCGGGCGTTCGGATCCGGATAAACGTGCAGTTTCCGTTTGACCCGATCACCAAGTATCTGGTTATTGAAGGTAACGGCGGCTACGCGGCGATCATCAACAAGGATCTGCCTCTGGATGCCACGACCAACGAGCGCGACGTTTCCCTTGCTGTGTTCGCGACCAGCAATGGACTGCTCTTTGCGGCGCGTGGCTTCGTCGATCGGCAATGGGTGGGGCGCAGCTCGAATACGCTACCGCGCCAACAGCTGGTGACGTCGTTCATCGACCACGGCTACGTCGTCGCGGTCGTGCGTTCGAACCGTTATTTTGTCGGCACCATCGCTGCTCTGCCCGTCTCCTACATGCAGGCGCAGACACGTGCCACAACCGAGATCATGCTGCCCGTGGGCGTGCTCGCCGGTATCGTGCTGGCGTTCGCTACGCTGTACCTGGGCCGTCTGCAACTGGCGATGCCCACCGTCATCAGAACCGCGCTCAAGCGCCGCGAGTTCTTCATGCACTATCAACCCATCGTCGATCTTCGCAGCCGCGAGTGGGTGGGGGCCGAAGCGCTGGTGCGCTGGCGACGCCGCGGCGGCGAGATGGTGCGCCCGGATCTGTTCATCCACGTCGCCGAGGATGCCGGCATGATCCAGCGCATCACTCAGCATGTGGTCGGGCTCGTCGGTCGTGACGTGAAGGACCTGTTCAAACGTCATCCGGAATTTCACATCGCCATCAATCTCTCCTCGGATGATCTGCACGCCGAGAGCACCATCGACATCCTGCGCCAACTCGCCAGCGACACCCACGCGGCGGCGGGCAACCTCATCGTGGAAGTGACCGAGCGCGGCTTCGTGAAACGTGAACCGGCACGAAGGATCGTGAGCACGCTGCGCGCCAGCGGCATTCGCGTGGCGGTCGATGATTTCGGCACCGGCTATTCCAGTCTGGCGTTTCTGGAGAGTTTCGAGCTGGATCTTCTCAAGATCGACAAATCCTTCGTCGACACCATGAACCTGGACACACCGACCAGCCAGGTCGCGCTGCACATCATTGAAATGGCGAAGTCCCTGAACCTGGAGATGATCGCCGAGGGTGTCGAGACCGAGGCGCAGGCGAAATTCCTGCTGGAACGGGGCGTGCAGTACGCGCAAGGCTGGCTGTTCGGCAAACCGATGCCGATGGATGAACTGCGGTTGCGGCTGGCAAAGGAACGGGACGTCACCGTGCGGCTGCGCTTCATCCGGCAGGTGCCGGAGGCGAACGAGTAACGCGCCTCAGCGATCGCTGCGAAAGCCGATCTTGGCGTGCGTGCCGTCGCAGAATGGCTTGGTCGAGCTGCCGCCGCAGCGACACAGGTTGGCGGTGACGGTTCGCGCCACGACCCGGCCGGTGCCGCTGATGATCTGCAGGTTTCCGCGCAGCGACAGCGGCCCGTTCGGCTGCGGATCTATCGCCAGCGGACCGTCCACCTCCGGTATCGGATCCGCCTGGGTCGTCGGTGGCTCACCGGTGGCGCTGAACTGCACCTCATGATGCGAGCCATCGCAGAACGGCTTGCTCTTCGAGGCGCCACAGCGACACAGCGTGGCGCGGTAGCCGTGCTCCTCGCCGTCGATGATCAGCGGCGCACGAAAGGCGTAGGGGCCGCCTTCGCGCACGCTCGCCAGGTTGACCGGGGGTGCCTGCTCCTGCGCCCCGTCATCGAGCCGCCGGTAACGAATCGCACCGGAGGGACAGGCGTGCGCGATTTCCACGACATCCGCGATCGGCATGGCCTCCGGGTGGATCCATGGCCCCTTCACATTGGCCAGGAACACCTTGGGGCCCTGGGTCACGCAAAAGCGCGCGTGGATGCAGCGCCGGCCTTCGAACTCGAGCTCGATATCGGGGGTGCGCACGATTTCCACGCCATTGGCGAGCGTCGTCCCGGTGGACCCGGCCGCCGCGGCCCGTGCTGCCGCTGAATCATCGACCGAGCCCGGCTTGGCAGGCGCCGGTGCGGACGGTGCGCCGGCGAGCTTCTGACTCATGTCGAAGCCACGCGCCGCACGCGCGTAGAGATAGGCGAACTGGTCCCGGGCCGCACGCACGCGCGGGTCATCGGCACTGGGCAACTCATTCGCGGCGCGCGTGAAGCAATTCAAACGTTCCAGGAACAGCCGCCGCGCGGCGCGTCCCGGTGCGATCGGCGAGGCGTCGCGCAACGCTATGAAGGAGATGCCCGCGTTGCATCCGGGATTCGAAGGTCCCGCCGGCAGGCGCGCCGCCCGCTCCGCCAGCGGTGTGATCGCCCGCATCAGACCCACGGCCAGGTCCACTGCGAGGGACTTCTCCGCCTGCGGACCGCGAATGACATAGGCATAGGCGAGCAGCCGCACCATCAGTCCGTATGCGGCATTCGCCAGATCCACGATGGCGATCGCTTCGGAATTTTCGATCCAGACCCGACCTTCGGGTCGGGGCGGCTCACGCAACACCGGATTGTTGGCCGCGGGAAAAGCCGGGACGAACTGCGGATTCGCCTGCAGCAGGCGCTGGTACTGCTCGCGAATGCTGCTGAAGCGCTGGTAATGCGAGTCGGTGGAGTCCCGCGGCGCGCCTTCCCCCTGCACCACGATGGCATCGAAGGCGGCGATCGCGGTTTTCAGACAGATGACCCGCTTGGCCGCCGGGAGCGCGACCTCATTCGCGGACAGCTGCAGCGCCGGGTCGCCGTCGAAGGCGTTGTCCTCGCTCTCGCGCTCCACCAGCGCACACAGACCGGCTGACACCGCCGCATAGAAGTCGCCGACCGTGGCGTAATCAATGCCCATCGGCGTGATGCGCGCCTGCGCATTACCGCGTCCATACGTGTGGGTGTTGGCGAACCCCTCGCCATCGGGTTCCGGAGAACCCTTGGGCCGCTCCAGGAAAATGAAGTGCTGCAGGGTCGCGCGATTGAACGGCGCGAGACGCACCGTGACACTCGCCGGCAGATTGCCGGCATCCAGCGGAAAGTTCCCGCGACCAAACCGAGGCGTACCGCCGAGCGCCGAGGTGATGTTCCACACCGCCGTCAGATGCCCCATTTCCTCCACGGACACCTTGATGAGTTCGCTGCGCCAACGGCGCACGGCCTCGACCTCCTCGGCCCGTAATCCCTCCGCCTCACTGTCCTTGAGACTGAAGGCCGCATACAGGTACGTGCACATCAGGTTGTGCTCAAGTTCCGCCGCCTCATACAGCGCGTGCAGGATCTCTTCGCGGGTCGTGAGTCGAGTGGCAACGGCGTTCATGAATTTCTTATCGCATCCTTTCCCGCAGGTTTCAAGACAGTGTCCGCGAGGGCCGCTAAGATGCGGCCGTGTACGCAAACCGCACCCGCCGGTTTCTGTTGCTCGGGGCTGGGATCGCCCTGAGTCTCTACCACATCGATGCCACCGCCGAGTGCAAGGTCGAGCGACTGCTGCTCATGCCCCTCACCATGGTCGGCACTCAGCCGCTGGTCAACGTGAAGTTGAACGGGGTTGACGCCCGCCTGCTGCTGGATACGGGGTCGACCTACACCTTGGTCTCCCCGCAAGCGGCAAAGCGCGCGGGACTGAATGTCGGTTTCGCACCCGCGCTTCTTTGGCTGCAGGGCATCGGGGGCGGCGTGCGTCCGGGCATGGCGACGGTGAAGGAATTCGGCATCAGCAACCAGACCATCAAGCGCGTCGAAGTACTCGTCTACGGCGATCGACTCTCCAGAAACGGAGTGGATGGCATCCTCGGACAGAATTTCCTGCGCCTCGGTGATCTCGAAATGGATCTGGCGAACGGCGTGGCACGGTTGTTCAAGACGACGGGCTGCGAACACACCAACCTCGCGTACTGGAGCGGCTCGACGCCACACGGCGAATTGACCATCCGACCGACTGATAATCGTGCGACGCAGATCATCGCGGACGGCCAGGTCAACGGCACCGACATCCGGGTCATGTTCGATTCCGGCGCGAGTACCTCGAGTCTGACGCTGCAGGCCGCCGAGCGCGCGGGAATCACGCCGCAGAGTCCCGGCGTGACATCCGGTGGGCTGCAAGGCGGAGTCGGGAGTGCCCTGCGGGATTCCTGGATTGCCCCCTTCAAGTCCTTCAAGCTCAACACGGAGGACATCCAGAATACCCATCTGCGCATCGCGGATCTCGGCTTGCTGCAGCACGAGGCGGACATGCTGCTGGGCGCGGACTTCTTTCTGTCACACCACATCTTCATCGCCTATCGCCTGCGCAAACTGTTTTTTACCTACAATGGCGGCCGGGTATTCGATCTGAGCGTGCATGCTGCGCCAGCTGCGGCCCCCGCGGCGACCGCTGCGGACACCCCGCCGGAGAATGCCGCTGATATTGACCGCCGCGCCGCCGCCCTGCTCGCTCGCAATGATCTGCCCGCGGCGATCGCCGATTTTGGGCGTGCCATTGCCGCAGAACCCGGCAATGCGCTGTATCACTTCCATCGCGGACAGGCCTTCGCACGCTCCGGCGACAGCGGGCAGGCGCTCGTCGATGTCGATGAGGCCCTGCGGCTCCAGCCGGATCTGCCGGACGCATTGATGTTCCGTGCCATGCTGCAAATACACGCCGGCGACCTCGCTGCCGCCCG
Organism: Steroidobacteraceae bacterium; assembly: GCA_035486855.1. Lineage (GTDB taxonomy): Bacteria > Pseudomonadota > Gammaproteobacteria > Steroidobacterales > Steroidobacteraceae > DAIDKA01. The sequence goes on from DATHMT010000011.1 coordinate 16,195, forward strand.
GACGGACTTTGCGGCTGCCGAGGCCAGCGCGCCGGGACGTTTCGAACTGCCATTGGCTGAAGCCAGGGCGTACCTGGACGCCGGGGACTACCCATTGGCGCTGACTGTGCTTGACCGCTGGATCGACGCGCACGGGGGTGATGAGCGGCGGTACGAAGCCATGAGTGCGCGCTGCCTGGTGCGCGGCATGTTGGGCCGCGAACTCGACGCGGCGCTGTCGGACTGCAACGCGGCACGCCGCCAGCTCTCCGGCAACTCCCAGGTGCTCTACAACCGCGGTATCGTGCAGCTGCGCCGCAGGCAGTACGAGCCGGCGCTAGCGGACTTCAATGAGGCGCTGAAACTTCAGCCGAGTCTCGCGCGTGCGATCTACGCGCGGGGACTCGCGCGCATCGGCAAGGGCGACGGGACTGCCGGTGATGCGGATCTGCAGGCGGCGCTGGCCATGGAACCCGGCGTCGGCAGCCTGTTCCACGAGGTGGACCTCGGACCCTAGCTGACAGCCGGGCCGGTCAGCGCCACGAAGTCCTGGATACGCTCACCGAGGTATACATCGGTGGTGTTCAGATGCATGGTCGAGGAGAGATGATTGTGGCCGGTCATGTGCACGAAGAATGGCAGGCGTCCATTGTGCTTGAGCGATTGGTTCAGCAGCACCATCGTCTGGCGCTGGAATTCCGGGGGATCCATTTCGGTCAGCACCAGCAGCAGCGGGATCTTGCTGTGCGTGAGTCCATTGAGCGTCGAGCCGGCCGCATAATTGGCCTCATCGTGACCGAAATAGGCGATCTTCAAGTCCGAGCCCGGGGCGGTCACCATGTCGTACAGGCCTGAGAGCAGTATGAGTCCTGCAATCCCCGCATCCTCGCCGCCGTGGAAACGTGAATTGACCGTGTAGGCGCCCGCGTGGGCCGCGCCCGCCGAGGTTCCCATCAGATAAATCCGCGCCGGGTCACCACCGTGCTGCGCAATGTGGGCGTGGACCCAGGCGATGGCGGCCCCGACATCCATCGCGCCCGCGGGCCACGGGTGCTGCGGCGCCAGGCGATAGGTCATGTTGACGCCCACCATTCCGTGGCGTACGGCCCACAGCGCGACATTGTCCTGATAGGGAGAACCGGGCCGATGCTTGTCGCCCGCGACGAATCCGCCGCCATGCACGAACAGCAGCACCGGACGGGCCGCCCCCGAGGTCTGCGGTTCGAACACGTCGAGCAGGTGGCGCGCGTCGGCACCATAGGCCTGGTCGCGACTCACTTTCACACCCTGGTAGGGTTCGCGCTCGTGGTAGGGGCCGTAGAGCTTTGCAGTACCCTCGATTGCGGCGGGGACGATCTGATCCCCCAAGGCCCGGATCCGTGCCGCCATCGCCAAAATATCCAGTGACATTCGCTTTTCTCCGCTGACCCGGGTCCCTCGTAAGGGTGGCAGCTTAGCGCCGTCATGGGAACATGCGAATATCGTCGGCATGAACTTCTGCAGTCACTGCGGCCAGCCGGTCGAGTTTCGCATCCCGCCGGGGGATCACCTGCCTCGGCACGTCTGCGACCACTGCGGAACCATCCACTACCTCAACCCCCGGATCATCGCCGGCTGCGTTCCCGACCATCACGGGCGGATCCTGCTGTGCCGCCGGGCGATCGAGCCGCGCCTCGGCTATTGGACGTTTCCGGCCGGTTTCATGGAAAACCGCGAGACCGTGCAGCAGGCCGCAGCCCGCGAATCGCTGGAAGAGGCTCATGCCGAGGTGCAGATCGGCTCACTGTTGGCGATAGTGCACGTCCTGCAGGCGAATCAGGTGCACATGTTCTTTCGCGCGGTACTCCCCCGGGCCGAATTTGCCGTTTCGGCCGAGAGTCTCGAGGTGGGACTGTTTGCGGAAAACGACATTCCCTGGGTCGATATCGCCTTTCCCAGCATCGAATTCGCGCTGCGCCGATACTTCTCCGACCGCGCCCAGGGGCGCGAAGACCACCACTTCACCACCGCCGAACGCCGCCCGAGGATGTGGGTAGTGTCCTAATTTGAATTTGACCATTTTACGCGCCTATGGCAGCGCTCAGCGCGCCACGGATCCATTCAGAGACGGTTTTGCTGCTGGCGCGCGCCGCCGCTTCAATGCGCTTGCGATCCTCTGCGCTGAGGCGCACCAGCACGGTGGAGGACTTGGCATCGCCCTTGGGCAATTTGGGGCGCCCTGGGCGCCTTGGTTTAACCTGAGGCAAGATTCCTAAACTCCTGGACAATCGCCGCCCTGACGGCGGTTTCCGGCGATACAGCCGGTGGAATGTGCAGCACCGTCACATGGCGCCTGGGCTGCGCAGGATCATCTGTCACGTGAGACCATGCATAGGCTGTATTCGCGGTCGGATGCCCGCGCAGGTCGAATACTTCGACAATTCCATCCCACACCGTTTTGCCTTGGAAGGTTTCCTTCACCGGCACACTGGCGCGATGGGTCGATTCGACCCCATGCAGCTTGCGAATGACAGCCTGCAATTCCTCTATTGCCGTCACGTAGCCGCCTCGATCAAATCCCCGACGCTCCAAAGGCTAGAAGTGACGCCAGCCGCCATCGCCGGGGTGCAGCGCAATGTGCTGTGACGCTTGACGAAATTGTAGTAGGCGAAGTGCAAGCCGACAGCGGCCTCGAAGTTCGCCCGCTTCTTGCTGAAGGCCAGCGTCAGACGGGTCAGCCGGCGCATGTGGTGGCGAGTCGTGGCATTCAGGCGCTCTACGTAACTGGTGGAGATCAGGCCATCTTCCGGCGCGCCACGGATGACTTTCTTTTCGGCGGAAA
>DATHMT010000012.1:0-53810 GCA_035486855.1 Steroidobacteraceae bacterium
GCGACTGCGATCAGTTCGGAAACCCAGCCGATGCCGCTGATCATCGGCTCATCCCATTCTTCGAAATAGACGCGCGGATGATGCGGCATGGCGGCCGCCGCGGCGCCGATGGTCGCCAGCTGCCGCTCGAGCGCCGCTGCGTACTGCTGCGCCTTATCGGCCACTCCCACCAGCGCACCCAGGCGCCGGACATACGAAAGAATGCCGGCGACACTTCGATGATTGCTGATCCAGACCTCCACGCCGAGCTTGATCAGATCCCGAGCAATGTCAGCTTGGATGTCCGAAAAGCCGACCACCAGATCGGGCTTGAGGGCGACGATGCGATCCAGGCGCGCGCTGGTGAAGGCCGAGACGCGCGGTTTCTCCTTGCGGGCGCGGGCCGGACGGACGGTGAAGCCCGAGATGCCAACGATTCGGGCCTCCTCACCCAGCGCGTACAGCACCTCGGTGGGCTCTTCAGTCAGGCAGACAATACGCTGCGGATTCGTCATCGAGAATCAATTGTATATCAATTGCTTATATTGGCATCACGCCCGGCAATTGGACTGCGCGGCGACACGGTCTACAGTAAGCGGTTAGGCACATCCGACAAAGAGAGGCTGACGATGAAGGTCGCACACATTGGATCCACCGGAAAAGTGGGCTCGAAGGTCCGCGAGGAACTGCTGCGGCGAGGCCATGCGGTGACGGCCATATCGCGTCATCCGGACAAGACTCCGGCTCACAAGGGGGTGACTGCGGTACACGGTGATGTCTCGGACCCTGATGCCCTGGCGGTGGTCGTCCGCGGCCACGATGCCGTCATCAGTTCGGCGCCCTTTGCGCCCGGCACGTCGGCAAAAGTGCTGGATGCCGTGCGCAAGTCAGGCGTCAAGCGCTACATCGCGGTCGGCGGTGCGGGCTCGCTCGAAGTGGCCCCCGGAAAGCTGCTCAAGGACACTGCGGCGATTCCTCCCGAGTGGCTGCCGGCGATCAACGAGGGTGCCGAACTGCTGCGCCTGTTGCGCCCGGAGCAGCAGCTGGAATGGACGTACTTCTCGCCGGCGGCGCTGATCGGACCGGGCGAGCGCACCGGGACCTTTCGCCTGGGCAAGGAGCAACTCATCACGGCCGCCGATGGCAAAAGCTCGATTTCCTACGATGACTACGCGATCGCGCTGGTCGATGAGCTGGAAAAGCGCCAACACATTCGTCAGCGATTCACCATTGGTTATTGACAGGAGGCCGCTATGCCGCTTGACCACTATGTAACGCTGGGTCGCTCGGGCCTGCGCGTCAGTCCACAGTGCCTCGGAGCCATGACCTTTGGCGAGGACCTCGGATGGGGTTCCAGCGTGGAGGAGTCCGAACAAATCCTCGACCGCTACTTGGAGCTGGGTGGCAACTTCATCGATACGGCCAATTTCTACACCAAGGGCCACTCCGAGAAGATCATCGGCGACCACATCGGTCGTCATAAGGACAAGCGCGACCGCATCGTCATCGCCACGAAGTTCAGTGGCAATCTCTATCCGGGCGATCCGAATGCCGGCGGTTCGAACCGAAAATCGATCATTGCCGCGTGCGAGCAGTCGCTGCGCCGACTGCAGACCGACTACGTCGACTTGTACTGGCTGCACAACTGGGACGTGCATACGCCCATCGAGGAGACGATGGCGGCGCTCGAGGATCTCGTGCGCGGGGGTAAGGTGCGCTATCTCGGCGTCTCGGACACGCCTGCATGGAAAGTCGCCGAGGCGAATGTCACGGCGCGGTTTCGCGGCTGGTCGGCCTTCGTCGGGCTGCAGATCGAGTACTCGCTGCTCGAGCGCACGGTCGAGCAGGAACTCGTGCCGATGGCCAACGAACTGGGACTGGGCATCACGCCCTGGTCGCCGCTGAAGGGCGGCCTGCTCACGGGAAAGTACACCCGCAAGAGCGCTCAGTCCAAAGAGGGGCGCGGAATGTTCATGAGTCACCACATGAACGAGCACACCTTCGCGCTGATCGATGAGCTCGACAAGATTGCCAATGCCCATGACACCTCGGTGGCGCGCGTCGCCCTCGCATGGCTGCAGGCACAGCCGGGCGTCACTTCCACGATCATCGGTGCCCGACGCCTCACTCAACTCGAGGACAACGTCAAGGCGCTCGAAGTAAAGCTCACCGCGGACGAACTCGCGCACCTCAATGAGAAGACGAAGCCGGTACTCGGCTTCCCCGCCACGATGCAGCCGATCTTCCCGGCGCTTCACAATGGTGGCACGCGAGTGAACGGCATCCATGCCGACCTTCTGCCGTTCGGCGTCCGGAAGGGGGAAAAGCCCTACTAGACCAGGTTGAGCGCGAGCGCGCGAACGATCGCCTGGGTCTTGTTCACGGCCCCGAGCTTGCGGGTAATGTTATTGGTGTGAAAGATGGCGGTCCGTTCGGTGATGCCGAGGATTTTGCCGATCTCCCAGGCAGTCTTGCCATCCGCGGCCCACTTTATGCATTCCCGCTCGCGCGCCGTCAGCGGGATACTCGCCTGGGGGATGAGCCGCGGCAGATCGATGCGCGCGACGGCGTAGTGCAGCACACTGGCAAAGACCTGCGCGCGACCGATGATGGCGGCGAGTTCGGGCTCTTCCAGTTCAATCGACTGATCTCGGGACAGACTCAAAATGCCGGTTACGCCAGGCTGCTCGCGCACGGTGAAGCTCAAACCGGCCCGCAGACCAAAGGAATGCGCCTCTTCCCAGAATTCCGAGGCATCCTCCTCGGTCATCATGTGTTCATCCCACAGTACCGGTAATGTGCTGTGTTCGCATTGCCGCACGATGGGATCGATCTTGAAATAGCCCCGGGAGACGTAGCGGCTGACCCACCCTTCCGGGTAACCCGAGAGCAGGTACTCCTGGGGAATGAGGCTGGGGGCGGTAATCTTCAGCGCGTAGACGTAGCGGTCGAAGCCCATCTGCTTCGCGAACCGTTCCATTTCCCGCCGCAGCTCCTCGCCGGTATTCGCGCGCTGGATGGGCTCGAATGCGTCGCAAAGACGCTTGATCGACATGCAAGTTTCCCTTCGAAGCGAAGCCCGTCAATTCGACCGTTGTCTAGAGCACGGCCTTTATCCTAGCACGGCCCTGGACATCATAAGCCGGAAGCTCCCACCGTCGGAGGCCGGGCCAGATCCACCCTGCTCAGCTCCAGCTGCGGCTCCTGCGCGGCGACGCGTCATTACCGTCACTGTCAGATGATACAGGCGACTGGCGTGAGCGGATTGCGCATTGTCTGCCTCCTCGCAACAGGCTGTGGCTATGAAGTGGAGGGGTTTATGAATGTGCACGGCTAACTCCTCCTATTCCGGATACGTGCGGATCCCGGAGGCCGCGCTGCCGAACCTGCAGCTCGAACACATGACTTCGGCGATTGACATGTCAATCGCGCTCCCCGAACAATTTGACGATGCGGCCGACTCGATGATCAGCGGCTACACCGAGTGGGTGGGGAACTGGACCGGCGCCGGCGTGACCATCGGCTGGGACTGGGGATTCTTCAATGCGCAAGTGGTGCTGCTGAACGTCGCGGAGATTCGCAGCAACATCCAGCTACTCGACCCGAATGGCATGCCACAGTCCTCGGGCATCTGCCGAACCTTTCTCGCGAGTTACCTGGAGAGGCTGCCGTGGCGCGATGGCGCCATCCGGGCTCTCATCCAGCGCAATAGCCCGGGTCCTCGCTGACTGACAAACGCACGCTTCCCGCCGCTGCGCCGAGCCATGCCGATAGGTCCGCAGCCACTGTCAGAACTGTCAGTGACGAGCCCGCAACGCTCAATGTGAGACTCCCACCCCGTAGGGGAACGGCATTCCGGGGAAGGTGGGTCGTGATTACGATTGGCGGGCGAAATGAACTGGCTCCCGATGTCGTAAATTCCATGCATGCCTTCCGGCACGAGATATTCGTGCGTCGCCTCGGCTGGTCGCTACCGATGATCGAGGGTGTCGAACGCGATCAATACGACAACGAAGACGCCATCTATTTCATCGCCCGCGATCCCGCCGATCGCATCACCGCCTGCGCGCGGCTGCTGCCGACGACCCGCGAGTGTCTGTTGTCGGAGCTCGCCGGCGAACTCCTCGGTCACAATCCCCCGCCGCAGGACCCTTGGATCTGGGAGCTCAGCCGCTTCGCGACGAGTGTGCGCAAGAGCGGCGAAGGCCGGGTACTCACCCTCTCGCAGCCCACGCTCGACTTGCTGGCGGCCATCATCGATTTCGCCCGGCAGCGCGATATCAAGCGTCTGGTTCTGGGAACCTGCGTCGCCATTGAGCGGCTGCTGATCCGCGCCGGATTCGACATCCATCGTCTGGCGGCGCCGCGGCGCATGCCGGACGGGCTGTTCGTGGTGGTGTTCATCGAAGTACACCCGGAATTGCACCCGGTCGCATTCCGGGATGCTTCATGAGCGCGACGGCGCACCGCCCACCCGATCACCCGGCCGATTTACCCACACTCGTTTGCGCAGACCCGTTACGCTGCCGTCTGTGGGCACTGCACGATCGTCTCGAGGCCGGGATCTCGGCAGACAGTTGCCGGGCTGAAATAGACAGCTTCACCCGTCACGGTCAGATCGTTCCCGCGCTTGGCCGGCCGCTGCACGATTCTCCCGATTTCGATATCGAAATCATCTGTGGCGCGCGGCGCCTGTACGTGGCGCGTCATCTGAAGCAAAACTTGAGTGTGGAATTGCGTGAGATGTCCGACCGGGCCGCGCTGATTGCGATGGACACCGAAAATCGACAGCGGGTGGACATCAGCCCCTACGAACGGGGCCTGAGCTATTCACGCTGGCTGCACAGCGGTCAGTTCCATTCCCAGGAGGACATTGCGCACGCGCTGAAGGTGTCGCCGGCCCAGGTCTCACGTCTTTTGAAAGTAGCGCGGCTGCCCAGGGTTCTCGTGCATGCCTTCACCACGCCGCTGGAAATCTGCGAATCCTGGAGGGTCCGGCTGGCTGATGCGCTCGAGGACCCGCAGCGCCGGCACCCGACGCTAAAACTGGCCCGCTCGATCGCGGCGCAGGTTCCAAAACCGCCCGGCAGGGTGGTGTTCCGACAACTGCTTGCCGCCGGAGCCAAGGGCCGCCGTCCCAAGTCGCGCGGGCATGATGAGGTCGTCAAGGATCATCGCGGGCAGCCGCTGTTTCGCATCAGGCAGCTGCGCAGTTGCGTCGCGCTGCTGCTGCCCGTCGAGCACCTTTCGGCGAAGCGGCTCGCGGCGGTCCGAAAGTCCGTCGCGGAGGCGTTGTCCGCGGTTGCCACGGAATAGTGTCTTTTCAGCTATCGCTGCCTGATCCCGGGTTGGTGCTGGAAGAAATCGATCGCCTGCTGACGCGTCTGCGTCTGCGCGGTCACCTGACCCGCATCCAGCGCCAGACGGCGCGCGGCGCCCGCCACCAGGCTCTTTTGCAGATCATTCGGCGCCTGCGCGACCGAGACCTGCGTGGTCGGAAGATTGAGCGGTGAGATCTGCGGAAGATCGGTGCGCGGCGTGCTCAGCGTGAGGACCGCCTCGAAGGTCGGGGCTGCGCGGATGCGCGCGCTCGGCAACATTGCGGCATCCGGAATGCTCAGCCAATCGCGCAGGGTTGCCAGGATCGAGGTGTGATCATAGGGGACCGCGGTGGGGCTGCGAAAGACCGTTCCGGCCGTGATGTACGGTGACACCAGAATGGTCGGCACGCGCACACCGAAGCGGTCGAAGCCGAATCCCTGCTCGCCCGGCGAACTTGCGGCATCCGGAGGCGTGCTGCCATGGGGCGGGAGCACGTGATCGAAGCATCCGCCATGCTCATCGAAAGTGATGAGGAGCAGGGTCTGCTGCCAGCCTGGTGATGTGCTCACGGCCTGCCAGATTCGGCTCAGGAACTGCTCGGCAGCCTCCACATCATGCGGGGGATGCGCATCATTGGGTGCGAGCAGGAAACTCGGCTCAATGAATGAATAGGACGCAAGAGTGTTGGCGGCACAGTCATCCTGAAACTGCTCAAAGCCATGGAAATGCACTGACAAAGCGGGGTCCCAGAGCCTGGGAAACATCGTGCGGGTGAGCGAGGGCGTCAGGACGGTGTCACTGTAGACCGCCCAGCTGACCTGCTGCGATTCGAGAACATTGAATATGGTCGGCACGTCCCACTGCAGCGGATCCGCGGGCGAGCCATTGTCGACATGTCCGTTGGAGGTGCCCGCATGAACGAAGGCGCGATTGGGCCAGGTCTGCGAAGGCACCGAGGCGAACCAGGCATCGGAAATGGCGAAATTCAAAGCCAGCTGCGACAGGACCGGAACCTGACCGGGCAGGTGCGCCTGCATGATTTGCGTCGCGTCCTCGCCATTGGCGGCCGTCGCATAATTGAGCACGAAACCTGCCATCGGGTAGGCCGGAGTCGGAGTAATACCCGCAGGGCCGTAAATCTGCGCAGTGACGTTGACAAAGGTTTCTTCAGGGTCCGGATTGGGAACCGTCGAGGAGGCAACGCCCCGGGCGATCGGCACCGCGACGGCGGCTGCGCCCGTGAAGTATTCCGCATTCGACGGATTCATCATGCCGTCGGTGAGGCCATCGAAGCTGCGCGGGCTGCCGGGGGGCAGGAACAGGTTCGGCGCCGTGCCGCTCGAATAGAGCCAGCCACACAGATTGTCCAGTGAGCGGTTCTCGAGCATCACCACGACGATGTGTTTTATCTGCCCGAGCATCACTCGCTGAACTCAGGTCCTGGCCGGCTTGATGTTGGTGTTCAGACGGAAGAAGTTGCTCGGGTCATACTGCATCTTCAGCCGTGCCAGCCGCGGATAGTTCGCCCCGTAGGTGGTGCGGACGCGCTGGTCGATCACCTCGGAGTCGCCGTTGATGTAGTAGCCCCGGGTGAAGGGCTCCATGCCCTCCCAGACCTCACGATAGGCCTTCTGGTCGGCCTCGGGTTGGGACCGCCCCGCCCAGGAATCACCGATGAGCAGACCGTAAGAGGCCGAGCGGTTGAAGTAGGCGGTCGCATCGGGTCGGACCCGCCCGACCGCGCCTCCGAACTGTCCCAGGCTGGCGAAGCACTCGAGGGATGAGGGAACCGTGGCGAAGCGCCGGATCAACTCCGCGAAGAACGCATCGGTCGGCTCGCCGTGGAGGTAGCCATGTCGCTCGTAGCTGGCGGGCCCCTGGGGAACCGCCAATGGTGCATTGGTCGGAACCCCTTGCGCTGCCAGATAGCTCTCCGCCTTCATGCGGTCACGCTGGGTCTTGCCAAGTTTCTTCAATGGCTGCAGCAGCCTCTCACCGTCCTTGGGATCACCGGAAAAGAATCCGGACCAGGTAACCTGGCGTCCGCGTTCATCGTTGGACAGCTCCACGCCGAGCGTCATCTCATCGGGCATGTCCGCCGCGAGTTCCGTGATCGCCTTCAGTACGCTGTGCGCCTGCTCATAAGGGTAGGACCCGTTCGCCGCAAGTACCGGATGGTTCAGGGGGTGCAGGCGGTACTCGAAGCCCGTCACGACCCCGAAGTTTCCCCCGCCGCCGCGGATGGCCCAGAAAAGGTCCGGGTTGTCCGACTCACTCAACTGCCGCAGCTGTCCGTCGGCGGTGACGATCTGCGCCGCCGTGAGGTTGTCACAGGCCAGACCAAAGGGTCGCATCAGCCGGCCGATACCGCCCCCCAGCGTCAATCCGGCGATGCCGGTGTCGGTGGCGGTGCCCAAAGTGGTCGCCAGTCCGGCGGCCTGGGTCATGCGATCGATCTGGCCCAGCAGCACCCCGCCCTGCGCCCGGATGCGTTGCCCCGGCACGTCGATCTGCACGTCCCGCATCAGGGACAGGTTGATCATCAGCCCGCCATCACAGGCCGTGGCCTTCTCGACCTGGCAGTGACCCCCGGCCCGGACGGCCGTCAACAGTTCGTGGCTGCGGGCGAACTGGACGGCCCGCACCACATCCTCGGCGTTGGCGGCCAGCACGATCAGGGCCGGATGGCGGTCGAAGGCCGCATCCCAGTAGCGCCGCGCCGCATCGTAACCCTCATCGGCGGGCAGCAGCAGCTTGCCGTGGAGGCTCGCACGCAGGTCCTTGAGGTCCGCGGCAGGCAGGGTGACGGATTTTCCGGCAGCACTGATGGCCGGCAGGTTCGCCGGAATCGCCCCCGCCGCTGCGGCCGCCCACACGCAGCGCATGGAAGTGAGCATGCCGCCCGCGGCGGCGAGCGTCGCATTGACGAAGGACCGCCGGTCAATCTTCATTGTGGACTCCCGATTGGAGCCCCATAGTAACCGTAGCGGCCGTGGTTTCGGCCTAATTCTATTTTCGCGGCAGCCGCACCCGAAACACGGTACGCCGCTCCACCTCAATGAGGACGTCGATGGCCCCGCCGTGGGCGGTGACGATTTGCTGCACGATATAAAGTCCCAGGCCCAGTCCTTCATTGCGTCCGACCCGCTGCTGCCCATCCTTGAAGGGATCGAAAAGCCCTGCCAGCCGATCGGGCGGAATGACCCCATCGTTCACCACCTCGAGGATGACCGCATCGCGGTGCGTACCCTCCATCCGTATCAGAACCGGACCAAGCGGATCACCATGCTTCAGGGCGTTGCCGATCAGATTCGAAGCCACCTGGCCAATGCGTTCCGGATCCCACAGGCCGTCGAAGTTTCCGCTACGACTCACCTCGATCCGTCGGTTGGGTGAGGCCGCCTGGTGCTCGCGTACCAGGGCATCTATCAGTACATCGAAGTCGCCCTGCTCGCGTTTCAAGGAAATTCCGCCACCGATGCGGGCCCGTGCCAGATCCAGCATGTCCTCGATCAGCCGCCCCATGCGCTGCCCGCTCGATATGATGCGCGCCGCGGCGTCTTTGGCGATCTGCTCGACGGCGATGCGCTGCACCAGATGGGCTGATGTCACCACGGCATTGAGCGGATTGCGCAGGTCGTGCGCCAGTAGCGCAGTAAACAACTCGTTCAGTCGCAGCGTCTCGGTCCGTTCACGCAACTGGCGATCCAGCTGGCGCCTTTGGCGATCCAGCTGAAAGAATACCGCGGCCTTGTTGCGCAGGATTTCCGGCTCTACGGGCTTGTGCAGGAAATCCACCGCGCCGCTCTCGTACCCCTTGAACAGTCGGTGCAGATCGCGCTGCCCTGCGGTGACAAAGATGATCGGGACCTGACGGGTGCGCGCGCTGCCGCGCATCAGTTCCGCAAGCTGAAACCCATCCATCTCCGGCATGTGCACATCAAGCAGCGCCAGCGCCACTTCATGGACCAGCAGAATCTCGAGCGCCTCGGTGCCGGATCGCGCCTGCAGGATCTCCACACCATCCTGACGCAAGAGCTCGGACATCGCGAGCAGATTGTCCGGAAGGTCATCCACCAGCAGGCATTTCACGACTTCATTCATAGCGTCGCGCCCTGATTCAGGGTCAGTAAGAGTGACGACATGGCATTCAGCTCAAGAACATGACTTGCCGGACTGAGATTCAACGCCGCGACGACCATCTGCTTCACCGGTGCGCTGTCGGGTCGCTGCACCATGGTCACGCCACCCGCTGCGGCCACCGCAGCAAGCCCCGCGGCACCGTCTTCATTGGCCCCTGACAATATGATACCGAGCAACCGCGAACCATAAATATCCGCGGCCGACTCGAACAGTACGTCGATGGAAGGTCGGGAATGATGAACCGGATCGTCGGTCGACAACGCCAGCTGCGGACCCTCGTCTATGAGCAGATGGTAGTCCGGGGGCGCGAAGTATACGGTTCCTGGACGCACCGGTTCCTTGTCCTGCGCCTCGCAGACCAACAGCGAACATCTGCCTACGAAAATGTCGGTCAGCAGGCTGGGCCGGCCGCGCGGCAGGTGCACCACGACGAAGATCGGCACGCCAAAGGTAGCCGGCAACGGCGGAAGCAGGGTCATCAAGGCCTCTATCCCCCCCGCGGATGCGCCTACCACGATGGCATCGATGCGTCCCCGCAGATTGCCCGAGTCGCTCATCTCATGTCCCGTTTACGGAAAATCCGCGCCTCGCGCACCCATTCGTCGAATGCGTCGACTTCGCTCGAGAATCGCAACGACTCCTTGGTCCCGATACCCAGGAACCCCTTGCGACACAGCGCCTCACGAAACAGTCGCAGCGCCCGATTCTGCAGATCCCGATTAAAGTAGATCAGGACGTTGCGACACGAAACCAGGTGCACCTCCGCAAAGACGCTATCGGTCGCCAGACTGTGATCCGAAAAAACGACCCGCCGTCGCAACGACTTGTCGAATACGGCACGCCCATAGGCCGCCACGTAGTAATCGGACAGCGAGCAGCGGGCGCCGGAGCGCTGATGATTGTCGGTGAAGCCCGCAATGCGCTCCACGTCGTACACTCCCGCTTCGGCCTTCTGCAAGGTTTGCGGGTTGATGTCGGTGGCATAGATGAGCGTGCGCTCCAGCACGCCCTCCTCGCGAAGCAGGATCGCCAGCGAATAGACCTCCTCCCCGGTGCTACAGCCCGCAACCCACACCTTGAGTGAGGGGTAGGTGCGCAGCAGCGGCACCACCTGTTCGCGAAGCGCACGGAAATAGTCCGGATCGCGGAACATTTCGCTTACCGGCACGGTGAGGAAATTCAGCAGCGAGCGGAAAAACTCCGGATCGCGCAGCAGCCGGTCCTGCAGCTGGGACAGGGAGTGTGAGCCGAAAGTGGCCATGGCGGCTCGCAGCCGGCGTTTCAGCGAAGCCGCCGCGTAGCCGCGAAAGTCGTAATGATACATCGCGTAGATCGCCTCGATCAGCAGGCGATACTCGATTTCCGCCCGCCGGCCCCCGGCTGCCGCGCTCTGATCTATTTCGGCATCCATACACGAATCAGGGAGAGCAGCTTCTCCACGTCAAGCGGCTTTGCGATGTAGTCGTTGGCGCCCGCCGCCATGCAGGCTTCCAGATCATCCTGCATTGCCTTCGCCGTCAGTGCAATGATCGGAAGTTTTTTCCACTCCGGCCGCTTGCGAATCTCGCGCATGGCCGTCAGTCCATCCATCTCCGGCATCATGACATCCATCAGGACCAGGTCAATTCGGTCGGTATTGGACCTCGCGGCCTTCTCCAGAACGTCCAGTGCCTCGCGGCCATTGCGTGCTATCTGCACCACGGCTCCATTGGGCTCGAGGAGGCTGGTGAGTGCGAAAATGTTCCGCACGTCATCTTCCACCACCAGAATGCGTTTGCCCTCAAATGCACTGGCCTGATCGCGCGCGATCTTCAGCATGCGCTGACGGTCGGCGGGCAAGGTAGCCTCCACCTGATGCAGAAACAAGGTCACCTCATCGAGCAGCCGCTCCGGGGAGCGCGCATCCTTGAGAATGATTGACTTGGAAAAACGCCGCAGCTTCTGCTCCTCATCCGCACTCAAGGCGCGGCCCGTGTAGATGATGACCGGAGGAACCGACACACCCTCCTGTTCGGTCATGCGCTCGAGCAATTCGAAGCCGCTGAAGTCCGGCAGACTCAAATCCATGACCATGCAATCAAAGGTAATGCTGCGCAGGGCATCAAGCGCCTTGCCGGCGCTACCCACGGCCGTGATCTGCAGGTCGGCCATCGCAAGCAGCTCACGAATGCTCTCCCGCTGGCGCTCATCGTCCTCGACGACGAGCATGCGTCGTACGTCCTGCGAGAGCTTCGTCTCCAGCCGACGCAGGGCTTCGATGAGCTCCTCCCGCGTGACGGGCTTGATCGCGTAGCCCACCGCACCCAGTTCCAACGCGCCACGCATGTGGTCAGCGACCGAGGCAACGTGCACCGGAATGTGCCGGGTGGCGGAGTTGTGCTTGAGCTGTTCCAGAACACCAAGGCCCGAGTGGTCCGGAAGATTGATGTCCAGTACGATGGCGCTGGGCTGAAACTGCGCGGCGGCGCGCAGACCCTCATCGGCCGAGTGGGCGACAATGCACTGAAAGTTCATCTCGCGCGCCAGATCGCGCAGGATCTCCGCAAATGCGACATCATCTTCGATGACCAGTATGAGCCGGGAGCTGGGGCTCAGTCGTGCGCGGTCATCCTCTATCTGAAGCGAGACGGCCCTGCGCAGCAGCGGCTCGGCAGCGGCGGCGGACCGTTCCGGATCCGGCGCTGCAGCCGGCTGCTGAGCGCTACTCGCAACCTCCGATTCGACCGGCAACCTGTGCGGCAGGGTCAGGGTGAAGGTGCTGCCCTTGCCCGGAACGCTCTGTAGCGATATTGCCCCGCCAAGCCGATGAGAGAGGTCGCGGGAAATCGAGAGCCCGAGACCGGTGCCGCCATACTTGCGATGAATGCTGCCATCGGCCTGCTGGAAGGCCTCGAAGATCGTGTGTTGCTGGCTTTCGGGTATGCCGACACCCGTATCGCGGACGGCAAACGAAATTGCGCTCTGGGTCGAGGAGACCTCCAGCTCCACCTGCCCCGCTTCGGTGAACTTGATCGCGTTCGAGCATAGATTCTTGAGAATCTGACCCAGGCGCTGCGAATCGGTTTCGATGGTGTCGACGGTTCCCGGCAGTACGGCCGCACGGAACCGCACGCCGCGCTTCTCGGCCATCGGCTGGAAGATCTTGTTCTGTGCATCGACGATCGCGGCGATCTGCACGGTTTCCGGCTTCAGATCGATCCGACCCGATTCGATCTTGGCCAGATCCAGCACATCGTTGATCAGCGCCAACAGGTCGTTCCCGGCAGTAGAGATCGTATTGGCGAATTTGACCTGCTGCTCGGTGAGGTTTCCGTCGCGATTGTCGGCGAGCAGTTTCGCCAGGATCAACGTGGAATTAAGGGGGGTGCGCAGTTCGTGGCTCATGTTTGCCAGGAACTGGCTCTTGTACAGGTTTGCACGCTCCAGATCCCCCGCGCGCTCGGTCAGCAGGGTCTGCTGCTTCGACAACGCATCTCTCTGGTCCTCCAGCAACTGTGTCTGCTCTTCCAGCTGGGAGTTCGTCTGTTCGAGTTCCGACTGCTGGGCCTCCATTTGCGCCTGGGATTCGCGCAGTGCGCGGCTTTGTTCGTCGAGCTCTTCATTGTTGACCCGCAGTTCCTCCTGCTGCGACTGCAGCTCCTCCGCCTGCCGCTGTGTTTCCTGCAACAACTCCTCGAGCCGCGTCCGGTCCTTCGAGGTGCGCACGGCAATGGCGATCGTCTCCGACAGCAGACCCAGCAGTTGCTGGTGCGATTGGTCGGTGCGGCCGAGAAAACCCAATTCGACCGCGGCGTAAACGGTGTGATCGATGCTCGCGGGAGCGATGAGGATCTCCCGTGGCACCCCGTGTCCGAGCGCCGAACCGATCGGCAGCAGGTAGTCCTTCGGGACCTCGGTCAGATGCACCAGGCGGTTGTCCTTCACCGCCTGTCCGATGAGGCTGTCGCCCGGCCGGATCGATTCACTGGGCAGATGTGGCGACAGGGCATAGCCGGCAAACCTTCGAAAACGATCCGGACCGTCGGCAATGTACAGCGCTGCGACCTGTGCCCCCAGATACTGGGCCAGAAAGCTCACGACGGTGTCGCCGAGTCTCTCCAGCGTCTGATCGCCCTGGATACGCTCCCCGAGCCCCATCTGGCCCAGCCGCAGCCAGGTCTGGAGCTGTCGCGCCCGATAGTCGCGGGAGACGAGGGTCGCGGCGGCGGCGATGAGTACCAGAAGTATTCCCGAACCCACCCAGGTGATCCGGGTCGACAGGGCAGCGGTGCGCTGCCATTCCTGCTGCCGCTGTGCGAGCTGCGCGCGACCCGCATCCTGCATCTCGCCAACCACGGTGCGAATCTGGTCCATGAGCAGCTTGCCGCGGTCGGTATTCACAACGGCCAGCGCCTGCTCGGACTTTCCGGCCCGCTTCAAGGTGATGGTGCTGAGCAATTCATCCAGTTTCGTGCCAACGAGGCCACGCAGCCGGTCCAGGCGCTGCTGCTGATCCGGATTTCCGGCGGTGAGTGAGCGCAAGCGTTCGAGCTCGCCGTCGAGCGCCGCCCGGCCTGAGGTAAACGGTTCGAGATAGGCCTCATCGCCGGTCAGCAGGTAGCCGCGCTGACCGGTTTCCGTGTCCTTGATGCTGGATAATACGTTCTGAATCTGGACGATGAGCTCGACACCCTGCGTTACTGCCGTGGCCGCCACCGTACTTCTGTTCTGCGCCTGGTAGGACACCCCGGCCATCAGCAGCACCGCGAGAATGGCGGCGATGAATCCCGCCAGCACTGCGGGCGGCAGCGGCAGGCCGGAACGCGCGGAAGGTCGGGACATCAGGCTACTCTCGCGTATGAGCCCACGGAAGCGTGGCAATATACCTTCACCCCCACGGATAAGCCGTAGGACAAAGCCTGACAACGGCGCAGAATTCCGGCGGCCACTGTGGAGCCAGTCATGACCGACGAATCGGATTTTCGGACCAGAAAGATTCCACTCGCTCACGCATCGGGATGCATGCCGGCGTTGGGATTCGGCACGCTCATCCCAGATCCGAGCGCGAGGTCGGCGCGGCACTGCAGCCGGGTTGCGCCCGGGCTGGACTCGCACGCGAAGACATTTTTGTGACCACCGAACTGTGGAACACCAACCATCGCCCCGCGCGCGCAGGAAAATTTCAACATTACGCCATTGCCGCAAGACGCGTTTCAGGAAATTCAGCGCATTCCGACCCGCCAGCGCCTGAACAATGTCGTCAATACCGGCGTGCCCCGATTCATACCAAAAGCTTGACCGCCGGCACCTGGCTTTGGCACAGTCAGTCTCAGCGCGCTGCTTTGGCGCCTCCTGTCCGCGGCAAGGGATCATCCCACGAAGCATAGTCGCTACGACAGACCACCTTCTTTCAGCCTGAGTGAGCGGACGACGGCACTAAATGAAAGGAGGTCTCATGACCACTTCGTCTTTGTCGCTGCCCGCCCAGCCCGATCTCGAACACCTCAAGAAACAAGCCAAACTGCTGCTGCGCGCCGTGCGTGCACAGCAGCCTGACGCCCTGCAGATCATTCTGACCTTTCATCCCCGTCCCGCCGGGTTCTCCACTCTGCGGGATGCCCAGCTGACTCTCGCGCGGCGCTACGGGTTCAGCGACTGGGACCAGTTGCGCAACGAATGCGAGCTACGGCAGCTGCGTGGCGCCACGATCGCTGGACAGGCCGACCGGCTCGTGCATCACGCCTGCCTGCGTTACGAGGGCGATGATCAGGCCTGGCGCTACGCGCGCGCCTCGGAGTGGATTCGACAGTTGCCGCAATTGCCGCAGCGTGATTTTTATTGCGCACTGGTGGCGGCTGATCTCAAGTGCATGCGAGACTTTCTGGAATCAGATCCGACCCTCGCCTTGCGCGAGGGCGGTCCCCGCAACTGGCCCGCCCTGTTCTATCTGACCTACAGTCGCGTTGAGCAGAGTCAGGAGAACGCGGTCGACGCCGTGCGGATGTTGCTTGAATTCGGCGCCTCCCCTGATTCCTGCGCGCAGAACCTGCAAGGCTTCACCGCTATCACCGGTGCCGTCGGGGAAGGCGAGCGCGGTCCGATCGCGTGCATTCCGCACCCGCAGGCGGAAGCACTCGTCACATTGCTGCTCGATGCCGGTGCGAATCCCAATCAAAGCCAGGCACTATACAATTCGATGCTGGGTGCGAATCTCGGCAAATGGCTGCCCATTTTCGTGCGCTACGGGCTCAAAGCGGGCGACAAGGCCAATTGGGGCCCGGATGAGCAGCAGTCGATCTTTGATTTCCTGCTGGCGCAGGTTGTCGTCCAGGGGAAATCCGCTCTGGTTCGATACCTGCTCGAACAGGGCGCCGATCCCAACGCCGTCAGTCGCTACAACCATCGCTCCTGTCTGAACGTGGCCCGTCTGACCGGCCGTACGGAAATTGCGGCACTGCTCGAGCAGTTCGGTGCCAGTGCCGAACCGCTCAGCCTCGCGGATCAATTCCGCATCGCCTGCGATCGGCACGACACGGTTCTCGGTGAGCGGCTGCTCAGTGACCATCCGCAGCTGCTCGATGACCAGGCCCTACTCCGCGACTGTGCCATGGTCGATGCCGCGACCTGTCTCTGGCTCGTACGCCATGGGTTTGACATCAACACCCGCAACCAGGCTGGACAGACCGTCCTGCACAACTACGCCCTCTGGAACAACCCGGAGGCAGTCAGGCTGTTGTTACAACACGGGGCCGATCCCGATCTGAAGGAATATCACTGGCAAGCCACAGCGCTGGGAATGGCGCTGCACCACCACCACTGGCCGGTCATTGAAGTGCTACTGCCCGTTTCCAAGGATATCCTGGATCTGTGCCGCATGGCCGATGCCTCACACGCCGCACGGCTGCTGACCCAGGATCCGGCACTGGCGAAAGCCCGCACCGACTCGGGAAACACCGCGTTGCATCTGGTCAGCCAGACCCGGCAGGATGACCCGGACCTGGATGCCAGCATTGCAACGATCGAGCTGTTGTTGAAATACGGTGCCGACCCGACGGCCCGAAACAAGCAAGGCATGATACCAGAGCAGTGGGTGCGCTCTTTGGGAATGGACGAAGTGGCGGACTACATGGCTGAACGATTCCTAAAAATCGGTGCCCCTTAGAAAACTCTGGGTCGGAACCGACTGGAAGCGATCGGGGTTGGCCTTGATCAAGGCGTCGGCGAGCGAATTGGGGACGGCGCCACGTGCGTTCTGATCGTTGTCCTGCAGCTCGGTCTGATCCAACTGGTAGTTCTGAAAGCTCTTGCTGAAGCGGTCGATGTTGTCCATGTGCGCCTGAAACGACGCACTCTGGGCATCTTCCGCCGCGTGGGCATTATTGGCTTGGATGCGGGCGTTGTTGCCCGCTTCACGGCTGCGGCGCTCGTCGCCGGAGAATTCCTGAGCGACTATCTGGCCGTTGATGCTGTAACTGTCGTAAATCGCCTTGAGTGTGGGCTGCTCCTGCGCCGCCGAGGCCTGCGGCGCGCAGGTGCCATTGACGCCCAAGGTACGGCCAAAATTGCCGGGCGCCGTAATGGCGAGGCCGAGTTCGCAGGACATCGGTCCTCTGCCATCGTGCAGATCCAGCTCGGCGTCAATCAGCACCGCTTGCACTGCCAGGCGCTGCGGCGGGATGGGTCGGGAGTTGCGCAGCTGAAAGGTGGGCTGCACGGGGCGCCGATGCAGGATGCAAAGATACGTTTGCAGAGCATCGGCACTCGGGCACAGTAGCGGCGGGTTGCGGGGGTTGGCGTAGCGCAGCCGCGCCTGCACCTGGGGATTGTTGGGATCGAAGATCGGGCCAACGGAGTTGCTCAGCAGCACGGACTCGCCGCGGGGCCCCTCGATCGTGGCGGCGCCGTGCGATGCAAAGGTAATGCGCCAGCCGGCAGGCAAGTCGACGGCGCCACTGCCATCGGGAAAGCGAGTGGGCCTCAGCGGCGGAACGGCGGTCGCCTTCGTACCGCGGGTCGTCTGCACCGGCATTGCGGCGCTCCGGCACGCCTCAGTGAGCCTGTGCATGAGAGCGGGCTCGGTGCTCGCGAAGCGGCTGGAGTCGTCATACAGTACCGCCCCTGCCGGGGGCGCCGCGGCGCTCATGGAGACGATGACCAGGCCCGCGATTCGATGGCCGGTGGCCGTCTGGGCAGTGAGGGTAAAAAATGCGCCGAAATTCTGGCCGTCCCGCGACTGAAACACGTTGCCGGCCAGCGGGCGCTCCCCGAAGCGCGTGTGCAGATATCGCAGCACGGCAGCCATTGCCGCCGGGGGCGTGTTGGCGCTCACGGGACCACACACCACGTGCCCGCCGCCGGGGTTGTCGATGACTTTGAGCGAATCGGGCGGCGCCGAACAGGCCGCGTGTGCGATAAGCAGGCACAGACTGAGAGATCGCCCCGCAAGGCAGGTAAGGTTCGGCCGGAGCATGCTCAAGCGCTCGCTGGCTTTCGCAGGAACCGGTCCAGCTTGGTTCGCAGCACATCACGCGTGAAGGGCTTGGCGATGAAGTCCGACGCACCCGCTCGAATGCTGTTGAACAGCGTCTCCCGACGGGCATCCCCGCTCATAATGATGATCGGGATGTGCGCGACATCCGGCAGTCCTTTCAGGTGACGAGTGAGGCCGACGGCATCCGAACCGGGGGCCACCAGATCGAGCAGAATTGCGCCGGGCTCGGCCTGGACCAACTCACCCAACACCTGTCTGCCATCACGGACCATCACCAGATTGTAGCCGAAAGAGCGCAGAGTGGGCGTCAACAGTCCGCGCGTCATGTCGTCGTCATCCACCACCAGCAGCGTCGGCCGC
Source organism: Steroidobacteraceae bacterium (assembly GCA_035486855.1). Lineage (GTDB taxonomy): Bacteria > Pseudomonadota > Gammaproteobacteria > Steroidobacterales > Steroidobacteraceae > DAIDKA01. Next base: position 18,275 of record DATHMT010000012.1, read on the forward strand.
GATTGACGTATCTGCGCGGCAAAGCTGCGCGTGGCCGCCAGGGGCGGCTCGACCTTCGCTCGCAGCTCCTGCGCCCAGGTATTCATGGGCTTGACGCCCTGGCTGCGTGCCGCACGCGCCAGTGCCATCTGCTCGGTCTTGAAATTCTCCAGATCGCGCGCGAGCGCGCCAGAATCCTTGACTTCAATTGCCGCGTTCGCGCCACGTATCAAGTGGTCCGAAAATTCATCGTTGGCCTTGGAGAGCTTATGCTCCAGCTCCTTCATGGAATCGTGGGCCGCGACCGCTTTGCTTTCGCCGGATTCGATCTCGCGGGTCACCGCCCGATCGAGGTCGTTGAGTTGTTTCGCATGCGTCAGCAACTGGGCGCCCGTTTCCCCCTGCTCGTGCAGTGCCAAGGCCGCACGACAGGCAAGCCAAAGGCTCATTGGCAAGCGCAGTCGATCTTGGGGCTCGGGCCAGAAGATCACATAGTCATCAAAGTACTTGCGTTTGCACAGCTCAAAGGCGGCGGCGGCGCCCTCTTCCTTGCACAGCAGCACGGACCGCACGCCAGGACTGGAGGTCTCGGAACTGCCGGGCGCGCGGCAGTAGGCCTGCGCCTCCTCCAACTCCCTGAAGGCGAGCACGATCACATCCGGAGGGTCCAGCGTGAGCCTTTCCTGAGCCGACTCTTCGCTGGTTGCCGTCTCGATGTCTTTGAAGTGTCTCTTCAGGTCCGCGCGGACCAGTTCCACATCGGTCTCGCCGGCTCCGATCACAAGCACTCGTGCCGATGCTGGACTCTTCATGCAAACGCCCCCGACGACCGCGGGGTCTTATCGACCGCCGGCGCGTTCCAAGGTCTGCCTGAAGGGATCCGCATCATCAAATGAGACACCGCCGAGAGTGACCGATCTGCGAACGACGTCTAGAACTTCAACGCCCAGAACGCGGTTCAACACTCGCTTCCGAGCGAGCGCACCGCAACTTACTGTCTAGTTACAGCTATAGGTCCTGCCGTTCGACTGATGCCTAGAACTGCCAGGCGATCTTCGCGTATACGCTGCGATCAATTTCCTCACGCTGCGGCGAGGGGAAGCCATACTCCACGTGGCGGGGTTGCAGCAGATTCTGACCGACCAGTGAAAGCTCGACCCCTTTGACGATGTGCCAGGACAGCCGCGAATCGAGCCCGAAATAGCTCGGTACCGTACCCGGCGTCGCCCCATTGTTGGTCTTCAACGTGTCGACCCAGCGCAGGGCGGCGTCGAATTCGAGGTTCGCGATCAATGTTGCCGAGGAACGCACCGACACCTGCTGCTGCGGATCCGAGGTCTCATTGAGCGCATCGTCAAGGTCGTACTGACCGGGCTTCACGCGCAGGTGTTCCTGCAGCAGATCGTAGCCGAAATGCAATGACCAGTTATCCAGCAGCTGATAGTTGCCAGTGAGCTCCGCGCCGTAGGTGTGTCCTTCCAGGTTGTTCTGGAAGTACAACGGAAGAATCGTCGTCGGCGTGAAACTGGTACTGCGAACATCGTTGTAGTCATTGAAATACGTTGAGAGCGACAGCGAGGTGCGGCCGTCGAGTTGCGCGTGGTAGCCCAGCTCATAGGCGATGACTTCTTCGGACTCGAAGTCCGCTGAGCCCTGTAGGTAGGTCAAATAGGGCGCAGGAGCCTCCTTCAGATCCTCGTCGATGCGCGATGGCGTACGCACGGCACGGGAGACCGCCGCCCAGATGGACTGGCTCTGCACCCAATTCCATTGCATGCGGACATTGGGCTCGTATTCGAAACCGGTGTAGTCGTTGTGCTCGATCTTGGAACCCACGGTCAAGGCGAGGTCCGCGGCCAGTGCGATTTCATCCTGCAGGAACGCACTGTATAGATTCTGGTTCAAAGTGGTCGGGAGGAACCCGACCGAGGGCGCGTTTTGCACCACATCGTGCGTGAAGCGGTACCCGAGGCCCCAGATCACATGATGTATGGAGCTGCCCGCCAGCTGATCCTGGAAATCGAAATCCAGCGTCGTCAGGTCATCCTTGAGAAAGCCGGCGGGCGCAATCGGGATATTGTCGATCGTGCCCACCGGAAACGGATCGGCCAGATGCGTCTTGTCATAGTACGACTGCAGGCTCATCTGCGAACCGCTGTCAGCTTGATGCGTCCACTGTTCTGTGAGATTGCCGCCGCCGACGCGCGCGGTGTTGCCGGTTTCCTCATCCTCCCGGCCGTCGTAGAAGTCGCCATGAACGCTCAGCGCATCCGCCGGCGAGAGGGTGCTGTCCATGCGAAAGCCCCCCTGCGCCTGGTGCCAGGAGTCCTCAGCCGGGCTGCCGTCGGCGATTGACTCATCGCCTTTATCGAAGTATTTCCCATAGAACCGGAACTGCGCGGCATCCCCCACAGATCCGCCATAACGTACAGCGGCGAATTCCTGCAGCTGATTTCCGCCCCCGCCTTCGACATAGGTGCCCTGCGTGTCGGCCGCCTTGCGCGTAATGATATTGATCACGCCGTTGACGGCGTTGGCACCCCAGAGGGTTCCGCCGGGACCGCTGATGACCTCGATGCGCTCGATATCCTCGAGCAGATAATCCTGCACATCCCAAAAGACGCCTGAATACAGCGGCGTATAGACCGTGCGGCCATCGATCATCACCAGCAGTTTGTTGGCCAGGGCGGTATTGAAGCCACGGGCGCTGATCGCCCAGTCATGGGAGTTTTTCTGCGCGACCTCGAGGTTGTCCGCCAGGCGCAGGGCCTCGGGGATGCTGGTCGCACCGGAGCGGCGAATGTCCTCGCGGGTGATGACCTGAATTGCGGAGGCGGTGCGCAGCAGCGACTCGGGGTGCCGGGACACCGAGGTGACCTCGACATTCATGAGCTGATCCAGGCTCAGACTCTTCAGATCGCTCGTCGCCGCATCTTGCGCATACACGGCGGTTCCGCTGAGGCCGGCGGCCAACATTACGGCGACCGCGGTGGCCCTACCGGTCGAATAGGTCACTGATCTCACCAAGTGCCGTCCTCAGGCTCCGCCCGGATGAACCCGCGCTTTGACAAAACAACATGTAGGACATTTCCCACAATTGCTTTGTCTGCCAGCAGCATAAATAGGCTTTGTTCCTCGGGATCTGCGTCGCATCACGGTTTGAACATTAACTTCCCTCTATAAGTTGTCCCTGCGACTCAGACGTTGAGCGCGCGTGCCGATACGGTTCGCAATAGCGGTCGCAGAATCGGGAAACGGATGCCCAAATTCGTCAGGCAAGCAGGATGGATCCTTGCGCTGCTGCTGAGCATTGCGGCACGTGCCAGCGCGCCCGACGAGTATCAGGTCGAAGCCGTATTTCTCCTGCATTTCACTCAATTCGTGGAATGGCCCGTGCAGGCCTCCGACGCGCAGACTCCCTTCGTCATCGGGGTGCTGGGTCGGGATCCCTTCGGCAGCGCCCTCGACGATGCGGTACGCGGTGAGACGGTGAAGGGACGGCCGCTGGTCGTGAAGAGATTTGCCGTCGCCGGGGATCTGAAACCTTGCCAAATTCTTTTTATCGACCGCTCCGCGGTCAGCGAAGCCGATCAGGTCATCGGCTCACTCGCGCATAGCGGAACCTTGACAGTAAGCAACGTCGAGGTACCGGCACCCGCCGATGTCATCATCAGATTCCTCAACGAAGACCGCAGAATCCGCCTCAGGATCAATGTCGACTACGCGCGCAATGCCGGCCTGACCATCAGTTCGAAGCTGCTCCGACCTGCGCAGGTGGTCGGCACGATACCGGCGGGATGAGCATGAACACCACTGCGCCAGCCATACGCGGTCAATTGATAAAGATGGTGCTGATCACGAGCAGCGCCGTGCTGCTGCTCACCGTCACGTCGCTGTTCGTCTATGACTTTCTGACGTTCAGACAGAACAGCGTGCAGCAGCTGGACACCCTGGGTCGGGCCATCGCCGCCAACGCCACCGCCGCCCTCGCCTTCGACAATGCGGATGACGCACGCAACGTGCTCACCGCGTTTGAGGTAGAGCCCCACATCGCTCAGGCGGCGCTGTACAAGATGAGCGGCGCACGCTTCGCCGCCTATTCCTCTCATGCCGCGACCGGGGAGATCCCCACCCGGCTGAAGCCGGAGGCGACCGGTTTTCACTTCGAGCATTCCTCCCTGGTGGGTGTTCTGCCGGTCACCGAGGGCAGCCGACGCCTGGGTACCTTGTATGTGCAATCCGATCTGCGCGCCATTTACGATAGGATCCGGCTCTATGCGGGAATCGTGGCCCTCGTGGTATGCGCCTCGGGACTGCTCGCCTATGCGCTTTCGCGCCGCCTGCAGCATCGGATCTCGAGCCCCATCCTCGCACTGGCGCAGATGGCCAATGCCATCTCGACGCGCCAGGATTACTCGGTGCGGGCGGCCGCGGCCGGTGTCTTCGAACTGGACCAGTTGACGGAGGCATTCAACCACATGGTGGGTGCCATTCAGACCTCGGAGGCGCGACTGCGCGTGCAGCTCGGGCACTTGAGTCTGCTACAGCACATCACCAGCGCCATTGGCGAGCGTCAGGATCTTCACAGCATCAATCAGGTGGTGGTGACAACTCTTGAGCGCAGCATGCCCATCGAGTTTGGCTGCATTGCCCGCTACGATGCCACCAGCCGCCTGCTCACGGTCGCAAGTCTCGGTGTGGCCAGTCAGAGTTGCGGGGCGCAGCTCGGCCTGCTGCCGGGGGCTGAAATCGTACTGGATGAAAACGGCCTGGCTACCTGTCTCGAGGGCCAGCTGGTGTATGAGCCCGACAGCGGCCAGGTGCCCCTGCCGCTGCTGCAGCGGCTGGCGGCCCTGAATCTGAAATCGGTCGTGATGGCACCGTTGGTGGCCGAAAAGACTCTATTCGGTGTCCTGATTGCGGCCCGGCGTGAGGCCAATGCGTACACCAGTCCGGACTGCGAATTTCTCAAGCAACTGAGCGAACACGTCGCCCTCGCGGCGCGCCAGGCGGAGCTCAACAGCGCCCTGCAGACGGCCTATGACGACCTGCGCCGCAGTCAACAGACCACCGTGCAGCAGGAGCGCCTGCGCGCCCTGGGACAGATCGCCAGCGGCATCGCTCACGACATCAACAATGCGATCTCCCCGGTGTCGCTCTACACCGAGTCCCTGCTTGAGCGCGAACCGAATCTCAGTGAGCGGGCGCGCAGTTATCTGACAACGATCCAACGTGCCATCGGCGACGTAGCCGGAACCGTCGCGCGTATGCGCGAGTTCTACCGGCAGCGCGAACCGCAGCTGTCGCTGTCCCGCATCGATCTGAATGTTACCGTGCAACAGGCGCTGCAACTGACGCATGCGCGGTGGAGCGATCTGCCGCAGCAGAAGGGAGTGATGATCGAGGTCAAGACCGAGCTGGCACCCCTGCCCGCAGAAGTCATGGTCGCTGAGGGTGAGATGCGCGATGCGCTCACCAATCTCATATTCAATGCCGTGGATGCCATGCCCGAGGGCGGCACGCTGACCGTGCGGACCCGGCGGGTGAAACCGGAGGCCGATGCAGCGGAACGGGTCCATGTCGAGGTCGGCGACACCGGCGTCGGCATGGACGAGGCAACCCAGCGTCGCTGCCTGGAACCCTTCTTCACGACCAAGGGCGAACGTGGCAGCGGACTGGGTCTGGCGATGGTCTATGGCATGATCTCGCGTCACAGCGCCGAATTGCAGCTCGAGAGCACACCGGGGCGCGGGAGTCTGTTCCGCCTGGTCTTCGCCGCCGCGGCCGGTGTCGCGCCGGCGGCGGAGGCGGAGCCCGTCATCTTCGAGCGCCGACCCTTGCGCATCCTGCTGGTGGATGACGATCCGCTGCTCATTGGATCACTCCAGGAGGTCTTGTTGGCCGACGGTCATGACGTGATCGTCGCCAACGGGGGCCAGGCGGGCATCGATACCTTCGCCGAGGCCACTCGATCCAGGCAGCCCTTCTCCATCGTCATCACGGATCTTGGAATGCCCTATGTCGACGGCCGGCGGGTGGCCGCGGCGGTCAAGGCGGCCGCGCCCGCAACGCCGGTGGTCCTGCTCACCGGATGGGGCCAGCGGCTCATCGCCGACGGTGAGGTACCTCCGCACGTTGACCGGGTTCTGAACAAACCGCCCCGTCTCATGGAGCTGCGTTCGGCGCTGCGGGACCTCACGATCCCAGCGGGTCCCCTGAAGGCGGCCGGAGGGACATCCCGATGACAAGCGCCCAGTTGGTCGTCGTTGACGATGAAGTCGCGCACATGCGTGCGCTGTGCGACACGTTGGGGTTCGAGGGCTACGAGGTCACCGGCTACCACTCGCCCAGCCAGGCGCTGCGGGCGTTGAGCGAGAAAGAATGCGACCTGCTCCTGACCGATCTGATGATGCCGGAAATGGACGGCATCGAACTGATCCAGGCGGCACGGGCCGTGAATCCGGACATTGCCGGGGTCATCATGACCGGCCACGGCACGATCGACACCGCGGTGGCTGCGCTGCAGATCGGGGCGCTCGACTACGTATTGAAACCCTTTCGGCTGAATGTAATCCTGCCCGTGATCGCGCGCGCACTCGACATTCGCAATCTGCGCATCGAGAACGCTTCGCTGCAACGCCGTGAGCGCGAACAGGCGCTGGAGCTGGCAGCCGCTTACCGGGATCTGGAGTCGTTCTCCTACTCGGTTTCCCATGATCTGCGCTCGCCGCTGCGCGCGGTGCGCGGAATGACGCAGATCTTCCTGGAAGAATTCGGCTCCGGCCTGCCCGAGGGTGGCCGGCAACGCCTCGATCAGGCCATTCACGGCGCCGAACGCATGGACCAGATGATCGAGGATCTGTTGCGCTTCTGCCGCCTCACCCGCGGCACCCCCAATCGCCGGCGAATCGACATGAATGCCGTCATACATCGCGTCATCAATGACCTGCGGATTGCCGACCCGCAGCGCCGGATCGATGTGCACATTGATCCCGTTCCTGAGTGTCTCGGCGACCCCGGGCTCATCGAACAGGTCGTGGTCAATCTGCTCTCCAACGCCTTCAAGTTCACGCGTGAACGTGCCGATGCGCAAGTCAAAGTCGGCTGTTACCACCTCGAAAAAGACGGTCGTGAAGAGGACGTATATTTCGTGCGCGACAATGGTGCCGGTTTCAACATGAAGTATGCCGACAAGCTGTTCGGGGTGTTCCAGCGACTGCACTCGCAGGAGCAGTTCCCCGGCACCGGCGTCGGGCTGTCGATCGTGAAGCGCATCGTGGAGCGCCACGGCGGCAGGATCTGGGCCGAGAGCACGCCCGGTGAGGGCGCGATCTTCTCTTTCTACGTCAGTCGGGAGCCATGATGCAAATCGGAGAAGAAACGACTTTGCGCATTCTGATGGTCGAGGACATGCCCCACGAGGCGGAACTCGTGGTCCATCAACTGCGGCGCGATGGTCTGCGCTTCGATTACCGGCGGGTGGAAACCGAGGACGCACTGCGGACCCTGCTGATCGAGTATTCCCCCGACATCATTCTGTCGGACTTCAATCTGCCGCAGTTTGACGGCATCTCGGCCTTGCGCGTGGTGCGGGAAATGGCGCCGGAGGCACCGTTCATCTTCGTCTCCGGCACCATTGGCGAGGAGCGCGCCATAGACGCCCTGCGTGCGGGCGCCTCGGACTATGTGCTGAAGAATAATCTGCTCCGGCTCGCCCCAGCCGTGAGACGGGCGCTGGCGGACGTGGCGATTCGTATGGATCGTTCGCGCCAGGAGGCGCAGATCGCCCGCCTCGACCGCGTCCTGGGCATGCTGAGCGGAGTCAACGCGCTGGTCGTGCGGGTCAGGGATCGCAAAGAGCTGCTGCAGGAGACCTGCCGGCTCGCCGTTCGCGCCGGCGGCTACCTCAGTGCCGTCATCTATTCGAAGGTTCCGGGAAAACCGACGCTCGCGGCCACGGCCTGGAGTGGCACCGAGGTGCTGCGAGAGTCCCTGCCGGATCCCGCCGACCTGGAGGCTGATCTGGTGGGGCAGATCGTCCGGACCGGGAAGGTCTTTCTCTGCAATGATGCGACCGATGCGGCGATTCCCGCCGAATTGCGCGAGGCCATGCTCCGCGGCGAGTTGTCCACAATTGTCGGTCTGCCGCTGATCGTGGACAGAACGCCGATGGGTGCGGTGCTGCTGGCCGCGCGCGAGTCCGACGCGGTGAGTCCGGAGGAGCTGCAGACCCTGCACGAGATTGCCGGCAACCTCTCGTTCGCCCTGCAATATCTGCAGAAGGACTCCAAGGTACGACAGCTCTCGCACTTCGATGCGAGCACCGGACTGGCGAAGCGGTCGCTGTTCTGCGATCGACTCTCACGTATCCTGTCCGATCCCGCCAATACGATGGCGACCTTTGCGGTTTGCGTAATCGACATCGAACGCATGAGTCTCATCAATGACTCATTCGGCAGACGCATCGGCGATCTGCTGCTGCAACATGTGGCCGAGCGGCTGCGCGGCCGCTTCCAGCGGCGGGAACACGTGGCGCACTTCGGTGGCGGTACCTTCGCCCTGTTTGCTGATGCCAGCTCCCGTGACGGCGATGAACTGCTGTCCATGATCCGCGCCCATGCGGCGGCACTGTTCGGCCGTTCCTTCGTGATCGAGCAGCAGGAAATTGCGGTGGCGGTGCGTTCCGGGCTGGCGCTTTATCCGGCCGACGGCAAGGATGCCAATGCCCTGGTCCAGCACGCGGAGCTCGCCTTGCAGGAGGCGCGGACCTCGGGCGTGCGGCAGCTCAATTACAGTGCCGAGAAGCATTCGCAGATGATGAATCGGCTGGCGCTCGAGCAGAAGCTGCGAATCGCCCTGGAACGCCGGCAGTTCGTGCTGCATTACCAGCCCAAGATCGACTTCGCGAGCCGTCGAATCTGCGGCGCCGAGGCGCTGCTTCGCTGGCAGGATCCGGAAAAAGGCCTCATCCCGCCCGGGGCGTTCCTGCCGCTACTGGAATCCACGGGGCTGATCGTCGATGTCGGTGCCTGGGTGATCGAACAGGCTGCGCACGACTGTCATGAGTGGCTGCGTGCCGGACTGCCACCGGTGCGCATAGCGGTAAACATCTCTCCGACTCAGCTGCGTCAATCGGACTTCACGGCGCATTTTCTGAATTCGACCGGCGCCTGGTCCACGGCGAGCTCGGGGCTGGACATCGAGATCACCGAGGGTGCCTTGCAGGGCGATTCCTCGTTGGAAATCGCCCGTCTGGAGCAACTGCAGTCGAGCGGTGTCAGGATAGCGATCGACGATTTCGGCACCGGCTATTCATCGCTCAGTCGCCTCTCCTCGCTGCCGGTGGACACCTTGAAGATCGACCGCAGCTTCGTGATGCAGTTGCCCGATAGTGCGCAGGGCATTGCGCTGGTTCAGACGGTCATCTCCCTGGCACAGGCCTTTTCGATGACCACCGTAGCCGAGGGTGTTGAAACTCGGCCCCAATTTGAAGCGCTCTGTGAAGCAGGTTGCACCCAGTCACAAGGCTACCTGCACAGCAAACCGATCGCCGCGACGGACTTTACCGCTCTGCTGTGCAACGGCCGGGACGACCTCACCCGCGCCGCCCAGGCGGCGGAAGAATCGCACGAGTCGACGCGGGCCGTCTCTTGAACTGTGATGGCTACAAAGGTGGACCGCGACGGCCGCGGTAGCCGTTCAACAAGAAGGCGACCACGAGCACCACGACGATGAGGCCAATCGGCCCGAGACCCCAGCCGAAACCGAGTCCCCAATAGAGCCCGCCGCCGCCGCCGAACAACAGCAGCAGAATAATTAGCACGACCAGTAGGTCCACGGACTTCTCCTCGAGCGCGTAACGCGCCGAGTGACTGTGGATCTTTTCAGGAAGGCATCCTGTAGGGACGCGGGACGAAGTGACGTGGTCGGGCGCCGACTAGCGACGCTGCCTGTACCAGCGCCCAGCCATAATAACTTGTATTATCAATAAGTTACAATATATATCTAATCTCTGTCGCAGGAAGTCCTACGCGTGTTTGATGAACTTCAGCGCCACCGAGTTCATACAGTAGCGCAGCCCCGTCGGTCGCGGACCGTCATCGAAGACATGTCCCAGGTGCGCATCGCAGCGCGCGCACAGCACCTCGGTGCGCGACATGCCGAGGCTGTTGTCGGCCTTCTCGATCACATTCTGTTTGGCGATCGGCTGCCAGAAACTCGGCCAGCCCGTGCCGGAATCAAACTTGGTATCGGAGCTGTACACGGCGTTGGCGCAACAGATGCACTGGTACAGGCCTTTGCCGAAAAAATGATCCAGGGGCCCGCTGAAGGGTCGTTCGGTACCCGCATGACGTGCCACCTCGAATGAGGCGGCGGGCAGCATCGCGCGCCACTCCGCATCGGTCTTGACGACTTTGTCGACCAGCATCGGGCCCTGGCTCACGCCGGCATCGTTGAATACCACGATACTGACCTTGGCCGGCGCCGCGGCGAACAGCGTGCGCGGTCGAACGAACGCTCCGACACCCCCGACCGCCAGTAATGATCCAATCAGATATCTTCGGTTCAGCATGTTCATTCTCCGCTACTCACCCGAATGTAAAGGCGAAGGCTTCGACTCCTGCATCCTGGAAGTCGACCTCGACCGTGTGTTCCGCGCCGGGATGCGCCAGCCGGATCAGCTGGTACAGCCGCTGCTCGATGACCATTCCCGCGCCATCGCCGCTGATGTCTGCGCCCTTGTTGTCTGCGGGAGCCGCGCCGTCCAGCAGCACCATGAAGCGCACCGTGCGCCCCTCCTTCGTCGGCCCCAGCACCAGGTGCAGGTCGCGGCCGTTGAATCGATAGACGATCTTGCCGTGCGGCTGCTGCAACTGCGCACCTTCACTGGTCACGGTCCAATTGCCGCCCAGCGCCCACTGATCGGCGTTGAGCATGGCAGGCACCGTGTACTTCGCCGGCTTGTCCTTGGCGACCGCTTCGGGCGAGGAGAAATTCGCCGCCCGGCCGTAGCCGATATAGGTTTCCGGGGAGATCTGATACATGTTGCTGGCCGCCGCCTGCACGCCCTGTGCACTGACTTCAGCCAGCCCCGCCGTCACATCCTTGGCGCCCGCCTCTTGCAGCAATTGCCTGATGATGCGTTCGGAATCCTCGTATTCGCCCTCGCCAAAATGATGGTGGCGAATGATGCCGGTGCCGTCGACGAAGTACAGCGCCGGCCAGTATTGGTTGTTGAACGCACTCCAGATCCTGTAGTCACTGTCGACCGCGACCGGATAGGTGACGCCCAGATCCTTGACGGCCTTCTCGACATTCCCGACCACACGCTCGAAGGCGAACTCCGGTGTATGCACGCCGATGATGATAAGACCCGCCGGCCCGTATTTCTGCGCCCAGGCCTTGGTATAGGGCAGTTCGCGCAGGCAGTTGATACAGGAGTACGTCCAGAAGTCGATGAGCACGACCTTGCCGCGCAAGCCTTCCGCCGTAAGCGGCGGGGAGTTGAGCCAGGCCACCGCGCCGGTCAGCGCCGGCATCGCGCCTTCGGCCGGCAGTCCGGCAGCGCCGCCTTTCGGCGCCATCATCATCATGGCCCCGCCCGCCCCCGAACCCGAGTCATGCGCGGACATCATCATGGCGCCGCCCGCCTGCTGCGGTGACACCCCGGACGGATGGATCTTCTCGAGCAGGGTCTGCTCGACGGAGTTGGTGCCATTCAACGAGAGCTGCGTCAGGATGCCGGTGTCCCAACCCAGGCCTATCGCAACGACGGCGAGCAGTACCGCGACCCCCAGTCCCCGCCGCACCCATTCGCCGGCGCCCAGAGAATTCTTGAAGGCGCGCACGACCTTGCCACCGGCAAACATCACGACCGCAAGCGACGCCGCGGCGCCGGCGGCGTAAGCCAGCAGCAGCAAGGTGGTGCGCGGGTTCGGCCCGCTCAGGGCGGCACCGGTCAGGATCAATCCCAGGATCGGGCCGGCGCACGGCGCCCACAGGAATCCCGTCGCGAAGCCAAGCAGCAGCGACTGCACGACACTCGCCCGCCCCTCACGCTCACCGGACTCGACGACTCGGTTGCCGAATGCCACCAGCGGCCGCGAAGCCCAATCCGCGAGTCGCCGGGACAGCAGCGCCAACCCGAACACCGTCAGCATCGCCAGCGCCACCCAACGACCCCAGGAGTTGACGCGTACCGCCCAGGCGCCCCCGACCGCAGCCAGGGTGGCGACTCCTGCAAAAGTGAGCGCCATGCCGATGAGCAAAGGCAGCGTGCTGGTGGCGAAGGATCGACCGCCGCGGGCGAAGACGAACGGCAGCACCGGCAGAATGCAGGGGCTGATGATCGTCAGTGCGCCGCCCAGAAACGCCAGTAAAGCCAAGAACATGAACGGTCCCTATTGCTTCAGTCCCGTGACCGTCACGGCCTTTGCCTGATAGAGGACCGGCAGGAGCCTTCTGAAATTGCTGATCTTGGGCAGATCGTTGTAGACGATGTAGGGGCTGGTGGGATTGAGCAGCAGGTAATCCTGATGGTAATCCTCGGCCGGATAGAAGCCCTGCAACGGCGTGACCTTGGTGACGATCGGCGCACCGAAGGCGCCGCTCTTGTTCAGCTGCGCGATGTAGCTCTCGGCGACCTTCTTCTGCTCATCATTGGCGTAAAAGATATTGGAGCGGTACTGAGTGCCGACATCGGGTCCCTGGCGGTTGAGCTCGGTGGGATTGTGGGCAACCGAGAAGTACACCTGCAGAATCTGCCCGTACGTCACCTTCTGCGGATCGTAGGTGATCTGCACCGACTCCGCGTGGCCGGTGTTGCCGCCACTGACGACCTCGTAGCTGGCGGTATTTTTCTGGCCACCGGAATAGCCCGACAGGACCTTCTGGACGCCGATCAGGTGCTCGAACACCCCTTGCACGCCCCAGAAACAGCCGCCAGACAGTACGGCCGTCTGCGAGGCACCGGCCGCCTTCGGCACATCATAGGCAGGCGCCGGAATCGCAACCGCTGCCTCGGCCGCGAAAACCCGCGGCGCAGCGAGGATCCCCACTGCCACCGCCCCCAGAACCGCGTATGAGGCCGCCGCCTTGAGCATTCGTAACATACTGATAAGACCCGCCATGGGTGTCGAAAATTACAGGATATACCCGCTCAGACCGCGGCATCCAGCCAGCGGCGCCACAAGCGCCGTGCCGCCTCCTGCAGCAGTGGCGCGTGGCGCCGGGAGTCTTCACGCAACTGCGCCACATCGATCCGCGCCGCGCCAAGTTCGCAGGCGTGGCCCACGTACCAGCGCTCCAGAGCTGCCGCCTGCACTTCCGGATGAAACTGCAGTGCGAGGGCATGATGGCCCACCGCAAAGGCCTGATTGGGGTACGCCCGCGAGACGGCCAGGTGCGCGGCGCCCGGCGGCACGTCGAAGGTATCCCCGTGCCAATGCAGCACCTGCACGCCCGGTGCGAACAGCTCCGACACGGCGGGACAGGCTGCCGCCTGCGGGCCGGGACTGACGGACGACCAACCGATTTCCTTGCCGCTCCTGCCGGGATAGACGGCGCCGCCCAGGGCAACCGCCATCAACTGTGCGCCCAGACAAATGCCAAGCGTAGCCAAGCGCGCTTCGAGGCGCCGCCTGATCCCGACGATTTCAGTCGACAGGAAAGGATAGACCTCGGTCTCGTAGGCACCGATCGGGCCACCCAGAACCACCAGCAGGTCGGGCTTCAGGAAATCCAATGCCGCCAGCTTCGCGGTACAGGCATCGATGCTCTGCACGGTAAATTGCTTCTCCGCCAGCGCCTCGGCCAATGAGCCCAGGTCCTCGAACGGCACGTGGGTGATCGCGAGCGCAGCGCCCGTCACCGCATCAGATCCAACGGTTTCGGTAGCACCTTGAGGAGCTCTTCGCTGAACTGCGCGTCGATGTGAAAGAACGCCATGCGCGCCGGCTCACTCGAGCGGTTCTCCCAGGCGTGATCCGTGCCTCGCTGCACGACGACCTCGCCCGCTCGCAGGGTAACCTCGGAGTCATCCAGCACCAGCACGATCTCACCCGAGATGACCACCACATAGTCGACGGTGCGGGTCCGATGCATCACGGTGCGCTTGCCACCCTTGCTCGGTGGATAGATCTCGATGATGCGCAGCAGATGACCTGACACCGGCATGATGGTGAAGGCACGTTCATTGGGCTCCGGCTCCATCGCGGTCAGCACCGGTACCGGTTGGGTCGAATTCCAGATCTCGAAAAAATCCGCGCCCACATCCGGACCGTGCATCGGATGGCGCTGCGGCGGCGGCCCATCGGAGAGCACCACCGACTTGCCGGACGCGTCGTGCCCCGTGACCACCCTTCGCGGTGTGGAATCCATCTACGGGCTCATTCCGAAGGCGTGCCTCAGGAAAGCATCGCTGCGTCGTAGCATGTCGGTACGCACCTCCGAATCCTCCAATTGATGATCGCGATCCTCGAAGGTGATCAGTTCGCACGACGCGTGGGCGGACTTGAGGGCGTCGGCCATGCGCCTGGACTCCTCCACATTAACATTTCGATCGGCCGTGCCGTGAAAGATCAGCACCGGCTGCTTGAATTTGTTGGCGTGGTTGATCGGTGAGCCTTCCGTCATCTGCGTGCCGCCGCCGATGAAGTCGCTCACCAGCCTGAAGTCCGAAAAGCCACGGCGCTCCTCCTTCAGCGCTGCCAGATCCGTGACCGGCGCAATCGCGACGATGGCCTTGAACACATTCGCATCGATGTCGACCGACTGCAGCGCGGCGTAGCCGCCATACGACCAGCCGACGATGCCGAGCTTGGCCGGATCCGCAATGCCGCTGCTCACCAGCCAGCGGCCCGCCGCGACCACATCGCCCACGGCGATGTTCCAGGACTTGAAGCCGTTGTGCTCGAACCAGTCATCGCCATAGCCCGATGAGCCGCGATAATTGGGCTGCAGCACCGCGTAACCGCGCGCAGCAAAGAACTGCGCCAGGTAGTCAAACCCCCAGTCATCGCGCTCACTGGGACCGCCGTGCGGCATCACAATGGCGGGCAAACCCTGCGCATCCGCGCTGCCGGGAGGCAGGGTCAGGTAGCCCGGAATCATGACCCCATCGGCGCCCGGGTAGGAGATCGGTTTGACGCGCGCCAGAGTCCGGTCATGAAGTGGCGGGCGCACCTCGAGAAACGCACGGATGCTGTTCGCCTTGCGGTCATAGATAAAGTAGGTGCCGGGCTCGTTATCGCTGCCCGCGAACAGCAGCATCTTGTTCTCATCCACGCTCGAATCGATGATGCCCATCAGCGGCAATTTCGGCAGCGCCCGGTGCAGCGCCGCCATCATGTCGTTGAAGCCAGCCTCGAACACTTCCCGGTGTGGCATGTCCGTTGCGTAGGTCACGCCGACCACGCGATTGCGCCGGCCAATGCGCACCAGGCCGCTGAGATCCACGTCGGGCCTGGCGTAGACGAGCGTCTCATGCGGTGATTCATCGAGGCTCATCGAGTACAGAGCCCTTCGACCATTGAGCTGCTTCCAGCCGTAGGCGATATTGAGATCATGGTCGACGGCGATCGGCGTGAAACCATCGCGGGTGGAGTCGTCGTACCTTGACAGCTCGTGCCAGTCGGTCGAGCCCTGCCGTCGGTACATGAAGATCAGCTCGCCCGTATCCAGACCATTGGGCGCGCGTCGCCTTATGCCCAGAATGCGGACATTGCCGCGACCGTCACTGATGTATCTGGAATTATCTCTTTCCGGTGAGACCACGTGCTTGATGGCCAGGGTCCGGGTATCGATGAGATCGACGCCGACACCTTCGGCGTCGCTGCCGGTACGCGACCCCCCATGGGTATCGGGCACGTACACCCGGGCCATCAGTATCAT
The DNA here is from genome assembly GCA_035486855.1 of Steroidobacteraceae bacterium. Taxonomy (GTDB): domain Bacteria; phylum Pseudomonadota; class Gammaproteobacteria; order Steroidobacterales; family Steroidobacteraceae; genus DAIDKA01. The sequence goes on from DATHMT010000012.1 coordinate 34,145, forward strand.
TCCGTCCTGATCGGGAAGCCAATCAACGACGGTTCCGCCTGAGAGCAGGTAAGCACGGCTGTTCTCATTGGTCTCGGTGCTGACCTGCTTCATGTTCGAACCGTCGGCATTGACGGCGACCAGGCGGTTCACCGGCAGCAGCCCGTGGGTGTTCAAAGGATCCGGCAACAGGGCATGGATGTCGCAGATCAAGCGATCGTTCGCCACCCAATTGCAGCCACCCAGCCGAAAGGGCTTGCCATCCAGCACCAGCGCCGCCTTGGGTTTGGCACCCGGCTCCAGACTCATGGTGTACAAAGCCGAACCCTGCCCCTTGATCGGCGCCATGAAGGCGACGGTCGAGCCGTCCGGAGACATCCGCAGCGAACTGATCGTGGGTCGCGCGCCGAACGCCGCAGCGGCATCAAACGGCGCGGCGCTGTCCGCGTGCAAACCGGGCGCGGCGAACAGCAGGCCCAATGACAACAGCAGTTCCAGCCGCAAGCGCAGGCGCATCACCATACCCCCTCCTCAGGACTGCGATTTTCAGCAACCATTCACTAGGGTTTACTCGTCGCATTGGGATCAAAGTGCAGCATCGCCGGATCCTTCGGCACGCTGTCCCAATGCTCGGCAATCTTGCCATTCTCGATCCGGAACAGATCGAAATGGGTCCCCGCGTACTTGGTGCCCGGGGCAGTCGGATCGGCCGAATAGCTGACGGTCGCCACCAGTACTTTGTCGCCCTCGGCCATGATCGCGACCACCGGGAAATGGATCGTCGGCTCGATGTCCTTCACGGGTCGGGTCGACTTCATGAACTCGACCATGGCGTCGCGGCCGGTCGCGACGTTCGGATTGTGCTGGATGTATTCCTTGGTGAAGTATTTCGGTGCGAGTTCGACGTGCGCGCCCTGAATGATCGCCCGCCACATGTCGAACACCAGCTTCTTGTTCGCCGCCAGCTTCGGATCAGCGCTTTGCAACAGCGCCGCCTGATCCGGTGCGGCGACGGGTGGCACTCCGGCGAAGCCGATCCCCACGTAAGCCAGCACCATCGCGGCGCAAAAGTAGCGTGTCATGGTCTTCATCCCGTCCCCCTCAATGTTGTTGTGAAGTCTACCCGGTCCGCAGCGCTCGGTAACACTCAGCCCTGTACCTTCGGCTCCGGCCGATCATCCCCGGCCGATCGCTCCCGATGCCAGTGCCCCTGAGGGTCCTCATAGGAAATCACCGTTGCCACGCCCGGCAACGCCTGTTCGCGCGAAGCACGCTCCGCGGCGGCCCGGGCAGTGGCGTGAGTCGGGAAGGTCTCCGAGAAGGTCTCATCGACGCGATAGGCCCAGCCACCATCGTGTTCCACGATCTGATAGATGATCTCACCCATGTCGGGACTCCTTATGTCCTATGATCCGCCAGCATCGGTGCCGCGGCCAGCACCGCCAGGATCAGCGCCAGCGGCAGGCAGGCGCTGTAACCGAGATGCTCGAAGCCTAGCGCACCCCCGGTGCTGCCGATGAAAAATGCCGTCACGAGCACCGCCAACAGTTTCAGGCGCACGGGATTGGCCTGCACCGGTCGCTCGCTCGTGAGCCGAACGTCATTCCAATACAGCCCTTTGCCGATCTCGATACCGATATCGGTGATGATGCCGGTGACATGGGTGGTGCGGATCTCCGCGTTCGACAGCTTCGTGATCAGGGCATTCTGCAGTCCCATCGTGAAGCACAACAACATCACGGTGAGCGGCACAAATAGCGCATCGATCTTCGTCAGGCGCGCGCCCAGCACTCCGAACACCAGCAGCAGTGCGGCTTCGAGCAGCAGCGGTCCGGCACCCACGGCACGGGCCTTCTGGCGTCGCGAGTAGTTGACCATGATCGCGGTGCAGGCGGCCCCGGCGAGAAACGACACAATTGCGCCAAGTCCCGCCAGCGCAAGACCGTAGGCGCCGCGGGCGATATCGTTGGCCGTCGCCGCAACGATGCCGGTCATGTGGGAGGTGTACTGATGCACGGCAAGATAACCGCCGGCGTTGAGCGCCCCGGCAACGAAGGCGAGCAGCGCCCCCAGATGCTGATTGGCCGTCGCGCTGCGTTCCGTTCCGATCAGGCTGCGCGCGTATTGAATCGGCATGGTTGGTTACTCACGATCGCAGTGGATTATAGGCCCATCAGAAAGGCGTTTGCGTCTGTGCCTGGCGCACCGCGCGTCGCATGGTGAGCGTGCCGACGATGCACAGCAGCGCGGGCACCGAGATCAGCCCGAGCGTGATTTGCGGCGAGACTCCGGCCGCCAGGATCCAGCCCCCGGCAAGCGGACCCAGCACCGCGCCGATGCGGGTCACGGCACCGGCCCAGCCAAATCCGGTCACCCGAATGGGGGGCGGGTAGAAGATAGCCCCCAGGGCGATGATCGACATGAGCACCCCCGCCACGCCGCTGCCCATCAGCACCAGCAGCACCGGCCATGCCGGCGCGGCGCCCGGCAGTGCGAACAGCAGCGCCGTGACCAACGTCATGCCGTAACCACCGACCAATGCCGTAATCGTCCGGCGCCGATCCACCAGCCAGGCCTGCACCACAGCACCGCCGATGCCCCCGAACTGCAGCAGGGCCATGCCATGGGAGGCCTGCGCCGGCGACCAGCCGGCGTTGACCAGGAACTGCGGCAGCCAGCTGACCAGGAAGTACAGCAGCATCGCCGACAGACCGTACACCAGCCACAGGCGCAAGGTGCGCTCGCGATAGGGAGGCCGCAGCAGGGCGAGCAGTGTGCCGCCCTCCCCCGGCGTCACCCGCGGGCGACCCGCGCCCGTCTGCGCGGCACTGGTGCGCCTGGCCAGAATCGCCGGGGACTCCGGCAGCGCGGCCGCGGTGGTCAGCAGCGCGAGCAGCGGGAGCGCGGCGCCCACCAGGAACAGTCCGCGCCAACCCGCCGCCGCGATCACCGGCGGCGCCGTCAGCCCGGCCAGCACGCCGCCCAGGGCCACGCAGACCCCCATCAGCGTCATGAGGGTCGCGCGTCGCGCGAGCGGTGCGTACTCGGCCGTGAGCGCTGAGGCATTGCTCTGCCCGATGCCCAATCCCAGACCCATCAGCAGCCGCCACCCGGCCAGTTGCCAGGGCGTCCCGGCCGTCGCCGCCCCGAGGGCCGTCACCAACAGTATCGCCAGACCTGCGAGCAGCAACGGCCTGCGACCCTGACGATCGCCGAACGGCGCAATGAATGCAGAGCCCAACCCCAGACCCACCAGCGAGGTGGTCTGCGCGATGGTGAAGATACTGGGCGCCAGGTGCCAGGCCCTGGCGAGCGCCGGCACCGCGAGCCCCATCGCCTGCAGATCGTAGCCGTCCAGCAGGACGATCAGCGAACACAGCAGAAAGACCCGAATCTGCAGGGCCGACAGCGGCGAATCAACCATCCGTTGAATGTATCATTCATCCCATGACACAGCAGAAGGTGGCGCTGGTGACGGGCGGGGGGCGCGGCATCGGCCGCGGCATTGCGCTGCGCCTGGCGGCCGACGGCCATGCGGTGGCCGTGGCGTCGCGTTCACGCACACAGTTGGACCAGGTGGTGCGGGACATTCAGGCCGCGGGCGGCACCGCGCTGGCACTGCCCTGCGACGTGACCCGGCACGTGGATGTCACGCGCACCGTGGAGAGCGTGCGACGGCAACTGGGTGAGGTGACGGTGCTGGTCAACAACGCCGGTGTCTCCGGGCCGATGGGTCCGATCGGTGTGGTGGATCCGCAGGCCTGGTGGGCCGCTCAGGCCGTGCATGTGCTCGGCTCGCTGATGTTCATGACCGAAATCGTGCCGCGGATGGCCGCGCGCGGCGGCGGCCGCATCATCAATGTCTGCTCCGTGGCCGGGGTCATCATCGCCAACAACTTCTCCTCCTACGCCGTCGCCAAATCCACTCTGATCCGCCTCTCCGAACACGTCGCGGCCGAGCAGCGCGATCAGAACATCAAGGTGTTCCCGATCCAACCCGGAACGATCCTGACGGACATGGCACGCGAGACGCTGAACCTGCCCGATGCGGCCAAATGGGCGGCGCCGCTGGTCGGCATGCTGCAGCAGATCACCCCGCAGAAGAGCGCGGCGGCGATGCGCAGGCTGCAGGACTTCGTGGCCGCGCTCGCCGCAGGCCGCTGCGATGAGTTGAGCGGTCGTTACCTGGATGTCGACAAGGATTACCCATGAGTACCGAATCCCAGCTCGAGGCGTTACTGCACAGGATCGAAGCGCTGGAGATCAAGGCGCGCGCCGCCGAAGACTATGTGGCGATCTGCAATCTTCAGGCCGCCTACGGTTACTACGTGGACAAGACGCTCTACGACCAGGCGGCGGACCTGTTCTCAAAGAATGCGCGCCTGGAGATCGCCGGGCGCGGTCTGTTCATCGGCCAGGACCGGGTGCGTCAATACCTGCACGCGCTGCCGAAACTCGAATTCGGCTGCGTCTTCAATCATATGCAGCTGCAGCCGGTCATATCGCTCGACCCCGACGGTCACAGCGCGCGCGGCCGTTGGCGCAATTTCATCCAGATCGGCTCGCTGGGGCGCGAGGCACGCTGGGGGGAAGGCACGTACGAGAACGAGTATGTTCGCGAAGGGGGCGTGTGGAAGATCTCCCACCTGCACTTTTTCACCACGTATTACGTGGAGTTCGATAAGGGCTGGCGTCATGGGGGCGTGCCGCTGGCGGGTCCCCTGCCCGGTGTCGAGCCTGATCAGGCGCTGACCGTCAAGTACCAGGCGTTCCCGCACGTGTTCGTGCCGCCCTATCACTATGCCAACCCGGTGACGGGTCAGACCTTCAAGAAATAGGGCTCAAGCCCTACGCGACGAAACGCACTCGCGAGCGCCGCACGGTCGGGTCCGGGCCACCCACCGGCGTGCCGAGCCGATAGGCCGACATGGTCTCGACCAGGCGATTGGCCTGATCGGCCATCGCGCCCGAGGCGGCCGATGCCTCCTCGATCAATGCCGCGTTCTGCTGGGTCATGCCGTCCATCTGCATGACCGCCTCATTCACCTGGTCGATGCCCGCGGACTGCTCGCGCGATGCGGCGGCGATTTCACCGACGATGTCGGCGACTTTCTTCACCGACAACAGAATGTCATTGAGGGTCGTGCCGGACGCCGTGACGAGGGTCGAGCAGTCGCCGACCTTGCGCACGCTGTCGTGGATCAGACCCTTGATCTCCTTCGCGGCCACGGCCGAGCGACTGGCGAGGTTGCGAACTTCCGCCGCGACCACCGCAAAGCCGCGGCCCTGCTCGCCCGCGCGGGCCGCCTCGACGGCCGCGTTCAGCGCCAGAAGATTGGTCTGGAACGCGATCTCATCGATGGTACCGATGATGTCCGCGATGCGCTGCGCGGCCACATTCATGTCGGCCATGGCATCCACGGCCTTGCCGACGATGACGCCGCCCTTCTCCGCCTGATTGCGCGCGGCGACGGCCAGCTGATTGGCCTGGCTCGCGTTGTCGGCGTTCTGTTTGACGGTGCTGGTCATCTGCTCCATCGAGGCGGCAGTGGCTTCCAGCGCCGAGGACTGCTCCTGGGTGCGCTCCGAGAGCCCCAGATTGCCGTCCGAGATCTCACTCGCCGCCCGTCCGACCTCGGAAGCCGCCTCCTGCACGTCGCGGATGACCTTGACCATGTTGTCCATCATCTTGTTGACGCCATGGGCGAGCACCAGCAGGAAGCCGGACTTGGCCTCGGTCTCGATGCGCCGATCGAGCTCACCCGCATGGGCGCCGGCGACGATCGCATTGACCTCTTCTTCGGCGCGCACCTCGGGGGTGCGATCGATCCATTCCATCGTGGTGCCCATGCGTCGGCCATCGCCATCAAACACCGGGGTCGTCACGATGCGCAGTGCCCGACCGCCGATGCGCAGGTCGGTCGCGGTCGGCTCCTTGAGATCAGCCAGCAGCTGGCGCTGCTGCGCCGGCATCTTGTGCAGCGACTCGAGGTTGGCGCCGATGACCTTGTCGGCCTGGAAGCCCGGTAGATCCTTGCGGAAATCGCTTTCCACATTCTGGAACAGCCGGGCGGCGGAGGCGTTGGTGTAGACGATGCGCAGGTTTTCATCGGCCAGCATGATGCTGGCGCTGGCGCTGTCGAGCGCCTGGCGCTGCAGGGAGGCCTTGCGGCGCTCCTCCGCGATCTGATAGCCCATCTTGATGCGCAGGGTCAGAAGCGCGCGCTGGATTTCCCCCGACCGGTGCCGGGAGTCGGCCTTGAAAAGGGTGTGGTAGCGGCCATCGGCCAGGTCTTCGATGAAGGACACGGTATCGCGCGTGAGTTCCGCGCGCCGGCCGGCCGCGAGCATCACCCGCGACACCCACGTGAGGCAGCGCAGCAGCAGCAGCACCGCGGTCACCGAGCGCAACTGCGCGCCGCCCGGCAGCTGCGGATACAGCAGCAAGGCCGTGGCGAGCATCAGCACCGCGACCCCAAACCCGGTGTCGAGCCAGCGCTGTGCCTGTTCGGACAGATTGCGCAGCGGGTTTACCGAATTCCACCGGCTGGTGCGATACGGACGACCCTCCGACAACTGCAGGGTCTTGTCGGTGCCCTCCCGCAGTTTGTGAAACAGCGCTTCGGAGTCGCGAACCTGCTGCGCCGAGGGGCGGGTGCGAATGCTGAGCGTCCCGCCCTCACGCAGCGGCGTGACGCTGGAGATGTCCCAGTAGTAGTCGCCATTCTTGCGACGATTCTTGATCAGACCCGACCAGGGCCGGCCCGATTTGAGGGTTTTCCACAGGTCATCGTAGACGGCCTGCGGCGTATCCGGATGGCGCAGGATGCCGTGATCCTTGCCGATCAGTTCCTCGTTGCTGTAGCCGGTGACCTGAATGAACTCGGGACTGACGGCGACGATCTTGCCATCGGCACCGGTGATGGAAACGATAAGCGCGCCTTCGCGCACGACGTATTCGTTCTGCGTGAGCGTCTGATTCGGTCCCATCGTGGCACTATGTCCGTGTTCCGCCCGAGCGCGGATTTCCCTGGCACCTTTATCGTTCAACGAGCACCAATCTGAAGCGATCCAGCGCCCGGTTCCCCGGTGCCGGGGGCAAGATCCGGGCGCGCCATTGCAAAAAAGTGATCCAAGTCCTGCTGCGTCGCAGCAATCCGAGGATAGTGTCTGATGTTCGCAGGCTTCCGTCAGTTCCAGCAGGCGCTCCTGCACTACCCCTGTGAGCAAGCCGCCACGCCCACGATGTTCGGGCCGTACGAACTCGACGTGTGCGTGGAGGGGCCCCTCGCCCCGGGCCGATTTCCGCTGGTGCTGGTCTCGCACGGCAGTGGGGGCTCGCCCCTGCTGTATCGAAGCATCAGCCTGCATCTGGCGCGCCAGGGCTGCATCGTCGCTGCGCTCAAACACGCCGGCAACAGTCTGGGCGATGACGCCCTCGCCGACACCCTGGAGAATTTGCGCAACCGACCCCGGCAGCTGGTCGAGCTGCTCGAGGCGCTGCTGGCCGATCGCACCGTGGGTCCCGCGATCAGCGCGGCACCGGTGACCGCGATCGGTCACTCACTCGGCGGCTACACGGCGCTGTGCGCCGCCGGAGCCCAGCCCTCAAGTCGCGCGCACGACCCCATACCGGTCGCGCACCACTCCCGCATCGGTGCGCTGGTGTTGCTGGCGCCCGCCTGCGGGCCGTTCCTCGCGCCCCAGGCACTGGCAGCGCTCGTGGCGCCGATTCTCGCGCTCACCGCCGAGCATGACGCGCTGACCCCGGACGGTGAGATTCGCATGGCGCTCGCGGGAGTAGCCGAGCCGGATCGGGTCACGATCAGGACCGTGCCCAACGCGGGGCATTTTTCATTCCTCAGTCCGTTCCCGAAGCAGATGCATCACCCGGGCTTCGCGCCCGCCCAGGACCCTTCAGGGTTCGATCGTGAGCGGTTTCACCAGTGGCTTCCGCAACTCATCTTCGAGTGGATGCGCGAACGCGGCGGGTTGCGGCGCGTGCTCGACCGCGTTTGATTTCAGATCGTGCATCGGCAGACGCAAGTCGAAGGTGGCGGGCATCGAGGAGGGGCGCCACTGCTGTCGATTCACATCCCAGGTGAGCCTGCGATTCAGATCCAGCCGCAGGGCCGAATCCGCGCCCAACTGCAGATCGAGCAGCGCACGACGATTCAGCGGTGAGTCGGGTGTGAAGATACGGATATCGGGTGCCACCGAATTCTTGTCCAAACGCAATCCCAGCACATGTCCGCCGGAGGCCGTCCCGAGCGGCACGGTGAGATAGAAGGTGACTTCGGGTCCCGCGTGCGCCGCTGCGCTCACGAGCATTGCCGCAAGCAGCGCGGCGCTGACCCAGATGAGTGTCCCGTATGCCCGTTGTTGTGCTAAGACCGCTGTCATTCCCTAGCCCCTTGCCGAGAATCATACGCTTGAAAAAACGGGCTATGGCATCGGGCTTTGTCCTAACCGCTTCAGGAGTTGTCCTACAGTGTTGACTTTACAATAGTGTCGCAAAAACCGAATTATGGTTGATCAGAACCAATTGAAGTTGAAACTGACGCTCACGCGCTGCTGGCGGCGCGGGTTCGCCGTGACTTCGTGGCGCAGCCAGCTTTCAAACAAAACGAGCGCTCCGGGTGCCGCGGCGAGCGTCACCCACTGGCGATTGTGTGGTTTGCAGATCCGCTTGCGCGGCGGCGCCGCCATGAAGCGATCGAGACGTGGATCTTCAAACTTGAGGCCCGGAGCCCCGGGCGGAACCTGCACGTAGTAGGTACCGCTCACCGTCGACAGCGGATGCAGGTGCAGGCTGTGCACGACCTGCTGCGGCATGATGTTCACCCAGCAGTCGGTCATCGCGAGCTTGCGGCCGCGCAGATCCCATTCGAGGGTGTGCGCGAAGCGGGCCAGATGCGGCTGCAGCAGCTGTCGCAGGCGCGCGAAGGTCGGGGAGATCTCATACAGCCGGTGCTGCGATCCGTACGAGGTGTAGCCGCCCGGATAATTGCTGCGCGACCAGGCACGCCCCGCCGCATCATCCACACGCAGTTGTCGGCACTCGCGCAGCAGGCGCCGATTGAACGCCTCGACACCCCGCTGCTGCAGCGCGGCCGAATACACCAGCGTGGGAAAGAACGCCCGGGTGGCCATCGGCGCCGAGCGTCAGTAGCCGGCGATGTAAAAGCCGGCGACGACGGCCGCGGCGACCAGACAGTACACTCCGAAGAGGTACCAGCGTCCGCTCTCGAGCCAGCCGCTGAGCCATTTCAGCGCGATGAGGCCCACCAGGAATGCCAGCACCGCGCCCACCAGGCTTGGCACGGCGGCACTCCCGAGGCTCGCGGCGCCGCCCTGATGTTCCATGTGCAGCACCCGCAATGTCTCGCGTGCCACGACCGCCGGGGTGAGCACGACGGCAAGTGCGAAACTGAAGTTCTCGGCGCTGTTCTTGGCCACTCCGGCCAGCATGGCCGTGGAAATGGTCGCGCCGGAGCGGGACAGACCGCGAAACGGCAGACACAGACCCTGGACCGCACCGATCAGGGTGGCCTGTCCGGTGTTGAGATCCTCACCCTTGAAGACCGTCACGGGCACGCTCTTGCGCTCGCGCCGACCCGCGATGAGAATCAGAATGCCGCCCAGCGCGAGGGCGGGCGCGATCCACTCCAGGTGACTGAACAGATCCTCGATCTGCGCGCCCGGGACACCCCGGAAGGCCACCTTGGTGATGACCCACTGCAGCCCATAACCGATCACGCCGGTGAGCGCGCTGGCGAGGATCACCTGCACCGCCACCCGTTTGAACTGCTCCATGCTCGAGAAGTAGGTGCGGCGCCAGCGCCGCCAGAAATAGACGATGACGGCGAACATGGTGCCGGTATGCAGCATCACCAGCAGCAGCGTCATGGCGGGAGCCGACGGATCGAGCCCCATGAGCTTCTCGGCCACCACCACGTGCGCCGAGCTGGAGACCGGCAACAGCTCCGCGAGTCCTTGCACGATGGCAAGGATCATGATCTTCAGAAATGCCATGCCGACAGTCTAATCGGCTTCGGCAAAAATTTCCGGCTCAGGTCCAGTCGCCGCCGCCACCACCACCGCTGTCGCCACCCCAGCCGCCGGAATCGCCACCGCCACTGTTGTCGCCCCAGGAACTGTTGTCGGGAGACCCGCCGAAGTCATTGCCCCCCATGTCCTGGTTCGGCGGCGGATCGTTGAAGTTCGAGTCAGGGGGCACGTTGCCTGTGCTGTGTCCGTCGATCACGTGCCGCACCAGCTCCTCACCGGCGGCGACGCCCGCGCCGATGGCAAGCCCGCTGGCAAGATTGCCCATGAGGCCCGAGCCGCCCGGGGGTGGATAGCCGGGACCGTAGCCATAGCCAGGGGGCGCCCCGGGATTGCCCGGCGCAATCAGCCCCGGTCCGCCCGGACCATAGGTCTGTGAGTAGGCGGCGCGTTGGGCGCGGCCGCGGAAAATGCTGAACAGCACGAAGGCGCCGATCGCCAGAATGATGATCAGACCCCACGGCACCGTGGAGCGATGCGCCACGGCCGGCGCAAACGGCTGAACGGCCCCGCCCGGGACACCGCCACGGATGCCCGTGAGCTGCCGTTCCAGTTCGCTCAATGCCCGCGCGTTGGTGAAGTGCTCGGCGGGATCAAGCTGCTTGGCGGTGGCCAGCTGCTGGCGCGCGCCGGCGAAGTCCCCGATGCGCGCATCGAGTTCCGCGGCGACGAAGTGCGCCGAGGCGCTTTGCGGATGATCCAGCAGCACCTGGTCGATCATCTTCTGCGCTTCGGCGAGATGGCCCGCCTGTGCGGCCTGGTAGATCTGGTCCCGCGTCGCATCGGTGTCCGCGAACGCGGCACCTGCAACACCGAGCGCCAGGACTGCGAGGAGTGAAACCCGAGCACGCTTGAACATGTGAATCTCTCCGTGGGACCGCGAAATACCCGCACCCCGGCTGCCGTTATGGGGAGCCGTGTGCAGGAACTCAAGGGTCACCTCAAGCCACACTTGATAACAATTCCCGAAACACTCTGTAACTTATTGATTAATTAATCCGTTTTTCCTCCGGCACATGCTGCTCTCCCAGCAGGATGTACATCGCCGGCACCACGAACAGCGTGAACAGCGTGCCGATGGACAAGCCGGTGAACAGCACGACGCCCATGGAGCGCCTGCCCGCCGCGCCCGCGCCGGCGGCGATGACGAGCGGCACCACGCCCAATACCATGGCGGCGGTGGTCATGACGATCGGCCGCAGGCGCACGGAGGCGGCCTCCACGATGGCCTGCATTTTGGTGCGCCCGGCTTTCTGCAGCTCATTGGCGAACTGCACGATCAGAATGCCGTGTTTGCTGATGAGGCCCAGCAGCGTCACCAGCCCCACCTGGGTGTAGATGTTGAGGGTCGTGACCTTGAACAGCAGGCCGGTATTGATGAACAGCATGGCGCCGAACAGGGCCATCGGCACCGACACCAGAATCACGGTGGGGTCGCGGAAGCTCTCGAACTGGGCGGCGAGCGCCAGATAGACAATGATCAACGCGAAAAAGAGCGTCAGCATGAAGCTGCCCGACCCCAGCATGAACTGCCGCGATTGCGCGGCGTAGTCGGCGGTGTAGCCGGAAGGGGCGATTTCCTTGAGTGTGTCGCGCAGGAAGCGCAGCGCCGTCTCCTGGGAGACCCCGGGCGCGGCCGAGATGGTCGCGGCGTTCAACTGCTGGAAGTGATTGATCGACTCCGGCACGGTGCTGGTCGTGATATGGGCCATGGTTCCGGCCTTCAACAGCGAGCCATCCCCGCCATGCACGTAGTAATCCAGCACCTGCGCGGGGTTCAGGCGATCCTTCTGCAGCACCTGCGGGATCACCTTGTAGGAGCGTCCCTGGATCGAGAAATAATTCACGTAGCCGCCACCGAGTGCGGCGCCGAGGCTCGCACCCACGTCCTGCTGCGTGAGCCCCATGTCACCCACCAGTTCACGATCCAGCGTCAGGGTCGCCTGGGGCTTGTCGATCTTCATGTCCGAATTGATGAAAAAGAACATGCCACTCGCCCGCGCGCGGTTCAGCAGGTTCTCGGTCACCTCGTAGAGATTCTGCAACGGCTCGGTGGTGGTGATGACGAACTGCAGCGGCAGACCCGCCGAACCCGGCAGCGACGGCAGCTGGAAGGCGGCGATCTGGGCCCCCGCGATATGGTTCCAGCGCTCCTGCAGCACCTGCTGCAGCTGCGTGGCGGTACGCTTGCGATCACCCCAGGGCGTGAACAGCACGCCGCCGAAGCCATTGTTGACGGCCATTCGCTGGAACACGCCGTAGTATTCCGGCAGCGATGAGGCGGCATCGAACATCTGCTTGCTGTACATCTCCATCTGCTGGTAGGTCGCATTGGGCGCGCCCTGGATCTGCGCCACGACCACGCCCTGGTCCTCTTCCGGCGCCAGCTCCGAATCGGCCGTCACGAACAAATAGACGGTCAGGCACAGGATCGCGGCGCCCAGACCCACGAGCACCTGCCAGGTCATCAGCCATTCCGAGAGCACGCGCTGGTAGAAGCGGCGGACGAGATCAAAATTGTGGTCAAGAAGCTTGGCGAACCGCCCTTCCTCCTGATTGCTCTTGAACAGCTTCGAGCACAGCATCGGTGACAGCGTGAGCGCGATGATCGCCGACACGGTCACCGCCGAGGCCAGCGTGAAGGCGAACTGCGTGAACAGCGCACCGGTCAGACCGCCCTGGAAACCGATGGGCAGATAGGCCGCCACCAGCACCACCGTCATCGCCAGAATCGGGCCACCGAGCTCGCGCGCGGCAAACAGCGCCGAATCCAGCGGCGACTCGCCGTTTTTCAGATGCCGGTCGACGTTCTCGACCACGATGATGGCATCGTCGACCACCAGCCCGATCGCCAGCACCAGCGCCAGCAGGGTGAGCAGATTGATCGAATAGCCCAGGGCCAGCATCATGAAGAAGGTGCCGACCAGCGACAGCGGCATGGCAACCGTCGGGATCGCGGTCGCGCGCACGCTGCCCAGGAACAGGAAGATCACCACCGTCACGATCAGCAGCGCCTCACCCAGGGTCTTCAGCACCTCACGGATGGAGCTGCGCACGAACATGGTGGTGTCGTAGACGATCTCGGCCCGCATGCCGCTCGGCAGCTGCTCCTCGATGGCCGGCAGCGCTTCGCGCACCGCCTGGGCCACCTGCAGCACATTGGCCTTGGGCGCATTCTGGATCGCCAGGAACACGGAGTGGCGGCCATTCCAGGTGACACCCGAGTCGTAATCCTCCGCGCCCAGCTCCACGGTTGCGACATCAGCCAGGCGCACCACGGTGCTGTTCTGCTGGCGCACGATGAGTTGCCGGAAGCCATCGAGCGAATGCAGGTCGGTATCCGCGGTGAGATCCACCGAGACCATCTGGCCCTTGGTGGTCCCGACCGCGGTCAGATAATTATTGGCCGCGAGCGCGTTGTAGACATCGCTGGCCGCCACGTTGCGGGCCGCCATGCGCTCCGGATCAAGCCAGGCGCGCAGCGCATAGACGCGCGGTCCCTGGACATCCGCCGACTGCACGCCGGGGATGGCGTCCAGCTTCGGCTGCACCACCCGGATCAGATAGTCCGTCACGCCATTGGGCGGCAGGGTGTCGGTGAAGAAGCCGATGTACATCGCCGCGGTGGTGTCGGCGACCTGAATGTCCACCACCGGCTGCTGCGCCTGCGGCGGCAGCTGGTTGCGCACCGAGTTCACCTTGGCGCTGATCTCGGCCAGCGCGCGGTTGGAGTCGTAGTTCAGGCGCAGCGTCGCCGTGATGCTCGAGGAGCCGGTCGAGCTGGAGGAGGACAGGTAGTCGATGCCCTGGGCCTGCGCAATCGCCGCCTCCAGCGGTTGCGTGATGAACCCGGCGACGGTGGCCGCATCGGCGCCGTAGTAGGTGGTGTTGATGGTGATGGTCGCGCTTTCGGTCTGCGGGTACTGGGTGATCGACAGATCGAAGATCGCCCGCATCCCGAGCACCAGGATGAACAGACTGATGACGACCGACAGCACCGGTCGCCGGATGAAGAGATCTGTGAGCTTCATCGATGCCTAGTTTTCCTGCGGCGCCGGATTGGCATCGTCGCTGGGCCGGACCGAGTTATCGATCGCGACCGGCGTGCCGTTCTTGATCTTCAGTTGTCCGGCCGTGACCACGACGTCGCCTTCCTTCACTCCCTTGAGGGCCTGTACCTGATCGCCGCGCGTTTCCCCCAGGGTCACGAAAGTCTGTTTGACGGTCTGTCCGCCCTTGTTGCTGCTGTCCGGCACCACCAGGAACACGGTCGCGCCGTAGGGGTTGTAGGTGACCGCGGACTGCGGAATCGTCAAGGCGTGCACCAGCTTGCCCGCATCCACGCGCAGGTGACCGAACATGCCGGGAAACAGCTGCCGCGCATGATTGTCGATCGAGGCTTCCACCTGCACGTTGCGGGTGGCGCTGTCGATCAGGGGATTCAAGGCATCGATATGGCCGGAGAAGCTCACCCCCGGCCAGGTATCCGCCGTCAGCGTCACGGGCTGGCCCACCGAAATACGCGCCAGATCCTGCTGCGGCAGCCGGAAGTCGACCAGGATCGGATCCAGCTGCTGCAGCGTCACCACCCGGTCACCGGTATTCAGGTACTGGCCGGGATTCAAGGTCGTGATACCGAGCTGGCCCGCGAACGGGGCGCGCAGCGTCTTCTTCGCCACCAGCGCCGCCTGCGCGGCCTGCTGCGCCCGTTTGTTCTTCAGATCGGCGGCATCGCTGTCCAGCTGTGCCTGACTGATCGCCTGGGCATCGAACTGCACCCGGTCACGCTTGAGAACGACCTCGGCCAGATCCGCGGCCGCCGCCAGCGCCTGCTCCTGCGCGATGTCGGAGTCGGCGTTCAGATGCACGAGCACTGCGCCGCTTTGCACGTCCTGTCCGGATTTGAACTCGACGCTGCGCACCAGTCCGATGACTTCGGTGGTGATGTCCACGCCGCGAAACGCCCGCAGCGTGCCCACCGCGCTGATCTGGGGCTGCCAGTCATCGTATTTGACGGTGGCCGTCGCGATGGTCTGCTTGGGCGAGGCATTCTGCGCGAGCGCGAGACCGATGAAGTGCGCCTTGATGAGGTTGAAGCCAATGATGCCGGTGGCCAGCACCAGCACCACCACGGTCATGATGATGGATCGAAGACGGAACTTGCGGCGCAGGTCAGCTGAGGTTTCCACTACTGGCTCCCATCCTTATCGCGATTCCACCAGCCGCCGCCCAGGGCCTGCAGCAGCGCCGCCGAGTCGGTCATTCTGGCCATCTCCGACTGGATGCGCGTCAGGCGTGCCTGCGAATACTGGCGCTCGGCGATGAGCAGGTTGACGTATGACGTGCCGCCCGCCTGATACTGGCGGCGGGTGATATCGAGTCCGTCATGCGCCGCCGATTCGGCCGCGCGCACCGCCGCCAGCTGCTGGGCGTCAGCCTGCAGGGCGCGCAGGGTATCGGCGACATCCTGTAAGGCCGACAGTACGGTGCCGCGGTACTGGGCCGTCGCCTGATCCAGGTCATCGAAGGCCTGGCGGCGCTTGGCGCGCAGTTCCCCGCCGTGGAACACCGGCTGCAGCAGCGTGCCGCCGATATTCCAGGCCGCCGTCCCGGTGTTGAAAAGATCCGTGATCGAGGTCGTCTCGGAACCGATGGCGCCCGAGAGGTTCAGCTGCGGATAAAGATTGGCGGTCGCAACGCCGGCCTGTGCGGTCGCCTGATGCAGCTGCGACTCCGAGGCCAGCACATCCGGTCGCTGGCGCACGAGTTTCGCCGGCAGCGACACCGGCAGTTGCGCGGGCAAGGTCAGCGCGCCCAGCGTGAGCCCCTCAGTACTGGCATGGTCGGGCGTCTGGCCACTCAACACCGCCAGGCGATGTCCGGCCTGCGCGAGTGACTTCTGCAGCGCCGGCAGCGTCGCCTCGAGGACGGCGACATTGGCCTGCTGCGTCAATACGTCGCTTTGCGCGGCGGCACCGGCGTTGAACTGGCGCTTCACGATCGCAAGCTGATCGCGCTCGGTCCCGAGAATGTCCTGCGTGGCGGCGATCTGGTCGTTGAGCGACGCCGCCGTGATGACCGTGGTCACCACGTTCGCCGCGAGCGTCAGGCGTGCCGCTTCGAGCTGCCAACGCTGATAGTCGGACTGCGCCCGCAGTGCTTCGAGCTGGCGGCGCGTCCCGCCGACCACATCGAACTTGTAGGTGACGTTCACCCCGGCATCGAACAGCGTGAAGGTGCTGGTGCCCGCCTGGGGAAATCCGAAGGCCGCACCCGGCGCCGCCTCGCGCTCGGCCAGGAACTGCGCATCGAGCTGCGGATAGAGGCTCGCGCCGCGCTGTGCGACATAGCCTTCCTGAGCCGAGCGCAGCGCCGCCTCGGCGGCCGCGATGGTCGGGCTGTCATGCAGCGCCGTACGTACCAGCGCGTCCAGCGGCGTGCTGTGGAACAGGCTCCACCATTGCGCCGGGATGTCCTGGTCCGTCACCAGCGTCTGCGGGGGCGCCGCGGCCTGCGTATCACCCACCGTCTGCACGGGTGCGCCGGCCACATAGTGGTCGGTCGCCGGGGCCGCGGGCGTATGGAAGTCCGGGCCCACCGTACAGCCGCACAGAGCGGTCACGGCAAGAGTCATCAAATAGCGCATGGTGTGCTGTCATATTACCGGGGAATTGGCGCGAACGGGCGACAAACTGCGCCTCGACAGTGACCTGACGAACATCGGTAAACAGTGCGCAAATGAAGCCCCAATAGTGTGAGGTCAGCCCTGCGCGATGCGGCGCGTCTGCGCTGAAATACCCGCCTGATGGATACGCGTTCCAATTCGAAACCGCCGGTGCGACACGTGCTGTTCGTCGATGACGAACCGCAGGTGCTGGATGGACTGCGCACGCGGCTGCAGCCGCTGATGGGCAAGTGGCAGATGACGTTCGTCGACAGCGGCGCCGATGCGCTCTCGCGCTTTGAAAAGACCCCCCATGATGTGATCGTCAGCGACATCAGCATGCCGGGAATGGATGGCGCGCAACTGCTGCACGCCATCAGCGAGCGCTGGCCGGCCACCATCCGCATTGCCCTCTCGAGCGTCACCGATGGCGAGCAGAAAATGCGGCTGCTGCCGCTCGCTCACCAGACCTTGAGCAAGCCCTGCCGCCCGGAGCAGCTCGAGGATGCCGTGGTGCGCAGCCTGCAGCTGCGCGAGGAGCTCACGCATCCGGGGGTGCAGGCCGTCATCGGCCGCATCCGCCAGCTGCCGGCGCGACCGCAGGTCTTCGCCCAGCTGCAGGTGGCCATGGCCAAGCCCAATGCCACCGCGCGGGATGTCGCGCGGGTCATCGCCCGTGACACGGCGCTGACCGTGAAGGTGCTGCAGATCGCGAATTCCGCGTTCTTCCGCCGCGCCCGCCGCATCAGCAACATCGAACAGGCCGTGCTGTACCTGGGGTTTCAGACCGTCCGCAACCTCGTCATGTGTGCGGAGGTGTTCGCGCGCTGGCCGGGACGCATGCGCCACGCCGCGGTGGATCTCGAGGATCTGCAGATGCACGCCCAGCGCACCGCGGCGGTCGCGCAGGCGCTCACCGCGGGCACGCAGTTCGCCGACGATGCGGTGCTCGCGGCGCTGCTGCATGACATCGGCTACTGGGTGCTGATCCAGGAATACCCGCGCGAACTCGAGCAGGCGATCGAACTGGCGCTGGCGGCGGACATTGCCCTGCCGCAGGCCGAAAACGAAATCCTCGGCGCCTCCCATGCGGAGATCGGCGCCTACCTCTTGGCCATCTGGGGTCTGCCATATGCCGTGGTCGAGGCGGTCGCGCATCATCATCGTCCGACACGCGTGAAATCAGCCGGGTGGGACGCCCTGTCGGCCCTGGCCGTATCGATGGCCCTCACGGGCGGCGATGATACCGATGGCTGCGCCCGCAACCTGCTGCCGAGTTCGAACGTCGGCGCGGAATATCTCGAATCCCTGAACAGTCCGCTCAGCTGGCAGGAAGCCGCGAGCCGCGCCCGCGGCTGCCTGGAGCGCATCGCCCGGGAGGCTAACTAGAGCTTAACCTTTCGCTGACCCTTCAGAGGTCGGGTTGGGCGCGCCAGCTGGGCAAAAATTGCGCATAATCAGCCCCATGCGTACCTACATTGTTGAAGATGACGCGGAGCTGCGCGGCGCCCTCGTGAACCTGCTGCGGCAAAAGGGCTATCACGTCGAGGCGAGCGGCCGCGGCCGCGAAGCGCAGGAAGTCCTGCTCCTCAATGACTTCGACCTGGCCATTGTGGACATCGGCCTGCCGGACATGGACGGCCTGTCGCTCATCCGCACCCTGCGCCGGCATCAGCGGGGCCTGCCGATCCTGGTACTCACGGCGCTCGATGCCGTGGACAACCGGGTCACGGGTCTGGATGCCGGGGCGGACGATTATCTGACCAAGCCCTTCGTCATGGCCGAGCTCGAAGCCCGCGCCCGCGCGCTGGTGCGGCGGCATCGCGCCGATCGGGCGCAGTCGATCAAGATCGGCCCGCTGGAACTGACGATGGGCCAGCCGCGCATTCTGCTCTCCGGCACACCGGTGGATCTGACCGCGCGTGAATTCACGCTGCTGGAACTGCTGGCGCAACGCGCCGGCCGGGTCGTGAAGAAAGACCAGATCGCGAGCAGCCTCGCGCCTTCGGGCGAGGCCCTGTCCGATACCGCCATCGAAGTGGCGATCCATCGCCTGCGGCGGCGCCTGGAGCCTTTTGATCTGAAGGTCCAGACCATTCGCGGCTTCGGGTATCTGCTGGAGGCGAAGGCGGAACAGGAAGCCGATGCCTGAACGTTCGCTGCGATCCAGCCTGACGCTGCGCGTCCTGGCTGTCGCGCTGCTGCTGCTGATTCTGGATGGCATCTCCTGCTATGCGCTGTCGGCGCATTTCGCCAATCTCGCCTACGACCGCTGGATCATGGACGATGCCGGCTCGCTGGCGCAGGCCCTGACCGTCGAGAACGGCAAGACCAATGTCGTGCTGCCGCGGGTGGCGCTCGCCATCTTCAAATTCGACGACTACGACCAGACCTACTATCGCATCAGCACCTCCGATGGCCGCACGCTGGCCAATGACGGCGCGCTGCCGGATGTGACGCCGAGCGCGGACGGCAAACCGCTGCTGACCTCGATGAAGATCGCCGGAGTGCCGCTGCGGGTCGTGGCCACCGAGGTGCGGGTGCCCGGCTCCTCCGAAGTGGCGCACGTGATCGTCGGTGAGACCGTCAACAAACGCGCGACGCTGCTGTCGGAGATCCTGCTGGAGATGGCGCTGCCGCAGTTGGGATTGCTGCTGGGTGCGTTGCTGTTCGTGCGCTTCGCGGTGGATCGGGGCCTGCGGCCGCTGACGGTGGTCTCGGCTGCGATCGAGGCGCGCGGTCATGAACTGCTGACGCCGGTGTCCGAAGCCGGCCTGCCCTGGGAAGCGCGCATTCTCGTCACGCGCATCAATGATCTTCTGGGCAGGCTCGAACGTGCCATCACGGCGCAGCGACGTTTCGTGGCGGATGCGGCCCATCAGCTGCGCACGCCGCTCGCCGCGGTTTCCCTGCACGCCGAACGCGCGCAGCGCAGCTGCGACAGCGAATCCCGCG
>DATHMT010000013.1:0-2317 GCA_035486855.1 Steroidobacteraceae bacterium
AGCTTCGTCGGCGCGACAGGCCGCCATCAGCATGATGTTCAATGCATCGAGGTCGGCAACATGCGGCACCGGCACCAGATGGTTGCGTCGGAAGTAACCGCCTTCGCCTTCAACGCCACCCTTCTCGTGCCCTTCGCCAGGCGTACAGAATTCGGCAGCAAACCGCCAATGCGAGCGGAACGCCATGAACCACACCGTCTCCTCGCGCCGATAGCCGCGCAGGATCTTGCGCACGGCGCTGGCGAGGTTGTCGTAGCGCAGCAGAGGAAACACGCCGCCGAAGTAGGCGAAGGCGTGCTCATGCGCTTCCAGGAAGGCCTGCTGCGTGGCGTGCAGATAAGCCCGGTGGAACGCCGCTCCGCTGGCCATCGAGCGCATGGCGAATATCTGGACCTTGGTTCGCTCGTCGCCGAGATCGATCCAGGCTTCATACTGTTCTGCCACCAGTAGATTGGACACACGGCGGGCGTTACGGAGACGGCTCGGGTTATGCTTTCCCCGACCACAGGGATATTGCCAGCGTGCTCGGTCTGGTCAAGCACAAGCCGCTGACGCGGAGGCCTTCGGCCTTGCTTGACCGGCCCTACGCGCGCTGGCTCGGCATTGTGCAGGTCGGGACGGCGGGATCGGTCGCATTCCGATCGAACCGCAGGATCGCTCATGCTGCCACCTGCGAGCTCGCGGCGGTGCTGTGCCGCGCGCGGAAGTCGAGCGGGCTCATGTAGCCGAGCCGGGCGAGGCGCCAGGAGGCGTTGTAGCGTGTGACGAATGTGGCTACCGCTGTCCTCACCTCGGCGGCGGTGTGGAAGATCTGGCCATAAATCGCCTGCTCCTTGAGGGTGCGGAAGAACCGTTCGGCCACGCCGTTGGTTTCCGGCTGATGCGGAAAGGAATGGCTGAGCGCCATACCCCAGTGGGCAATCTGGCGGGTGAAGTGGCGGGAGATGTATTGCGGCCCGTTATCAGCGCGCACCGTGACGCCGCGTGCGGCATCGACCTCGATCCCGCCGAAGCGAGCGGCGACGGCCTGGCTGACCGGCTCGAGCGCGGCGAAGCGGCTGCCATCGGTGGAGACATAATGGCCGACGACCTCGGAGTTGAAGTGATCGAGTGCAGCGAACACCCAGACACGTCCGTCCGCCACGGTCTGCACCATGCTGGCGTCGGTGCCCCAGAGCCGGTCGGGGGCTGTGGTCAGGATGGTGCCATTGTGGTCGTTGGCCGGACGCGGCGGGTGGCGGTAGGGCGAGAGCAGTTGGTTCTCGTGCATCAACCGCAGCACGCGGTTGCGGCCGACCACCAGCCCGAGGCCATGCCGCAGCCGGGCCCAGACCTTGCGATGCCCCTCGCCACGGAACGGCGAGGCTGCAATGTCGGCTTGGATTGCGGCCAGCAGACTGTCGTCCGCGATCGGCGGCACCGGGCCACGGCGTGCCGCCGACGGTGCCGCCGCGACACCACGGGTGGCATGATAAAATGATGAGCGCGGTAGGCCCCAGATACGGCAGACGCGTTGCACGCCGTAGCTCTGGGAGGTGGCAGGCGAGATCGCCGCGCTCATTTGCGCGACCTCGCCCGGTGAAAAGGCACGCCGCCCTCCAGGCGGGCGATCTTCTCGCGCAGCAGTTCGTTCTCCATGCCGAGTTCACCCAGGCGCTTGTAGGCGGCACCCAGCCCGGCCTGCACCGGGTCATTTTCGGCGCGGTCCTTGAGCCCGGCGTCGAGTCCGGCAAGGGCTCGCTCGCGCCACTGCTCCAGCCGGTAGGGTTCGACGGCAACCTGGCGCGAGATGGCCTCGATTGATTCACCCCGCAGCAGTCGCAGCACGACGTCTCGTTTGCGGGCTGCGCTCCATCGTTGGATTGGCTTGTGAACCGCCGTCTCCGCCGAGGTGGCTGGCACGGTTTGGTTCGAATTAGGATCTTTCATCGGACTCCACATTTGGGTAATCCGGTGTCCAACTTCATCGACGGCAGATCAGCGGGGCCGACAAGGAGGAGGCCGAAACCCTGCGCAGCAGCGTGGTGGCGCAGGCGCAGCGTTCAAAGGCCGCGGTCAAGAAGCAGACCACCGGCATGACGCCGGATGGACTGCCGGTGCATAGCTTCCGCACGCTGCTGGGCGATCTGGCGACGATGGCGCGCAATACGATCACCACCGCGATCACCCCGCTGTACCCGCTGGCCGTGGTGACGCGGCCGACACCGGTGCAGCAGAAGGCGTTCGACCTGCTGGGGCTCGCGGTGTAGCCAGTGGCGGGAGGCTAAAATGGGGTTTTATACAATGCTGTCAGTGGTTTATGTAAAGCCAAAGATGG
>DATHMT010000014.1:0-91378 GCA_035486855.1 Steroidobacteraceae bacterium
TCTCCCCGCAGCTGACCTCCTCGGGACTGCTGGAGCTGGTGGATATCGTCAAGGTGCCACTGCCGCAGTTCACCCCCGACGAACTCGCGCGCCTGGCGCCCGAGCTCATCCGGCGGGGACTGAAGCTGATCGCGAAGCAGGTCGCGACCATCGAACAGTTCGAACATGCCAGCCAGCTCGGGTTCGATGGCTTCCAGGGAGACTTCCTGCAGCGTCCCGAGCAGTTCCACTCACAGCGCGCCCCGCGCAATGGCTTCGCGACGCTGCGCCTGGTCGCGACCTTGCAGAATCCGGACTGCACCGTGCGCGAGGTCGAGCAGCTGATTTCGCAGGACCTGTCGATGTCCTACCGGGTCCTGCGCTGCATCAACTCCAGTTTCTACAATCTGCCGCAGAAGGTGGATTCGATCCGCCAGGCGCTGGTGCTGCTGGGCATGGATAACCTGCGCCAGCTGTGCTCGCTGGCGGCGCTGCAGCAGCTGGAGAACCGGCCGCCGAGCCTGTTCGTCACCGCCATGGCCCGTGCGCACATGTGCGAACAGCTGGCACGTCTGGCCGGTCAGTCCCCCACCGCCCCCTACTTCATCACCGGGCTCTTCTCCATGCTCGATGTGCTGATGGGCATGCCCATGGCCAAGATCGTCGATGAGCTGCCGCTGTCGCCGATGGTGGAGAATGCGCTGGTCGCCGGTGACGGCGACGCGGGCGCGGCCCTGGCCTGCGCCCGCGCCTATGAATCGGCCACCTGGCTGCACGCGCGCTATCGGGACATCGCACCGCATCTGATCCGCGCCGCGTATCTGGATGCGGTCTATGGTGCCGAGCAGGCGCTGCTGCAGATGCAGACTCCGGGCGCGGGTGCGGTCACGCCGCCTGCGCGACCCGGGCGGCGCTGAAAGGGCCGCTCAGTACGGGTCGATCTTACCCGTTGAGAAGTTGACGATCTTGCCGTCCGTCGCCGGCGACATTTCATCGATCGACTTGATGAGCTTGGCCACTTCCGGCTCGATCGCGGCGGCCCCCTGCATGGCCTTCTTGTCATCCTTGGTCGCGATGAACACCGGCTGGAACAGTCCCACCAGCACACCCTGAGGCTTCAGGGCCACCGTCAGCAGCGTCATGTACTTGTTGAGCGCGGCCTTGCTGGCGCCGTAGTTCATACCCATGGCACCGGCCATCGGCGCACCGAAGGAGCCGGCCATCGATGTGACCGTCGCGATACGCTTGCCCTTGGAGGCCAGGACGTTCGGCGCGAACGCCTGCACCACGCGCATGGGCCCGAGCGTGTTTACATCGAAGTCATGGCGTGCGGCATCGAAATCGATCTGGTCATACGGCTTCATGACTTCGGCCATGTCGGCCGCGAAGGTCGGCTCGACCGCCGCCGCATTGTTCAGCAGCACATCGATCGGCTGATTTTTGTATTTCGCCGCCAGCGCCTTGATCATCGCCGAGTCGGTCACATCGAGCTGTTCGATGACGAGATTCGGGTGTTGCGCGCGAATCGCCGCCAGGTCCTTGAGCCCCGGATCACCGGCCGGCCGGCGCGCGGTGGCGATGACGTTCCAACCCCGGGCGGCATACTGGCGGGCCAGCTCCAGGCCCAGGCCATGGTTTGACCCGGTGATCAGGACTGTCGCGGCGTCCTTGTTGAATGCGGCCAGCGCCACCCCCGGCAACAGCAGCGCCAGCAGCAGAATTGAGCGAATGCGCTTCAGATGAGACATGGGGCCGGAACTTTACCGGAAGACACTTGTTTTTGCAGCGAATCCGGTGCTAGGGTTACGGGGCATGCACAGCGCTCGCATCATCTCAGGCCTGATACCCGACGCCCCGGCGTCCGGGCTGCTTGCGCTTCTGCTTCTGCGCCGCTAGGCGCCACATCCAATCGCGCTACCCGTCGGCGCCATCAAGACGGGAACCCATGCAGCCCCTCCGATCCGCCCCGGGAGTGATCCCATGCTGAAGATTCCGTCCCAAAAATATACCCCCTTCGCCCCGATCGGGCTGACCGACCGGACCTGGCCGAACCGCATCCTGAACCAGGCGCCCAGCTGGTGCAGCGTCGACCTGCGCGATGGCAACCAGGCACTCATCGAGCCGATGAACTCGGCGCGCAAACACCGCATGTTCGAGCAGCTCGTGAAAATCGGCTTCAAGGAAATCGAAGTCGGATTTCCGGCCGCCTCGCAGACCGATTTCGATTTCGTCCGCGAACTCATCGATGGCGACCTGATCCCCGAGGATGTGACCATCCAGGTGCTGACGCAGGCGCGCCCGGAAATCATCACCCGCACCTATGAGGCGGTGGTCGGGGCGAAGCGCGTGATCGTGCACGTCTACAACTCCACCTCGACCACCCAGCGTCGCGTGGTCTTCAAACAGGATCGCGCGGGCATCCGGGACATCGCGGTACGCGGCGCCGAATGCCTGCGTCGTGAGGCCGAACGGCGCCGCGATACGCAGTGGATATTCGAGTACAGCCCCGAGAGCTTCACCGGCACCGAGCTCGACTATGCCGTGGAGGTCTGCGATGCCGTCACGCAGGTATGGGAGCCCACACCGAAGTGCAAGGCGATCCTGAACCTGCCGGCGACGGTCGAGATGGCCACGCCGAACATCTATGCCGATCAGATCGAATGGTTCTGCCGGCATGTCGCCCGGCGCGACAGCATCATCCTCAGCGTCCATCCGCACAATGACCGCGGCACCGGTGTCGCCGCCGCGGAACTGGCCATGATGGCCGGTGCGGACCGCGTCGAAGGGACGCTGTTCGGCAATGGCGAGCGCACCGGTAACGTTGACATCGTGACGCTGGCGCTGAACCTGTATACCCAGGGCGTGAATCCGGGTCTGGATTTCTCCAACATCAACGAAGTTGCCCGCTGCGCGGAGGACTGTAACCAGCTGCCTGTCCATCCGCGCCATCCCTATGTCGGAGATCTGGTGTTCACGGCGTTTTCCGGCTCCCACCAGGACGCCATCAAGAAGGGTTTCGCGGCCCTGCAGTCCGGCGCGCTCTGGGACGTTCCCTATCTGCCGATTGATCCGCATGATCTGGGCCGCACCTACGATTCCATCATTCGCGTCAACAGCCAGTCCGGCAAGGGTGGCGTCGCCTACCTGCTGGAGCGCGATCATCAGTATGTGCTGCCGCGGCGGCTGCAGATCGAGTTCAGCCAGGTGGTGCAGGCCCAGGCCGATGCCTCGGGCAAGGAGCTCAGCAGCGATGAGCTGGCGGAGCTGTTCAGCGCCGAATACCTGCGCACCACCGCGCCCTTCGTGTACCGTTCGCACCAGCTCGCCGCCACCTCCGACGGCGCCGACCGTGAGCGCATCACCCTGCATGTGGATCGCAATGGCACGGCCACCACCCTTGCGGGCACCGGCTCGGGGCCGATCGATGCCCTCGTGGCGGCGCTGGGACTGCCCATGGACGTGCTGTCCTATTCAGAGCATTCCCGATCGGCCGGCAGCGGCGCACAGGCGGTGGCCTATGTGGAGATCACCACCCACTCGCGCGTGACCCTGTTCGGCGTCGGCATCCACAACAACATCATCACGGCGTCACTGCTGGCAGTGATTTCCGCCGTGAACCGCGCCAGCGCGCGCGGTGCGATGAACGTCGCGGCCTGAAGAGCCCCGATGTCGAGGATCAGTACCGGCTGAGCAGGTCCTCGACATCGGTGCGCGCCGCCTGCAGCGATTCGTGCAGCGGAATATGCGCCCGCGCGGTTCCGCCGTTGACGATGGCGGCGAAGGCGATCCAGCCGCCGTTGCGTTTGCGCAGATAGCCGGCGATTCCCAGGACCGAGTGCGGCATGTCCATGCTGCCGGTTTTCAATGCAACCCGGTCCAGCCACGCCTCACTCCCCTCCCGCAGGAACGCGAACGGTGCATCGCGCGGCACGATCAGGCCGCCGTAGAAGGTCGGAAAGCGTCGCGTATCCCGATAGGCGTGCGCCAGCACGTTGACCAGATCATTCGCCGAGATCAGGTTTTCCGGCGTGAGGCCACTGCCGCTGTGCAGGAGCACCGCCGGACTCGCCGGCCCTTCGAGCCTGCCGAGGAAGTTCGTCAGCACCGTCGCGCTTGCCGCCAGTTGCGTGGGTGGGGTCGCGGACTCTTCAGCCGCCAGATCCAGCGTGAGCACATCGGCGATGTAGTTGTTCGAGTAACGCAGCATGCGTCCCAACTGTTCACTCAGGCTGAGCCCCTCGACTTGCGCCAGCAGCTGCGCGGTAGCGGGCGGCGCTTCGACGCCGGTGGCGACTTCGCCCGCTACCGGCACACCGAACTCGCGCAGCATTGCCTTCAGCAGCTGGCCCGAACCGCGCACCGGATCGGACATCGCACGATAGAGCTGCTGCGCGGGCCCGACGGGAATGTCACCCCCCGCGCGCAGATGATCACCCTTGGCATCCGTGATCCGGTCGACCCAGAAGGTCTGCCGGCCATTCGCACCGACGGTGCGGACGTTGCCCTCCACCGTCACCGGGAGTTGATTCACGCCGCAGCCGTGCAGCTCGGCGTTGACACCCGGTACACGGGGGCGCACCAGGATGCACCAGTTGCCGAAATCGACGCCGACCGCCCCCAGCGGCGCGTTGTAGGACCGGTCGCTGTGCTCCATGGCATCGCACCGGTCCTGGGTCTCACAGCCCACCGCACCGAACGGTGCGGGAATCACCCGCAGCCGGCCGCTCACCCGCGTCACTCCGGCGCTGCGCAGCTGTGCAGCCAGACTCCAGAACGACTGGTCATCGAGCGAGGGGTCACCGGCGCCCAGCAGCACCAAATCACCGCGCAGTTCGCCATCGATGATCGCACCGGCCGCCAGCAGGCGGGTATGGAATACCTTGTCAGGGGGCCATTGGTTCAGTGCGGCCGCGGCGGTCACCAGCTTGGTGAGCGAGGCCGGCGTGAGATGCGTGTCGGGGTGCAGCTCATCAAGCGCATGGTTGTTGTCCAGATCGACGGCCGCGGCACTGACTTCAGCGCCCGAACGCGCCAGTTCCGTCAGTGCCGGCCACTGCGCTTTGGCTGCAGGCGGCGCCGCGGCGGCACCGCCTGCAAACAGCGCGAGCGCGACCGTTCCCAAGAGCCATCCGAGCATCCTGTCGATTGCTGCTGCCAACACCCTCTCCCGACCCAGGTACTCAATCTAACCGATGCGGCAACGTTTTGCCGTCGCGCGGCCGCCCATTGCCGCTCTCGCGACCATCGCCACGGACGGCAACAATTGCTGACACTTGAGCTCGAAAGATGCGAATTCATCTCTTCAAAATGCCAAGCAATGCTCAATACCAAACTAAAGTTCGGACTAACTTTGGCGTCATAGTCGCGTCTTCCGGAGTCCTTAGAGATGAGCATCCACGGCATCACGAGCCACATGTACCAGCAGTATCCGATCAGCCTGCTCAGCAATGCGAGCCAGGCTTCGGCTACCAGCCCCAGTGCTGCCGGCCCGGCTGCCGCGGGCAGTTCGCAGACCGCCAGTGAATCAGCGCAGGCCGGCGGGCTGTTCGACGCGCTGATGCAGGCGCTCACCCAGTCCGGCGCGCTCACCTCGACGACCAACGCCGGTGCCACGGGCGGCACGGCCGCCACGACCACCACGGCCGATGCGAAGGCAACCTCCGCAATCGCCGCCGGCGCAACCAATGCATCGGATACCGCCAGCACCTCCACGTCGAACACACTCACCCCGCAGCAGGCGATGCAGGCGTTCATCCAGAACCTGGTCGCCGCATTGCAGGAGCAGGGTACGGGCACCGCGGCCGGGGCCGCAACGGCAGCCGGCACCACGGCGGGTGGCGCAGCGACCACTGCGACTACGGGCGCCAGCGCATCCGCCAAGAGCGGTCACATGAGCGCGGCGCTGCAGGATCTCATCGACGAGGTGGACGGCAGCGACTCGACCGCGTCGGCTGCTTCGGCCGCTTCGGCCTCGACCAGCACGGCCGGTTCCAGCGCCAGCAGTTCCGCCCTGGCTTCGCTGCAGCAGAGTTTCCAGAATCTCGTGGGCACGATGGGCGGCAGCAGCAATGCTTCGCTCTCGGGCTTTCTCACGAATTTCGCGAATGATCTGTCCGGCATGAATGCCGTCGGCAACCTGGTCAACACGCAGGCCTGATCGCCCCCAGTTCCGGTTTGGTACAGTACGCGCATGCGCGTACTGCTGGTCGAAGATGATCGGATGATTGCCGAGGCCGTGCGCACGGCGCTCAACCAGGACGGTCATGTGACCGACTGGATGGCCGACGGCGCCGCGGCGCACAGCGCCCTCAGCCACTCGCGGTTCGACATCGTCCTGCTGGATCTGGGGCTGCCACGCAAGGATGGTCTCACCGTACTGCGGCAGCTGCGCGAACGTGGCGATTCGACGCCCGTCATCATCATCACGGCGCGCGACGATGTGCGCAGCCGGATCTCCGGACTGGACAGCGGCGCGGATGATTATCTGGTAAAGCCCTTCGACCTGGACGAGTTGGCCGCGCGGATGCGCGTCGCGGTGCGCCGCAGCGCCGGTCGCGGTGATCCCATCATCGAACACGGCGAGCTGCGCCTGAATCCCGTGACCCGCGAAGTGCACCGGGCGGGTGCGCCCGTGACGCTCTCGGCCAAGGAATTCGCGGTGCTCGAAGCGTTGCTGATGCGCCCGGGCGCCGTGCTGTCGCGGGCCCAGCTCGAGGATCGTCTCTACGGCTTCGATGAGGCGGTCGAGAGCAATGCGGTCGAGGTGTATGTGCATGCCCTGCGGCGCAAACTCGGCAGCGAGGCCATCCGCACCCAGCGCGGCGCCGGCTACTTCGTGCCGCGATGATGCGTTCCATCCGCGCCAGACTGCTGCTGGGGCTGCTGCTGCTCGTGGTGCTGATGTCCGTAGTCGCCGGCTCCATCACCTATCGCCGGATGCTCGCGGAGACGTCCAATCTGTTCGACTACCAACTGCGCCAGATGGCGCTGTCGATGCGCGATCAGGCCTCCTTCATGTCGGGGTTCACGCTGCCCGCCCATTCGGGTGATGCGGATTTCGTCATCCAGATCTGGGACATGTTCGGTTCGCGCATCTATTTTTCGCGGCCCGGGTTGCCATTCCTCAACAGGGCCACGCTCGGCTACTCGGACCTGACGCTGCAGGGAGAGCGCTGGCGGCTCTACGCGATCCCCACGGAGAGCGGCGTCATCCAGGTGTCGCAACCCTGGAGCGTACGCGAGCGGTATGCGGGTGCGGCGGCCGTACGGGTCCTGGTGCCCCTGCTGCTGCTGATGGGTGTGATGGCGGTCGTGGCGGCGTGGATCGTCGCACGTGCCATGCGCCCGCTCAAAAGCATCACGACGCAGATCGAGCGTCGCGATGCCCACAGTCTTGCACCCCTGACGGCACCGGATCTGCCGTCCGAAGTGTCGCCCATGGTCCGGGAACTCAACAGCCTCCTGGAGCGACTGTCAGGCGCCTTCGCCAGTCAACGGGCCTTCGTCGCGGACGCAGCCCACGAGCTGCGCTCGCCCCTGACGGCGCTCTCGCTGCAGCTGCAACTGCTGGAGCGCGCACGCGATGACACGGAACGCGCACTCGCGACGACCCGGCTGCGCGAGGCCATCGAACGCGCGACGCATCTGGTCAGCCAGCTGCTGACACTGGCGCGCAATGAACCTGCGGGACTGCCGCACGAGACGAGTAGCACGGCGCTGGAGTCGATCGTGCGCAGTGCCGCCGGCGAGCTGCAGCCCTGGGCGCAACAGCGGCACATCGACCTCGAGATCGAGGCGCCCACCGCGATCACCGTCAAGGCGGATGCCGATGCGCTGCGGATCCTGGTGCGAAATCTCATCGACAATGCCGTGCGCTATTCGCCCGAGGGTTCGCGCGTGCGGGTCCAAGTATCCCGTAGTGCCGGCGGGCAGGCGGTACTGGAGGTGGCCGATCAGGGCCCCGGCATCGCCCCGGCCGACCGCTCCCGCGCCTTCGCGCGCTTCTACCGCGCCTCCTGGGCCAGCGAAGGTGGCAGCGGCTTGGGCCTGGCTATTGTCAAAGCCATCGCCGAGCGCCATGGGGCACAGATCGCCCTGGAGGCGGCCGTACCACATGGTCTGCGGGTCATCGTGAGCTTCCCGGCTACTTAAGGTTCACTTAAGACCAGCCGCGCATTCTCTTCCTCCAAGAGCGCTGCTGTGGCGCGAGGAGAGTAACGTGAGCTCCAAGAATCCCGCATTGATAGTATCCGTCGGCGCGGCTGTCGCAGCCGCCGCCGTCATTGGTTTGTCCGCGGCCGGCGCCGTCGGCACCCAAGGTTCAGTCACTCCGACCGCAATCGCGGCCCCGAGCAAGGCTGCCCCCATCCCCTTCACCGGTGCGCCGAACTATCGCGCCATCGTCGCCGCCAATCGCGCCGCAGTGGTCGGTGTCACCACCGAGTCAAAGGCGAGTGACATCGCCGACGACAACGACGGTGACGATCAGGACCAGGATCAGGGCCAGAGCCAGCTCAATCCCCGCAATCGCGCCAATCCCTGGGGCGATGTGCCGTTCTTCCGCTTCTTCCCCGGCCCCAATCAAGAGCCGCGACAGCAGGCTCCGGTGCATGCGCTGGGCTCAGGCTTCATCGTCAGTCCGAATGGCGTGATCCTCACCAATGCGCACGTGGTACATGGGGCAACGCAGGTCACCGTGACGCTGGCGGATCATCGCGAGTACAAGGCGAAGGTGCTCGGCCAGGATGCCACGACCGATGTCGCGGTCCTCAAGATCGACGCCAAGGATCTGCCGACGGTGCACATGACACCCTCCTCGACGCTGCAGGTCGGTGACTACGTGCTCGCGATCGGCGCGCCCTACGGCCTGGAGGAGACCGCGACCGCGGGCATCGTCAGCGCCAAGGGCCGCTCGCTGGGCACCGATGAGCCGGTCGGCTTCATTCAAACTGACGTGGCCGTGAATCCCGGCAACTCCGGTGGTCCGCTGTTCGATGGCTACGGCAATGTCGTGGGCATCAACTCGCAGATCTACAGCAACACCGGTGGCTTCCAGGGCGTGGCGTTTGCCATCCCGATCGAGGTGGCCTCGCACATTCAGGATGAGATCCTCAAGACCGGCAGGGTCGAGCACGCACGCCTGGGCGTCAGCATCCAGGGTGTGGATCAGTCCCTGGCAAAGTCATTCCACCTCGACATGCCGGCGGGTGCGCTGGTGGCGAAAGTCGAGCCCGACAGCGCGGCGGCCCGGGCCGGAATCAAGGCGGGCGATGTGATCCTGCAGTACAACCACACGGACATGGTCGATGCCGGTCAGCTTTCCTCCGCGGTGGCCATGGCCGCGCCGGGAGATTCGGCGGACCTCAAGATCTGGCGCGATGGCCACACCATCGACCTGACCGCGAAACTCGGCGGCGTGCCGGGCAAGGCGGAGTTGGTGAAGACGGCGTCGACCGGCACCGGCCAGCTCGGCTTGCGGGTGCGCCCCCTGACCTCCGATGAGACCAGCCAGAGCGGTATCGCTCAGGGTCTGCTGGTGGAGCGCGTGGGCGGGGCCGCGGCCCGCGCCGGAATCCAGCCCGGCGATGTCGTCCTCGCCGTCGACGGCACCACCGTCAGCAACGAAGCCCAGCTGCGCAGCATGCTTGAAAAGCACGACAACACCGTCGCGCTGCTGATCCAGCGCGGTGAGGCACGGATCTTCGTGCCGGTGCAGCTGGGGTAAGTCTCACTGCCGGGCGAATGCGAGCAGCACGTTGCCCGGCAGTCCGACCAGGCTGCCGTTGCCCGAGTTCACGAACAGCATGCCGCCCGCGGCCACCGGGCCCGGACCATCCATACTGCCGCCATTGGCCTTCACGCCATTGACAGTCTTGAAGGAACGGCTGGTGTTGTACATCCAGATCACCTTGCCGGTCTTGGCCGAGTAGGCCCGCAGTCCACCATCCATGCCGCTGCTGAGAATCGCGCCTGGAATGGCGGTCACCGCCGCGCCCTGCCCGGTGCTGCAGCCTATCTGGCCCGCGCACAGTGCCTTGGGGCGCGGCGCGGCCCACGCCACGCTGCCATCCGCAAGGTTCAGCGCATGCACGCCGCCGGGCGATTCAGTCAGCAGATCCGCGGTACCGATGTAGACCCGGCCGCCCTCGATGGCCCCGCCCCACATACCACCCAGGCCACTGCCCTTGCCCACGCGGTACTGCCACACGATCTTGCCGCCCTGATCCGGATCCATGGCATAGGACATGCCGGATTTCTGCGGCAACACCAGCAGGTCTCGTCCATTCAGATGCGCGAGTGCGGGCGAAGCTGAGAAGTCGTAGTCCGGTCCCAGCGTTGCGGGACAACCGGTGTTCGGGTTGTTGGTCGCCGCGCAGCCCATGGCCCACACATCGTTGGGCAGGACCTGGCTCGCCCATTTGATGGCACCCGTGGCCATATCCACTGCCAGTACCGCATCGCTGTTGTGTTGCGGCGGATCCGTGTAGGCATTGCCAGTGGCGACGTAGATGAGCTTGCGCTTCGCATCGACGGTCGGCGAGGACCAGATGCCCACCCCGGAAGGTCCGAACATCGGCATGCCACTCGCGGACTTGCCGCGCGCCTTGGGTTCCTCGGGCACGGTGTAGGTTTTCCACAGCACCTTGCCGGTGTCGATGTCCAGTGCCGAGAGACTGCCGCGGAAGGTGCAGCAACCTTTGGCCGCGTGGATGCCCTGGCCCTCTTCGCCCACCCCCTGAATGGGAACATAGACGCGCCCGGCATACGGCGCTGGCGCACCCGTCACCGCCGCGGCCGGATGCGTGTCGAGCTTGGTCACCCACACCTGCTTGCCGGTCTCGGCGTCGACCGCATAGGCGTTGGCCTGGCGATCACCGAACAGCACGGCAAAAGCGCCCAGGCCGCCTGCCTTGTGATACGGAGCAACCGACAGAGCCGTCGGCACGCCGGCCGCGGCCTTGAACATCCAGTAGGTGCAGCCGGTCGCCGGATCCAGCGCGTACACCGCGCCATTGTCACTGGCGACGAACAGGCGACCGCCGACGACCGCCGGCTGGGTGCGTGCCGCGGGAACGTTCGCATAACCAAAGGCCCACTTGAGTTTAAGGTGCGGCAGATCCGCCGCGGTCAGTCCGCCGGCGGCCTGATCCTGGAAACGCGCGTTGTCCAAGCCATTGCCCCAGCCGCTCCAATTCGAGGTGGTCGCAGGATCACGCATCGGTACCTGCTTCGCACACATCTGCCCCGCCGTGATGGCCGCCGTCTGGACCGGGCCAAAGGGTCGCCCGGCGATGAATTGCGCCACGGCCTTGCGCTCATCGTCCGTCAGGGTCGCGCCCTGTGCCTGCATCTTGCCGGTGGTCAGGGCCGTAAGGATGGCCTCCGGCGGATAACGCTTCATCAGCTCGATCGGGACCGCACGCGCGTCGGGGGTGGCTGGCGCCTTGCCGGCGGTCGGCACCAGACTCAAATGGCACAGGCTGCACAGCCGCTGGAACACCGCCTGACCTTGCGCCTTCACCGCCGCGCTCTGGGCCTGTGCGACACCCAGGGTGGCGAGGTTCAACACCATGAGACCTGCAATTCCTACGCGTGATTTATGAATCATCGTGCTTCCAGCAGTGAAGGCGAGGCGCCAGCGGGGCGGCAGTATACGCCGAGTGGAGCCGGCATTTAATTGGCGCGGACGTGTCCGCGGCTTGCCGGCCGGTGCGCATGGAGTCGCATGCTCGAAACTGAGATACTGGCGCCGGCGGGCCGCCGCGTACCGCCCATACCCCCTCACTATTCCTGGAGTCGTACCGACATGGCCAAGAAAATCATGTTGCTGGTCGGTGATTACGCCGAAGACTACGAAACCATGGTGCCGTACCAGATGCTGGTGATGGCCGGCCACAAGGTGGATGCAATGTGTCCGGGCAAGGCCGCCGGCGACCATGTCCTGACGGCCATTCACGATTTCGAAGGAGCGCAGACCTACTCGGAAAAGCCCGGGCACCGGTTCGCGCTGAATGCGACGTTTGATGCGGTCAAGGCCGAAGCCTACGACGCCCTGGTCATTCCGGGCGGTCGGGCACCGGAGTATCTGCGACTGGATCCCCGCGTCATCAGGGCCGTGCAGCATTTTGCGCAGGCGAACAAACCGATTGCGGCGGTGTGCCATGGCGCACAACTGCTGGCGGCCGCGGATGTGATCCGGGGCCGCAAGGTATCCGCCTACCCCGCCTGCGCCCCGGAAGTGCGCCTGGCGGGTGGTGAATATGCCGACATACCCATCGAGCAGGCCGTGACCGACGGCAATCTGGTGACGGCGCCCGCGTGGCCGGCGCATCCGGCATGGATGCGCCAGTTCCTCGCGGTGCTCGGCACCCGGATCACGCATTGATGCGGGAGCATACATGATCAAGGTGCAGAACCTGTCGCGCACCTTCGGCGACTTCAAGGCCGTCGACGACATCACCTTTGAAGTGGCGGCGGGGGAGATTTTCGCCTTCCTGGGGCCGAACGGCGCCGGCAAGACGACCACCATCCGCATGCTCACGACGCTGCTGTCGCCGACCAGCGGCAGCATTCAAATGGACGGCATGGATCCCGCGCGTCACCAGAACGAGGTGCGGCGCCGGTTCGGCATTGTGTTCCAGGACCCCAGTCTCGACCAGGATCTCACGGCCGCGGAGAACATGGATCTGCACGGCGTGCTCTACCACGTGCCACGACGCCTGCGACGCGAGCGGACCGAGGCGTTGCTGCGCGCCTTTGAACTGTGGGAGCGGCGCGCAAGTCCCGTGAAGACCTTTTCCGGCGGCATGAAGCGGCGACTGGAAATCGCCCGTGGCCTGCTGCACACCCCGCGCATACTTTTTCTGGATGAGCCCACGCTCGGCCTTGATCCGCAAAGCCGCAATCAGTTGTGGTCGCATGTCCAGCATCTCAACAAAACCGAAGGCGTGACGGTGTTCCTGACGACCCACTACATGGATGAGGCCGATCGAGTCGCCACGCGCATCGCAGTCATCGACCACGGCAAGATCGTCGCGATCGGCTCCTCCGCCGAGCTCAAGGCGCACACGCAGACCGAAACGCTCGAGGCCGCCTTCCTGAAGCTCACCGGCACCGCGATTCGTGATGAAACGGCGGGCGCCGCGGACCGGATGCGCCAGGCGGCGCAGATGTGGCGGCGCCGATGAGTGCCATCTACATTCTCTGGCTGCGTGAGTTGAAGCGTTATGCCCGCTCGCGCACCCAGATCATCGCCTCTCTCGCCCAGCCGCTGCTGTATCTGCTGGTACTGGGATTTGGTCTCGGGAGCGTGTTTCGCCA
Source organism: Steroidobacteraceae bacterium (assembly GCA_035486855.1). Taxonomy (GTDB): domain Bacteria; phylum Pseudomonadota; class Gammaproteobacteria; order Steroidobacterales; family Steroidobacteraceae; genus DAIDKA01. Next base: position 13,300 of record DATHMT010000014.1, read on the forward strand.
GTCGGGCAATGGCAATTACCTGCAGTTTATGGCGCCCGGGGTGATTGCCATGACGGTGCTGTTCTCCTCGATGTTCTCCGGCATCGGTCTGTTGTGGGACCGTCAGTTCGGCTTTCTGAAGGAGACGCTGGTCGCGCCGGTGTCGCGCATTCAGATCATGCTCGGGCGCACCTGCGGTTCGGCGACCACCGCGATGATCCAGGGCACGCTGGTCGCGGTCGTGTGCATCGTCGCGGGCTTTCGGCCGGTGAGTCTCGCGCAGATTCCGCTCGCTCTGGGCTTCCTGGCGCTGACGGCCATCGTCTTTGCAGCTGCCGGTACCGCCATCGGCTCCAGCCTCAAGGATATGCAGGGCTTCCAGATGGTGATGAATTTTCTGGTACTGCCGATCTTCTTTCTGTCCGGGGCCCTTTATCCGCTCGACAACCTGCCCAGGGCGCTGGTCGCACTCACGCACATCGATCCCATGACCTACGGCGTCGATGGTCTGCGCGCGGTACTCATCAACCGCACCCACTTTGGCGCATCGCTGGACGCGCTGGTACTGCTGTGCGTGGGCGCGGCGTTGATGGTGCTCGGCGCGTGGCGCTTTTCCAAGATCGAAGTCTAGCCGCAGGAGCTGAACCCATGGACATGCGAGATCAGGATGAGAGCCAGAATGTCGAGGACGTTCGCGGCGCCAGTGGCGGCGGTGGGGGATTTCAGTTCCGCCCCGTCCATGGCATCGGTCTCGGCACGGTTGCCATCGCGCTGATTGGCGGCTGGGCGCTGGGCATCAACCCACTGACGTTGCTCGGCGTGCTCAGCGGCGGCGCGCCCCTGCAGCAGACCTCGCCACAGAGCCTGCCCCAGAGCCCGGAGCAGACGGCGGACAATGGCGCCCCGGCAGACGCTTCGAGCGCCGCGGAGGATCCACGGGAAAAATTCGTCTCGCAGATCCTGCGCAGCACCGAGGTGGTGTGGACCGACTACTTCAAGCAGATCGGCCGCAACTATGAGAACCCGAAGCTGAGGCTGTTCACGGACAGCTACCCCACGGCCTGCGGACAGGGTCAGGCGGCCGCCGGGCCTTTCTATTGCCCCAACGACCGCAGGGTGTATCTGGACATGGGTTTTTTCGATCTCATGACCCGGCAGTTGAATGCGCCGGGCCAGTTCGCGCACGCCTATGTGATCGGACATGAGGTCGGCCACCACGTACAGAACCTGCTCGGCATCCTCGGCAGGATCGATGCCCAGCGCGAACACAGCGGCGAGGCCGAATCCAATGCCTTGAGCGTCAAGATCGAGCTGCAGGCCGACTGTTTCGCAGGCGTGTGGGCGCGGCGCGCCCAGGCGCAGCGGGGCTGGCGCCTGCAACAGGGCGACATCGAGACCGCGCTCAACGCCGCCAGCATGATCGGCGATGACACACTGCAGAAAAAAGCCCGCGGCACGGTGGTGCCGGAGACCTTTACTCATGGCACCAGCGCGCAGCGCGTATCCTGGTTCAAACGCGGCGTCGACTCAGGCGACATAAACCAGTGCGACACCTTTGGCACTAACTAAACGCTGGCGCGTAGAAGTTACGAAGTCCTGACGAAGGGGGGAGAACAAAATGTCAATTATCGCCTGGATCGTTCTGGGCCTCATCGCCGGGTTCATCGGCAGCAAGCTGGTCAACCGGCGGGGTGAGGGCTTCTTTCTCGACATCATCCTGGGAATCGTGGGCGCCGTGGTGGGCGGCTGGGTATTCAGCCAGTTCGGCGGCGTGGGCGTGTCGGGTCTGAACCTGCACAGCCTGATCGTCGCCGTCATCGGCGCGGTCCTGGTGCTGGTGATCTACCACGCGATACGCCGCAAGACCTGACAGACATGACTCGCGGCGAATCCTCGGGCGCTGCACTGGGAGCGGCTCTGGTCTGGTTGAGCTTTGCCGCCAATGCGGCGAACTCGGTCGAGGCGCCGGTCGCATTCGACATCCCGGCGCAACCCATGGCGGCGGCGCTCAACGCCTGGGCGATTCAGGCCAATGCGCAGGTATTCGTGGATCCGGGACCGGTTGCGCACCTCACGGCGCCGGCGATCAAAGGCACGCTGACCCCCCGTCAGGCGCTGCGCGCGCTGCTTGCGAAAAGCAATCTGCAGGTGACGCAGGGCACCGATGGCGTGTTTGTCATCAAACCCCGCGTCGTCCTGGCTGCGGCGCCGCCGGCTGCGCCGCCGCCCTCGACGCCGACCCCGGCCATTGCAGCGCCACCGCCGCGGCCGACGGCGCTGGCCAGCGGCGGTCCGTGGCTGGCCGGCGTGACGGGTGCCTATGCCAAGGACAATGGTGGCCCCAGCGGCGGCGCCACCGCGGTCTTCGACGCCGGCTACTTCTTCACCGATCACGTCGCGGCGGCGCTGGCCGTCTCAACGCCGCGCAGCCACCAGCAATTCTCCGCGCTGAGTGTGCGCTATCACTTCACGCCCGAAAATCAGCTGGATGCCTATCTGGGCGCCGGACTCGACATCGAGGGGCAACGCCACTGCGGAGTCGGACCCCTTGCCGAGGCCGGCATTGATTTCAATCTCAGCCCGCATTGGCTCCTCAATGCCAATGTCAGCCGGGCGCAAGTTCAGGATATTCATGTTGATCCGATGCAGTTTGGCATCGGCGTTCTTTATCGTTTCTGAACGTTAAGAGGAGGTAAGGCGCGACCCGGGGCTTTCTCGTAAAATCATGTTGGATGAAGCACGAAACGACTCAAGTGAGTGCCAGCCCGGCTGACGCCTCGTATCCGCCGGATGTGAGCGTCCCGGTTGCTGCGGAACCGATTCCGGATGACCCGTCGCATCGAGCGTATGTCACGACGCTGTTCAATCGGCATCGTGTCTCCCTGCAGCGCTACCTGATGCGGTTGGTGCCAGCGGATGATGCCGCGGAACTCGTGCAGGAAAGCTATTACCGGCTGTTGCGACACGGCGAGATGGTGCGAGTCGATGCCATGGCCCGGTCGTTCCTGTTTCAGACGGCGACCAATCTCGCGCGCGACCACCATCGCCGGCGCGCGACTCATCGTGCCGCCCAGCATGTGCCCATTGAAAACGAGGAAATCGTCGAGGATCACCTGGGACCGGACGAACAGCTGGCCGGAGAACAGACGCGGTTGCTGCTTGAGCGCGCGATCGCGGATCTGCCGCACGACACCCGCACAGTGTTCCTGCTGCACCGCTTCCGCGACCTCACCTATCCGCAGATCGCCGAGGTCATGAGCCTCAGTGCACGCACGGTCGCCCGCAAGATGGCCGAAGCCATCGAGCATTTGAGCGCCGCCATGTCGGAGGCCACATGAACGCGCGTCCGGATGACATCAGGGCGGCGGACTGGTTCGCTGCAGCGCGCTCCGGCGACAGCGGTGAGGGCGACGAGCAGTCCTGGCTGAAATGGATCGCGGACACCGACCACCAGCGGGCCTATGAAAGCTGCGAACTGGCCTGGGAGCTGTCCGCTGAATTGCGCAGCAGTCCGACGCTCACGGTGCTGCTGGCGGGAGCCGACGCGCTGGTGAGTCAGCAGCGTGCCGCCAAGCGTTCGCCGGCCCGGCCGCAGTGGCGGCTGCCGGTGTGGCAGGTGGGTCTCGCCGCCTCGGTCATCGCGGTGGGAATTGTCGCCTGGCAGTTCTTCGGCCGGCCGGCCACCACCGAATACACCACTGGCGTCGGGGAGCAACGCACCGTGGCGCTGGCCGATGGTTCGACGGTCTTCCTGAACACCGACAGCGTGATACGCGTGGCGCTCGGCAGCCACCTGCGGCACATCGAGCTTGCCCGCGGTGAGGCGCTGTTCAGCGTCAGCCATGATCCCAGCCGCCCTTTCGAAGTCCACGCGCTCAAGGGCGTCACCACCGCGGTGGGTACGCAGTTCGACATCGAACTCATCCAGGGCGGCGCCGCAGTCTCCGTGCTGGAGGGCACGGTCACGGTCGGCGCCAGCAGCGCCACCGCGCTGCCGGCGGTGGCGGTCTCGGCCGGCAGCGGCGTCGGCTACACACAGGAGGGCGCGGTGTCGGAGCTGCGGCCCGCCGAAGTCAATCGCATTCAGGGATGGCGCTCGCAGCGCATCGTGTTCAACGATCTGCCGCTGGAGACGGCCCTGGCCGAATACAACCGTTACACCCATACGCCGATCGTCCTCAGCAATCCTGCGCTGGGGTCGCGACATATCAATGGCGTGTTTCACATCGGCGATGAAGCCGCCTTCCTGAGCGCTCTTGACCAGGGTTTACATTTGAAGGCGACCAGGGGCAGCACGCAGACGGTACTGGAACCGCAAGCCGGGTTCGAACCGTGATGCGGGCAACGCGCGCTTCGGTGCGGTTCGCACTGTGCATCCTCGGCGCACTGACCTTCGCGGCACCTGCGGCATTCGCCGATGCGACCAGCGCTCTCATCAAGTCCCTGCAGCTGGTGGCGGCCCCGACCCCGGTGAAGCAGCGGGCGGACTGGCGGGTGCCGCACAAGGTCCTGCTGCTGGAATTCGGCAAACAGGACTGGGCGCCGCGCCGGGCACAGTTCGCGGCCGTGGCCCCGCACACCCAGGTGATCGTCGCGCACAACATGTCCGAAGCCATCGCGCAGGCGCCCGACACGGATGTACTGGTCGGCTTCAATCCGGAAATCTGTGCGCCGCCGCTGCTCGCCGCCGCCAAGGATCTGCGCTGGATCGAGTCGCTCGCCGCCGGCGTCGAGAACTGTCTGGAAGTACCGGGCCTGCGCGAGCGCGGTCTGTTACTGACCAACATGCGCGCGGTGGACGCTGCGGTGATTGCCGAGCATGCGATCGCCCTCACCCTGGCGCTGGCCCACGGCCTGGACGTGTTCGCGGTTGATACGGCCGATGCGCGGTGGAGCATCCCCCATGGCGCGTCGACGCCGATGCAGTCACTCGAGGGCAAGACTCTGCTGGTGGTCGGGCTCGGCGGGATCGGCACCGAAGTGGCGAAGCGCGCGCACGGACTGGGGATGAACGTGGTCGCGACCCGTGACGGAGACATGAAGGGACCCCCCTTCGTCGATCATATCGGCGCCCCCAGCGAACTGTCGGCGCTGGCGAAGCGCGCCGACGTCATCGTCAGCTGCGTGCCGCTGACCCCGGTCACGAAGGGCATGTTCAATGCGCAGTTCTTCTCGCAGCTGAAGCGCACGGCGATCTTCGTGAACATCTCGCGCGGCGGGACCATGGTGATGGCTGACCTGACTCGGGCGCTGGTGGAAAAACGCCTCGCCGGCGCGGGACTTGATGTGACCGATCCGGAGCCGTTGGCCGCCGACGACCCGCTTTGGCACGCACCGCACGTGCTCATCACGCCCCACATTTCCTCGCGTTCGGATCTGCCAGGCGAAGGTCGCTGGATCGTGACGCGCGAGAACATTCGCCGCTATGCGCTGGGTGCGCCCATGCTCAACGTCGTGGACCAGGCGCGCGGCTACTAGGACGGAAGCTCCGACACCGCGCGATACGCCTGATTGATCGCCGCATCGGTGTACGCCTCGCCCCCCGCATCGGAATTCGCGATGGTGATGTCGCCGAACGGCGCCCGCCCGATGACGTGAGCGCGCTGCTCCGGCGGCACATCCGGGTCGAACAGCGCGTTGTATTCCGGAGCATAGCCGTGCGGCCAGCGATTCACCGTAATGCCTTCGATATCGCGTGCCGGATCAAAGCCGCCGGGACCGAGCATGCGCGCCAACTGTTCGCGGATATTGCGTTCGAAGACCGCGAAGGGCGTGTCCAGCAGTTCGGCGCGGCCCGCCCGATTCTGGTCGAACTCCGGCTGACCCGGCGCACAGGGCGTGCGCGTCATGCGCATGAGAGTCGGCTGCTGCGCCTTGCGCGGCGTGTGGTAGCTCCCGATGTCGATGACCGGGTTGAGGTCGGACAAGCTGAAATAGCAGCCCGGCGAGTAGATGCCGCGCACGCGCAGGCGCGCAAACGCCTGCCAGTCGCGCAACGCGACCGTCGTATAGACGAGCGGGGTTTTCACCGCCTGGCGCAGCGCCGCTTTCTGCGGTTCCGGCAACTGCGGGCACAGGTAGGGAATCATCGTGTTCCAGCAGGCCATGACACAGTGCCGGGCCTGTATGCGGGCGCGCACGCCGCCGCGCACGTACACCACGTTCACGCCGCGGCCGCCCGCCACTCGCGCCACATTCAAGGCGGTGCTGTTCAGTCGCAGGCGAACCCGGGATCCCTCACGATCGAGCTGACTGTAATCGGCGTGCGAGGTGACCACGTCCTCGACGGTCGATCCGGGCAGGGCCGCCGGAATCATGGACCGCACCAGGAGTCGGGCGATGGTGGCATTGCCGTCCGGAAAATGGACCTTGGCCGACCCGCCGGTGGTCTTGTAGCCCGCGGGAGTCGGTCCCATGCGCTGGATGGCGCCGGGCGGCAGGTTCAGGCCCCTGAAGCCGGGGTAGTCCATGCCCCAGCAATCCAGGGCCGATACGGCGTCGGCGCCAATTCCCCACCAGGCATGCGTGATCGCCTGGAAATAGGACAATACCGCCCGATCGACCTTCGCAACGTCACGCAGGAAGTCGCGATAGCTGATGCGGGACAAGCGGTCCTTCTTCTGATCGCCCGACATCCCCGCCAGATAATCGACCGAACCCTCCATGATCCGCACCATGTCCAGTCGGGCCTGTGTGCCAAGCGGGGTATGCGCCAGGAGCCTGGCCATTCGTGGCTCGCGGCGGTCGTCCTCCTCGTTGAACCCGAAGCCAAGCGCGAGGTAGTCCTTGCCAAAGGTCTCGCGGTCGAAGAACGCCGCCTGGTGCAGTCCGATGCCCGAGTAAAACCCGCGGTGCTCGATCTTGCGTGCCTGTGCCGTCACATCGACACCCAGGTCGCGCAGCAATCTCATCGCCTGCTCGCTGTAGGGCCTGGGACTATCGACTTCGAGCGTGCCGCCATTCATCAGTTGCAGGCCGCCCCCCAGGTGGAACTCGTTGCGCCTGGCGTGGCCCCCGAAGTCGTCGTGGTTATCCAGCAACAGAATCCGCCGATCGGCACCCAGACGGGTGCGATAGAAGTGCGCTGCCGCAAGCCCGCTGATGCCTGCGCCGACGACGATGAGGTCGTAGGCTTCGCCGGTGTCGGCCACCGTGCCCAGGCTCTCCCCATCGCGCAAGGCGTGCGCCTGCTCGAATGAACCCGGATGGCTGCCCCGCAGGCCGGTGCGGATCGGGGGGTAGTAGCCGGGCAGATCGGTAGCCGGTACCGCGGCAGCGGCCAATGGCGCGCGCAGCAGTGACCCGGTGAGCGCCGAGGCGGCGCCGATCAGCACCCCCTGAAGTACATCGCGCCGTGGAATGGGTCGGTCTTCGCCCAGATCCTCATCGGGCGCCGATCGCTTGTCGGTCATGATTCCCCCTCTCCTGCAATCATTGACGCGCGTGGTGCGGTAGATTTACGGTTGTTGATACTGCATGACCGCGGGCGACTGCGCGAGATAACGCACTATATGCGGGCAGGTCCGGCGCAATTGCCTCTAGTCAGTGCCAGAATCTACCGATAATTGCGCTTAAACGCGTGGCACCGCTCTTGCTCGGTGAATGGGTCTGTTTCGAAACAAGTAATAATCCGGGAGATCGCTATGCACGGATCAGTCGGTCGTACCATGCGCATCCTCGTCCCCGTGGCCATGATCTCCTGCGGGATGCCGGCGGCGGTGCTGGCGGATTCCGCCGCCGATGCACAGACCACCGATACGGCACCTGCCGCTGCCACCGATACCGGCGGCCTGCAGGAAGTGACGGTCACGGCAACCCGGCGCGAGCAGTCCCTGAGCAAGGTTCCGATCAGCATCACGGCGTTGTCGGCCGATCAGATGGAGGAACGCGGCATCAAGGACATCGCCGACATCGTCCACTTCACGCCCGGCGTGAGCATCGACACCTCCGGCACGGACAATATCTCCATCCGCGGCATCTCCTCCTCGGGCGGCGCCGGTACGACCGGCATCTACATCGATGACACACCCATCCAGATGCGCTCGCTGGAATTCAATCCCGATGAGGAAGTGCCCAAGATGTTCGATATCGCCCGCGTGGAGATCCTGCGCGGTCCGCAGGGCACGCTGTTCGGGGCCGGCTCCGAGGGGGGCACCGTCCGCTACATCACGACCCAGCCCAGCCTGACGACCGACAGCATCTACGGACAAAGCGAGATCGACTACACACAGGGCGGAGCGCCGAGCTACGAGGCCGGCGTGGCCGCCGGCGGCCCGCTCATCGACGGCAAGTTCGGCGCGCGGGTAAGCCTGTGGTACCGCCGCGATGGCGGATGGATCGATACCACGGATGCGACCACCGTGGACCCGACCGTCACGGAGAAGAACGCGAACTACAGCAGCACCTACCTGGCGCGGGTGGCGGGCCTGTGGGCGATCAACGATACCTGGACGGCGACCCCCAGCATCTACTTCCAGAAGCGCGACCAGCACAATACGGACGCCTTCTGGGTGGCCTCATCGAATCCGGCCAACAACAGCTACTACAATGGCGATCCGACGCTGCGCGAGGTGCCGGACACCTTTTACCTGCCGGCGCTGAAGATCGAGGGCGACTTCGGTTCGTTCCACCTCATCTCCAACAGCTCGTTCTATCATCGTCAGGAGGTGACCGGTTACGAGGGTACCGAATACAACCTCGGCTTCTATCAGGCGTTCGCGGCGACGGATGCCAACGGCAATCCTCTGACCAGCACCGGCTATCTGCCGCTCGCGCCGGGCGTCGGGTTCCCGTTGCTCGATGCCACCGGTGTGCACCTGCCCGCGGACATTGCCGACTACCAGTCCCCCGCTTCGATCAATAACAATCAGGAGAACCTCATTCAGGAGGTGCGACTGGTGTCCAGCGATCCGAATGCCAAGTTCGTGTGGACCACCGGCGTGTTCTTCGCGGAGGACCGCCAGTTCTACCTCGAGCAGATCCACGACCCGATGCTCAACGCCTTCACACAGGACATTTTCGGATTGCCCTACACGGATGTCTTCACCTACACCGATCCGACCAGTGGTAACACCCTGCCGGTGCCCTACGATCCGGCTTTCCCGACCGATTCCTACTTCCTGCAGACGCATGCCACAGACAAGCAGTACGCCTGGTACGGCGAGGGCACCTTCTCCTTCACCGATGCCCTGAAGGCGACGGTGGGCCTGCGCGAATCGCATTCGAGCTTCACCATCCAGTCCGTCACAGGTGGCCCGCAGTTGTTCGCTCCGACCGCGAACGATACGCACAGCGTGTCGGAAAATTCCTTTACGCCGAAGGTCAACCTCACCTATCAGTACACGCCGAACGACATGGCCTACGCCACTTATGCCAAGGGCTTCCGTCCGGGCGGTGGTGACAACCCGCTGCCGGCCGCGGCCTGCGCGCTGGGCTTTCCGCAGCTCGGTATCACCAACGGCAAGAGCCCCGAGACCTACAACTCCGACACGGTCGACAGCTTCGAAGTCGGGACCAAGGACAATATCGACAATCGCCTGCGGATCTCGACCAGCATCTACTACATCATCTGGAAGAACATTCAGCAGAACGTGGAAGTGCCGGTGTGCGAGCTGACCTTCATCACCAATCTCGGCCAGGCGACGGCGAAGGGCGGCGACATTCAGATCGAGTGGGCGGCCACGGACTCCTTCAGCGCCGATATTGCCACCGGCTTTACCGAGGCCCGCTACAGCAAGGACTCCTCCTTGCCCAACGGCGGTCCGACGATCGCGTACAGCGGCGAAGCCATCACCGGCCAGAGCGGTCTGCCCAACTCCCCGTTCACCGCCTCAGTCGGGCTCGAGTACCACGCGACAATCGCGCAGCATGATGCCTTCGCGCGCGTGGACTGGGAGTACGAGGCCCGCTCCAAGTGGCTGTCGCCGACCCAGGATCCCGCCAACGCATCCGAATATGATCCGGGTTCACTCATCATGCCCGCGAACTCGCTGGTCGGGGTGCGCGCGGGCATGACGTTCGGCGCGCTCTCGGTCCAGCCCTTCATCGACAATCTCCTGGACGAACATGTGCTGACGAACTATGACCTGTCGGTCCCGCAGTTCGATCCGAGCGGCAGCGAGACCACTTACAGCCGACTGCTGCGGGGCTATGGATTCCGGCCACGCACCTTCGGGATCACGTTGACCTACAAGCACTAGCCGTAAAAATGACATCGCTGTTTGACCCGCTCGAGGTCGGGGATCTGACGCTGCCCAATCGCATCCTGATGGCACCGCTCACGCGCAGCCGTGCGGGTGAGCGCCGGGTGCCGAATGAACTCATGGCGCAGTACTACCGGCAGCGCGCCAGTGCCGGACTGATCCTGAGTGAGGCCACTTCCGTCACCGCGATGGGCGTGGGTTATGCCGCCACTCCGGGCATCTGGTCGCAAGAGCAGGTCGCGGGCTGGAAACTCACGACCCGCGCGGTTCACGAGGCGGGCGGCCGCATATTCCTGCAGCTGTGGCATGTGGGCCGGATCTCGCACCCCTCCTTTCTCGACGGCCGCCAGCCCGTGGCACCCTCCCCGATCGCGCCCGCGGGGAATGTGAGTCTGGTGCGACCGGAGACGCCGTTCGTGGTGCCGAGGGCACTTGCCCTTGAAGAGATTCCGCAAGTCATCGAGGATTACCGGCGTGGCGCCAGTCATGCTCAGGCGGCCGGTTTCGACGGCGTCGAAATCCATGGCGCCAATGGCTACCTGCTGGATCAGTTCCTCCAGGACCGCTCCAATCAGCGCCGCGATGGCTACGGCGGCAGCATCGAGAATCGCTCGCGTCTGATGCTCGAGGTCACCGACGCCGTGATTTCGGTGTGGGGCCCGGGTCGGGTCGGCATGCATCTGGCACCGCGCGGCGATGCGCACACCATGGGGGACTCGGATCCGGCGGCGCTGTTCGGCCACGTGGCGCGTGAGCTCGGGCGACGCCGGCTTGCATTCCTGTGTGTTCGGGAACATAACGGTCCGGGGCGGCTGGGACCGCAATTGAAGAGTGCCTTCAGAGGCGCGTATATCGCGAACGAGCGCTTCACGTTCGAGACCGCCTCGCAGGCCCTGGCTGCGGGCGAAGCGGATGCGGTGGCCTTCGGTAAGCTGTTCATCGCGAACCCGGACCTGCCGCAGCGGCTGAAGCTGCGCGCGACGTTGAATGAGCCGGACCCACCGGGCTTCTACGCGGGCGGGGCGCAGGGCTATACGGACTATCCGTCGTTGTGAAAATCATGAGAGGGGATTCACATGACTTCAAGACGCACATTCTTGAGCGGGGCGACGACGGTCGGCGCCGTCGCACTCAGCGGTCTGCAGCTGTCCGAGGCCGCCTCGGGCGATGCCGCGGCGCCCGGCAGCAATGACGAAGCGCTGCCCGCGCAGTGGTTCGAGGGTCCGGATCCGAGCATCCCGAAGCTCGGATTGCGCTGGGCCTTCTCGGCCAGAGTGTTCTTCGCCGACCGCGTCATGATCAACACCATGGACTCCCCGGCCGGTCGGGGCTACACCTCGGTGGGCGGCGGGGATATCTGGGGTCCGCGGCTGCAGGGGCGGGTACTGCCGCACAGCGGTGCGGACTACTACAAGACCACTTTCAACACTTACTACATGCTGCAGGCCGCCGACGGCGCGCTGATCTTCATCCACAATCGCGGCACCATGCGCCGCTTTGCGAGCCATTATGAGCCGGGCAAGCCACTGCTGCCGCCGCCGGCGCCCCCCGCGAGCCAGGACGGGGTATGGACCCGCTTTCGCGCCACTTCCTATTTCACCGCACCGATCGGTCCGCACGACTGGATGAACCGCACGGTGTTCGTCGCGAACTCGCAGCGTCAGTCCAATCCAGACCATACGGTCTTCAACTACTACGAAGTACTGTAAGGAGCAGGCCATGCGCGATTTTGCTGTCCCCAAGACCGACACCCGGATTCTCGGCAAGGTCCAGCTCGAATACGCCTTCAAGCTCACCGCTCACTATGATCCGCCGCAGGAATCACATACCCCGCGCGGCACCTTCCGCTACCAGGACATCGTCAGCGGTGAATTGTCCGGCGAGCGGGTCACCGCCACCGTCTATCCGGACAGCGGCGGCCAGTACGACACCATCCGCGAGGACCGGGTGCGGGATGTGGACGCGCACTTCATGCTCAAGACCGACAGTGGCGAGTGGATCTACATGGAGCATGTGGGCTACCGCCGCAGCGACGGTTATTACCGCGCCATCGCGTATATCGAGACGGATCTGAAGGGCAAGTATGAGTGGATGAACAACACCAGCTTCGTCGTGACCGCGAAGGAGTCCGCGGACCAGCGCGAGGTGGTGTTCCACTACTACATTGCCAATTGAGGCTGCGCGGCGCGCGCTACTTCGATTCGGTTTCGACGCCGCGCTTGCCGGCCTCGCGCTTGACGCGATCGATGAAGTCCTGCAGGTAGCGGCGGGACGCCGTGACCTCGAGCATGGAGCCGTCGTAACTGCCGGTGCTGCATACCACGCGATTGCGCCCGGCCGCCTTGGCCTCATACAACGCCGCGTCGGCCCTTCGGATCAGATCATCGGGCGCCTCACGATCGTCCTCCATCCAGGCGACACCGATGCTGACCGTGACGCGAACCTCCGCCTCACCGACCAGGAACGGCGTGGCACAGATGGCCGCACGCAATGCATCCATCAGGTTGCCACGATCCTCGCGCGCCAGGCCCGGCATCACCACCAGCAGCTCCTCGCCACCGTACCGCCCCAGCGAGTCGCGCTGCCGCAGCGTCGCCCGCAGGCGGCGCGCCAGCTCCTTCAGCACTTCATCGCCGCCGGCATGGCCGAAGGTGTCGTTGATGCGCTTGAAGAAGTCCACGTCGATGACCGCCACGGCCAGCGAGCCGGCATTCTTGCGGGCCTGCTCCATCTCACCGATGAGAAACTCCAGGATGGTCGCGCGGTTCCACAGGCCGGTCAGCGCATCGCGCGTCGCGCGCTCCAGCAGCGCCTCGCGTTCACGATGTTCCAGCTCCAGGGTGCGCTGACGCTGCTGCATGCGGTGGGTCTGCCAACGCCAGGTCAGCACCAGGATGACACCTCCCAGCAGCACCACGCAGACTCGGAAGAGCGCGGTATTCCACCAGGGAGGCTTCACGTCGAATGCCAGACTCACGGTCGCAGACCGGCGCTCATGCGGCGCGTCCGCCGCCATCGCTTCCAGCTGGTAGTGCCCCGGCGCCAGCGCCGGAATATGGATATCGAAGGTGCGCGAGGAATACCACTCCGTCGACAGTCCGAGCAGCCGGTAGCGCAGTTCGCTGCTGGGTGAGCGGTCCACGCTGCGTGAGCCCAAGGCCACATCCAGTGCTGCGTTGTCGCGCCATTTGAGCGCGGGTCGCGACCGCGCCAGCAGGCTCTGCTCGCCCAGTTGCGCCTTCGCGATGTCCAGTTTCAACGGCCGCGAGACCATCTGCACCCAACGCACCGGATCCTTGATGTGCGTGACACCGCCGCCGGTACCGACCCAGATCGAGCCATCCTCATCCGCATACAGGGCAGACTGCTCGGTATCGGCCCAGATCAGGCCATCCTCGATCTCAATGCGGCGCCAGGCGTGACCATCGTAGACACCCAGCCCCTCGCCGGTGTTGGCCCAGATCCAGCCGCGCGAATCGGCACGCAGCGAATAGACCGTCGTCCCATTCATCGCCTCCGGCGCCTGCCAGTCCGCCTGCGGGTGCAACCCCGGCGTCAGATGCAGGATCTTCTCGCCGATGCGCGTGCCCCACACGGAGCCATCGGTATTGGTGACGATGGTCTGCAGCCCGATCTCCTGGCCATCGACGGGCGCGGAGACCTTGACGAAGGTGTCACCCTCCATGCGGTACAGCCCGTTGGTCGTTCCCACCCAGATCGTGCCATCGGGCGCCTGACTCAGATCATCCACGCGCGGATTGCCGGGCGGCTGCAGGCGCGTCACCGCGAGGGTCTTGCTGTCGATCTTCGCGACGCCGAAATCCCAGGCTGCGATCCAGCCCGTACCCGAACGGTCGAAGACGATCGTCACGCCGTCAAAATGATCCGGCACCGTGGTTACGCGTTCGGCCTTGGTGCCACCCGGCGGCACGCGCCACAGCTGCGCCGTCTGGAAGGCGACCCAGAAGGCCCCCGACGGATCGACCGCGCTGGCATTGACCTCCTGATCCGGAAATCCCTGGTACGGACAGCGCACGGCCCGATGCGCCGTCTCATCGAGCATTCGGCAGCCCATGTCGGTATTCAGAATCAGCCGGTGCTGGCTGTCGCGGACGATGTTCCAGACCGCCTCCGGATCCAAGCCCTGCTTCTTGGTCCAGGACTCGATGTTGTCGTACCCGCGCCAGCGGTAGAGGCCAATGCCGCTGGCCGCAAGCCAGAAATTGCCGTCGTGATCAGCGACCGCGTTCGTGATGGAATGATCCGGCAGTCCGTTCTGCTCTCCGAACTCCTGCCAGGCGGTCCCCTGCCAGCGCGCCATCCCGTGGGCGGTGCGCGTGACCACGCGGCCCATGGGATCGAGCGTCAGCATCAAACTGTGCACCCGGTTGGCGAGCGTGGGATGCGGGGGATCGACGATCTGGAAGTGCTCGCCGGCCATGTTCAGCCGCACCACGTGCGCGATGCTGCGCGCCCAGATGTTCCCGGTCCTGTCCACCATCAGCGCGACGTACTCACCGTCCGGAACGCCGGACTCCGGGCCGTATGCGACCAGCTTCTGGCCATCCAGATTGCACAGCCGCAGACCACAACCGAACCAGAGTTTGCCACCCACCTCGATGATGCCCTGGACCGAGGCGAGTTCAGGATACTCGGCGAGTTGCGCCGGGTTGAACAGGGGCTGTGCCTTCCATAACGACCGCGCGCCCGCGCTGCGCTGGATCTGCATGATCTGGTGATCATTCGTGTACAGCACGCGATCATCGCTGGGCGCGACGATCGCCGTGTACTCATCCGCAATCGCCGGACCGTCCGCGGTCAGCATCGGCTCGAAGTGATCAGCGTCACCGCTGTAGAGCCCGGCGTCCACGCGCGCAATGATGCGGCCCGTGGGACTTACGCCCATGGCCATGGTGGCGTCAGCGGGAATGCCGCGGGACTTGTCGTACAGGGTGAATGAAGTGCCGTCGTAGCGGTAGAGCCCGCCGTCGGTCGCCGCCCACAGATCGCCATTGCGATCGACCACCAGCTGCTCGATCCCGAGGTTGCGCAGACCGGACATCTGCGCGTACGAAGTGAAGCTGAATTCCTGCGCAGCGACCGGCCGGGCGCCTGCGAACGTCATCACCAGAACCACCGCCAGCAGCGCCCCCAGCGCCCGCACGACAGCGCGCCTGCCGCCTGTCGATCTTGCGTTTTTGAGGTTTGGAGGAATTACCGGATCACCCTGGAACATTGCCTTCGGCCGCTACCAGATCCCAGTCATTGAAGTCGTCCGGAAAGTCTAGAGTCAGCGGTTAAATGACGCCGAGACCGAAGTCACTTATGGTGGGAAAACGCGACGCATCGGACCGTGCAAGCCGGCGTTTTGCGACCCCGCGACCGCACCACAGCCCGCTGGCGGCCGGCGCGGTGCGCGGAGCGTGCACTGGGTCACGGAATTTATTTCATGCGCTCGGCGACCCGGCCGTTGGCGCCCATTTCGCTGTACACATTTCTGGCACCACGCGAAACAAGCGAGTTTTCATTACGGGAAATTCATGCGATTTCGGATACCTGGCATGCATCAAACAGATTGCTGCCGCGCTCAAGATATCTGGCGAAGCGAGGCTGAAAATCGTACTCTACGGCGACCCCGTGGCACGCGCAGCGCGCGCGTGAAGCCAATAGATTTGATGAGATTGCACCATTGAACTGTGTGTCATTTGTGCGCACCGGGCGTGGCCTGTTGGCCGTTACCGCAGGTGCGTTGTTGGGCGCCGGCCTGTCAGGCTGCAGCTCCTCGGTGCTGGACCCGCATGGTCCGATCGGCCGCCAGGAAAAACTGATCCTCATCGATTCGACCGCGATCATGCTCGCGATCGTCATCCCGGTGATCATCGCCACACTGGTCTTTGCCTGGTGGTTCCGCGCCGGCAACAGCAAGGCCACGCGCTATCTGGACTGGGACTATTCCGGTCGGATCGAGTTCGTCGTGTGGGCGATTCCGGCATTGGTCATTCTGTTCCTGGGCGGCATTGCCTGGCTCAGCTCGCATGATCTGGACCCGCCGAAGGCGATCGCATCGCCGGTCGCGCCACTGGACATCGATGTGGTCTCGCTCGACTGGAAGTGGCTGTTCATCTATCCCGACGCCAGCGTCGCGAGCGTCAACAGGCTGGTACTGCCGGTCGGGACACCGCTGCGCTTTCACATGACATCGGCCGGTGTCATGAACAGTTTTTTCATCCCGCAGCTGGGCAGTCAGATCTATGCCATGGCCGGCATGGACACGAAACTGAACCTGCTGGTCGATGATCCGGGCCTGTATCACGGCCTTTCCGCGCAGTTCAGCGGCGATGGCTTCTCCGACATGACCTTCGAGGTCGCGGCGATGACGCGGCAGGACTTCGAACAGTGGCTGGATGCCACGCGCACCGGCGGTGACACGCTGGATGCGGCCGCCTATGAGACGCTTACCCACCCGAGCGCGAAGGTCGCGCAGCACACCTACGGCACCGTGACCGGTGGCATCTTCGAGGCCATCCTCATGCACCCCGGCGCCGCGCCGACCGCCGCGCAGATCGAACACTCCGAATCCGCCGACTGAGTTTCAAATGTTGGGCAAACTGACCTGGGCCGCCATTCCTTTCAACCAGCCGATTCCGCTGGTCACCTCCATCGTCATCGTCCTCGGCGTGCTCGCGATCCTGGCGCTGGTCACGATCAAGGGCTGGTGGCCGTACCTGTGGCAGGAGTGGTTCTCGAGCACCGATCACAAGCGCATCGGCGTGATGTATGTGGTGCTCGGTCTGGTGATGCTGTTCCGCGGCTTCGCCGATGCCATCATGATGCGTGCGCAGCTGGCACTCGCGCAGGGTGGCGCGCCCGGCTTCCTGCCGCCGGAGCACTACGACCAGATCTTCTCGGCGCATGGCACGATCATGATCTTCTTCGTGGCCATGCCGTTCGTGATCGGCCTGATGAACTTCGTCGTGCCGCTGCAGCTGGGGGTGCGCGATGTGGCCTTCCCGGTCCTGAACTCGGTCAGCTTCTGGCTCACGGCCTCCGGCGCGCTGCTCGTCAACCTGTCGCTGTTCATCGGCGAATTCGCGCGCACCGGCTGGCTTGCCTATCCGCCACTTTCGGAACTCGCCTATTCCCCGGGAGTCGGTGTCGACTACTATTTGTGGAGCCTGCAGATATCGGGACTGGGGACCTTGCTGGCGGGCATCAATTTCACGACGACGATCCTCAAGATGCGCGCCCCGGGCATGAGCTACATGCGCATGCCGATTTTCTGCTGGACTGCGCTGGCTTCCAACCTGCTGATCGTCGCCGCGTTCCCGATTCTTACCGCAACGTTCGCGCTGTTGCTGCTGGACCGCTATTGCGGCTTCCACTTCTTCACGCCCGAATTGGGCGGCAACGCGATGATGTACATCAACCTCATCTGGTGCTGGGGTCACCCCGAGGTCTACATCCTCATCCTGCCCTGTTTCGGGGTGTTCTCCGAAGTCATCTCGACCTTCTCGAGCAAGCCGCTGTTCGGCTACCACTCGATGGTCGTGGCGACCATGGCGATCTGCGTGCTGTCCTTCATCGTCTGGCTGCACCATTTCTTCACCATGGGTGCCGGCGCGGATGTGAACGGCTTTTTCGGCATCGCCACGATGATCATCGCGGTGCCCACCGGCGTGAAGGTCTTCAACTGGCTCTTCACGATCTGGGGCGGTTCGGTGCGTTTTACGGTCCCGATCTACTGGTCGCTCGGATTCATGGTCACCTTCGTGCTCGGTGGCCTCACCGGCGTGCTGCTGGCCGTCCCTCCGGCAGATTTCGTGTTGCACAACAGCCTGTTCCTCATCGCGCACTTTCACAATGTCATCATCGGTGGCGTGGTGTTCGGGTTCATGGCGGGATACAGCTATTGGTTCCCGAAGGCCTTCGGCTTCACCCTCGATGAGACTTTGGGAAAGGCCGTGTTCTGGTGCTGGTTCGTCGGTTTCTACCTGGCCTTCATGCCCCTCTACGCGCTCGGCATCATGGGTGCGACCCGGCGCATGCAGCACTACGCCGATCCGTCCTGGCAGCCCTACATGATCGCCGCCTTCGCCGGCGCGGCGCTGATCTTCACCGGCATCCTGCTGACCGTAGTGCAGCTGGCATGGAGCATCCGCACCCGCGAGCGGCGCCGTGATCTGACCGGTGATCCGTGGAACGGCCGCACATTGGAATGGGGCACCGCCTCCCCGCCACCGTCCTGGAACTACGCCGTGGAGCCGCATGTCCACGGCATCGACGCCTTCTGGGATGTCAAAACCAAGAACAGGGAACTGCACAAGGTGGCGGAGAGCCGCTACGAGGCCGAACACAAACCGCACTACGAGACCATCCACATGCCCAAACCCAGTGGCACCGGTTTCATCACGGCGTTCTGCGCCGTGTTTCTGGGGTTTGGCCTGATCTGGCATATCTGGTGGCTGGTGTTGGTGGCGATCATCGGCTGCATCGGCATGCTGCTGCGGCAGGCCTGGGACACCGATCGCGACATGTACATCAGCGCCGAGCAGCTCGAAGAGTTCGAGCGGCTTCATCCCAGCCTCGGGACGCAGCGATGAGCGGCGGAGCAAGCGCAGCCGTGGTCGACGCACACGGCAAGCCCATTCCGCTCTCGGAGCGTGGGCCGGCCTCCGCCTGGTCGATGATCAGCTTCGGCTTCTGGCTGTTCCTGCTGAGCGATATCGTGATCTTCGGATCACTGTTCGCGACTTACGCGGTGCTCTCCAACGCAACGGCGGGCGGACCATCCGGCGCGGACATCTTCGATCTGAAGAATGTCTTCATCGAGACCTGCTGCCTGTTGGCATCGAGCTTCACCTGCGGTCTGATGCTGATCGCGGCCGAGCGGCGCCAGGTGCAGCGGTTCTACACCTGGGCGGTGGTGACCTGGGTGCTCGGCGCCGCGTTCATTGGCCTCGAGGTCACTGAATTTTCAGACCTGGTCGGCCGCGGTTTCGGCCCGACCCACAGTGCATTCCTGTCAGCGTTCTTCACCTTGGTCGGAACGCACGGCTGCCACGTCAGCTCCGGCCTGCTGTGGCTGCTGGTCATGATGGCGCAGGTCGCGACACTGGGCCTGCGCACGACCGTGGTGCGGCGCCTGTTTTGCTTCAGCCTGTTCTGGCACGCCCTCGACCTGGTGTGGATCGGCGTGTTCACCATCGTCTACCTGGGTAGCGTCCATGCAACATGACCAAGGCGCCGTCCATCACGGCACCCACAGCGATCCGAATCTGCACGTCGAGGATGACGGCAGTACCCATCCGGCGAGCTACCTCGGCGGCCTGGCGCTGGCGATCCTGCTCACGCTGGCCTCGTTCGGCGCCGCGCTCACCCACCTGGTCTGGGCGCCCGGCCTGCCGATCCTGCTCGCCGTGCTGGCGGTGGCGCAGATGGGCGTTCATCTGGTGTTCTTCATGCACGTGAATGCCACCGAGGAAGGCGAGAACACCGCGCTCGCCCTCGGTTTCGGCATTTTCATCGTGGGATTGGTCGTGTTCGGCTCCATGCTCATCATGCACAATCTCACTTACATCATGCCGAGCATGGACGAGCTGATGAAGATGCAGCGTTAGGCCGTCGGCTCCTCGGCTATGTGATCGATGACCAGCACTGGCGCCGGTACACGGGCCGGTTGCAACTGAAGCCCGAGCTGCTGCTTCAGTGCCTGTGAGAAGGGAATGACCCCGCTTCTGCCACGGGTCGCCGTCGTATCGGGACTGAAATTGATCTGGATGTCGAAGCGGCCGGTCATGCCGGTGCGGTCCATCATGGGGCCTTCGAGGCCTGGCATCAGCTGATTCAACTGCCGGACAAACTGGCCGAGCGTCACATTGCGGCAGGTCACGAGGCGCGAGGCCAGTGGATTCGCGAGCCGCGGGTCCTGCCACTCGGGCTGCGTGCCATTCGCACCGGGCCCTTCCCCGCATCCGGACCGGTTCGAGGCTGCGGCGCTGCGAAGAACGGGATTCGCCGCGAGGAGCGCAAAGCCATCCAGCAGCTGATCCTCGGTGTGGGCGGAGAGTTTGAAGCGCTCGGCCAGAAGCGCGCGCAGCATGCTGCGCATGGCATCGATGTCCACACCATTCCACAACGCGCCATCCCGCCCTCTGACGGCGTCGTCCCTGAGGGGGGCCTGCGCCTGAATTTGCCAGCAGGGCGCATCGATGGTGCTCGTTTCGCCGCCGATGCGGTGAGAATTCAAATCGCCTTGAGTCTCCAGAATCATTTGCCGAACCGTCATGTCGAGCAGTACGCGCCCGCCCGGTTCAATGGCGATATGTCCGCAGGCAAGCGCCTGCGCGTGCGGTTCGTCAGCATGGATCTCGGCAGACTCGAATCGCACCGGCGCGCGCGGCAACGACTGCGTGGCGGGCGTACTGACACGTTCGACAGTCATGACTACATCGGGTATCCGGGTTGGCGCCAGGCTCAAACCGAGTTGCTTATCCAGCGCATCGGATATCGTTGTCCCATCAACGGTCAGTGGGTCAGGGTGCGAGGCGTTGCGGGACGTCCACGACAGGCGGAAGTCCCAGGCGCCGGCGAGCCCCGTCCGATCGACGACGGGGTAGCCGAAGAGGTAACCGGAAGCCTCGCGCAGCGTGGGCAATTCCCGCGCGAACGCGCTGGCGCTGGTATTCCGGCATACGAGAGTCACCGCCGGTTGCGTGAAACCCGGCGGGTTGGGCAGTTGCGCGCTTGATTTCAGCTCGCAGCCGGGCGCGTCATCGCCGCGCGCCCGACTGAACAGCGCCCGGGGCCCCAAAGTCAGGGCATAGGCGAAGACCGCTACACTGCGGCTGCGCAATTTCAGGTCAAAGCGATCCGCGAGCAACTTGCGCAACATGACTTTGAGCTCATCGGGCGATGCGTCGGCACGCGTACTGGCCGACACGTCGAAGCGCTCGGTATCAAGCCACGCGGGCCCGCCGTCGATGTTTTGAGTCGGGACATCCCATGCGGCCTGAATCAGATCCAGGACGGTCGCGTCCCGCAGCTCGTAGCGGCCGCGGGTGAAGGTGCGACGCATGCCCGGCAGCGTGTTGGGCGCGCTGACACGTATGTCCGCCGAATCGAATTCCTGTGGCGAAGCCGCGGCGACGCCTTGGATCCAAGCCAACCCCAGCACCACAACGGCAACCAGGACGTCCCGCATCACGCATGCTAGGGGTGATTGGGTGCCGGCGCAGGTGCCGCTGCCGGGACTGCCTTGGCGGCGGCGGCGGTCGCCGCCACCTTGGCCTGATTGGCACGCTCGATCAGGTAGGCGCGGATGGTCTCGAGCTCCTCGGGGCTGACCTTGCCCTTGAATGAAGCCATGCCGCCTTCCTGCATGGCGCCATCGATCACTATCGTTCTCATGACTTCAGGCGTGTTGATGGCGGCCGAATAGCGCAGATCCGGGAACGCACCCCGATTGGCATAGGAGGTGTCGTGGCACATCGCGCAGTGATCAGCGAAGGACTGCCGACCGGCTGCGATGGTTTCCTTTGAGGCCGTCGAAGGCGGCGGATTCAGAACCAGGGGTGGCGGCGGGGGCGGCGCCGGCGGCAGCATCGCGCCCCCATTGAGCTTGAACACCAGCAGGCGTGACTGATTGCTCATGCCGAAGGGCACCAGGCCGTAGCCGGCTTCCACCGCGATGTACTCCTGGCCGTCCAGTTCGAAGGCCGAGGCGGCCGCGACCACGCCGGTCTGGGCTTGGAATGTCCACAGCGGCTGGCCGTTGTCCGCGCGGTACGCAATGAACTGTCCTTTGTTGGTGCCCTGGAACACCAGGCCACCGGCGGTGGAGAGGGTGCCGCCGCCGATGCTGCCGTGCGGCGGCGTGCGCCACACCTCGCGCTCCCGGATGGGATCCCAGGCGATCAACTGTGAGGTTGCGGTGCGCGGCGCCGTGGAATGCCGCTCATCATAGGTCGATTGCGGCAGCCCGGTGGCGAGGCCGGTGATCGAGGACATGGGTTTGCCGTTGAAGGTGTCGGCGGCCTTCATCAGTCCACTGGTCTCGATGATCGAGAAATAGACCAACCCTGTTTGTGGGTTGTAGGAGAACGGATGCCAGGCGTGTGCACCCTGCCCGCCCGGCTGGACGATCGCGATCTCGCGCGTCACGTCGTAGCGGTCAATGAGCGTCATCAGCGGTCGACCGGTGACGGGGTCGATGCCACTGCTCCAGGTGACATGGACGAAGTTATTCGCCTTGAGCACCGCCCCGGTCTTGGCGTCGAGCACATAGTACATGCCATTCTTCGAAGCCTGCATCACGACCCGCCGCGAGCGGCCGTCGATCTTCAGATCCGCCAGCATCAGTGGTGAGGTCGCATCGTAATCCCACTCATCGCCGGGTGTTTCCTGGTAGTGCCAGACGTACTTGCCGGTGTCCGGATTCACCGCGATGATCGAAGCGATATACAGATTGTCGCCACCGCCATCACCGCGATATTGCCGATTCCACGGCGAGCCGTTGCCGGTGCCGATGAACAGCAGGTTCAGGCGCGAGTCGTAGACGATCCCGTCCCACACCGTGCCGCCCCCGCCCCACTTCCAGAAATCGCCGTTCCAGCTCGTCAGGGCCTGCTTCAGGTAGGGGGCCTGTTCACCGTCCGCGGGATTGCCCGGTACGGTGTAGAAACGCCACAGCGGTTTGCCGGTCTCGGCGTCGTAGGCGGAGATATAACCGCGCACGCCGAACTCCGAACCGGCATTGCCGATGATGACCTTGCCGTTCGCGATGCGCGGCGCACCGGTGCTCGTCACGGGCTTGTCATGATCGAGGGTGAGCGTCGTCCACACCACCGCGCCGCTCCTGGCGTCGAGCGCCACGAGCCGGCCGTCATAGGTTGAAACGTAGATCCGACCCTTCCAGGCCGCGACGCCCCGATTCACCAGGTCGCAGCACCCGCGGCCGGCGAATTCGCCGGGCACCTTCGGGTCGTAGGCCCACAGGAGCCTGCCCGTGCGGGCATCGACTGCCTTGACCTTGCTCCAAGCCGTCGAGAAGTACAGCACGCCATCAATGGCGAGCGGCGTCGCCTCCTGGCCGCGATTGCTGTCGAAATCCAGGTAGTAGGCCAGCGACAGCTGGCTCACGTTGTCGGTGTTGATCTGCTTCAGCGGACTGAAGCGCTGTTCGTCGGTCGTGCGGCCGACGGTCAGCCATTGACCAGGCTCCGCAGCAGTCTTGCCGAGCCGTGCGGCATCGACGGCGGCCGCGCCGTCCGCGCGGGCCGGGGCGCAGTGCAGCAGTGCACTGACCAATACCGGTCCCAGCAACCGTCCTGCGGCACGTCCCGTCTTTGTTTGCACGGTCATGAACCCCCCCTCTTTGCTGCGAACTCTAGTCCAGTTGCCCAGACACGGGTAGTCGGGCTTGCGCGGTTGCCGCCGCAACGCCAGACTCGGTGCCCCGGTAATCCTTTGCGTTGTGAGGAGTGCGAGCATGTGCGACCAGGACGACTTTGACGAGATGGTTCAGAACCAGCAGCGCCGCCGCGCGGGTTTGTCGCGCCGCGAATTTGCAGGCCTCACCATGGGCGCGGGCCTGTTATCCCTGGCGCCGGCCGGTGCGTATGCGGCCGCGACCACGGGCGCGGACGTAGATATCAAGACCACCGACGGTAGCTGCGATGCCTACTTCGTGCATCCGACCGCGGGCAAGCACCCCGCCGTACTGATCTGGCCGGATATCTTCGGTCTGCGGCCGGCCTTCAAACAGATGGCCACGCGCTTGGCGGAATCCGGCTATTCGGTGCTGGTCGTCAATCCCTTCTACCGGCTGCAGAAGGCGCCGACCTCCGCCGAGGGCGCGGACATGTCGGATCCCGATACCCGCAAGAAGCTGGTCGGGCAGATGCAGTCGCTGTCACCGGCGACGGTGGCAACCGACGCGGCGGCCTTCATTCCCTGGCTGAATCAACAGGCGGCCGTGGATACCAAGCGCAAGATGGCGACGACCGGCTATTGCATGGGGGGCCCGTTCACGTTCCGGGTGGCGGCGAAGTATCCGGATCGGGTCGGCGCCATCGCGACCTTCCATGGCGCCGCCCTGGCGAGCAACGCACCGGACAGCCCCCATCTGCTGGTGCCGAAGATGAAGGCCTCGGCGCTCATCGCGATTGCCGCCAGCGACGATCAGAGCGACCCGAAGGCCAAGGATCTGCTGCGCCAGGCTTTCGACAGCGCTGGTCTCCCTGCCGAAATTGAGGTCTACACGGGTACCAAGCACGGCTGGTGCCCGACGGACTCTCATGTGTATGACCACGACCAGGCGGAAAAAGCCTGGGCACGACAGCTGGCCCTGTTCAAGAAGGCACTGGTGTAACAAACCGTTTCCATGAAAACCCGCAAGCTTGGCGGAACCGGTCCCGAGGTCTCGGTCCTGGGTCTGGGCTGCATGGGCATGTCGGGTATGTATGGTCCCAGTGATCGGGCCGAGAGCATCGCGACCATCCATGCCGCGATCGACGCGGGCATCACCCTGCTCGATAGCGGTGACTTCTACGGCATGGGCCATAACGAACTGCTGATACGCGACGCACTGGTCGGACAGCCGCGCGATAAGCTGCAGATCAGCGTCAAATTCGGCGCTCTGCGCGGCCCGGATGGGGCCTGGCTCGGCTACGACAGCCGACCGGCGGCGGTGCGTAATTTCGTGACCTACTCGCTGCAGCGACTGGGCACGGACTACATCGACATCTACCGACCGGCGCGACTCGATCCGGGTGTACCCATCGAGGAGACCGTGGGCGCCATCGCGGATCTCATCAAGGGCGGATACGTGCGGCATGTCGGGCTGTCCGAGGTCGGCGCTGCCACCTTGAGACGCGCGGCAGCCGTCCATCCCATCGTCGATCTGCAGATCGAATACTCGCTGATCTCGCGCGGCATCGAGGCGCAGATCCTGCCGACCTGCCGTGAACTGGGAATCGGGGTCACCGCTTACGGTGTGCTGTCGCGCGGGCTCATCAGTGGCCACTGGTCAGCGTCGAACGGCGCCGGCGGCAAGGACTTTCGCGCGTTCAGTCCGCGCTTTCAGGGCGAGAACCTCAAGACCAATCTTGCGCTCGTGGAAAAGCTGCGCGGCGTCGCGGCTTCCATCGGTGCCAGTGTCGCGCAGCTAGCCATCGCCTGGGTCGCGGCCCAGGGTGCGGACATCATTCCTGTCGTGGGCGCCCGAACGCGGGAACGTCTTGAAGAGGCCCTGGGCGCCCTGTCCCTGCAACTGAGCGCGGAGCAGCTGGCGGCCCTCACACGCGCCGTGCCGGCCAATGCTGCGGCCGGCGGCCGCTACCCGGCCGCCGCGCTGGAACACCTCGACAGCGAACGGTAGGCGTCCCGCCCCCAGGGCGGCGCCTATCTCAAAAGGGGTAGATCGGCCCCCCTACCCTTAGGACCTGGGCGTAGGGCATGAGGTGAATGTTCACTTTGTGCCCCACAACCGATGATGTCCCCCATCAGCACTGGCTGCGAAAGCCGCCAGTGAGTTCACGGGAACGGGGAGTCCGGTATGAATAATCGCCAGTCTATTTCCTTTTGGTTCGCGGCCGTCGTTTTTGCACTGGTGATCCTCGTGCAGCTTGCCGGTTGCACCCGCGGTGAGACCGCAACGCCCGCCGCCGCCACGGCGCCCCCCGCCGTCTCGGTGGCGACGGTCGTGTCGCGGCAGATTTCGGACTTCGATGAGTTCACCGGCCGCTTCGAGGCCGTGGAACGGGTCGAGATCCGGCCGCGCGTCTCCGGTTACATTGCCTCCGTCAATTTCGTTCAGGGTCGCGAAGTCGCCAAGGGCGACGTGTTGTTCGTCATTGATCCGCGTCCCTATGAGGCCGACCTCAAACAGGCTCAGGCGCAACTGGCACAGGCCCGCTCGCAGCTGACCCTGGCCACGTCCGAACAGGATCGCGCCACCAAGCTGCTGGGCGCACACGCCATCTCGCGCGAGGAACTGGAGAGCCGCGACGCGGCCTTTGCCCAGGCCAATGCCAATGTGGCCGGCGCACAGGCGGCCGTGGACACGGCGGCGCTGAACCTCAGTTTCACGCGCGTCACGGCGCCGATCACCGGCGTCGTCAGCCGCGCGGAGATCACCGCGGGCAACCTCGTGACCAGCGGCCAGACGCTGCTCACGACCGTCGTTTCCGTGGATCCCATCTACGTGAGCTTCCAGGGTGATGAACAGGGCTTCCTGAACTTCATGAATTACGCCCGCAAGGGCGGCGAGGCCGAGCTCACTCATCCGGTGTTCGTGGGCCTTGCCAATGAAGAGGGCTATCCGCACCAGGGCGCAATGGCATTCGTGGACAACGAGATCGATGCCGCGACCGGCACCGTGCGCGCTCGCGGCCGCCTCGACAATCATGATCACCAGTTCACGCCCGGCATGTTCGCGCGCGTGAAGATCACCGGCACCAAGACCTTCGCGGCGCTGCTCATCAATGAAAGTGCGGTCGGCACCGACCAGGGTCTCAAGTACGTGCTGCGCGTCGGCGGCGATAACAGCATCGAGTACCGGCAGGTGAAGCTCGGCCCCGTGGTCGACGGACTGCGCGTGGTGCGCGAAGGGCTGAACGTCGGCGACACCATCGTCGTCAACGGCCTGCAGCACGTGCGTCCCGGCATGACGATCACGCCGCAGCGCATTGCAATGGGCGAGGAACACCTCAAGGACACACCAGCCAGTTCCGGGTTGGTGGCGCAGAACGCTCGCTGATCGCGCAGGTATGTCATGAAAATCTCAGAGTTCTTCATCGACCGGCCGATATTCGCGGCCGTCGTCTCGACCTTCATCACGATCGCGGGTGCGCTGGCGCTGATCAAGCTTCCCGTCGGCGAATACCCGGAAGTCGTGCCACCCTCGATCGTCGTGACCGCCAATTACCCGGGCGCCAATCCCAAGGTGATCGCGGACACCGTGGCGGCACCCCTGGAGCAGGCGATCGTGGGCGTCGATGACATGTTGTACATGTCCTCCACCTCCACCATGAACGGCACATTGAGCCTGACCGTGACCTTCAAGCTCGGTGCCGACGTCGATCGCGCCCAGGTGCAGGTGCAGAACCGGGTCGCGCAGGCCCAGCCGCGGCTGCCGCAGGAAGTACGGGACCTCGGTGTCACGACCGTCAAGAGCTCCTCCGATCTCACGATGCTCGTGAACCTGATCTCCCCGAACGGGCGTTACGACGCCCTCTATCTGCGCAACTACGCGGCATTGAATATCCGCGATGTGCTGGCGCGCCTGCCTGGCATGGGCCAGGTGCAGGTGTTCGGCGGCGGCGACTATGCCATGCGCGTCTGGCTCGACCCGGAAAAACTGGCCGTGCGCGATCTCACCGCCAACGATGTCGTCACCGCCATCCGCGAACAGAATGTGGATGTGGCTGCGGGCCAGCTGGGCGCGCCGCCATCCAAGGGCACTCAGTTCCAGATCGCCCTGAACGCGGCCGGCCGACTGACGACGGACGAGCAGTTCCGCAACATCATCGTGAAGACCGGTGCCAATGGCGAACTGGTACGCCTCGGAGACCTGGCGCGAATCGAGATGGGTGCCCAGGACTACGGCATGCGCAGCATGCTGGACAATCAGAATGCGATCGCGCTGCCGATCATGCAGGCGCCCGGCGCCAATGCCCTGCAGCTCTCGTCCGATGTACGCAGGACCATGGAGCAGCTCAAGAAGGACTTCCCGGACGGCGTCGACTACCGCATCGCCTACGATCCGACCCAGTTCGTCCGCCAGTCCATCGAGGCCGTACTGCATACCCTGCTCGAGGCGATCCTGCTGGTCGTGATCGTCGTCATCATCTTCCTGCAGACCTGGCGCGCTTCGCTGATTCCGCTGGTCGCAGTGCCGGTGTCGATCATCGGCACCTTCGCGGTGCTCTTGGGATTCGGCTTCTCCATCAACACCCTGTCGCTGTTTGGCCTGGTGCTGGCCATCGGCATCGTCGTCGACGATGCCATCGTCGTGGTCGAGAACGTCGAGCGGCACATCGCCAAGGGCGAGTCTCCGAAGGAAGCCGCGCGCATGGCAATGCGCGAGGTCAGCCGGCCGATCATCGCGATCACGCTGGTGCTGGTCGCCGTGTTCGGCCCGGTGGCCTTCATCAGCGGCCTGACGGGCGAGTTCTATCGACAGTTCGCACTGACGATTGCCATTTCGACGGTGATCTCCGCGTTCAATTCCCTGACGTTGTCCCCCGCACTGGCAGCCGTGCTGCTCAAACCCCACGGTGCCAGACCCGACCTTTTCGCCCGCTGGATGGAGCAGATCCTCGGGCGATTCTTTAGGCGCTTCAACAAGGCCTTCGCTGCGGCGGGTGATGGCTACTCGCGGGCGCTGAAGCTGACGATTCGCCGCAGCGGGATCGCCCTTGCGATCTACGGCGGGCTGATCGTGCTCGCGTGGGTCGGCTTCAACGCCGTCCCCGGCGGCTTCATCCCGTCGCAGGACAAGCAGTACCTGATCGCCGTGGCACAGCTACCGCCCGCTTCCACGATTGATCGCACCGAGGCGGTGGTGCGGCGCATGTCCGAGATCGGCTTGAAAACACCCGGGGTCGAGCACGCCGTGGAATTCGCCGGCATGTCGGTGAACGGCTGGTCGCAAAGCTCCAGTTCCGGCATCGCCTTCTTCGCCCTGGAGCCACCCTCCAAGCGCAAGGGCGCGAACCTGTCGGGCACTGCCATCGCCGCCCGCCTCAACGGCGAGCTTGCGAGCATCCAGGATGCCTACGTGGTGGTATTCACCCCGCCCCCGGTGCTGGGGCTGGGATCCCTCGGCGGCTTCAAGGCACAGGTCGAGGACCGCGGTGATGCGGGACCGGAGGCGCTGTACGCCGCCGTTCAGGATGCGTTGGGCAAGGCGGCGAAGAGCCCGCAGCTGGCGGGCCTTCTGAGCACCTATCAGATCAACGTCCCGCAGCTGGACGTGACCGTCGACCGCGACAAGGTCAAGCAGCAGGGAGTGAAGCTCTCGGATGTGTTCGACACGCTGCAGACGTACATGGGATCGACCTACGTGAACGACTTCAACCGCTTCGGGCGCACCTTCCAGGTGTTGGCCCAGGCGGACGGCCCGTTCCGCGCCCAGGCCGAGGACATCCGCACGCTCAAGACCCGCAATGCCGCCGGCGCCATGGTGCCGCTGGGCTCGCTGCTGAACGTCACGCCGACCTTCGGCCCGGACGCCGCGCAGCGCTACAACGCCTATCGCTCCGCCGACATCAATGCCGGTCCCGCGCCGGGCTACAGCACCGACCAGGCCCAGGAGGCGCTCGCGGGCATCCTCAAGCAGAATCTGCCGCGCGGCATGACCTTTGAATGGACCGATCTCGCCTATCAGCAGCTGATCTCCGGCAACACCGCGACCATCGTCTTCCCGCTGTGCGTGCTGTTCGTATTCCTGGTGCTCGCGGCACAGTACGAAAGCCTGACGCTGCCGCTGGCGATCATTCTGATCGTGCCGATGTGTCTGCTCGCGGGCATCACCGGCGTGTATCTGGATCACGGTGACAACAACGTGTTCACGCAGATCGGCCTGCTGGTGCTGGTGGGGCTGGCCTGCAAGAACGCCATCCTCATCATCGAGTTCGCCAAACACCTGCAGGAGGATCGCGGCATGGATGCGCGCTCGGCGGTGCTCGAGGCTGCGCATCTGCGGCTGCGCCCGATCCTGATGACCTCGTTCGCCTTTATCATGGGCGTGGTACCGCTGGTACTCGCGCAGGGTTCAGGTGCCGAAGTCCGTCACGCGATGGGTGTCACGGTATTCGCGGGCATGATCGGCGTGACCTGCTTTGGCCTGCTGCTGACACCGGTGTTCTTCGTCCTGCTGCGCCGCCTGACCGGCAGCCGGGTCAGCGACGAAGACGCGCCGCAGACTCAGGTCCCGGCGATGATCGGCCAGCAGCCGGAGGTGCACGGTGCGTAAGCTTGTCTCGATTCCCATTGCGGCGGTAATCGCTGCGACACTGGCGGCCTGCGCGGTGGGCCCCGACTATCACCGCCCGACGGTGCAGACCCAGCCGAGCTTCGTCGAGGCCGAGCCGGCGCTCTATTCCGCTGCGGACAGCATTGGCCCCTTCTGGGGACAGTTCAACGATGAGCTGCTGAATGGCCTGGTGATCGAAGCCCTCGCGACCAATCATGACCTGCGCATTGCGCTGGCTCATCTGCAGCAGGCGCGGGCGCTGCGCACCCAGGCGAAGCTGGACCTGCTGCCGACGGTCACCGCCCAGGGTGGTTACACCGATCAGCAGTACCCCGCCTCGCAGACCTTCGGTGCCGGCACCAGCCTGGATGAGCGTTACTACAATGCCGGGTTCGATGCAGCCTGGGAGCTGGACCTGTTCGGTCGTGTGCGCCGCGAAGTCGAAGCCAGCCGCGCCACCGTCGAGGGCGAGGAAGCGACACTGCACGACGCGCAGGTGAGCGTGACGGCGGAAGTGGCGCGCACCTACTTCGAACTGCGTGGCGAACAGGCCGAACTCGCCGTTCTGCAGCGCAACGCCGACAATCAGCAACAGACCGTTGACCTCACCAACTCACTCCTGGATGCGGGTCGCGGCACGGAGCTCGACACTGCGCGCGCCAAGGCCCAACTGGACACGACGCTCGCCGAAATTCCGCCTCTGCGCGCTACGATCGAAAAATCGATTCATCGACTGAGCGTGCTGACGGGGCGCGAGCCGGACGCGTTGAGCGCGCTGCTCTCACCTCCAGGGAATCTGCCGCAGCTGCCGCAGATGGCCGCAGTCGGCGACCCGGCTGGATTGCTGCGGCGGCGACCCGACATACGCGTTGCCGAGCGGCACCTGGCCGCTTCGACGGCGCAGATCGGCGTTGCAGTGGGAGATCTGTTCCCCAAGGTCACCTTCAGCGGCAATTTTGGCTACGCCGCCGGGGATCTGGCCGCACTGGGTACCTCGGGCAGCAAGACCTTCCTGATTGGCCCCTCGATCAGCTGGGCGGCATTTGACTTAGGTCGGGTACGGGCCCGCATTGCCGGCGCCCGGGCCGGGGCCGACGCGGACCTCGCCGCCTACCAGCAGACCGTACTGAAGGCCCTGGAGGAGACCGAAAACGCCCTGGTCAGCCATGCCCGGGCCCGCGACCGGCTGGTGCAACTCACTGCCGCGGCTCGCGAAAGCGACTCGGCGGCGCAAATCGCCCGGGCCCGCTACGAGGGTGGCCTGGTCGGTTTTCTGGACGTTCTGGACGCCGAGCGGGCGCAGCTGACGGCGCAGGATCAGCTGGCGCAGAGCCGCACCGATGCGGCCACCAGCCTGATCGCGGTGTACAAGGCCCTCGGCGGCGGCTGGGAGGGGGCACCCCTGCCGATGGCCCGGATCACGACAGCCGTGCCGCCGCAGCGGTAGACTTGTCTACATCGAACCTTAGAGGGGGCCGGATGAGCGTCGACTGTGCGGATATCGCGGATGAGACGGCACGTGCCGCGGCGGCGATACCGTGCGCGGATCAATTCGCGCAGATCAGCGAGTCCCTGCAGCACCGCGAAAGTCTGCTCGCGGCTTCGGCTCGAGCCAGCCGCATACTGCTCGAAGCCACCGACGTCATGCATGCCATCCCCGCGGTCCTGCGCGAACTCGGCGAGGCCGCCGGCGCCGATCGCGTCAATCTGATCCGCGCCGAGTCCGGCGCCGACGGCTTGCCCTGGATGGTGGTCGCCGGTGAATGGGCCGCCCCAGGGATCACCGCGTACCTCGGCAACCCCAGCAAGAGCGGTTGTCCCGAGAGCACCATTTTCTCCACCTGCCGCGAGCTGCGCTCGGGCCGCAGTGTGTTGATCAATCCCGCGCGCCATGCCGGGGGTGACTACAGTGGCGCTGATGGCAACACGCTGACCAAGGCCGTGGTACCGATCTTCGTCGACAATGGATTCTTTGGTGCGTTGACCTTCGACAACACCCGCCAGCGACGGTCGATCGATCCCGCCGAGGTAGCCGCGCTCGAGACCGCCGCCGGCGTCATCGGTGCGGGTCTGCACCGCGAGCGACTCATCGAAGCGGTGCGCCGGGAGCGTGAGCGGGCCGCCGAGCAGCGCATGACGGAGCTGGCCAAGGCCAATGCGGTCATTCGCGTCAATCTCGAGCGGCTGGCCACCGAACCCGATGCGCGCAAATTTCTGGGTCACATGCTGCTGGAGGCGACTCGCCAGTTCGATGCGGCAGCCGGCAATGTCATCGTCCGCCACGACCAGCCGGCCATCTGGGAGATCGTCGCGCACGTGGAAGGCGGACAGCTGGCACCACCGCCTTTCGCCGCGAACATTCCGGCGGACGGCAATGCCTTGGGTGAGAAGCTCTCACGCACCGACCAGCCGATGTTCTGCAGCCTGATCGAGGAGGACAACGCCACGGAGTGGCCGGGTCTGATGAACTTCCACGAGCAGTCCGGCCACACCGGGATGGTGGTATTCCCGCTGTTGTTCGGCGGCCGCAACGTCGGTTTCATCACGCTGTACTTCAAGGATCCCGAAGCGGCCACACTGGTCAACAGCGAACTGCTGGTCGCGCTCGCCCAGCAGGCCACGCTGGCCATTGAAATCATGCGCCTCGCGCACTCGGCCAAGGAGGCGGCGGTGCTGGTCGAGCGCAATCGCATCGGCCGCGAAATCCACGACGGTCTCGCCCAGGCCTTCACGGGCATCCTCATGCAGCTGGCGGCCGCGGAGGATTTCGAAGGTGCCGAACAGTGCGCCACCCAGGGCCTCATCGCCGAACGCATCCGCGATCTGGCACGCGAGGGCCTGGCGGAGGCACGCCGCTCGGTCATGGCGCTGCGTCCGGACCAGACCCGCAGCGGCGGCCTGGAGCTCGCGCTGCGGCAACTGGCGGAGCGCTCTTCGGTCGTCGGGCGCACGGTCTGCAGCTTTGAGGGTCGCGCCCCGGCCACCGGTCTCGCCCCCGAACATGAGCACGCGCTGCTGCGCATCGCACAGGAGGCGGTGAGCAATGCCGTGCGTCATGGCCATCCGCAACATGTGCGCATCAGCCTGATCGGCGAGGCGGCCCACTGGCTTTTGACCGTGGCGGACGACGGCCTGGGCATGGAGGACTCGCCCGATGACAGCGCCGAGCATGGTTTCGGGCTGACGAATATGCGCGAGCGGGCCACCGCCATCGGCGGTACCTGGCAGATCGAAACCCAAAAGGGCCACGGTACCCGCGTATGCGTACGCCTGCCGCGCCGGAACATACCATGAGCGCAGCGCAGATCTCGGCGCCGACGGCCGCCGCGCCGGCGCACAAGATCCGCGTCATCCTGGCCGACGATCATCCCGTGGTGCGTGACGGCCTCGCCGCCATCCTCAATCGCCAGCCCGATATGGAGGTGGTCGCCGAAGCCGCAGACGGCGAAGAGGCAACCGAGCTCTACAACCGACATCAGCCGGATGTCATGGTGCTGGACCTGCGCATGCCCAAGCGTGACGGCGTCGCGGTGGTGCAGATGGTGCTCGCCGCGCATCCCCACGCACGGCTGTTGGTGATGACCACTTACGATGGCGATGAGGACATCTTCCGTTGTCTGAGTCAGGGCGCGAAGGGTTATCTGCTGAAGGATTCCCCGCGTACCGAAATCCTCTCGGCCATCCGTGCCGTGAGTGAGGACCGTCCCTATGCCTCCTCTTCAGTGGCCAGCAAGGCGCTGCAGCGCATGGCCAAACCCAGTCTCACGCAGCGCGAGTTGGGCGTCCTGCAGTTGCTGGCGGAGGGCCGCAGCAACAAGGACATCGCCCGGCGCCTGAGTATCACGGAAGGGACGGCCAAGACTCACGTCAAAGCCATTCTCACCAAGCTTGATGCCATCAGCCGCACCGAGGCGGTCGCCGTGGCACACAAACGCGGCCTGGTTCGGTTGTAGCCGATTCCCGCATGACGCCGAGCGCGCGGCAGAGTCCTGATGCCAAGGCGCAGGCCGCATTGGACGTTCTGAACGCGCTGGACCCGATCACACCTCGCTCCGCGCTGATCGAAGCGCTGAAAAAAGCCCTGACGGATCGTCATTTCATGGTGGTGGCCCGCGCGGCGATACTCAGCGCCGAGAAACTCCTGCACGAACTCATCCCCGATCTCAAGAGCGCCTATGCGCGCTTTGTGCACGATCCGGTCAAGCGTGATCCGCTGTGCAAGGCCAAGAACGCGATCACGCGCGCCTTGGTCACCCTGGAGTGTGCGGACATCGGCTTCTACCAGGCCGGCATACTTTATCGGCAGCTCGAGCCGGTGTGGGGTGGGCGGGCCGACACGGCCACCGACATCCGCAGCAGTTGTGCCATGGGACTGGCGGCCTCGGGTCATGTGCGCGCCGTCGCGGAGCTGACCGGCCTGTTGGCCGATCCGGAAGTCGAGGTCCGGTGCGGCGCCGTGCGGGCGATCTGCTGTGGCAATCCCTTCGAGGCCGAAGCCGTGCTGCGCCTGAAGATCCAGGTCGGCGATGTGGAGCCGCAGGTGATCGGCGAGTGCTTCGGCGCGCTGCTGGCCATTGCGCCGGAACACTCGCTGCCATTCGTCGCGGCGTACCTCAAGCAGAAAGATGAAAGCCTGAGGGAATATGCCGCGCTGGCCCTGGGTGAATCGCGCCGGCCCGAGGCCTTCAAACCGCTGCACGACGCCTGGGATGAGCTGGTGAGCCCCGAGGCGCGCGGCGCGCTGATCCGTGCCGCAGCGCTGCACCGCTCGGAGTCCGCCTTTGAGTGGCTGCTGGCGATCATCGAGAGGGAGACGGGAAAACTCGCGACCGCGGCGGTGGACGCCCTGGCGGTATATGAACGCAATACCAAGTTGATCGAGCAGGTGAAAGCGGCCAAAGCGCGGCGCAAAGACCCGATTTGATAAGATGCGCGAATGCCGCACTCAACGATCCTGCTCGTCCGCCACGGCCAAAGTCAGGCCAATGCCGGCGGCGTCACGCTCGAAAATCCACAGGTACCTCTGACGCAGCTCGGCGAACTGCAGGCGCGGGCCCTCGCGCCATTACTGCCGAGCACCACCGCGGGCATCTGGTCCTCGCCGTTCAGGCGCGCGCTGGATACCGCGGCGCCGTATTGCGAGCGCATGGCCCAGCCGGCCGCTCGCCACGATGAGCTGCGTGAATTTGAGGTGATCGACACCCTGCAGATGCGCGGCAGCGCCTTCACGGAGCGCAATGCGGCCGTGGTGCGCTTCTGGGAGATGGCCGAACCCGATCACCGCGCCGGACCTGCCGCCGAGACGTTCCGCGAATTCCACGAACGTATTGCGCGCGTGCGCACGCTGTGGCTGCCAAACCTGGCCGACGGCACGGTGATCTTCGGACACGGCATGTGGATGGCACTGCTCTTCTGGCAGATGTGGGGCTTCGAGAGGATCGATCATGCGGCAATGATCAGGTTCCGACGCTTCCAGCTGGGCTTTCCCATGCCCAACGCCGCACTCTACGGCCTGACACATGTCGCCCCCGGAAAATGGGATATCAAAGCGAACGAGTCCGCGATGCGCGCACTTGCTGCGCTTGGCGCGGGACTGGATCAGCGGGCGCACGAGGACGCGGCGTCCTCGGAGACCGTATCAGCGTAGGGAGCTGCGATGCCCGACATTGTCCTGGTGGTGGGTGCCGGCCCGGTCGGGCTGACCATGGCATGCGAACTGGCGCGCTATGGGACGCCGGTGCGCGTCATCGACAGCAATGCGGGGCGCACCGACAAATCCAAGGCGCTGGTCGTATGGAGCCGTACCCTTGAACTTCTGGAGCAGGCCGGGGCCGTGACGCCCTTCGTCGCGAGCGGGCGGCAGCTGGTCGCGGCCAACATGTATTCCGGTTCGCGCCGCATCGCGCATATCGATCTCACCGCCATACGCAGTAAATACGCCTTCGGGCTGATGCTGCCGCAGTCGAAGACCGAGGAACTGCTGGAAGCCCATCTGGCAGGCTTCGGCCTCAAGGTTGAGCGCGAAACCGAGTTGCTCGACTTCAGGGAGTTACCGGATGGCGTGGAAGCGACGCTGCGCGATGCGCAGGGTCGCACCGAGACCGTGCGCACCCCGTGGCTCGTGGGTTGCGACGGCGCGCACAGCCGGGTACGCCACGGCTTGAGCCTCGCCTTCGAAGGCAGCACGCTGCAGACCGATTGGGTGCTGGCGGATGTGCATGTCAGGAACTGGCCGGTCCCGGAGACCGAACTTGGGGTCTACTGGCATGCTGAGGGCGTCCTGGCGGTATTTCCGATCGGGCCGGGGCGTTTTCGCGTGATTGCCGATATCGGTCCGGCGAGCGGCCCCAAGCCGGCGGATCCGGACCTGGCGCAAATCCAGGCCATCGTGGACCAGCGCGGTCCGGGTGGCGCAGCGCTGCTGGAACCGATCTGGCTGGCGGGTTTTCGGATCAATGAGCGCAAGGTCACCGCGTATCGCAAGGGCCGCTCCTTTCTGGTCGGTGATGCCGCGCACGTGCACAGTCCCGCCGGTGGCCAGGGCATGAACACGGGCATGCAGGACGCCTTCAACCTGGCCTGGAAACTGGCCCTGGTCTGCCGCGGCGGGGTCCGGCCCAAGGTACTGCTGGACAGTTACAGCAACGAGCGCAGTGCGGTGGGCCGCAAAGTCCTGGACGACGCGACGCGTCTCACGTCGCTGGCGCTGATGCGAAACCCGATTGCGCAGGCAATCCGCAATTCCCTCGGCCATCTGCTGCTCAGTCTCACTCCAGTGCGCAAGGCGATGGCGCAGAATTTCTCGGAGATCGACATCAGCTACCCACACAGTCCTCTGACCGGACCGGCGGCTCGCGGTATCGGCGGACCGGTGCCGGGCGAACGGATCGCGCCGCAGCCGGGCCCGACCGAGGTCGGGCCAAAATACACCCTGCACGCAGCGCGCAGCGCTGCGCTCGATGGTCTGATCGGACGCTTCGCAACTCTGGTTTCTGCACAACTGCGGCCCGCCTGCCAGGACGGCGGTGTGTGGTTGGTTCGCCCCGACGGCTATGTCGCGGCGGTGGCGTCCGCGACCAATGTCGAATCCTTAAATGGCTACCTCGCGACGCTCAAGGAGTAACTGATCATGATGCTCGATTGGAACACCTATCGAAAACAACTGCAGACGACGATTGGGGAAATGAGCAAGATCATCCCGGGGACGGTTCGGGGGTACTCCGAGCTCAGCGCGGGGAACGGCAAAGATGCGGTTCTCAGCCCAAAGATTCGCGAACTCATCGCGCTGGCCGTTGCCGTCACCCGCCAATGTGACGGGTGCATTACCGTTCACACCGATGCCGCCGTCAAGCAGGGCGCCACTCGTGAGGAAATTGCCGAGGCGCTGAGTGTCGCGGTGGCGGTCAATGCCGGAGCCGCCCTGGTGTACTCCGCCCGGGTCATGGATGCGTACGCCAGCAAGGTCTGAAGGCTGATCGGTCGTAAACGGACATCCTTTTGTCTTTTTGCGGTAATCGCCCGGGCTGATGATCGCTGCGACACCATTTGGTGCAGGAGTGGCGCGGTCATGCTTGCAGCCATCGCATTCGCTGCGGCCTCGATTCAACTCTACGGCCGGCTCTGGTTCGAGCTGGAACGACTCAATGTGCCGGCAGCGGAGATCCAGCTCCTTACCATCAGACTTGAGGTCGTGCTATTGCTCGATGCCTGCGACTCCAAAACATGGCAGGTATTCTTGAGTCCGGATGAGCGAGTGACACTGGAGACGACCCTGCGAACGATCCTCGACATTATCGCTGTGCCGCGGCCCGCGCGCACGGTGATTCATCGCGCTCAGGACTGCCTGTTCGACGCGGTGGTCGAGCAATGCCAACGATACCGCGCGGCACTCCCGGCCAATGAACGGGAGCGCCTTGCAGGTTGACGGTGTCTAGATCTGGCCCATCAACACCAGGACCAGCACGATGATCAGGATGAGCCCCAGTCCGCCACTGGGGTAGTAGCCCCAGGATCTGCTGTGCGGCCAGGTTGGGATCGCGCCGATCAGCAACAGCACCAGCACGATGATCAGAATTGTTCCCATGACGCCTCTCCTTGTCGGCCGTCACTGTGAACCCCGCGATCCGGGTGAGTCTGTACGGGAACCGATTCCCCTCAAGTAGGCAACGGACCACATTCCGGACTTTGCTCAGGCCGCGACAAATGCGAGGATTCGCGCTAAGGAATCAAACCAAGGGTAGGAGACCCCAAATGGCCAAGGTCGTCCGTATTCATCGAACCGGCGGACCGGAAGTCCTGCAGCTTGAGGATCTACCGGTCGCAGATCCGGGTCCGGGCGAGCTGCGGATTCGGGTCCAGAGCATCGGTCTCAATCGTTCTGAGACTATCTATCGGGCCGGCAAGTATCTGGTCGCGCCCAAGCTGCCTTCACTGATGGGCTATGAAGCATATGGCACCATCGACGCGGTGGGAGCCGGTGTGATCGGCCATGCGCCCGGCGATCGCGTGTGCGTGGTACCCACCTATCGGTTGGGCGAGTATGGCGTCTATGCGGATTCCGCCATCGTACCGGCGCGCAGCGTTGTCGCAGCGCCCGCGGGACTGACGCCGGTGCAGGCCAGCGCCATCTGGATGGCATACCTGACGGCCTATGCAATCATTGAAGTGGCGAAAGTCGGGATCGGCGATCACGTATTGATCCCCGCGGCCTCCAGCAGCGTGGGCCTCGCGGCCATCCAGCTCGCCAACTGGGCCGGCGCCGTGCCGATCGCACTGACCCGGCATGGCACCAAGGCGGCTGCGCTACGCGAACAGGGCGCCCAGCATGTGGTGGCGACCGAGGAGACCGACGTGGTGGCCGAGGTCATGCGCATCACCGGCGGCAAAGGCGCGCGGACTGCGTTTGATCCGGTGGGCGGCCCATTCGTCGAGAAGCTGTGCAGCGCGCTCGCCGAGGAGGGCATTCTGTTCATTTACGGCAGCCTGAGCGGGCAGCCGACTCCCTATCCGCATTGGACCGTGGCACTGCGGGGCTTGAGCATTCGCGGCTGGGTATTCTCGTCGATCTCGAACAGGCCCGAGCGCTATGCGCGCGTCCGGGACACGATTCTGGCCGGACTTGCCTCAGGGCATCTGAAGCCGGTCATTGCCAGGACCTTCACGCTCGATCAAATCGCGGACGCGCACGCCTACATGGAATCCAATCAGCAGATCGGCAAAGTGGTCGTGACGGTCTAGTGAAATCGCCGGGGTAACTCGAACACCCAGATTGAGGCGGCATGCTCCTGGGGATCCTGGATCTCCGGCACGATGGTCGGAAAGGTCTGGCTCTCGATGCCCCCGTTGCCGACCACCAGCGCGATGTACTCCCGACCCTTGACGCTGTAGGAGATGGGACAGGAGCTCGGCACGTCGTTCATTCGCACCTGCCAGAGCAGCTTGCCGGTGGCGTCATCGTAGGCGCGCAGGTAACGGTCAAGCGAGCCGGAGAACACGACTCCGCCGGCGGTATCCAGCAGACAGGTCGTATCCGGCGCGCGATGCCGATGCATCCACACGACCTGACGGGTCTCAAGGTTCAATGCCTCGACACGACCGTACTTGCCGTCCGTGTCGGGTCGCGGACGGATGGTCCAGTTATAGCCCGATGACAGATTGCCCCGCTCGCCCGGCCCGGCCGGGATCAGATCCATGCAGGACTCCACCATCGGCGTGTAGAGCACCTTCGTCACCGGGTTGTACGAGCTGGCGTTCCAGTTGCGGCCGCCGCCCGGATGCGGACAGATGGTGTGCGGTTTGCCATCGCCGACGATCACATCGGGATTGATCGACTTCTCGCCGGTCATCGGATCGATGGCACTGATCACGTTCTGTATGCCCATGTCCTTGGAGAACAGGTACTTCCCCGTGGCCGCATCCATCGCCTCGATGATGCCCATTTTCCCGTCCGTCACGATGAGCCTGCGCGTATGTCCATTGACCGGCAGGTCAATCACTTCCTGCTCGAACGCCCAGTCGAGATCCCATTGATCGTTGTGGACATGCTGAAAGTGCCAGGCGAGCCTGCCCGTGTCTGGATCCAGAGCCAGGGTCGAATCGGTGTACAAACTGTCGGTCGTGATGCCCGGCTTGTTGATCGAATGCAGCAACGGTCCGGTGTCATAGGTCTGACCGACGCCGAAGAACGCCAGATTCAACTCGGGGTCATAACTGCCGGCCGTCCACACCGATGCCCCACTGCGCTTCTCGACGGGCAGGCCATTCCAGCTGTCACCCCCAAACTCACCCGGCTGCGCAATGGTATGAAAGCGCCAGGCCTCCGTGCCGGTCTGGGCATCCAGGGCGACGACGGCGCCGCCACCGGGCGCCTGGCCGACGATGCCGAGCAGCACTTTACCCTTGGCGATGAGCGGACCACCGGTCGTCTGCCAGCCCAGGTGGTAATCCGCCACGGGAACGTCCCACACCACTGTGCCGGTTTTCATATCCAGCGCCACAACGTGGTCGTCGGAAGTCGGTGCATACAACAGGCTGCCGAAGATGGCGATGTTCCGCCGTACCGACAGCCGCGCGTCGCTGGGCATGACGCGCGAGTATTGCCACAGCAGATCCCCCGTGACCGCGTTGAGTGCCTGGATGTGGTCGCCCCAGCTCGCGACGAAGAGCACCCCATCGTGCTCCAGCGGCGTGGTCTCGTTGCGCCCTGTCGGCAACGTCCATCCCCATGACAGCCGCAGTTCCTCCACGTTCTCTCGTGTGATCTGCCGCAGCGGACTGAACCCCTGATCGCTGTAGGTGCGCCGCCAGAGCAGCCAGTCACCCTCGGCCGGATGGCGCAGCATGGCCTCGGTGACGGGTGTGATGTCATCGAGCGGATTCGGCAGGAACACCTTGGGCACCGGCGGTGACAAGGGTGACAGCGGCATCATCGGCGAGGCCTTCGCGGCCGGATTGCGCGGGATGCGCAGTGCGGCGAGCACCGTGTCATCGGTCGCAAAGGGGGTGTCCCCTGCCTTCGCGCCATTCACCTGCAACAGGTACGCGACCAGGTCCGCAGTCGCCTCGGGCGTCAATGACCCGACGGCGGCCGGCGGCATACGCGTATGCACAAAGGTGAAGAGCGCCCCGGCCGACTTACCGCCCCAGTTGAGACTGAAGGCCGTGCCGTTCAGAGCAGTCGCGAATTCGCTCCCACTCAAGTTCTTGCCGTGACAGTTGCCGCATTGCTGCGCGTAAAGCGTCTTGCCCTGGGTCGCCTGGCTTGCGGTGTAACTCGCCAAGGGGGCGGGATCGACCCGGGGTCGTTGCGCCTGCGACGACGCCGCGGACAGCAGCGCAGCAAATATGCCGACCGCTACGGAAATCTGCAGGAACCGCGGTTGCCGCACTTTCATCGCCTCCCCCTCTTTGCGGCGGCCATTCAAGCATCAACACCCTGCGAAGGCAAACCTCCTTTGACGGATCAACTGCCGTAGAATTGCGGTCGACCGGCTTCTTGGCATTGCGAGGGGGTACGCGTGTTTCGGCGAGGCGCGAAAAGGGACCATCATGCAGGAGCCGGATTGCTGATATGCGCCATCGGCCTGCACACGGCGATGGCCGCGGACAGCAGCGGGCCGGAACGGCGCGGCACTGAACTGGGCTTCGCGGTATTCCAGCAGCATTGCGTGTCCTGTCATGGCAATCCGGCCTTCGAGCGCGCGCCGACCCCCGCCATTCTGCGCACGATGTCTCCGGAGCGCATCTATACGGCGCTGACCACCGGCATCATGAAGCCGGTGGGCGATACCCTGACTGACGTGGACCGCAGGCGGGTCGCCGAGTCACTCGCCGGACAATTCCTGGGGTCCGAGAAAGCCGGTGACGTCTCCGCGATGCAGAATCGCTGCAGCAACAATCCACCGTTGCATGGCCTGAGCCACCAGGATTGGAACGGTTGGGGCAATGGGCCGGCGAACAATCGCTATCAGTCGGCAGCGGCCGCGGGCCTCAGTGCTGCGACCGTTCCCAATCTCAAACTGAAGTGGGCGTTTGGATTCCCCGGTGGTACCTCGGCCTTCGGTCAGCCGGCGGTGGTCGCGGGTCGTGTGTTCGTCGGCTCGGACATCGGCTA
The DNA here is from genome assembly GCA_035486855.1 of Steroidobacteraceae bacterium. Taxonomy (GTDB): domain Bacteria; phylum Pseudomonadota; class Gammaproteobacteria; order Steroidobacterales; family Steroidobacteraceae; genus DAIDKA01. The sequence goes on from DATHMT010000014.1 coordinate 55,568, forward strand.
TGTGTACTCGCTGGACGCCGCCACCGGATGTGTCTACTGGTCGTACCGCGCGGCTGCCGGCGTCCGCAACGCGATGACCGTCGGCCCGATCAGAACCGGTGGCGAGACCCACCTCGCCGTGTACTTCGGCGACCTGAAGGCCAATGCCTATGCCATCGATGCGCACAGCGGCGCGGGTATCTGGAAGACGCACGTCGAAAGGCATTATGCGACGCGAGTGACCGCGGCCCCGGCGCTGTATAAGGGGCGCCTGTATGTTCCGATATCGGCGTGGGAGGGCTTTCAGGCACGGGTGCTGGACTACCCATGCTGTACGGCGGTGGGCAGTGTGACCGCGCTGGATGCCAATACCGGCAAGAAGATCTGGAAAACCTACACCATCGCCCAACCGCCGCAGCGGACACACAAGAATTCGCAGGGTGTGCAGCAGTGGGCGCCGGCCGGCGTTCCGGTATGGAACACGCCGACCATCGACTCGATTCATCACGCCGTCTACTTCGGTACCGGTGATGCGTCGACTTACCCCGCGCCGCCAACGACGGACGCCATCATGGCCCTCGACCTTGCGACCGGTCGACGCCTGTGGAGTCACCAGATCTATGCAGGAGACTCCTTCATTGTGGGCTGCGCCGGGGCGGGCAAGACCGAAAACTGCCCGCCGCAACTCGGTCCCGACTGGGACGTTCCCATGTCGCCGATGCTCGCCCGCCTCGATGATGGCCGGACGCTGGCCGTGTTCGCGATGAAGACCGGCGATGTTCTGGCACTCGATGTCGGCAAGAAGGGCGCGTTGGTGTGGCGCGATGATCATGACAAACCCGCGGCGGGCGCGCCACGCAATCGCGGACCCATCTGGGGCGGCGCGCTGGATGAGCACTACGCCTATGTTCCCTGCAGCACCAATGGCATCGCCGCCGTGACGCTGGCAGATGGTCAGCAGCAATGGTGCGCACACCTGGATACCACGACCGACCCGAAGGTCGGCTACAGCGCGGCCATCACGGTCATACCGGGCGTGCTGATCGCGGGCGGATCCGATGGCAGCCTCTGGGCTCTGTCCACGGATGACGGTCATACGCTTTGGAAGTATCAAACTGCCACCGCGTTCCCGACCGTCAATGGCGTGCCCGCGCATGGCGGCTCCATCGTGTCCGCTGGAGCGACGGTTGCCGCCGGTATGGTTTTCGTCGGTTCCGGCTATGGGGTGGTCTCGGAAACGCCCGGCAATGTACTGCTGGCGTTTGGTTTGCAATAGGTTGGAACGCATCAGGAGGGGGACAGATGTCGCGGAATACAAAGAGTGTCACAGTGGCCTGCGTGGCAATGAGTCTGGGCTTGAGTCTTGGCGCGACATCGGCGCAGGCCGCCTGCGCAACGCTGGATGCACCGCCGACGGCGCTGGTGCCGGCGACGGGTGAAGTGCTGCGGGCAGGTCATCTGGGTCGCGAAATCGGCGACACGCAGCCGCTCATACATTTCTACTCGGACCTGATCGGATTGGAACTGGTCGGCGCGCGCACGGCGCCGCGACCCTTTTTCGTGGCCCGCGGGTTGCAGGTTTTTGCCGAGCTCGGCGAGGACGATGACGTCTACAAGTCCTCGAGCCGCGTTGCGCTGCTGCCGATTCCCGGAACCGCCGCCACGGCCGGTGGTCCGGAAATGACCATCGAGGCCATCGAAATCAAGGGCATCAAGTCGGTCCCGTATCACCCGGCGCTGCGGGATCCGGGCGCCTCGTATCTGAAGATCCTGGTTCGGGATCTGGACAAGACGCTGGCCGTGCTGAAGAGCGAGTGGTACACCGTCATCACGGACGGCGGCGACCCGGTGGAGCTTGCGAGCTGGCCCGGCATTTCCGGAAAAGTGCGCGCGGTGATGCTGAAAGACACGGACGGCTACCCGGTACAGCTGATCCAGATCACGCCCACTCCGGCGAGTACGGCGCCGGCGGATTCCAAGGTACTGGGCGCACGCGTCGCCATCATCGTCGACAACCTCGAAGCCTCCTGCAAGTTCTATCAGGATCTGGCCGGACCGGAGCTCAAGTTCTGGGTGAGCCCGCTCATGGGGGATAAGGCCGACGCGCAGCTCACGCACACCGCAGGCCAGTTCAAGATGGCGCAGGCCATGGTGCCGGGCTCCCCGGTGGCCCTCGAACTCATCGAGTACAAGGATCACGACCACTCGTTCAAGCGTGGCTTCATCCAGGATCCCGGCACCGCGCACTTCCTGTTCATGGTCAAGGATGATGACGCCATCATTTCACGGGTCCATGCGATCAACGCGCATACCTTGAGCAAGGCCAACGATGCGACCTTCATCAGTCCCACCGTGCGCTCGTTCTTCGTGCCGGACCCGCAGGGATTCTGGGTGGAATTCATGGACCATGATGTCAAGCGAGACCCCAATGCCAAACAATGAAGACACCCGAAGCCGCCGCGCGCTGCTGAAAATGGCCATGCTGGGCGGCGGTGCCGCCCTCGCCGGGCTGATGCAGGAGACGGCGGACGCCGAGCCTTCGGCCAAGGACCAGCAGGCGCACGGCGCCGTGGATCGCGCCACGCGTGGCATGCCCACGCCCCGCGTCAAGGACATCCGCGTCATCCAGATCGGGGGTGGCGGGGTCAATGACTCGACGGTGGTGAAGGTCGAGACGGATCAGGCCGGGCTCTACGGCTACGGCTGTGCGACCAATACCTTTCCCGGCGGTCGCGCGAAGCTGGTGCAGGCTGCGGTCGAGCAGTATCTGAAACCCATCGTCGTCGGGCGCACCGTCGATCGCATCGAACAGATCTGGCAGATCTGCTACATGAGTTCCTACTACAAGAACGACGCAGTCCTCAATTGTGCCATCGGCGGCGTCTGTGATGCGCTATGGGACATCAAGGGGCGGCAGGCGGGGATGCCGGTGTACCAGCTGGTCGGCGGCAAATGTCGCGATGCGGCTGACATCTATCTGCACGTCAACATGGGCGCCCAGGATCCCGGCCGGCAGCTGATCGAAAACGCACAAAAGCTCACTCAGACGGGCGCCCGATTCCTGCTGGTGGCCATGTTTGGTCGCGACGGTGCGGTGAACAATCTTTACGGCCAACCCAAGTTCGATGACGGCTCGATTGCCTTCGACCGCGACAAGGAAATCCGCAAGATCCTCGATGCCTTCACCGCCTTCCGCAAGGAAATGCCCGCGAACATCGGCCTGGGGCTGGATGCGCACTCGATCCTCGATCCGATCCGTGGCCTGCAGTTCGCCAAGGACCTGGAGCAGTTCCGGTTGTTTTTCTGCGAGGACCTGTTCTCACCGGAGGAGGCGGGTCACTATCAACTGGTGCGCGAGCAATGCGCCACGCCCATGGCCATCGGCGAGCTGTGGAACAACCCGCATGAGTGGCAGCCGCTGGTGCAGGCGCGCCAGATTGACTATGTCCGCCACCACGTCTCCCACATCGGCGGTTTCACGGCAGCGCGCAAGATCGCCAGCTTCTGCGAGAACTACGAGGTGCGATTTGCCTGGCACGGCGCGCCGAACTCACCCGTGGGTCACATGACCAATCTGACCTTGGGTCTGACGCACGAAAATTTCGGCATTCACGAACACTTTGATTACCCGCCCGTCGTGCAGGACATCTTCCAGGGTCGGGTGCAGATCAAGGATGGCTATGCCTGGATCAATGAGAAGCCGGGCTGGGGCATCGAAGTCGATGAGGCGCTGGCCGCCAAGCACCCCATCAATGATGAGCACCCGAATGAATTCCGGACGCCGGACGGTGCGGTGATAGAGGGAACCGGTTAGGACTGGGCAAGGAGACCCAACCATGAAATGCGCGACGGTAATATTGGCCGCCATCTGCTGCGCTCCCGTGATGGTGTTCGCGGCTGACTCGACCTCCACCCCGGGTGCCAGCGAAACGCCGGTGCATAACCCACGGGACATCGATCTACGAGCGCTGCTGCGCGAAGTCGGTGCGCGGGAGCACAAGCACATCGTGTGCGATCCCCGAGTGCCGCAGATGATCGATCTGGGCAATCTGGAACGTCAGGAAGTGACGTATCCGCAATTGCTTGCCGTGCTGCAATTGTATGGTTTCGCCGTCATTGCCGATGCCAATACCCTGGAAGTGGTCCCCGACGCCAACATTCGATTCGCAGCGACTCCCCTCGTTCCACCGGACAGTATCAAAGGCCCTGACGACGAGTGGGTCACCACGATCGTTCCGCTCAAGGGATTGTCTGCCTCTCAACTGGTCACGATTCTGCGACCGCTCGTCCCAACCAACGGCCAGGTCAACGCGCTCATGGAGCGCAACGCCATAATCATTGTTGAGCGCAGCGCAAATGTCCGGCGGTTGGTGGAAATGATCAGAACGCTGGAAAAGATACCGCCGGCCGCCGCTAACGCTCCAGAACGGGCCCTCAGCCAGTAGTTGCTGCCTGCCTCGCGAAACTCGGCAGCGGCTTGCCGAACTCAGACGGGTGCAGCTCAGCCAGGCCCACCAGCTCGTGTAGTTTGACGCCGTCGCTGAGGCGACGAAACAGACCCGGCGACATCCACTTTGCGCGCCCGTCGACATTCGGCGCACCGCGTCCAGCGCAGAAATCCTCGATGCAGAGCGTGCGGGTCTCCAGCGAGATGCGCGTCAGGCCCGTGTGATTGGGCACACCGACATGGGCATGCGCCGCCGAAAACGCGATGAGCGTCCCTGGGTCGATGATGACGGGGATGCCGAGCTCGGGTGCTACTTCCTCCAGCAACTGCGGGATTCCACCATCCGTGGCCGAGACGTTCTCTCCCGAGCGGGAGCGTTCCAGCACCCGCGCGAGATCAAACGTCGCGCTCGAATTCTTCAGCGGCCGCGACCACAGCGCCGGATACAGGGCCATGGTCCGCCCCGGCGTGATGGGATAGACCGGCGCCCACCAATTCACCTGCGCATAAAGGTTCGTACCCCAGGTGTCGCGATGAAATCTCACGGTGGCCGTTGAGCGGGTGCGGATTACCGATTGTTCCGGCGCCTGGTGCGGTTGGAAGCGCAGGTGCAGGCGATCGCTCACGGTGGCAGACGGGTCCAGCCCGACTGCTGCGAACGCCTCACGCCAGAGTCGCTTGACTTCATCCGACCGCGCGTAATCTCGGGTCGCCGCTGCGAATTGTCGCACCTGCTGATCGTGCGACAGGTGGCGGTGAATCTCGACCGGTATGTGCGGGTGAAAACGCTCCTCGAGGAACTCCCGGGTGAAATCTACTACCTTGTTATACTGTTGAAAGGCATCCAGGCGCACAATCTCGCCGGCATAGATCCGGTCGTGAAACTGCCGTGGCGGACACGGCGGGTGCGCAATTGAGTACACAATAAAAGTCCGACGTCTGTTCCCGGGAGGCTCGATGGACCGTCGCACGATGATATTCAGTACCGCCGCCGCTCTGGCGAATCATCCGACCAGGATTCTCGCCCAAGGGAACCCGGGCTCCAAGAGCTTGAATGAACTGTTCGATCAGTTCATGAAGGAGAATCTGGATCTCGCCCCGCAATGGGCCACTTCCCTCGGACTGGATGGCGGTGAGCGTGCGAGGCAGAAAAGTGAGCTTGATGACAGCTCCGAAGCCGGGATTGCCCGGCAGAAATCCCTGACCGCCAGTCAGCTGTCGCGGCTGGCGGCCTTCGATCGCACGTCCTTGGGCCCGGTCGATGCCGTCAATTATGACGTGGTGATGTTTGTCTTGCGCGCCGAAGCCAAGGCCAATAGCGCTTTTTCCTACGGCACCGGCGGAGTCGGTGCGCCATACGTGCTGTCCCAGGGCGACGGCAACTATCAGTATATTCCGTCGTTTTTGGATAGCAGCCATACGATTTCGACCCAGGCGGACTGTGACGCCTACCTGGCACGACTCGGCGGTTTCGCCGCCTCGATGGACCAGGAAATAGAAGTCGCACGTCACGATATGGCTTTGGGCGTCGTGCCTCCCGACTTCTCGTTGGCGAAGACACTGCTGCAGATGCAGAAGCTGCGCGCGCCGGCGCCGGAGGCGTCTTCCCTGACACAGTCCCTCGTACGCCGGGCTCGCGAACACAACATCTCGGGCGACTATGCCAGGCTCGCAGCACAGCTGGTGGGTGACCAGGTCTATCCGGCGCTGGATCGTCAAATCGCCCTGGTGCGCGAGATGCAGAAAATCGCCACTCAGGACGCCGGGGTCTGGAGGCTTCCCGCGGGACGGGACTACTATGAGGCCTCTCTGCTTCACTACGCGACGACCAGCAAGGATCCCGCGGAGCTGCATCAGCGGGGATTGCAGCTGGTCAGGGAATACACCGCCCGCGCTGATGAAATCATGCGCAGACAAGGACTGACTCGGGGGACCGTGGGTGAGCGCACCCGGGCATTGTACAAAGACCCTAAGTACCTATACCCCGATTCGGACGCCGGCCGGGAAATGCTGCTGTCCGACTTGAATCGACGCGTACAAAGCGTCTGGGGCAAGTTACCGACGTACTTCGGTGCCTTGCCCAAGGCCAAATTGGAAATCCGACGCGCGCCACCGGAAAGAGAAGCCGGAAGCGTGATCGGCTACTACTCTGCGGGTTCCCTCGATGGCACGCGCCCGGGCATCTATTGGATCAACTTACGCGATACAGGCGAATCACCGAAATGGTTCCTGCCAACCGTCACCTACCATGAGGGCATCCCGGGCCATCATGTGCAGCTCTCGATACAGCGAGAACTTGACCTGCCACTGATTCGCAAGGCCACATCCTTCAGTGCCTACAGCGAAGGATGGGCGCTTTACGCCGAGCAGCTGGCCTTTGAGATGGGGGAGTATGATTCGGACCCGATCGGACATTACGGACAATTGCATGCGGCGCTGGTGCGGTCGGCGCGCGTGGTCATCGACACGGGCCTGCACAGCATGAAGTGGACTCGCGAGCGCGCCATTCACTACTTCTCTGATTTGTTGGGCGAACCCGAAGCCAACGCCACCACCGAGGTCGAGCGCTACTGCGTTTGGCCCGGCCAAGCTTGCAGCTACATGCTGGGGAAGCTCAAGTTTCTGGAGCTGCGTGACCGCTCCCAGAAAAGCCGGGGCGCGAGGTTCGACATCCGCAAATTCCATGACGCCGTTCTGCTACCGGGAGCGGTGCCGCTGGAAATTCTGGATAAGTTCTCCGTCTAACCGAGACCCGAAGGGGAGTGTTCCGTCACGATGGTGTCCATTGGGACGTCATGCGGCTGCGGAAAAATGCTCGGCAACTGCGCATCCCTGAAAGCAATGCCGATCGTGCGCGGACGCGGCTTGGCGGCGGCAAGCGTGCGATCATAGAAGCCGCCGCCGTACCCCAGGCGGTAGCGCTGCGCGTCGAAGCCCACCAGCGGGACCACCAGAACATCCGGGTGCACGAGGTCGCGCTCGGGAGGGACGGGGATGTTCCACCGCCCGCGCTTGAGCGCGACTGCGGGTCGCCAACGCCAGAACTCCAAGGGAGCGGCATCCTCCACCACGACCGGCAATCCCACAATGCCTCCAGCCGCAACGTGCTGGCGTGCAAACTCACGCAGATCAATTTCAGCGCGGATTGGCCAGTAGAGGCCCAGAACCGGATAACGCCTGGCATTGATCAGCGAATGAAGCTGGTCGATGACGGGTTCGCTGAGGCGCTTGCGCTCGGCCGGGTCGCGCGCCATTCGACGGGCGATTAGTTCCGCGCGTGTGGCCTTGCGCCAGGCTCTGATTTCGGACCAGGTCGAAGCAACGGCCGCGATGTCTGCGGCATAGCATACGGGGGAGCTGTAGTCGTGCGGTTCGTCCCCGTGAGCCATGCCTTATCCTATCATCCGCATTGTCGCAAAGCGCCAAGGAGCCCCTCAGTGGAAGACGTGGTCATTGTCGGTGGCGGCCCGACCGGCTTCATCTGCGCCCTGGGACTCGCGCAGGCGGGCGTTCGTGTGACCGTGATCGAAGCGGAACCGAAAATCGTCGATTCGCCGCGGGCGGCTGTCTACCACTGGAGCGTGATCGAAGGACTCGAGAAGCTTGGCATCAGGGAAGAAGTGGAGCACACCGGGATTACCAAGCAGGACTATACTTACCTGGTCCACAGGACCGGGGAGAAGATCAATTTCAGCCTCGAGGTCCTGAACGGCCGCACGCCCTACCCCTACAATATTCATCTCGGGCAGCATCATCTGGCCGACATTGCGCTGCGTAGACTCAGCGGATACCAGCACACAAGCATTCGTTTCGACACCCGTCTGACACGGATGACTCAGGACGCCGGTGGGGTGACGCTCCAGGTAATGACCCCGCGAGGTGCGGAGAGTATCCGTGCCGGTTGGGTGATCGGCGCCGATGGCGCGGGCAGCACCGTACGTCGACAGTTGGGGCTGGAATTCGACGGCATGACGTGGCCCGAGCGCTTCGTAGCAACGAATGTCTATTTCGATTTCGAACAGTACGGCTACGCTCGCGCAACCTTTCTGATTGACGACCGGTATGGCGCTGTCATTGCGAAATTGGATAACAGCGGGCTGTGGCGCTGCACCTATATGGAGGAAGCGAGCCTGCCGGAGGAGTCGGTACGGGAGCGATTGCCGCGCGTCTACGAGGCGATACTCCCCGGCGCCGAATACACCATCGATCGGGCGACACCCTACCGCATGCACCAGCGCTCGGCCTCCCGTTATCGAGTGGGCCGTGTCGCGCTGGTAGGTGATGCGGCGCACGTCACCAACCCGACCGGCGGCCTGGGCCTGACCTCCGGCCTGTTCGACTGCTTCGCGCTGTATCCGGTGATGGCCGCGGTGGTTCTGCGGGGGGCTGACCCTTCGATCCTCGATCAGTACTCCGACACGCGCCGCGACATTTTCCTGAAGCGGATTTCTCCCCAGGCCGTGGCCAACAAGCGCCTCATCTACCATGCAAACGGCGGCGGCCAGCAACTCGAGGACGCGCTCGTGGCGCTGCGCCGGCTGCAGACCGATCGGGACTTTGTGCTGCAGCGTCTGATGTTCCTCAAATCCCTTGAGTCAGCCATTCCTTGTTAAACTTCCTGGAGAAAAGCAAGGGGGTAGCGTGATCACCAGGCGGAGGTTCCTAGAGGCCGCGAAGATCGCGGCCGTGCCGGCGATCACTGGTGCAGCGCAGCGTGCCAAACAATAGCCGTGATCTTTGAAACCGTATCTTCCGGAGGCTGTCGGTCCTATCTCGTGGGGTGCGAGGAAACCTGCGCCGCGGTGCTGATCGATCCGGAGTTAAGCCAACTGGACCGCTACAAGGCGCTGGCCGCCAAGGATGGCCTGCGCATTCACTACCTGATCGACACCCACACTCATGCCGATCATTTCTCGGGAACCCGACAGTTGGCGCGCCAGTTCGATGTCCCCGTGGTGATGCATCGCCTGAGCCCGGCGCCGTTCGTCGATCTGCGGCTGGAGGGCGGTGAAATGCTGGCCGTGGGCCGTTTGCGACTCCAGGCGCTGCACACACCCGGGCATACCCGCGACTCGATGTGTCTGACGCTTCAGGACCGGGTCTTCACCGGCGATACCTTGCTGATTGGAGCGACCGGTCGCACTGACCTGCCAACGGGCGATGCCGGAAGTCTCTACGACAGTCTGTTCGGAGGCCTGCTGCGTCTGGACCCGGCCCTGATGGTCTTTCCGGCGCATGAGTACAAAGGTCGCACGCACTCGACTCTGGCCCGGGAGCTCGCCGAAAACCCCAGGCTGCAGAAGAATGATCGCGGCGCATTCATCGAAATGATGCAGAACCTCAATCTGACCATGCCCACCCACGTCACCGAAGCCCTGCGAACGAACATGAGCGGCGGCAAGACCGTGGCGCAGATGCTGGCGGACGCCGCCGCGATCGTTCCCTTCATGTCGCTCGATGAGCTCAAGGCAACCCTTGAGCACCGCCCTGGCGAGATCCTGGTGCTGGATGTTCGGGAACGCGACGCGTACGAGGCCGGCCATATACCCGGGGCCAAGCACCTGCCGCGCGGACAACTCGAGCTGCGGGTCAACGACGAACTGAAGGATCCGACGCGGCGGATACTGGTGTGCTGCGAGTTCGGACGAATTTCCACCCTTGCCGCTGCGACCCTGCGCACGATGGGGTTCCTGGGCGCCGTCGCGCTCGATGGCGGCATGAAGGCGTGGCGCGATGCCGGTAGTCCGCTTGCCACCTAGGGATCGATCCGCCACATAGCGCCACGATTGCCGCATCGCGGTGCCACAACCCTCGCCCAGACTTGGCCTCAACGCGGTACATCAACCCCGCGGGAGTAGCCAACATGTCTGGGCGGGCGGATGTGGTTCTCGAGGTGTTGCGGCGGGTCATCGTGGAACCCATGGCGCGATTGGCCGCGGCTCTGGCCGCAGGAGTTCGGGTGCTGGCGGGCGCAACTTTGCGATTGCGCTGGCGACTCGCGGGCCTCGCCGTGATGGGGGCCATCGCATACGCCCTATATCATCGACCTCCGGTCGCCACGGCCGGCGGCGGCGACATCCTGGTGCGGGTCAATCAGCTCAGCGGCTCCGTCGCCGCCTATTCGGACGGTACCGTGCTGGCACTTCCGGGCATTCATCAGATACGCCGGTTCTCCACCCGCGACCAGGTTTACCGACTGACGGAAGGCGCAAGCGCCACGGGCCCGGCCCCCTTCCAGTCCACGGAGGGTCTTTCGATTGGCGTTGACCTGACCGTACGCTGGGCGATCGACCGTGGTCGCGTTGCACAGATGTCGAAGGACTACCCGGATGACCTGAACGCAGACCTGGTACGTCCCGCAGTCCAGGGCATCGCGTATCCGTTGTTCGCGCGCTATACGGTGCGCGAGATCTTCTCAGGTCGACGCGCCGACATTCAGCGCGAGCTCATGGCCGAACTCAAACCGAAGCTCGCGGCGATGGGACTGCTGCTGCGGGGTGTCAGCATGGGCCAGGTCGATCTGCCGCCGGATTATCGGGCGGGAATGGAGAAGCTTCTCGCCGAGGAGCTCGAGACCGAGAAGGTGCGTTACACGCTGCAGCTGAAGGAAGCGCAGGTGAAACAGACCGAACTGGAGTCGGAAGCCGAAAAGGTCCGGCGCAAGGCCGCAGCCGAGGCGGCCGGCCAGGAACAGGTGATTGCCGCGAAGGCGCAGGAGGAGACCATGCAGCACATCCTGCCCTTCAAGCAGAAACAGATTGAACAGCGCCAACTGGAGGCCGAGGCGGAAAAGGTCGCGCGCATCCGCACGGCGGAGGGCGCGGCACAAGCCCGTCGCATCGAAGCCGAGGGCGAGGCAGCTTCCCGGCAGAAGCTCGCGGATGCGGAGGCGTACCGGCTCGATCTCGTCGGCAAGGCCAATGCCGGCCAGATGGAACGCGAGGGGGCCTTGATCACCCACTACCCGCTGCTGATCCAGAAGACTCTGGCGGACAAGCTCTCGGATAAAGTGCAGGTCATCATCGCGCCGACGCCGGCCGCGGGTCACTTCATCGGCTCAAGTCTGCTGGGTGACGATGGCGTGGCGGGCACTGTACCCGTGGGCGCTGTGCGGGAGATCCGGCCGTGATTCTCGCGCTCGCCGCGGCGCTCGCGATCGTGGTCCAGGACCACACTCCGCTGCGATCCGCCGCGCAGTCCGGGGCAACAGAGCTCACGACACTTTGGCAAGGGGATGTCCTGGAGGTGCGCGGTGAACGGGCCGGCTACCTACAGGTCTACAACTACCGTCGTGAGCGCGCCGGCTACCTGCGTAGTGAAGCCGTCCGCCCCTTGGGGCTGACCCCCGGCGATGCACCGGAACTGCTCGCAGTATTGCGGTTCCTGCGCGACAGCCGCGGTTCTGAAGCGCTCGGGATCAGCTACGGCGCCGCCTACATCAAAGCGGTCCCGGCTCAAGCCCTGACCGCCGAACCGCTCGAAGCCATGGCACGCATGGCCGAACGCTTGGCGGACTCGGCCTCGGGCAGCGGTGATCCGGCAGTCGATGTCGGTGCGCATCTGGATGTGGTCGCCCAGCTTGGCATTCACATGCGCAGTTTCGAGCGCAACGGTCGCATGCAGGTGTGCTACGACGGCGAGCTGTTTCATCGTGTATTGATGCTGCCCCGCGCCAGCCCCGAAGAGCGGGCCCTGGCGGCCCTGAGCCTGACCCGGCCCGACTGCATCGACCCGGCGCTCGTGCCCGCGCCTCGGGCTGCCCTCGATCTGGAACGCGGCGCCGCCCTGGACGGCATTGCGGAGCGCGAATTGACGCCGCTGACTCGCAGCCGCCTGCATGCACGACGTGCCGCGGTGTGGGCATCGATTGCCTTCGCGCAGGCGCATCACGGCGGGCCGGCCACTGCCGCGGGACAACGCGCCTTGACCGAGCTCCTCAGTGTTCATCCCAGTGAACTCGGTGAAGATCGCAAAGTCGAGTACACCGATGCCATCGTGCGGGTCAGCGCCAGTCGCTGGGCTTCCGCCATTGCAGCCAGGCAACCGCAGTCCCTGACGCTCAGCGCGGCTCCCGGTGATGCGGGACAGACCTGCGTGTCATTGCGCAGCCCAAGGGTCAGTGCCGGAGCACTTACCCAACGCTGCTCCTACGGCGTTCCATGGCTGGCCTCCGCGCAGGTCATTGCGCAAGGTCAGGCGGTCGTGCTGGCCGTGCAGCCCCTGGAGGGCTGGCGCGAGCTTTGGATATTTCACAAAAAGGCCGGAGCCTGGATTGTCGAGGTAGTGCCACCCGGAATCAATGATCCGGAACTGGGCTACATCGAGTACGCCGGCTACGTTCCGGCCACACGAAGACTGCTGGTCGCGCTTGAGGTGAAGGAGCGCGGGCATTTCCGGCGTACCTTTGAGGAACTGCGCCTGGATGATCTGGTGACGATCCGGCAGGCGAGCAGCCCCGATCTGCTGCGTGACTTCGGGCGCTGGCAGGATGCGAACTGGCGCCGTGAGACGTTGGCGCTGCACTGACACAGACCTGTTGCAAACCAGGAACTACATCTGCTCCGGTGCACCGATCCCAAGCCAGACCGCACGCGAGGACCCGCGCCGTCAGGTCGCACAGCATCAGTCGCGATGTACGAAGCCTCGGTTCGGCGCTCAATACCGGGCACGCGCTGTAGAACCGGGTGAATGCAGTGGCCACCTGGAAGATCCGCTGACACAACCGGTGTGGCTGCAGGGTCACACCGACTGCCGCCACCGTGCTCGGAAATTCAAGCAGCTCCAGCGCCAACATGCGCTCGGCGGCGGTTTCAAGGCTGATTGCGCCGACGCTCCGCCACCCTTGCGCGTCGGTCAGGGCGGCCTTGCGCACCATCGCCCGGATGCGCGCGTGCGCGTACATGAGGTAGGCGGCAGTATTGCCCTCAAATGCCAGCATCTGATCCCAACGAAACACATAATCGCGGATCCGATCATTGGCCAGGTCCGCGTACTTGATGGCCCCGATTGCGACCATTTCGGCAATCCGTTCTCGATCTGCCTCGCCGAGCTGCGGCGAGCCCTCATCGATGATGCGCCTGGCACGGCTGACCGCCTCCTCGACCAGCGCCAGCAGGCTGACCGCCTCACCCGCCCGGGTCTTGAGCACCTTGCCATCCTCGCCCAGCACGGACCCGAAAGCGACATGCTCCAGCCGCACATTCTCCGGTGCCCAGCCGGCGCGGCGGCCCGTATCAAAGATCATCGCGAAATGCTGGCTCTGCGTTGCGCCAACGACGTACAGGAGGCGCTGCGCCGAGAGCTTCTGTACGCGGTACTTCAGTGCTGCAAGATCGGTCGCGGCATAGCCAAAACCGCCATCCTGTTTGCGAACGATCAGTGGAATGGGCTTGCCGTCGCGCCCGGCAAAGCCTGGCGGGAATACGCAGGTCGCGCCCTCGCTGGGCTGCGCCAGCCCCTTGCCTTCGAGCTCCGTTACAACGGCATCGAGCTGGCCGTGGTAGCGGCTTTCGCCGGCGATATCCTCCTCGGTCAACCTGACGTGAAGCTTTGCATACAACGCTTCGATGTAGACTGATGTCAGTTTGAGCAACCGGCGCCAAAGCTCCATGGTCGCCGCATCTCCCTGCTGGAGCAGGACGACGCGGGTCCGCGCGCGCTCGGCGAAATCCGGATCGGTATCGAATCGGATCCGCGCCTGCCGATAGAACGACGACAGCTCCCGGACACCCTCGCCGTTCGCGCCCGCACCCATATCGAGCATCTGTTCGATCAGCATGCCGAAAGGCGTACCCCAGTCACCGATATGGTTCTGACGTCTGACCGTATGACCCAGGTATTCCAGCGTTCGCACCAGGCAATCGCCGATGATCGTGCTGCGCAGGTGCCCAACGTGCATTTCCTTCGCAAGGTTCGGCGACGAGTAGTCAACGATGACCGTCTCGGGAATCGCGGCGGCACCGACTCCGAGTCGCGCGTCCTCGTGCATCCGGCGCAACTGCGCAGCGAGGTAGTCTGAGCGGCAGGTGATATTGATGAAGCCGGGTCCGGAAAGCTCGCACCGGTCGATCTGCGGTCCGGGAGGCAGGGCGGCGATGAGGGCTGTCGCCACCTCTTTTGGGCTGCGCCGGAGCGTTCGAGCCAGGAGCAGCGCCACATCCGCCTGATAATCCGCAAATTCCGACCTGCGGACCGCAATCTCGACCGTCTCGGCGCGATCACCGCAAACGGTCCTGATGGCAGCGCGAACCAGCGAGCGCAGGTCCGCTACCGGATCAATCACGGCTTGCGGGCAACGACGAGCGAGTAATAACCCCCGCCGGTGCTGAACGCCTCAACGTCGTCGAATCCGACGGGTTCCAGGAAGCCGCGCAACTCTGGCAGGCTATATTGACGGCCGCGCGTGCCGAGCAGCATCAGCAGCGAAAAGGCAGCGGCCGGCAGCGGGCCACAGCCATCGTCATGCATGAGCATCTCGTGCAGCAGGATGCGCCCGCCCGAAGGCAGCGCATCGAAGGACTTCCTGACCAGCAGCCGGCACGTGTCATCGGACCAGTCGTGCAGAATGTTGGAGAGGAAGTGGACGTCATGGCCGGTCGGCCAGGCCTGCGTAAACATGTTGACCGTCTGGGTCTGGACGCGCTCGGCCTGTCCCGAGGCTGCGATGTAGCGCTGCGCCTCGACGCAGACTGCGGCGATTTCCATCACGGTCGCGCGCAGCGAAGGCTGGGCTTTCGCGATCTCGATCGAGAAGACTCCGGAACCACCGCCTACATCGAGCACACTGTGAACGTCCGCGAACAGCGGCTGAAAGCCGACCGCCTTCGCGGCGGCACGACTGTGCGCGTTCATGTAAGCCGTGATCATCCGCGCGAAATCGGCCGACATCTCACCGCGTTCCCACTCCGCCACGGCCGACTCGTGCGCCCGGGCCTGAGCCTGGACTTGCACCTGCGGTCGCAGCGTTGCGAGCAACTGCGCATGCAGTGGCTGGCTCTGGCGAAAACCGTACAGCAGCGGTCCCTGATAGCCTTCAGCATCCGGATGCAGCCAGGTGCGCGTTGCCGCCGTCGCGCGCCACCGGCCATCATGCCGCTCGACGAAGCCCAGCGCCCCAAGCAACCCCAGGTGAATGCCAAGCGCCCGCGCATTCACATCGAGGCGCGACGCCAGTTCGTCGGTCGTCAGCGACTGCGCCGACAATGCGGTAAAGGTGCCGACCTCATCAGCAACGGTCGTGACCGGCAGGCGGTAGATCGCCAGCCAGGTATCCCAGACGAGGCGATCGTCGGTCGTGGCCGGAAGTGTGCTCATGGTGCCCCTCTCTTATTGTTAGTCGAATCAAACCCGCAACCCGCACATTATGAGCCGCCTGGCCCCATCGAGCTAATGGATCGCCGCGTCGAAGGATCGGACGATCTCGGCCGCCGGCAGTAGGGAGTCGATGCCGCCCACCGACTTGCCGGCCTGCCAGTAGTCCGTGCTGGTATCGGCCGAATTCAGCGACTTCCGCAGTCGTCGCAGGGAATTGAGCGTATAGAGGGTACGCATCCAGTGCTTGCGTTTGCGACCCCTGAGCATCCAGCGCGCGAACGGTCCGGCGCGGGTGCCGAGCCGTTCGACATAGGCATTGCGAATGACCGCCACGGGGACGCCGGTCAGGCGTTCGGTCAGAACGATGTCGTCCTCGGTCGCATCCAGGATCGCCTGCTTGTACGCATCGCTCGCACTGCACTCCCAGCTGGCGATGAAACGGGTGCCGAGCTGGACCGCTGCATAGCCCATGCCGATATGCCGGGCGAACTCCTGCGGTGTGCCCACGCCACCGGCCGCCACCATCGGCAGGCCGAAAGGACGCAGCTCCTCGAGCAGCGCCTCGGCATTCCTTCCTCCGGCGTGTCCCCCCGCGCGTGAATTCACGGCGATCAGGCCATCGACCCCGCCATCGGCGCCCTTCCTCGCCCACTTCGCTTCGGTCACGTCGTGGTAGACCACGCCCCCGGCGGCATGGACCCGATCACAGACCCACTTCGGGTCACCCAACGAAGTGATGAAGAATCGGATGCCCTCCTCCAGCGCAATGTCGATCCACTGGCTCATGCGCTCGAGGTAGGCCTTGTTGCTGGCCTCGATGAGAGCGTTGAAACCAACTGGCTTCGAAGTCAGGGACTTGATGTGGCGCAGGCCCGCCCGGTATTCGTACCCGTGGACGTAGGTCAGCGATAAGGGCTGAATCACGCCCAGTGCGCCCGCCTCGCTGACCGCCGCGACCAATTCCGGATTTGAACACGGGTACATGGGTCCGCAGATCAGCGGCGCCTGCACGTGCGCTTGCCGGGTGAAAGCCGTTTCCATCAGCGAACCGGTCCCACCCGCCAGCGCACCGTCGCGCGCGCGACGACAATTCCCTCGTGGTCTAGACACTCGGCCGTCACGTCGATCTCCGTGTCCGTCGTGACCGCTGGTACGACGACGTTGCTCACCGCGCGGATGGTGCCGCGGGCCTTCTTCAGATACTGCATCGATATTTGAGTGACGATCGCGCGAATACCGTCGGGCAGCCCCACCAGCATGGCGAGGCCGCTTGCCTGCTCGGCGACATTCATCAGCGCAATCGCATGCACGCTGGACAGATGATTGCGGTTGGCGCGGCGATCAGGAATCTCGACTTCCGCCCGCCCGGGCTCGAGCACCCGGATGCGCGGGCCCACGGAGCCCGAGTAGGGGACCATGCTGCTGAAGATCTGAGCGAAAAGCCATCGGCCCCCTGGATAGGGACTGAGCAGTCGCCAGAGTTTGAGAAGCCTTATGCCCGGAGAGTGCATGGCGTCACATTATAATGTAACGCCGATGGGGACTGGCGTCGCGCCTGCGGGCCGCGACGCCAAACTGACGGATCAGGTCAGAACTTGCCGGTTACGCCGACGTAGAAGCGACGGCCGAGTTCATCATAAACGCCGGTCGGATCGGTCACACCCGCCTCATCGTTGGTCGGCGAGATGCCGACCAGTGGCGGCGCCTTATTCGCCAGGTTCATGATGCCGATCCGGCCCGAGATCTTGTCCGTGAAGTGCCAGCTGCCGAACAGGTCGAACTCGTCGTTCGAGTCGGTGTCAGCTACGTCCGCTGTCGGGCTCAGCACGCGGGCCGCGTTCTCCACGGCCGGCAGGTGCCGCCAGCGCAGCGATACATCCGCGGGACCGACTGAGTATCCCAGGGTCAGCAGCGTCTTCCACCTGAATTGGTCACCCGTAGTGGTGTCGAAACCGGTCGAACCCTTGTAGTCCACCGCCGG
This sequence comes from Steroidobacteraceae bacterium, assembly GCA_035486855.1. GTDB lineage: Bacteria > Pseudomonadota > Gammaproteobacteria > Steroidobacterales > Steroidobacteraceae > DAIDKA01. The sequence continues at coordinate 73,288 of DATHMT010000014.1, forward strand.
ATCACCGGTCGCCACCTGCACCACGAACTTCTGCAGATAATTTCCCGTTAGATTCGCCGACACCGCGCCGGGAAGAGCCGTTAATCCCAGATCCGACAGTTTCGCGTGCCAGTCCCAGGTCATGTCGATGCCCGCAGTCTTCACGTAGCCGATATTGGTGAACTCGCCGATCACCGTATCGGTTGCGCCGGTCGCTGCCCTGCGGATCAGCTGACAATACGAATTGGCGTCCGAAAAGGTCGGATTGGAAATGCCGTTGGCGTTGAGGCATTGGCTGTAGACGATCTGGCTGGTCAACGGCGTGATCGCATTGTCGATCGTGATGTTGTAGTAATCGAGGGTGACGGTCATGTTGCTGAGCGCCGGGGATGCAAACGGCGACTTCAGGACCGTGCCAATGGTCCACGTGGTCGCCTTTTCCGACTTCAAATCCGGGTTGCCCACCTGCTGGTCGAGGGCCAATGGAAAGTAGAACCCGAGGCCGGGGTAGGTCGAAGTGATCGGACCCACGCCTGAAGGATAGCCCGACAGCTGGTTGCACAGCGCAATGACCTTGGCCTGGTTCGGATTTCCGGGTGTGTTTCCCCATGGCACCGTGTTGTTGACCGAGCACGGATCGCCCGACGGCCATAAGGTGACCAGCACCGTCGAAGGCGTATAGAGCTCGGCGATGTTCGGGGCGCGGTTGGCGCGCGCCGGGCCGCCGCGGAACGTCACATAGTCATCGACCTGCCAGTCGAACAGTGCCTTCCAGGTGTCAACGTTACCCGCCATGGAGTTGTAGCTCGAATAACGATAGCCCAGGTCTGCATCGAATTTCTTGACGGCAGGCAGCGCGCCGAGAATCGGCAGATCCGCCTCAACATATCCTTCCTTGACCGCCTCACTGCCGTCCACCGGCTGTGCACCGAAGATGCCGACGGCGTTGGAGACGATGTTGGTCGCTTCCATCCCCTCGTCGGGGCGGTAGTTGATGGAGTCGTTACGGAAGTCCGCGCCCAAGGCGTAGCGCGTCTCGCCACCGGGCAGATTGAACCCGCCACCCTGGAAGTTCACCTCAGCGACCTGCTGGTCCACTTCGGTCGTGGTTTTCAGCTGTGCATCGACGATGCTCAGACAGTCCGAACTGACCGGCGTATTGACAAATGGATTCAGACCGCTGGTACAGGTGGCCAAGCGGCCGAGAAGACCGTCATTGGCCGAGTAGCCGGCACCGTAGTTCGGCTGCGATATCAGCATCTGGTAGGCCGCCTCGTTCAGGAAGCCGAAATAGTCGTTTGTGATTTGCGTTTGACCGAGCGAGCCATTGAGTTCCCAGGTCCAGTCGCCGAACGGCAGTTTCCCATCCAAGCCTGCGGACATCTGATAGGTATCCGAATTGACACCGATGGCGCGATTGCCGATGTAGTACGGGAAGGTATTGAGCTGCCACGGCTGATTGGGATCCGGCCGGGAATTGAGCAACGTCGCCATGCCGGCGGGTACCGGCTCTGTGTTCAGGGCCGGGTTCGAGTTATAGGGAATATCAACGCCCCACTGGTTGACGGCCGGCGTCGGCGTGCCGAACGATGCGTACGTCGAGGTGTTCACGAAGTACGCCTGCAGGCTCGCGGTTACATTGTCATTGACCTCGTAAGTCGCATTGCTGAAGAACTCGTAGCGTTTCAGCGGGGAGGAGATCGGTCCGTCAGGATTATTGTTCGTTGCCAGCGAGGCACCCGTGTACTTGTAATTCGGGTACAGAGAGCCCGTATAACCCGGGGCCAACTGACCACCCGCGCCGGGGCTGACCGAGAAGATCGTTGCACCGGCCGTTGTGGGAGCCGTATTGAAGTACAGTGCCGTCGCGTTGCTAACCGTGCCAGCCGGATAAGCGCCGAATACCGAATTCACGGCCGCCTGCGTCGGCAGGTTGAAGCCAGCCGGGGACAGTCCCGCGAACGATCCGGGTACATACGGAATCAGGTTGAAGCCGGGAAATCCCGGAAAGGCGTCGCCCGGCGAGTTCGGGTCATAGTTCGCGGCGTTGGACCAGCCTCGATCCGCGTTGTTGACGGCGGTGCGATCCGAGAAGGTCACACCGACCATCACATTGCCGCGGTTGTCGGCCAGGTTCGAACCGATGAGCGCGCTCAGGTTGGTATTGCGACCGTCCTGGTACTGGGTTTCACCGTACTGGGCGTCGACCTGCACGCCTTCGAAGTTGTGCTTGAGCTTGAAATTAACCACACCCGCCAGCGCGTCCGCGCCGTAGGTCGCCGCCGCGCCGCCGGTGACGATCTCGACACTGTCGAGCGCCGCCGCCGGTATGGTGTTTAAATCGATTTCCAAAGACGCATCGGCGGGCTGCGCCCGGTGGCCATCAATCAGCACCAGGTTGCGGTTCGGGCCAAGGCCGCGCAGGTTGGAGGTGGCAATACCGGGCGTGCTGGCCGCAGTAGCCTGGACATTGGCGGCCTGGTTGAATTGGTTGGAGCCGGGAGCAAACTGCGGCAACTGATCCAGTGCCTGATCGATACTGACCTCAGAGTTCGCCTGCAGATCCGCGGCGCTCACCGTGACGACCGGTGACGGTGAGGAATAATCGCGACGCACAATACGCGTGCCGGTGACGGTCACTTCGGCGAGCGGCGCGCTCTGGTCGTTCGATGTCGATGCCGGCGCAGCGCCGCTCGGGGCATCAGCCGCACCGGCGACCGGCATGCAAGCAACCGCCAGTACCGTCGCGATGCTGCCGCCGCGCAACACCGCCGGAAGGTTCCCTGTGGCAAATCGCCAACGGGCGGCGCCGGCGCCATGAATCGCCGCTGAAACTGATCGCTGAACCGCAGACCTACGCACCCGCGAACGCTGGTTTTCCACGGCATCGCCCCCCTGTTATTGCCGTTATGTGCCGATCTTGAGAAGACCTGATCGGCAAATGCAAAGCATGCTTTCTATATTCGAAGCATGCTATGGATCTTGGGCGGACTATGCTCTGCGCTCATTAGACTTGTCAACAATCCGTCAACAATCGAAGACCGACTTTGCCCGCGTCTTTGAGACACGTCTTGGCGCGCCGCATCACGGCGCGGCGCAGTCAGCGCAGGGCGGTGGTGTGGCGGTCCATGTTGTCGAGAATCTTCGCGAACACTTCGAGGCAGCTGGCCAGCTCCGACGGGTCGATGCCCCGCAGCAAACTGGCGCGCACCGTGTTCTGTATGTGATTGATCCTTTTCATCAACGATGCAGATGCAGGTGTCAGACGAATCACGCGCGCGCGCAGATCACGGCTCGAGGCGCGCCGCTCGATCAAGCCGTCGAGCTCCAGTTTATGGAGGATGCGTCCCAGCGTGGGCTGCTCGACGCCCATGCGATCGGCCAGTTGCGTCTGATTGATCCGGTCGCCAAACACATCGATCCAGAACAGGGTGCCCCAGCGCGCATGGCTCTGCCCGACCGCCTGCAGCTCCTCATTCATGATGTTGCGCCAACGGCGCGCGACGAAAGTCAGACCATGGGCGAAGGGGTATCTGGAGTCACGATGCGGACCGTCATCGTGACCGGGGCGACGTCGCAGGAAGAGCTCACCCTCGGCGGAAACCGAGGGCACCCAGCGGGTACTACGTTTTGTTGCGACGCGCGACTTTCGATGTGAGCTTTTTTGCTTTTTTCGTTGAGAAGACAACACAGTCTCCCGAATTCAAATTGAGAGGCGGAAAGGATCGCGTTGAAACGTTAAATCAGTCGGGCCTAGAATGAAAGCATGCTTCGCAACTGGATGCGCTCGTGAGCCTTGATGTGACGGAGCTTGGAAAAGGCTTTGTGGCGGAGGTACGCGGAGTGGATTTTGCGCGACCCGTATCCGCGGAGACCATTGCGGACGTCGTCGGAGTCCTTGATTCCTACGGAGTATGCGTATTTCGAAGCACCTCGCTCGATGATCGCAGCCACATCGCATTCAGCCGCATGTTCGGCGAGTTGGAACTGGCTCCGCGCCTGTTCAATTCGGGAGTCACGCGATTTGATCATCCAGAGCTTTTCGATGCGGGAAATATAGACCGGCAGGGCCGGATACTGCTCGATGAGCGGCGCCGCCTCTACAACAAGGGTAACGCGCTCTGGCACACGGATTCTTCATTCAACCCGCGGCGCGCCGCCTATTCGTTGCTGCTCGCACATCAGGTACCGCCGGTCGGTGGTGACACCCAGTTCGCCAACATGCGCGCCGCCTACGCGGCGCTTCCCGCCACCACCCAGTCACAAATCGAGGAACTGATCGCAGAGCATTGGCTGTGGCATTCACGGATGCTGGCCGGTTACCCGGAGCCAACGCCGCAGGAGCGGGCCGCCAAGCAGCCGTCGCAACATCGGCTGGTGCAGTACCACCCCGGCGCCGGGGCCAAAACGCTGTATCTGGCTGCTCACGCCTCACATATCGTCGGCTGGCCCATGGAGCGGGGTCGGAAATTGCTGCAGGAATTGATGGAATTCGCCACGCAACCCCCATTCACCGCCGCGGTCCGCTGGCATCAGGCAGGGGATCTCGTAATCTGGGACAATCGCAGCACCATGCATCGCGCCACACCCTTCGATGATACCCGCTATGCGCGCGATATGCGGCGAACGACCGTGTATGACCGCATCGACTGAGGCGCCGGCGCCGCTGGCGATGGGGCGGGCGCCGCCGGTGGTGGGGTCGGCGACCGCGGAGGCGGCCGCCGGGGTCAGCTGCGCTCGTGGAGTCGATGTCAGTCAGATCATCGACTCTCAGAAACTCAACTCATTCGTCATCCGTCTGGTCGCCATTTCCTGGCTGGTCACCTTCTGCGACGGCTTCGATCTGAACGCCATCGCGTTCGTGGCTCCTTATCTGAAGTCAGCCTATGCGCTCGACAACGGCTCACTCGGGGCGATTTTCGCCAGCGGCAGCGCCGGTGCGCTTCTCGGCGGACTGCTTTTTGGAATGATCGGGGATCGCCTGGGACGCCGTGCTGCCATCATCACGGCGGTGGGGATGTCTGGTCTTTTTACCCTGCTGCTTGCGGCCGCCGGGCATACCTGGGAGCTGGTGGTCATTCGCTTTTTCAACGGCATCGCGCTCGGGGGTGCCCTACCGCTGATCTGGACCCTGACCATCGAATATGTTCCCAGCCGCTATCGCTCCACGGTCGTCACGCTGGTCATGCTCGGCTATGGGCTGGGAGTGTTTGCCGCGGGGCCTCTGTCCAATGCCCTGATCCCCCATTATGGCTGGCAATCGGTGTTCATCTGCGGCGGTCTCGCCTCGCTGCTCGCGGCAATAGCGGTATGGGGCAAGCTACCGGAGTCGCTGCGTTTCCTGGTGCATCGCGGCGGCCAAACCGAACGCATCGGACGCATCATCCGGCGACTCATTCCAGGAAGCCAGATCGTGCCCGCGCAGGTGTGGATTCCGGCACAGCCCCGGTCGCGGATCAGGGGTCCCGCAGCGCTGCTCGAGTTGTTCGACGGACCACTGCGCTGGATAACTCCGCTATTGTGGACGGCGTTCGCCGCCAGTTCGGTAACCATGTACTTCTTCGTGACCTGGGGACCGATCCTCCTTGAGCAAATGGGACTGAGCCGCAGCGGCGCGGCTTGGTCGAGTTCCGTGAACGCGCTCGCCGGCGCCGTGGGTGCGATCGCGGTCATGCGCTTCACGGACCGCACCGGACCGGGCAGTCTGGCGGTCATGCCTCTGATAGCCGTGCCGGTGCTGCTGCTGCTGGGAGCGACGCATGTGAGTTCCGCAGGCTTCGTGGTCATGACCGCGGTGCTGTACCTGCTGCTCGGGGGCACTCACTACGGCATCCAGAGCATTCTCGGCGCTTACTATCCGACCGCTGCGCGCGCACGCGGCGCGGGCCTGGCTTCCAGCGTTGGAAAGGTCGGCTCCGTTGCGGGGCCCCTGATGGGGACTTGGCTGCTCGCCTCGCAGCTCGCGGGCCGTAGTCCCTTCCTGGTACTGGCGGTGTTTCCGGCACTGTTCGCGCTGGCCGTGCTCGCCCTCGCCACCGTCGCACGCCACGGCGGCATCCGCGCCGCGCCATGAGCTCGGACGAACTCGCGGGGGTCGCCGCGTTTGATGCGCAAGGGCGTCATGCCGAAGCGATCGCGGCGCTCGCGAAGGCCGCGGGCACGGGTGATCTCACCGCGATGGCGGCGCTCGGTCGCCGCTTGCTCGTCGGCGACCGCGGTCCATCCAATCCGGTCGAAGGTGCGCGGCTCCTGCTCGAGGCGGCGCGGCGCGGCCAATTCGACGCCCAAGAGCGAGCCGCAGCGCTGCTCGCCGGCGGACTGTTAGTACCGCAGAACTGGCAGGCGGCCCTCAAGATGTTGGGACTGTCGGCAGCGAGCGGCAATCTCAGCGCCCGAATGCAGCTGCGGGCGCTGCGCGGCGAGGCCGGCCCATCGGGCAATTGGGAACGGCTGGCTTCGCAGTTCGATCTGGCGGACTGGTTGCGGGAACCCTCTTCGGTGTGCATACACGAGGACCCGCGGATCGTGCGATTCCCGGAACTGCTGCCCGACTCGGTGTGCGAATGGCTGATCGAGCAATCGCGCGGGCGGCTGCTGCGGGCGCGTGTTTATGATCCCATCGTCCGACGCGAAACGGTCGACGCGATGCGCAGCAACACCCAAGCCACCTTCGGCGTGTCAGCGGTAAGCGCTTTGCACTTTCTGGTCCAGGCACGGCTGGCAAAGGGTTGCCGGGTCCCTCTCACCCACTTCGAGGCTCCGGCGGTGCTTCACTACGAGGTCGGAGAACAAATCACGCCTCACTTCGATTTCATCGATCCGCGGGTAGCCGACTATGAGAAGCAGGTCGCCACACAGGGGCAGCGGATCTACACCTTCCTGGTCTACCTGAACGATGCCTACGAAAGTGGCGAAACGGGATTCCCGCAGCTGGGGATCGAGCACCGCGGTAGCCGCCGCGAAGGACTTTGTTTCACCAACATCGATGCGCGTGGCAATCCCGACTTACGCATGCTCCACACCGGCAAACCGCCGACGAGCGGCGAAAAGTGGATCTTTTCGCAATTCATCCGGGTTCGCCCGGTACGCTGAGCACACTGCCGTCCGCGCTACCGGAGCCGGTGCACCCGCACCACCGCGCCGGCGGCCGTCTTGAGAAAAAAGGCACCCAGCAGTCCGGGACGTATGGTGACCAGCTCTTGCGGCTCCGGCGCAAGTTTCATGGACTCCACCTGTTCCCAGACCTGGCCGTTATCGAGTTCGAACGCCGAGATCAGCGGCTGGCGCGGGATGATCCGCACCAGCCTCGCCGTGATGGGCGCCGGTGGCGGTGGTTTTGCTTCGCCGCGGGCTTGCTGCAGTTTGTGCACCTGGCGCGCATCAAGACCGACGGTGCTGTCGGTCGACTTGGTCGGTGGCGGCGCAGCAGTTACCGCCGCGGGGGGCTGGCTCGGAGTGCTCTGGGCCGCATGCCGAGCGGCAACCGCACGATCAAAACAGGCAACGCGCGCCGCGGAATCCTGCACCGAGGCACAGGCATCGAAGGCGTCGGACGGCTGCGCGACCGCCGCGGTCGACAACGAACTGATCACTACGGCAGCGCAGATTATCCTGATTGCCACGTTGTGTTTTCCTTATGGGCGTCGGAGGCTGATACCGCCTACCCCGATATTATAGGACTCAGACGCATCAGGCGACTTGCCTGAAATCCGCCATCTGCGCCGCCAGTGCCCGCTGAAAGGCCGGGCGGGCGGTACATCGCTCGACGTACGCCACCAGCGCGCGATCAACCACGAGATCTGGAAGAGTCCGCAAGACCGTTGTCATGATGAGGTCACCGACCGTGAAGCGTTCCCCGTCGAGATAAGGTTTGTCGCCCAGTGCATTGGCAAGAGACTGCAGACGATGCTGCGCAAACGCGAGCGCACTGGGACGACGCAGCTTGGCCCACTCCTCCTCGATGTAGAAGAATTCGATCGATGCGAGGGTCATGATGCACGGCTCAATCGAATTGAGCGCCGCAATCAGCCACTGCGTTGCGCGTGCCCGAGCGTCGGCGTCCTTCGGCAGCAACACCTCGGATCGCTCGCCGATATGCAGCACGATGGCGCCGCTCTCGAACAGCGTTTGACCGTTCTCTTCGAGAATCGGCACCTGACCGAACGGCTGTAGCGCCCGATATTCAGGTTTGTCCTGATCGCCCTGGTTCAGCAGACGGGTTCGGTAAGGCAAGCCCGCCTCCTCCAGTGCCCAGCGGACGCGCAGGTCGCGCACCTTACCCTGCGCGAAAGGTGGAACCCAGGTGAATGCCGTTACTGTAATCATGATCGGTCTCCGTCGAACCCACCTCAAAAATGCTAGCACGGACCGCTGCCGCTGGCGTTTACGCTGGTGCGCAGCGCAGCAAAGTGGCGCAAGCGGCGATGTGCGTTGCGCGCGGTGTGTGCGCTATGCTCTTCAGTCCAACCACGCTGGGGGAAGTCATGAACAAGCTTGTCATTGGTTCGCTCGCCGGACTACTGGTCACCACCGTTGCCTTCGCCTATGAAATTCATCATCCCAATCTGAGGGACGCGTTTGGCGACGCCGATCGCGCGATTGCGCACATTCATGCGGCGCAGGCCGACAACCGAGGCGTCGAGTTTGGCGGACACGCTGAGAAGGCTCTCGCCGCCCTGCAGCACGCCCAGCAGGAATTGATCGAGGCCGATAAGTGGAACGACGCGCATCATCACTAGCTACAGCATCGCGGAACAATCCAAGGAGAGGTGCCGTGATTACCCTGACGCGTTCAGCATCCATTGCACCGGGCAAGGCCCGCGAGGCAATCGCCTATGCGAAGCAAATTGCACAGTACTTGAAGGAGGAGCATGGCACTACCGCGCAGATTCTGATGCCGGTCGGCGGCAATCCGTACCGCATCGCGTGGCAGATCCAGCTCCCGGGACTCGCGGAAGTGGACGGACTGAGTGCCAAGTTGAATGCCGACAGTGAATACCTGGAAATGGTCGCAAAGAACAGCGCGTGGCTCATCCCAGGATCGGTGCACGACGATCTGTGGCGAACGGTCTGAATGCGCGCGACGGCCGGCATCCTCTTAGGATGGCTCGCCTTGGCCAGCGCCGCGGATGCACCGCGGGCGAGAGGCGGCAGCGATGCAGGCGCTGCTCAGACCCGCCTCGTGGTTTTGGAGCACTGCCAGTGCTCAGGCACCCACGACGGACAAATGTGCGCCCGATCAGACATGCGTAACCCTGGAAGGCGATGGCTCACAGTGGATCGTCGAAGTGCGCGATGGGAACCGATATCACTATGTGGATCGCTGGTCTCCGCAGGACGGGCCGGTTCCTGAGATCGGCGAGCGGTTCATCGCGCTGTCGCAGCAGGACTTCGGCGCGATCCGGTAAAGCATCGCGGCCAACGCGAAGCGCCGCTTCGACTCCGTTGTGTAAGCACGTTGAAAGCTGATTGCGCTTCGGCGCACAAATAAAACTCATCTGTCTTCTTGCAGTCGCGCTGACGCTTATGAGCCGGCCGCACCGGCGCGCATCAGTTTGTAACTCCGGGTTATTTGACTATGCTAGGCCATCGCGATTTGTAACGGATAACCCCCTGGGCTGATGGCCGGGGGATCGCCGCTGCAATCAGCCGTCAAGAACTAAGAAGTATCAGGGAGATCTCATGCGAACCGATTCAAGCGTGCCGCGTGCGGGCACCCAATCAACCTTGTCATTAGGTCATCGCGTTACGATCCGGCGCCTCGTGGGCGCCAGCAGCGTCGCGGCCGCACTCATTGCCGGCACGGCGGGTGCGCAAACGGCTCCTGCCGATCAGTCCCAGGATCAGATTCAGGAAGTCGTCGTCACGGGATCGCTGCTCAAGCGCACTGACAAGGAAACGCCCAGCCCGGTTCAGATCATCAGTGATCAGGACCTGAAGAACAGCGGCTACACCGAACTCACCGACGTGTTGCGCAATCTTGCGGCGAACGGTGCCGGCACCCTTAATCAGGGGTTCACCGAAGCCTTCGCGGCAGGGGCCTCGGGCGTCGCACTGCGTGGTTTGACCGTCGGTGGCACCCTCACCCTGATCGACAGCGAACGCATGGTCGCCTACCCGCTCAGCGATGACGGCGAGCGCAGTTTCGTTGACGTGACCGCGATCCCCTTCAATGCGATCGACAGCGTGGAAGTTCTCAAGGACGGCGCATCGGCGTTGTACGGCGCGGATGCGATTGCCGGCGTGGTCAACATCAAATTGAAGCCCACCTACGTGGGCTCCGAGATCACTGCTGAGGTCGGCGACTCGCAGCATAACGATGGCCGCACCGGGCATGCCGCGGCGCTGGTCGGCTTCGGCGATCTCGCCAGCGACGGGTACAACGTCTACGCGGCACTCGACTGGCACCGTCAGGAAATGATTCTGGGCTCCAATCGCAGCGGGCCGTGGACCACCCTCAATTGGAGCGGATTTCCGTCCGGGATAAACGAGAACCCGGGCTCGCCCACGCAGAGTAACTTCACCTATCCGGACAGCATTCAAGGCTATCTGCTCAATCCGACGACGCCGAATTCCGCCGGGGTGTATCCGAACGGTCTGCCCGCACAGGTGTTCCTGAAACAGGGGCCGCAGCCCGCGTGCAACGGTCCGGCCGCCCAGGCCGCCGGCGCCTGCGAATTCTCCTTCCCCGGCCAGATCGAGCCGCCCACGGAGCAGACGAACTTCCTCGCGAAGTTCACCAAGGCGCTGGTCGGTGACTGGAAGATGACCTGGACCGCCTCGGTGTTCGACAGCAAGGCCGAGCAGGTCGCCCCGGAGACGCCGCCGTTTGGACACGCACTCAATCAGACGGGTGCAGAAAATGGCTCCATCCAGCTCACCCCCATCGGTCCCGGCGTGCCGGTCTCCCTCGTCGTTTTTCCGACGCTCACCTTGCCGGCCAACTCGATCCAGAATCCCTTTGGGGCGGCGGCACAGCTGGTGTACAGCTTCCCGGACATTGGCCCGGAAGTGACCGACGTGCAGACGCTCACCTACCGACTGTATGGCGATTTCAGAGGCACGGCCGCAGGTTGGGATCTCGATGCCGCCATCGGCGTCATGTACGCGAAGATGTCCGATCATATCTATGGCTTCATCGAGCCGGCGGTCGCGCAGGCGGACCTCAATAACCTCTCGTACATGCCGGGGATCACCGAGAACGGCGCGGCGCTGTTCGCGCCGATGGAGCGGGCCGATCCTTCGAGTACGCTCGGTGTTCTGGACTTCCACGGTTCGCATGAGCTGATCGAGATGGCGGGCGGACCGCTGACGTTCGGCGCCGGTGCACAGTACATCCACAAGGCGCAGAACTATTCGGATCCGGTGAACGTGATCAACGGAACCCAGGAGGGCGCTTCGGCATTCTCAGTCGGCTCCCAGGACGATACGGCCGTCTTCATGGAAGTCGGTGGCAAGCCGCTGACTCAATTGGAAGTGAACGCCGCTGTCCGCTACGACCACTACGATACTTATGGCGGTTCGGTCACGCCGAAGTTCGGCTTGAAGTACACCCCCTTCCCGATGCTCACGCTGCGCGGGACCTGGGGTAAGGGCTTCCGCGCGCCGTCGATCTCCGAATCTGCCGTGGCCGGGTCGGCCTTTGGCGAAGGCAATATCAACGACCCCGTGCTGTGCCCGGGTGGCGTTGCGAATGTGAAGGGCACCTTCAATGCCCTTTGTTCTTATCCTGCGGTAGGCGTTGGCGCGGCAAATCCGGATCTGAAGGCCGTCACGTCGAAGAATGCGACCTTCGGATTCATCTTTGAGCCCGCGCATTTCTTTAATGCATCGGTTGACTACTATTGGATCCAACTCAATAACGACATCATTTCGGCCTCGGCGGCTGGCGGCCTGGGCGCACCCTTCCTGCAGCTGGTGCGCGGCCCGACGGCCGTGCTGGCGGAGTGCACCAATACGACGACCAACGGTACTCCTTGCAACACCGTGAACGTCGCGACAAACGTCGGCGGAGTCCCGGTCGGCTATCCGGCGTACGAGGTCGTTCCCTATGTGAACGCAGGCATCACCACCACGTCGGGAATCGATGCCGATCTGCGCAGCAACTTCGACATCGGTGTGTTCGGCAAATTGACGACCGACATCAACTACACGCACATGCTCGAGTACGAGTACGGCTACCAGGGAACCACCTTCGACCTGGTCGGAACTCATGGTCCCTCAGGCGTCTCCGGCGATACCGGCAATCCGCGGGATCGGGCAGTCGCATCCTTGACGTGGCAGAAGTCCGTGGTCAGTGCCACGCTGTCACTGAACTACACCAGCAGCTTCCACATCACCGATCCTTCGGCTGGCTACACCACCTGCCTGCAGGCGATAGAGTCCGGTGCACCGTCCGCCTACGGACCGGTGATCGGTGCGCCCGCGACTCTGCCCAGTGCCTGGGGCCCGTACTGTTCGGTGGCCCATTTCACCGACGTGAATCTATATGTCAGCTACCAGGCGATGGATAACCTGAACGTGCATTGGTCGATCACGAACCTGTTCAACTCGGATGCGCCGGTTGATCTGCAGACCTATGGCGGTGGCGCTGAGTTGCACTATGACGCGGCGCTCCACCAGGACGGTGCCGTCGGCCGGTTCTTCGTGCTCGGCGCGACCTACAAGTTCTTCTAGCAGGGTCTACTAACCGAACACGGCAGCGGCGCTCCCCGCTGCCGTGATTCCCACCCGCTGCGCCACCTCGGACCAGAGCCGGCGATAAATCGCTGCGGCCGGCCCTGCCGGGGATAGAACCGGAATCGGGGCGCGACGCAGCGTCATGCGTTCGATTTCGCTCCAATAGGGCACTTCCGTCGTGAGCATGATAGGAAAATCGGCGCGGGTGCTGGCGATGAAGTCGTTATGGAGCGAGCGGCGCCGGTCCACCATGGAAAAGAAGGGCAACAGCAAAAGGTCGGTCCAGCCCTGATCGGCAATGAAGCTGCGCAGCTGCCTCAGCATGCGCACCGACAAGGGCGAGGGCACCAATGGAACGACGATCGCATCAGCGGCCCGCAGGACATTTTCCGATAGCAACGATATGCCCGCGGGACAATCCATGATCAACGTCGAATAAGCAGATCGCAACGATCGGCTCATCTTGAGCAGCCGTTCCGTCGGCCGCTTGCGTTCGCTCAAGTGGACATCGAAGTTCCGGTAAGAAAGGTCCGCGGGCAGCAGGTCCAATCCGCAGTACGCAGTGTGCAGGATGAACTCCGAGAGTTCGCGCTTGCCGGACACGAGCTTCCTGGCAGAGACGTGCTCGCTGGGCTCACCCCGCAACGTATACGTGGCTGCACCCTGGGGATCCAGATCCCACAGCAGCGTGGCCCCGCAACTCTCGGCACAAAGGTAGGAGAGGTTGACCGCGGTCGTCGTCTTGCCGACGCCGCCCTTGATGTTCGCAACGGCGATGATCTTCATCCAATCCGCCGGCGCGGCGAGAGTCCGCGACACGTTGCCGGAAATGTTGGTTCCGGAATTTTCGGGTGATTGCGCCGCCGGGGATTCGATCACTGCGGTTCTACCTGCTTATCGCGCAAGGCAGAGGATGATCGATATTGTCCCGGCAACGGTCAAGGTCAGCGCTTGAGAACGACCGTGTCATTGGCTGTAGGCATCGGCTGTCATTGGAGAATAAATCTGTGCTAGATCAATCGGATACATGGTTTCGGAGCGGCCCGTGTAGGGCTTGAGGAAACATCGAAGTCCATCCCCGCTGACAGGTCTTGCGATTCGCGAGACGTACAAAGAAACACAGATTTCAGCAGTGAAGGAACAGGTGCCAATTATGAACTCAACCTCTACAGCTTCCAGCAAAATCGTGGTCGCCGCTGCGCTCGCCGCAGTGTTCGGTACCGCGATCTATATCTTCGGAGTGCACAGCTCCCACCAGGCGCAGGTGGCGCAAAACACGCCGGCCGCTCCGATCGCACCCCCTGCGGCGCCCGCGCCTCCCCCGCCCGACCCGGTTGCTCAGGCTGGTGCAGATCCGACCGTGGCCGCTGAAGGTCAAGTCACACCGCCACCCGTAGCCGCCACAACTCCGAGCGCGACCCAATCCGACGCCTCGACGACTGCCTCTGACACTGCGACCCCTGCCCCCAAGAAGTCGGATCGTCACGCGAAGCGCTCGAGAGACAGTGGCGGCGATACCAATAATTCGACTGCGGTAGCCAGCACCACGGCGCCCCCCGCGCCGCCGGCCGCTGCTGCTCCGGCTCCGGCAACTCCCGCTGCTCCGGCTGCTCCGGCGACCGATACACCGCCGGTGGCCAGCACCGAGACGGCGCCGGCCACGGCTGCAACACCGGACGCCGCTCCGCCGGCCAATCCGGCTGCGAGCGCCAGCGGCGGTGATGCGGACAACCGTATCACGACCGATGTGAAGACTCAGGTTGCAGCCGCCGCGCCGAACAGTAACGTGAATGTCACCACGACCAATGGCGTGGTCGCACTCGCCGGCTCTGTTCCGAGTCAGGATGCCGCGAACCAGGCCAAGCAGGCAGCGATGCGCGTTGAGGGCGTGAAGACCGTCGACACTTCCGGCCTTCTGGTCAACAACCAATAATCGCTGATCCGGCGATTCCCACTGAAGGACCGATGCGGCGCTGCCCATCGGTCCTTTTTTACAGAACTCCCATGGCCGACCGTGATTGATCTGATCGGATGGGCGAGCTCGGTCGTATTGCTCGCGACCATTTTGCGTCAGGTCTATACGCAATGGAAAACGCGGACCACGCAGGGAGTATCCAAGTGGCTGTTCATTGGCCAATTGACGGCCTCCGCCGGGTATACGGCCTACAGCATTCTCCTGCATAACTGGATTTTCATGGCGTCGAACATCGCGCTGCTGTGCACCGCGGTGGTCGGGCAGGCGCTCCTGATCCGGAACCGGCGCTTCAAGCCTCCGGATTCAGCGCCACCCTAGGCTTCCTGGGGCGCGTGGTATTGGGACATCTTTCAGGGCTGGCCCTGGCCGCCGCCGGCTCCGTAAATGTTTCCCGTTGCGAAACTCGCATCACTCGCTGCCAGCTGCACGTATATTGAAGCAAGCTCTGCCGGTTGACCGGGTCGCCCCAACGAGGTCGCACTGCCAAAGTTCCGGTACTTCTGAACAGTCGATCCGCCACAGACCTGCAGCGGAGTCCAGATCGGGCCGGGCGCGACACCATTGACGCGGATGCCCCGTCCGCCCAGCTGCTTGGCCAGTGACTTCACGTAGTTCATCGTCGCCGCCTTGGTCTGAGCATAGTCGTAGAGTTCGGGAGAAGGGTCGTAGGCCTGCTCGGACGTCGTTCCGATGATGCAGGATCCCGCGCGCAGATGCGGAAGTGCTGCCTTGATGATGAAGAATGGCGCGTAGATATTCGTTTTCATCGTCGCGTCGAAATCCTCATCACTGATATCCAGGATTGAAGGTTTGGACTGCTGTCGAGCCGCATTGCAGACCACAATGTCGAGGCCGCCCAGCTTCTGCACCGCCTCGGCCACCAGTCGCCGGCAGAACGCCCGATCTCTCAGATCACCCGGAATCGATACACCGTTTCTTCCGGCGTCCTTGATGAGCTGGATGACTTCCTGCGCGTCGGCCTCTTCCGCGGCCAGATAGTTGATCGCTACATCGGCGCCTTCGCGTGCGAACGCGATGGCCGCCGCGCGACCCATTCCCGAATCGCCACCGGTGATCAGTGCTTTACGCCCCTGCAAACGGCCCGAGCCCTGGTAACTTGTTTCCCCGTGGTCCGGTTTGGGGGTCATCTTTCCCGCCAGGCCCGGCCAAGGTTGCGTCTGCTCTTTGAACGGCGGTTTCGGGTACTTGGTGACGGGATCCTCGATCGCGAGGCTGCCGCGCGCCTCACTCGAGGTGGCGTCCGTCGCGGCCCTTGCAACGCGAACGTGATTCGACTGCGCGGCGGAGGTGTGTCGGTCTGCAGTCTGCTTTGCCATGGCACGTTACCTATGTTGGGTGGCCGAGGTGCGCACGATACCGTTGGCCCGATCGGACCCCATTAGGACGCAATCTCGTTGCAGTGTGGGGGACAGCCGACCGCGCGACTCTACGGCGTGGCCGGGGGTGGCGGCGCGCCGTCGCCGCGCAGTCGCCAATACACGTGGAGGTTACGCAGTCGCCAGATCAGTATCGCCAGCACAAGCCACAGCCCGAGCGCCGCAAGCAGCATGGGGACTGCTGCGTGGCGCTAATGTTGGCCGAGATCAGATCAAGGCAGGCAACGCAAGCCTCGTCTCACCGTTCACAGCGCGGGGCATTCCGGATACGGTCCATGTCCGAGGGGACTCTGGTGCAACAGGTCGTACAGCGAGATCGGCGGCCCGCCTCCGATCTGAGTGTTGTTCATGAAGAACTGATGCAACACCCGGGCATACAGGTCCCCATAAGGGTCCGGTATGCGCAGAGGCGTCTTGGACGGGCCGAAAGTGGCGACCGGCGTGTTCTGGATGAGCAGCCCGCACTGAAAGAGCCGCTGTGAGGAACATTTGGCATTGCCCAGATTGAGCAGTATCTGGCTCTCGGCCAGACACAGTAGCAGTTGCGTCTCGACGGGCGAGTTCTTCGGATAATGCGTGAGCCCAGCCACGATGTAGGTATTCACGTAATTGTTGTTGGCCAAATCGAGCAGAATCTCCTCGCTCGACTGGTGTTTCACCGTGGGGTCAGCCTGCAACAGTGCGAAGCCCTGACCAATCACGGAGGCCCCCGGAGGACCGGCGCCATGGAGGATGTCGCACGAGTCCGTGATGTCAATCAGCGTGCCCTCCGGATGCTGTTCTTCAGTATTTGAAGCCGAGCGGGTGCCACCGATCACGATCCCAAAGTTGTACGGGCGGCCGGGCCCAGTGCCGTCCTGGGGCGGACACCCTGGAGTCAAATTGCCTGCCGGAGGCGTGAAGCCGTCGAAGATGTCGAGTCCATTGGTGCCATCCAAAGATTCGGCAACGCCGTAATTGAGCCAGAATCCGGTTCCTGCAGCCCCCGGCGGAGTTGACCGAGAGGTCGTTGCGCCGCACGCGTAACTTGGAATCACCTCGTTGCCGTAGCCCGGGCACCACTGCGCCAGGCTTGCGATGTTCAATGACTGCGCCGGCTTGCCGTTGACGGCGCCACAGTTCGGTCCGCGCGGATCGACCGGCACAAAACACTGGGTCTGGGTGATGACGGGATCGGTGGGCAGAGCAATCCCAGGAGCAGTTACCACCTGCAGCTGTGTGGTGGGGACAACCTGACAGGGATTTGTGTAGGTGCACGTCGCCGGCGTCACGACCACCGTGCCCCCCATACCGGTCCCTAAGAACGATCCGGGCGGCGAGGAATGCTCATACCCGTAGTAGGAGACAATCGCTCCGCCGCTGTTGCCCGCGTAGCTACCCTCATCCTCACCTGACGAATTCGGCGAGAGGCCCGGTGGTTCAATAATGTTCGTGTAGGTCCCCTGCCCCAACACCAACAGCTGACTGCCCGGATCATAGAGAGTGTGGATGTCCTCAGCGTTTTCGCTCAGCGATGGGCGCTGCGCATCCAGATACCAGGCACTGAGATTCCCATTCGCATCGGTCATGACCCATGCCGTTCCGTTGCAACTCCCGCCGCTGCAACTGTTGAAGGACGCGGTAATGGCATTGATCCCATCGTTTAGGGTCAGTGATACGAATCCGGGAAGAGACATGACATTGGTCGGCGGCAAATTCGCGGCGAGCGGACCGCTCAGCGTCAGCGCCGCGCTCACGGAGTCGCTGGTCGTATAGGCGCCCCCGGCACTAAAGGTCGTGAACGGTTTCCCGGAGTAAGAATAGGTCGTGGAGGGCGCACAGCTGACCTGGACGTTGGTGACGTTGGCGCTGGCCACCGTGCCATAGGGGTTGGTCACGGCACAGTACACACCCGGCGGAGTACTGAGCACGGTGACGTAGTAGGTGTGTCCGCTCGCAATCGGAGTCGCAAAGGTGAAATTGGCGTTCGCACTCACGCTGAGGTTGTCACCGCCGTTGTCCTGCAGCATCACCGACCCGGTGCCAGTCAGACCCGAGACCGCGCCACCCACGGTGTAAGTCG
>DATHMT010000015.1:0-19472 GCA_035486855.1 Steroidobacteraceae bacterium
CGCCGTCCTGGTATTGGGGGAGCGAGTGATCGGGGAGGGCCGCAACGGTCCGATCGCGACCCACGATCCCACCGCCCACGCCGAAGTCCAGGCGCTGCGCGCCGGCGGCCAGGCACTGGGCAGCTATCGGCTGGCCGCTACGACCCTCTATGTGACGCTCGAACCCTGCGCGATGTGCGCGGCGGCGATCGTGCACGCACGCGTGCGCAGGGTGGTGTTCGGTGCCTGGGATCCACGGGCGGGTGCCGCGGGCAGCGTCGTTGATATTTTCCGGCTATCCGGACTCAATCATCGCGTCGATGTGTTTGGCGGCGTGCTGAGCGAGGAGTGCGGCGCACAGCTGCAGCAGTTTTTTGCGCAGCGCCGCTGACGCCGGATCAGGCCGCCGGCCGACCCACCCAGGTCGCATCAGGATGGGTCGCGGCCGGCTGGACACTGCCGGCATTGCCCGGCTGCCATTCCAGCAGTTTCAGGAAGCGCTGGATGCGATCGACGAACTGCGCAGGCTCGGCGCCGCGCGCAAAACCGTGTTTGAGCCGGTCGTACCAGGTCTCATCCGCCAGCAGCGGCAGCTGCTCGCGCACGTCCTGCCAGGAATCGGGGTTCTTGCCGCGCATCTGCGCAAGGCGGCGCGCGTCCTCGACATGGCCATAACCCACGTTGTAGGCCGCGATGGCAAGCCAGGTGCGGTCCGGCTCCGGGATGTGTGCCGGCACCTTCGCGCGCACTTCCTGAAAGTAGCGGGCACCGGCCAGAATGCTCTCGCGCGCATCGGAGCGATCCGCTACCCCCAGTGAGTCGGCGGTATCGGAGGTTAGCATCATCATGCCCGAGGCACCCATCGAGGACTGAGCCTCGGGGTCCCACTTGGACTCCTGGTAGCCGATGGCGGCGAGCAGGCGCCAGTCGATGCCGGTCTCCTGCGAGGCCTCCTCGAACAAGGCACGGTACTGCGGCAGACGCGCGTCGAGATCCTCATGGAACTGACGCGTATCCACATAGGCGAGCACCCGACGGTCCTGAGCCGGCGGCGTCAACAGCGTACCCAGCAGGCCGGAACGGCGCGAGACATCAATGAAGTCATTGACCGCGGCGTACAGGTCCGGGTCCGTCCGTCGCACCAGCCACTGCACGGGGCGGGATTCCGGGAGCGAAAAGGCCGGGACCACGTCCGGGTAGAGGTGCTGCGCATAGGCATATTCGTTGGCATCGACCACGGCATAGTCACCGACGCCGTTCTGGATATCCTGCAGCGGGTCCACCGAGTGCGGAGAGACTGCCGTCCACCCCAGTTGCGGAAACCGCCGGATCTTCAACCGTCGCAGCATTTCCTCCTGGGGGCTGCCGGCCCGCACCAGCAGGTGCATCGATCCCAAGTCGGCGGCGGACGGCTGCTCCTCGCCGCGCCGATAGACCACCAGCTGTGGAATCTGGTCATAGACGGCCGCGGCACGTCCGACCTGTGACCAGCTGGCATTCGCGGTGAGCTGGGCAGCGGCGATATCGGCGCGACCGGCCTTGAGTTCGGCGCGCATCAGGGTCGCGCTGGCCACCGGGTAGATGTAGAGGTCGAGCCCCTGCTGGCGCGCGAACTCCTGCGCCAGACGGAACTCCAGCCCCTCGGTGCCGCGGGTGCCCTTGGTATAGGTGGTCGGACTCTCCAGGGTTACGACGCGCAACTCCCCCTTGCCGCGAACCGGATTGACCGATCGCACCGGCGGCGAGTAGCTGGCCGCGACCAGTGACACCAAGGCCACGATCGCCATGACACAGCGGGAGACCTGTCGTCCTTTATAGAACCGATAGAACGAGTCCATGGTCGACAGCCGACTCATTGGGCCCTCACTTCAAGCCTTCAGGTTGGGCTAGAATACCCGTCACGAGGCCGCCTGCGGGTGGCTTGCGACAAAAGTCCCTTGCCTTATGTTAATTGCTTCTGCCACGATGTAGGTCTTTGATTTATTAGGAAATCTGCGTAGACAGAATGAACCGGAGAGGTGGCAGAGTGGTCGATTGTACCTGACTCGAAATCAGGCGTAGGCGCAAGCCTACCGTGGGTTCGAATCCCACCCTCTCCGCCACTTTATGGAGTAATGGATGCTCGATGATGCCGTGACCCGGCTGCCCGCCACCCCCGCAAGCGCGCCCGC
This sequence comes from Steroidobacteraceae bacterium, assembly GCA_035486855.1. Lineage (GTDB taxonomy): Bacteria > Pseudomonadota > Gammaproteobacteria > Steroidobacterales > Steroidobacteraceae > DAIDKA01. Next base: position 2,151 of record DATHMT010000015.1, read on the forward strand.
GGCGCCTGACCTGCGGCGAGTGGGTGCGCACCCCGACCACTGGTATCCGTTGGCCTGGGCGGATGAGCTCAAGAAGGGTCGGACGCTGGCGCGCCGTTTTGCGGCCGAGCCCATCGTGCTGTACCGGGGCCAGGATGGTCGGGCCTACGCGCTGGAGGATCGCTGCGCGCATCGCCAGGTCCCGCTGCACCTCGGCGTGGTGTGCGAGAACCAGCTCAAGTGTCACTATCACGGCTGGTCCTACAGCGGCAGCGGCCAATGCGTTGACGTGCCCTACCTCGGCAAGGAGCGGCTGCCCAACGGCGTGCGCAGCTATCCGGTCCACGAAGTCGACAACCTCATTTTCGTCTTTCCCGGTGATCCCACGCTCGCCGACGCGCGCAAGCCCACTGCCTTGGGTGCGTTCGCCAACAAGGCCTACAAGACCCGGCAGCTGAACCGCGAGGTCGCCTGCCACTACACCTTCATGCACGAAAACCTGTTCGACATGAACCATCAGTTCATGCATCGCAAGCAGATGGGGTCCATCACCGCGAAATGTCTGGGGCGCGACCACGGCGAGAACTGGGCGCAGGTCGAGTACAGCTTCAGCCGTGCGGGTGGCGGCAAGTCCGCCGGCGAGCGCGTCATCGTCGAGCTGACCCGCAACCGCACGACACAGAAGAAGGGCGACTTCTCCGACCACATGCGCATCCGCACGGATTACCCGTACCAGAGTCTGCGGGTCTGGTTGGGTCGCAACATCGACTACGACCAGGACCTGCCGGTGCTGTCCGTGTGGCTGGGCTACACGCCGCTGGATGCCGAACAACGCACCAATCGCACCTTCGGTTATCTGTCCGTGAAGAAGCCGCCGGTGCCGGGGCTGATCCACATGGTGTGGCCGTTCGTCACCCACTTCACCGAAAACATCTTCCGTGAGGATAAGGAAATCGTGGAGTTCGAGCAGCGCGCCTACGACGCGCAGGGATCGGACTTGAACAACGAGGTGTTCCCCCCGATTCGGGATCTGCGCACGGTGCTCGCGCGCTGCGGCAAACCGCTTTAGGCGGGTGCGCGCAGGCAGTAGCCTGAACCGCGAATGGTGTGGATCAGGTGCACCTCGAAGCCGCGGTCGATCTTGGCGCGCAGCCGACTGATGTGACTTTCCACCACATTGGTACGCGGATCGAAATTACAGTCCCAGACCTTCTCGAGCAGCGTCGGCCGGTCCAGCACCGTGCCGGCGTTGCGCGCCAGGAACTCGAGCAGGCGGAATTCACGCGGCTGCAGTGCCAGCCGTTTCTCGCCGCGCTTCACACAGCGCGTCAGCAGATCGATCTCGACGTCCGCGACCCGCAGTAGTGTTTCCGGTTGCGCGCGCCCGGGACTGCGGCCAAGCGCCGCAACGCGCGCATTGAGTTCGGCGGTACTGAAGGCTTTCGGCAGGCAGCCGTCGGCCCCGGCGGCGAGCGCAGACTCGGTGTCCGCCGACGTTGCGATCAGCAGCATAATCGGGATGGCCACGCCCCCGCAGCGCAGGGTGCGCACGATGCCCGGACCATCGAGCCACGGTGAAGTGCAATCCACGATCAGCAGTTCCCATTCCTGGCTGGCCGCAAGGAACAGGGCATCGACCCCATTGGTGGCAACGGTGACACCATGACCGGAAGTCCTGAGGTCGTCGCGTACCAGACTGGCGGTCTGTTTGTTGTTCTCGACCAGCAGGATTCTCACAGGCGCGCTCATCTCCGCTCGCGGCGCAAAATATGCTAGAGGCATATTGGGCAACGGCGAAATGGCGTCAAGATGCCATTTCTGACAGGTAGCTTCGCGGCGCGAACTACTTGTCGGGCGGAGTGAGATTCTCGTCGTAGGCGGCGCTGAAGGCGTCGAGGAACACGCGCGGCAGCTGACCATCGGCCTTGGCGGCGATGCTGCGATAGAACTCGCTGTACAGTTCCCAGTTGCGCGCGCGACGGTCGGTGGCGCCACGGGCCGGGCGTCCGAAGCGTGACTCCAGTTCGGCCGGCTCGAGCCGCGCGACGAAATCCGTGAACGCGGCGCGCAGGGCATCGAAGGTAGCGCGGTCATGCGCCTTCGCGCGCTCCAGCACCTCACGCAGCCACTGCACCGCATCCAGCCGACGGCTTTCATGCTGACTGAGAATATCGACCAGCAGATCCTCCACGCCGGCGCGCGCCAATGACGGGCGCGGATCGTCGCTATCCGTTTCGTTGTCGATCTGCATCGGGCGCAGCGTTTCGGTGCGCACCCGCTCGAGATCCTTCAGCCCGACCAGCGCCTCGCGCAGCAGTTGACCGGCCAGGTGCAGCACTCTCACCTGCAGCTCCGGCGCGAATTGATCGGCGGCGACGCCGGCGCCCTTGCAGAAGGCAGCGAGCCCGCTGTTCGCATCCGGAGGCACCGGTGGGCTGGCGGCGACGCGCCGGTCCTGGGCCCGGGCGGCGGCGCGCGCCAGACGCTCGATACGGCGGGCGATCGCCCGACGCTCGGTGTCGCTGTCGGCCAAAGCGGCGCTCAGTTCCATGGGTGTCGGTGGCAGAATCGAGGACACCGGGCTCGGCGTGGCAGCGGGTCGGACGCTCGCAGCAGGCAGCGGGGTTACCGGCTGGCCGTAGGCATTCACGACCCGGGGGCGCGAGAACTCTTCGGCCTCGGTCTGCAGCAGATCATCCAGATCCAGCGCCGCCCCGAGGTCGGTCTGCGCCACACGGCCCACCGCCGCCAGCACCTCGACGCTTTGCGCCGTGTGCTGGACTTCGACGCTGCTGGTCGCCGAGGCGCGAAATGTGCCTGAGAAATCAGGGGGACCCGGCGGCAAGGGTGTGCCCGCCGCGGCGCTATCGGCCGCGGCTGCGCGCGCTTCCACCATGGCCACGACCTGGTATTCGCCGAAGCGCAGGATGTCGCCGTTCTGCAGGACGTGCGCGCCGCGTTTGGCTATCGGCCGCTCCTCGTCGTTGACGTAGACACCGTTGGTGCTGGTGTCCTCGAGGATGTACAGACCATCGCGATAGTGGATACGCGCATGGTGTGCCGACACGAAGCGCTGCGGATCCGGCAGCACCCAGTCATTGTCGGCCCCGCGGCCAATATTGCCGCCCAACCCGTCGAACACCACAGAACTGCGGTCGCCGAGCAGCCTGCGATGATCACTTATTATGCGAAGTTGCAGCGCCACCGGCGCCCCCGTTAGGACAAATACACCCAGTTGGCCGCTTTCGGCCGGTGGGTGGACATATAATCTCGTGTCAAAGTAGCAATTTCACCCCCCGGGACCCATGGCAGCCAGTCACATTTTCAAAGTCCTGTTCCTGAATCAAGGCAAGGTTTACGAGGTTTATGCCAAAAAGGTCACGCATGGCAGCCTCTTTGGCTTCATCGAGGTCGAAGACATCGTCTTCGGTGAGCGCTCGAGCGTCGTGGTGGACCCCAACGAGGAGCGGATCAAGACCGAATTCGAAGGGGTAAAACGCACCTACCTGCCGATGCACTCGGTGCTGCGCATCGACGAGGTCAAGAAGCAGGGTACCGCCAAGATCCTGGCCCTGGAGGGGGGCAATGTGAGCGCCTTCCCCATGCCCGTCTATTCGGCTCCCGCGGGCGAGCCGCCGTCGCGCAAGTGAGTTGCCTAGCTGATGCTTGAGCTTCGGGGCAGAGCCGCCCTTTCGGTCTTTCGTATCGCCAAGGTGCTGTCCCGCCTGAAGCTTCTCGAGCCCCGCGTACACGGCCTGCAGTCGAACTTCGTCCACTTCATCGACGCCGCGACGCCCCTCGCCGAAGACCAGCAGCGCCTGCTGGAGAAGCTTCTGACGTACGGCCCGACCCACGAGGCGCAACCGCAGCGGCTCGGCGGGCACTGCGAGGTGCTGATCGTCGTGCCGCGGGCGGGCACCATCTCCCCCTGGTCCAGCAAGGCCACCGATATCGCCCAGGTGTGTGGACTGGCGGCCGTGCGCCGGATCGAACGCGGCATCCGCTACGAGCTTGCGGTGGCCGACAGCCTCGATCGTACGGCCCTGAACCGGGTCGCGGCGGTGCTGTTCGATCGCATGACCGAAATGGTGATCGGCAGTACGGCCGACGCCGAACAGCTCTTCGCCCACCATTCCCCGAGTCCGGTGCGGACCATCGCGCTCAGCGGCGGACGCGGGGCGCTGGAAGCAGCCAATGCCGAGCTGGGACTGGCGCTGGCGAGCGATGAAATCACCTATCTGCTGGAGGCCTTCGCGCGCCTGGGGCGCGACCCCACCGATGCCGAACTGATGATGTTCGCGCAGGCCAACTCCGAGCACTGTCGCCACAAGATCTTCAATGCGCAGTGGACCATCGATGGGGTGGCGCAGCCGAAATCGCTGTTCGCGATGATCCGCAACACCCACGAGCGCGCCCCGCAGGGAATCTCATCCGCCTATCGCGACAACGCCGCGGTAATGGAGGGGTCGAACGGCGTCCGCTACTTTCCCGATGCTGCGGGCATCTATCAGCGGCACCGTGAACCGGTCGACATCCTGATGAAGGTGGAGACCCACAATCATCCGACGGCGATCTCGCCGTTTGCGGGCGCTTCGACCGGTTCGGGCGGCGAGATCCGCGACGAAGGTGCGACCGGTGTGGGCGCGAAGCCGAAAGCCGGACTTGCCGGTTTTTCCGTCTCGAACCTCTTGATCCCGGGTTTCGAGCAGCCCTGGGAGCGCACTCTGGGCAAACCCGAGCGGATTGCCTCGGCGCTGGACATCATGATTGAGGGTCCGCTGGGTGCGGCGGCCTTCAACAACGAATTCGGGCGGCCGAACATCTGCGGCTACTTTCGTACCTTTGAACAGCAGGCGGCCGGCGATGGTCCACACCGCAGTCGCGGCTACCACAAACCCATCATGATCGCCGGCGGCTTGGGCAACATCCGCCGCGGCCATGTCGCCAAGGGCGAGGTGCCGCTGGGTGCGAAGCTGGTGGTGCTGGGCGGACCGGCGATGCTGATCGGCCTCGGCGGGGGCGCCGCCTCCTCCATGGCCAGTGGCGTCAGCAGCGCCGACCTCGACTTCGCCTCGGTTCAGCGTGGCAATCCGGAAATCGAGCGCCGCGCGCAGGAAGTGATCGATCGCTGCTGGGCACTGGGCGACCGCAATCCGATCGCCCTGATCCACGATGTGGGCGCGGGTGGATTGTCCAATGCCATCCCCGAAGCGGTCGCGCACAGCCAGCGTGGCGCCGTGGTGAACCTGCGGGCGGTGCCCAGTGGGGATCCCGGCATGTCGCCGCTCGAGATCTGGTGCAACGAGGCGCAGGAGCGTTACGTGATCGCGCTGCAGCCGCAGGGTCTTCAGCAGTTTGCGCAGATCGCCGAGCGTGAACGCTGTCCATTTGCCGTGATCGGTGAAATCAATGACTCGGGCGTACTCGAGGTGGTGGATCCGCTGCTGGGGGGCACGCCGGTTGACATGCCGATTGCAGTCTTGCTCGGCAGGGCGCCGCGCATGCAGCGGGAGGCCGCCAGCCAGATCCCGGCCAGCGCGGAGTTCGACCTCGCGAGCCTGGATCTGCGCGAAGCATTGCTGCGCGTGCTGCGCTGTCCGACCGTCGCCGACAAGACGTTCCTGATCTCCATCGGCGATCGGACGGTGGGCGGGATGATCAGCCGCGACCAGATGGTGGGGCCGTGGCAGGTGCCGGTGAGCGACGTGGCCGTCACCGTCGTCGATTACCTGGGACACGTCGGCGAAGCGATGGCGGTAGGTGAGCGCACGCCAGTGGCCGTGTTGAATGCGCCGGCCTCGGGTCGCCTGGCGGTGACCGAGGCGATCACCAATATTCTGGCGGCCGATATCGCGAGTTTGGCCGAAGTGCGCCTCTCGGCGAACTGGATGGCGGCGTGCGGCGAGCCCGGGGAGGATGCGGCACTGTATGCGACCGTCCGTGCCGTGGGAGAAGAGTTGTGTCCGGCGCTGGGCATCGCGATTCCCGTGGGCAAGGACTCCTTATCGATGAAGACCCGCTGGCCGCAGTCCGGTGTGGATCGCAGCGTGGTGGCGCCGGTCTCGTTGATCGTGTCGGCGTTCGCACGCGTCGGCGACGTGCGCCGGACACTGACACCCGTTCTGCGCAAGGATCTCGGTCCGTCATCGCTGTGGCTGATCGATCTGTCCGGCGGCAAGGCCCGACTCGGCGGCTCGGTGCTGGCACAGGTGCACGGCCAGCTGGGCGCGCAGCCGCCCGACCTGGATGACCCGAAGTGGCTGCTCGGGTTCTCAAAGGCCCTGCCGAAGCTGCGGGCCGCCGGTGTGCTGCTGGCCTACCACGACCGCTCCGACGGCGGCCTGCTGGTGACGTTGCTGGAGATGGCCTTCGCCGGTCACTGCGGGCTCACCGTGGATGCCGCGACCTCCGGCAAGTCCGCCACACTCGCCAATCTGTTCGCCGAGGAACCGGGGGTCGTCGTGCAGGTGCGCGATGCGCATCGCGCCGAGTTCCTCGCGGTGCTCGAGGATCACGGACTGCAGGGGCAGGTCCGGCGCGTCGGTGCGCCGCGGACCGACATGCTGATACACATTGCCGGTGCCGATGAAAACCTGGTTTTTCCGTGGAGCGAACTGCGGCGCGCCTGGTCCGCGACCTCTTTTCAGATGCGCCAGCTGCGCGATGATCCGCAATGCGCGGCCGAGGAGCTGGCCGCGCAGACCGACGTGACGGATCCGGGCCTGTGCGTGGCGCTGAGCTTTGATCCGCAGGCAGACATCGCCGCGCCCTGGATAGTCACGGGCGCCCGGCCGCGCGTGGCCATCCTGCGCGAGCAGGGCGTCAACAGCCAGGTGGAGACCGCCGCGGCGTGCGAGCAGGCGGGGTTCGAGCCCCATGATGTGCACATGACCGACATTCTGGCCGGTCGCCGCAGTCTCACGGATTTCAAGGGCCTGGTCGCCTGCGGCGGTTTTTCCTACGGGGACGTGCTCGGCGCCGGTGAAGGCTGGGCCAAATCGATTTTGTTCAACACTGTCGCGCGGGCGCAGTTCGCGGCCTTCTTCGCGCGCTCCGACACCTTTACGCTCGGCTCCTGCAATGGCTGCCAGATGCTGGCGGCGCTGAAGGAGCTGATACCCGGCACGCAGCTGTGGCCGCGCTTCGTCCGCAATCGCGTCGAGCAGTTCGAGGCGCGCTTCACGCTGGTGGAGATCCTGGATTCGCCCTCGGTGCTGCTGCACGGGATGTCAGGCTCGGTATTGCCGATCGCCGTGGCGCACGGTGAAGGTCGCGCCGAATTTCAATCCCCGCAGCAGCTGGCGCAATGTGAGCACAGCGGCCTGATCGCCTACCGCTATGTATCGCATGACCGCCAACCGGCGCAGCGTTATCCCGCCAATCCCAATGGCAGTCCGCTGGCGATCGCGGCGCTGACCAATGCGGACGGGCGCGTGACCATAACGATGCCCCACCCCGAGCGCTCCTACCGCAACGTCCAGAACTCCTGGGCGCCGGATGGAGCGGGGGAGTGGAGTGGCTGGATGCGCATGTTCCGTAATGCGCGTCGCTTCGTGGGCTAGGCTTCCTCGTCCATCAGCACATTGCCGCCGTGAGACCAGCGCGCCAGCATCAGTTCGAGCTGTAAATGATCTTCGGTGGGCATCTGCTGCAGGACCTGACCCGTTTGCGCATTGGAGATCTGCGCGACGGTGTAGCCCGAGGTGGGATCCACCTTCAGCGTCAAAACCCGGTTGACGCTGGCCAGATGGGCGTTGATCTGCACCAATGCGGACTGAACCGCCTGTTCGGAGGGCCGCGGTGCGGGGGCCGAGACAGCCGCGACCGCCGCCGGCGGACTTGCCGATGCCTGGGGCGATGGTGAGTTGTCCTGGGTGGAGACGAAGTCATCCATGGAACTCATCGCTCCGATAGCGCCTAACGAGCCTGATTCCTCGGCCATAGCCACACTCCAGCTGCTGAATCGCCAGTTCACGCATTCCCTGGAGAAGAGCGGCGTTACGTCCACTACGACCGCTGATCTCGCGCCGTCACTTCTCGACACACGGGTAACGGCAGAAGCCGGCGGATCTTTAGGCCGGAACCGGCACGCGCGCCCCGGGAACCGCCAGGCCCGGGGTGCGGCCCGGACGCCGGACATTGTTAACTGTTCCACAGTGTGCGAATTCGGTGCGCGAGCTGCTCGCACCCGGCATGGCGGCATGACCGTGTTCACATAATTCCTGAAACGCACCCCGTACGCTCCCATCAATGGACCGGGACTTTCTGATCGTAGGCGCTGGATTCGCCGGCGCGACCTGCGCCCAACGGCTGTCGGCCGCCGGCTTCTCCTGTCTCGTGGTGGACCAGCGACCTCACATCGGCGGCAACGCCTACGACCGGTTGGACGAGCACGGTATCCTCGTTCATCCCTACGGGCCGCACATCTTCCACACGAACGGCAGGCGCATCTTCGAGTACCTCTCGCAGTTCACCGACTGGAGGTTCTACGAGCACCGCGTGCTGGCGAGGGTCGGGGACAAGCTGCTGCCGGTGCCGATCAACCGGACGACGATCAACGAACTGTATGGACTTGACCTGGATGAAGCCGGAGTCGAAGCCTATCTGAACTCAGTACGGATCCCCACGGAACATCCGCGCAACAGCGAGGATGTCGTCCTGGCCGGAGTCGGGCGTGACCTGTGCGAAAAGTTCTTCCGCGGCTACACGCGCAAGCAGTGGGATCTGGACCTCTCGGAGCTGTCGGCCGGTGTGGCCGCGCGGGTCCCCGCACGGATCAATTCAGATGATCGGTACTTCACCGATGACCTGCAGTTCATGCCGGCGGACGGGTACACCGAGATGTTTCAAAGGATGCTCGCTCAGCCGAACATCGAGGTGCGTCTGGGCGTGCGATTCCAGGACGTCCGTCAGCAGCTGACCTACAGGCACCTCATATTCACCGGTCCGATCGACCAGTACTTCGATGGGTGCTTCGGACGATTGCCATACCGCTCTTTGGAATTCCGGCACGAACACCTGAGCGAAGTGCGCCAATTCCAACCCGTCGGAACGGTGAACTATCCGAACTCGGAAGCGTTCACGCGCATCACCGAGTTCAAACACCTCACCGGACAGGTGTCCCGCGGCACCTCCATCGTGCGCGAATATCCCACGTGGCAGGGAGAGCCCTTCTACCCGGTTCCCTCGGAGCAGAACGAACGCCAGTACCGGCAATATCGCGACTTGGCGAAGTCACAGCCCGCGGTGTCCTTCGTGGGCCGGCTCGCCGAATATCGCTACTACAACATGGACCAGGTGGTCGGGGCGGCGCTCAAGACTGCAGATCAACTCACGAGCATATTCGCGCCCAGCACCGCGGCCCGGGCGGCCGCACTTCCCCGGGGCCAGGTCAGTCACAGATGATGGACGACGCCAAAACAGAGCAGAATTCCGCCCTTGTTCCTCGCCACGATACGGTCGTCATCCTGTGCCCGGAGGCCGTGACCGGCGGACCGGAAGCATTGCACCAGCTGGCGCATGCCATCAACTCGCTGGGCGGAAATGCGCGGCTTGCGTACTTCGGCCAGGGCTCCACGCTTGAGCACGGCCCCACGGCGATCGTCGGCCGGCACTCGCCCAATCCAGCCGTGGCGGCGACGTACGCGGCCTACCATCCGGTCCCTTTGGTCGAGGCACCCCTCTCCGAAGGAACGCTGATCGTGGCACCGGAGATCCTGCCTGAAGCGCTGCTCGCCATCCCGGCGCGAAACAGGGCGGTATGGTGGTTGTCGGTGGACAATGCGATCTCCTACAACCCGAAGCTGAACGACCCGGGCTACGCCAACACCCTGATCGGGGGTTCCGGGTTGATCCACTTCTATCAATCCGACTATGCCAGACGGTTCATCGAGCGCTACGGCGGCTCCCGAAGCGCATTCCCGCTCTTCGACTACATCAATCCGGAATACCTGCGTTCGGCGCCATCGCAGCCGCAGTCCCGGCGGCAGCAGATCGGGCTGTTCCCGCAGAAAGGGGCGATGCTTGCATCCAGATTCATGTCCGCCAATCCACACCTTTCATTCGCGGCAATCCAGAACATGACGCGTGAGCAGGTCCGGCAGAGCCTGCTCAACTGTTCGGTCTACATCGATTTCGGCCATCACCCTGGAAAGGATCGGGTGCCGCGCGAAGCGGCCGTCTCCGGCGCCATTGTGTTTCTGCACGAGCGCGGTGCCGCAGCGAGCTTTCAGGACCACCCGCTGGATCGCTTCTACCTGTTCAATGAAGAGGATATTGACACCGGGTCCCTGGCCTCCCGGGTTGCAGAGGCGATCTCAGACCCGGAGCGCCACCGTGCCCTGCAGCAGGTCTATCGGCAGCGGATACTCTTCGGTTGCGAAGAATTCATGCTGCAGGTTCGTACCTTCTTTTTCCATCAGACCCTCTGAGGAGGGCCAGGCATCAGACTTTCTTTTGAATGATCCAGGTGTCCCCATCGCCAGTGAAAAGCAGTTCGTAGTGATGCAGGCGGCAGAACAGGTCCAAATCATGCTTCACAGCCGGAAAGCCGGCGTAGTCGTCGCCAAACATGACCCCGCCATTCTTCAGGATATCGTGGAACAACGATAATTCCAGGAAGGTTTCGCCGCATTCGTGTGCCGAGTCCAGATAAATCAGGTCGATTTCGTAGTTCAAGACCTTCAGCGTTCGAGCGGCAACGATCGAGCTCACTCTGAACGGAATGACGGTATCGGTGAGATTGTTCCTGATCATGTTAGACATGAAACGATCGAATATGTCCGGGTTGCCATCCGTCTTGCCCATGGTCTGAGCAAAATTATCCATCAGCCACATGTTGATATCGCCACACCAGGTGTCGATGCAGATCAAAGTGCCGTTGACCTGCCTGAGGAAGTTGCCCAGCAATACTGCGCTTGAACCGATGAAGCTGCCGATTTCCAGGCAAAATTTCGGGTGTGCATTCAGCAATCTTATGATGTGATTCAGCGTACTGACCCCGATATGCGGGGGATAGAGCATGCTTTCGGTCAGCACTCGCTGCTGGTAACAGTGGTATGGATTTTCCACTCTGAACAATTGCAGGGAAACTTCCTTGAAGGTCGGTTGCCGGCGCTGAAACAGGCCATGCTGAATGACGGACGCCAGTTGACGATCGGCCATGGTTGCTGCGCTGAACCAGTTTTGCAGCACCGATTCCGTGATGACTTCACTATACTGGCTCATACGCATCCTGTTGCCCTAAGGCGGGTATTGCGAGCGATTCTATCGCGTTCAAAACCATGGTCACTGTGATCTGGTGTTTCATGCAGGCGAAGGAGCCCCCATCCAGACACCAGTTAGCGAACATCTCATTCACCGTCAACGTCTGCGCCTGCAGTTTTGCCATGAACGGGGCGATGACTTCGCTGTTGTGCATTTGCTGATAGCAGGGATGAAACGCGCAGGAGGGCCCGACCGCTACCGCCCGCCACCCGGCCTGACCATGGCGGAAGGGCAGTCGGCAGGATCCGGCGACACTGGAGTACAGGCCCACAATCGCGATATCGGTCGCCGCTGCAAGCTGCACGGGTCCGCTGTCCGTCGACACGAACAGGTCCGATCGGCGCATCAGGGCCACGGTCGCCGCAACATCCAGAATGTCTACCGCGCTCAGAATGCCCGGCGTTGAGGGTACCGCCGCGGGCTTCAGGGGATCGTGCGTGCTGCCGACGACGATGACCTGGTGGCCCGCACCAATGAGCTTCGCGGCAAGTTCCTCCCAGCGTTGCTGCGGCCAGCTGCGATTGGCATCGCCCAGTGCGGCGTGGAGCAGCACGCGTGCTCGACCGGGCGTCCGGGCGGGCCAGCACTTGAGGATTTTTTCGACTTTCTCCTCCGCCGCCGGTTCCGGCTCGAGCTCGATGTGCTTGAGCTCCGGCGCTGCCGATACACCGTAGGCCTCCAGATAGGCATCGATTTGATGCACGCGTGAGATGCCGAACGCGACGGCGTTCAAATCAGCGTGTTTGATATTCGGGTATTGATCTGCGAGCACGGTATGGTGCTCCACGATGTGATCAATGTGCGGGCAGGACCGGGCCAGTTTCTGCATGCCGGGGGCCGTCGCCAGGATCACCGGACGGTCGGAAAGAGTCTTCAGCGCCTTCGCCGCCCCCAATGCCATCAGGATATCCCCCATGCCGCCGCGACGCTCGATGCAGATGGCATCCGCGCTGCGCAGCTCGAGGATGGGTGTGGACGCTTTGCGCACGGCATACAGTTCCGTGTGCGCCCGGTCACGCACCGAGATGGCAACTTCTGCGACCTCGAAGCCGGCCTCGCCCAACAGTTGGATCAGGCGCTCGCGACTGAAAATATGCAGTCGCTCGAGTTCCATCCAGTAGCTGTTCGCATGCGTCGCCTCCATGAGCCGCCATCCGGATGAGGAAGAATCCGGAGCGCTCAAGGTCAGCACCCCACCGGGGCGCAGCAGCCGCGCCGCCTTGCGCAGCGCTTCGCGAGGTTCCGGTATCTGCTCCAGTACATCTGTCATGGAGAGCACGTCGGCCGCGACATCAAAGCGCAGCGTCATGAAATTACGCTGCATGGCATTGAATCCCAGAGCCCGTGTTCGGTCGACCAGCTGCGCCCTGGTCTCGAGCCCGATGGCAGCGAAACCGTAGTCGGCGGCCGTCATCAACAGTGAGCCATCGCCCGATCCCACATCAATCCACATTGGCCTGTCAGGCCTGCCGAATGCTGTCCCGTAACCGCCCAGCATGCCGACGACTTTCTCCACCATCCTGGTCCAGCTTGCTCGGCGAGCCGCCACGGTGGCCGGTAGGTCGTGGCGTTGATTCACGGGCGCAGTGCGTGTGACTTCGTCCAGACCCGCCTCGGTCCAATAGTTCCGAGTGTGGATATGCTGGCACCGCGAGCACCGCATCCATTCAAGCGCTCCAGGCAACGGCTCGTGCCACAGCGGGTGGCCGGTGCATTCGGCGGTTCTCAGCGGCGAGCCTGTGCCGCCGCATAGCGGACAGGCCCGGAAGCGGCATTGCAGTTCCCGCCCGTGCCGCAACTCGTCGCTGTGACCGACGAAACATTCCAGGGACTGCGCCGAGGTAATCATGCATTCAGGCTCTAGAGCGGTTGGCAGAGGCTGATGAGCGCATTCGTGTATTCCTGACTGCCACTCATGCGCAGGGTCTGCGCGCGGATCTCCTCCGGCGTGCATTCCTGTCGCCAGCGCGAATAAAGCGCCTCCAGGGGCATGAATCGGCGTGTCTCGGCATAGTTTGACAGCAGCCGCACGAACGAATCCGAGCGCAGGATATGCGGTGTAAATCCGTTTGCGAGCTCGATCATTTCACTGTCGTCAACGTGGCGCCACATGTTGAACGGCGCATGGAACCCGAAGGTCGGTAAACTTGGGATCGTATGTTCGTAGGAGAACCGGTCCGCGATCTGGTCGGGAGCAAACCGGATCTGAAATTTGCGCATCAATTCGGGTCGATTGGCCCGACAGACCAGATCATCCTCTTCGACGTCGTCCTGCAGCTCGAACGCGGGCGAGCTCGTGACTTCCAGCAATTTGCGGGATCGCAGGCTGAAACCGCCGTTGCCGACCGTCATGCCGTCGGTATACCAGGGCCATCGCGCGCCGATCCAATCGTACTGACAAAATTCCGGCATCCACGCTCTGGGCTCCACGACGTACCCGTCCCACTGCACGATGAGCACGTATGGCGTGCGGATGTGTTCAACGAGCTCCTTCAGCACGAATCTGGAGTACGCCGCTCGCGACTTCAAAGCTGGGATCCGCACGGTGCGAAATTCGTCACTCTGCTCCGGCGCATCGGTGAGCAGGATGGCATCCCCGAAGGCGCAACGCGCCGTGGATTTGGCCAGGGCCCAGGCTGCGAGCGCGGGCGTCGAGCAGTCTGCCGCGCAGACCGTGACATCACTGAGGTTCAATCTGGGCCGCGGTTCGCGCGCAGTATTGCGCCTCGGAGCCTTGGCCTTGCGCACCGCGTACAGTTCCACGTGCCCCTTCGCCCGAACTGAGACCGACAGGTCGCGGACCTCAAAGCCGGCATCTCCCAGCAGTGCGATGAGTCGGTCGCGACTGAAGACATGGAAGCGTTCGAGGTCCATCCAGCTGGGATTGGTCTTGCCCGCCTCCATGACCCGCCATTCGGACGATGAAAGGTCCGGGGTACTCAGAATCAGCACCCCACCGGGGCGCAGTACGTCGGCGACCTTGCGCAGCGCCGCGATCGGACGTGGTAAGAGCGCCAGCACATCGGCCATGGACATGACGTCGGGGGTGACCTCGAATTTCAGCGCCATGAAGTCGCGCTGCAGAGCGTTGAACCCCAACTGCTGCAGGCGGCTGACAGCGGCAGACTCGATGTCCAGTCCGATCGCAGCGAATCCGTAGTCGACTGCAGTTGTGACCAGTGCGCCGTCGCCGCAACCGACGTCAACCCAGATGGGCTTGCTTGGACCGTCGGCGATGGCCCGGTAACCGCCCAGCAGTGCCGCGACCTTTTCCACGACCGGACTCCAGCCGGCGCGGGCCTCGAGGGTTGCGAGCGTGTCCGGGGGCCGATTCGCAACCGCTTTGCGAGCGAGTTCCGCTGCACCCGCCTCGGTCCAATGGTGGCGGCTGTGCACGTGTTCGCATGCTGTGCAGCGCAGCCACTCAATGGAGGTCGGCAGGGGTTCGTGCCACAAGACATGGGAGGTGCAATGGGCGAATCCCAACGTCGTGCTGCTGCCACCGCATAGCGGGCAGCCCTGATAGGCGACCTGCAGCGCCGACACGCGACCCGCAGCGCTCGGCGATTCTCCACGGTCCAGCTGTCCACCCTCCGGCACGTCGATGTGCGCCGGCGGCAGGCCCTCACGGTGGCGCCCTACCATCGATTCGAGCGCGGCTTCGAAATCGCGCGTGAAGCGGGCGGTGTCAAAGAGCGGTGCAGTCTGTCGCTTGGCCGCCACGTCCGCCCGCAGCGTGGCGCGGTAGGAGGCGTCGGCGCCGATGCGCCTGGCGATTCTCACCATGTCATCTTCGTCGCAACCCACCAGTTCCGGCAGCTCCATGGCGTTGAGCAGGCTCTCGCTGACGCGTGAAGCAAAATGCCGACCCCTGGCGGTGATCACCGGAACTCCGGCCCATAGCGCATCCGATGTGGTCGTATGGCCGTTGCAGACCAGCGCGTCCAGAAACGCATCCGCCAGCTGTAGGCGCGTCAGATGTTCGGTGGGCTGCGCAAATGGTGCGAACACGATTCGGTTTGGGTCGACGCCCGCCAGTTCGGTGTAGCGCATCAGATTGGCGATCGCGGCCGGGCTCTGTCCCAGCAGCCACAGTATGCTGTCCGGCACTTCCTTCAATACCCGCAGCCACACGGCAAAGCTGCCGCGATCAATCTTGTAGGATTGATTGAAGGCGCCGAAGACAACCTTGTCTCCCGGAAGACCATGGTCCGTACGGGATCCGGGATTGGGTGCGACGAATCGCTGTCGGTCGTTGCACTGATAGCTGTGTGGAAGGCGGCAGAACTTCTCGGAGTAATACGGTGCGCTACTGTCAGGCGTGACGAATCGGTCTGAGACGATGTAGTCGATGTCGGCACTGGCCGCGCTGCCCGGGAAGCCCAGATAGGCGGCCTGGATCGGAGCGGGGCGGTACGCCAGGATTGCGGCCCGGCCGCCTCCGGTATAGAGCTTCAGGTCGACCAGGATGTCGAGCTGATCACTCGCGATTCGCTCGGCTGCCTGCCGATCGGTGAGCGTGTGGATCGGAATGTGGTGTTCGACGGCATTCAGGAATCGCTGCCGATAGTTGGAAATGTCGGGGCTGCTGTAGTCGTAGGCGAACACCTCGAACCGCCGCCGATCGTGGGTCTCCAGCAGTCCGGCCATGAGGTGCATGGTCGCGTGATTGCGGAAGTCGCAGGAGATGTAGCCGACGCGGATACGCTGCCCGACCGGCCCCGCCGGTCGGGCAGGCAGCCTTTCAACTCTGGGGACCATCCGCGCCACGTAGGCGCGGGTGACACCGAGATTGCACGCCTCATCGGCACACCAGGTGACGTTCGTGAGCGGGTACTCCTGCGGCGCGTTGAAGTCCCCGCGTTCGTAACAAGCGCGGATCTGGCGCTGCAGCGCCTCGACGGATTCCCAGTCACAGGTGAATCGGGTCGGTACCAGCGCCGAACCGGCAAACGCCGGCTGGTCCGGCGCAAGGGCGATGACCCTGCCAAAGGCGGCAGTGGATTCTTCGTAGAGATCGTTGGCGTGCAGCAGCAGTGCCGCGCGCGACATGAGGGTGGGATTGCTGCCCAGAGCGATCTGGCGGCGCGCGAATTCGATCCCTTCGTTGTGGCGGTTCGAGTTGAAGAGGGCCGTGATCAGGGCGTCGAGCACTTCTGCGTCATCCGGAGCCTGCGCCAGTGCCCGCTGCAGATACACCAGCGCTTCATCGACCTTGCGTTCGTTGGTCAACAGAATGCCGGCAATCAGCCAGTTGCGCGGGCCGCCGCCGGATTCACCGGCGCGCTTGAATGCATCCACGGCCGCGTCCAGGCGGCCCGTCAGGCGCAGGGCTTCGGCGCGCAGAGTCAGCAGTCCCGGATGCGCCGGTTGCTGGACGAGCATCTGCTCGAGCTCCGGAAGCGCCTGTGCCGCGCGTCCGCCATTCATCTGCTCGAGCAGTGTATTCAGGGATTCCGCAAGAACTTCCATGCAACCAATTACTCAACCGGCGCTCGCAAGCTGCCGTGGTTGCGGACTTTAACAATATCAACGGTTACGCAATGCTAGACATATCACAGAGTTCACGCGCCCCGCGCGTGCCTGCGCAGGCGGTAGGGCGCAGACGTCGGTGAAGTGTGACCCGGATCACACCGAAGTATGATCCGGGTCACAATCGGCCCGACTTATACCACGCTCAGATACTGGATCTGGGAGGTGGCGATCTCGGAGATCAGTGTGGCGACCTGCGAGTAGGTCAGGGCAGCCACTTGGAAGGATGTCAGATTCTGCACTTGTGCAGTTCCCAACCCGCCCACCTGGGTGGCGGTGAGGGCGGCGATATCCTTGGTGGAGATCGCCTGGATGTCCGCGGTGCTCAACCCGTTCAGGCTGGTGGTGGACACTCCGGTGATACCGGCGGCGGACAGTGCCGTGATCTGCGTGGAGGTGATGTTCGTACCCAGGGCGGCGACCTGCACCGAGGTGAACGCACCGAGTGCGGCGTTGGAGAGGCTCGGCAGGTTCGAGGTGCTCACGTTACCCAAGGCGGTGGCGGTGAGGCCCGAGGCCTGGGCGGAGCCGATCAGTCCGAGCTGA